>JAPHQV010000013.1 GCA_026197075.1 Gammaproteobacteria bacterium | reverse complement strand
GCCAGCTCCGGGCTGTAATGCTCGCCTGTGGGGCGGCGCGCCACGAACACCGTCCCTGGTGGGCAGCCGGCGCCGATCCGGGCGCGCACCCTGTGCCAGCCACGGGGGGTGCATTCACTGCCCATCAACTCCCCGGCGCCGTTGCGGGCACTCGAAATAGACCACTCCCCCAGCACGCCCCGCGCATCGAGCAGCCAGAGGCGCTGGTCGGCGAGACTGATCTGGATTTGTTTTTCAGCCATCGCTGTCATTGCATCCCGGTGCGGCGCACCCATTGCACGCCATCGTAATTGCCATCGGCCGCCATGCGGTAGCCTTCCACATCGGCACGCGCGGCGAACACATGATCTTCATACCAGAGAGGGACGTAGGGTAACAGATCCAGCAACCGTGCCTGCAGGGTCCGATAGGCACCGGCTTGTGTTTCCTCGTCCGCGGCTGTCTCGGCCGTTTCGATCAGCCGATCCACCTCGTCGTCCGCCAGGCGGCCACGGTTGGCGCCTGCCGGTGGCAGTGCTGTGCTGTGAAAGGCATAGCGGAAGATGTCCGGCGTCTTGATACCCACCCAGGACAGGCTGTAAAGCTGGAACTGACCGGCCCGGATATCGGCATAAAAGGTGCCCCAGTCATAACTCTGCAAGCGTACCTCGATCCCCACTTCCGCCAGTTGTTGCTGGAACACCGTGGCAATGCGCAATCGCAGGGGATCCGCCGAGGTTTTGTAGGTGAGCTGCAGGGGACGCCCGGGACCATGGCCCGCCGCCTCCAGGTACGCCCGGGCCCGTTGCGGATCGTGTTCGATGTGCGCCAGGTCCGGGTGACCCGCCCAGTGATCGGGTGGCAGCAGGGCTGCCGCGGGGCGAGCGCCCTCCCCCAGTACGTGGCGGATGACAGCCCGGCGGTCGATGGCATGGGCAATGGCCAGGCGCACGCGCGGATCCGCGGTGGCCGGATCCTGCAGATTGAAACCCAGGTAGGCAAAATTGCTGCCAGGACGCTGCCGCACCTGCAGTTCCGGCTGTGCCTCCAGGTAACGCATCAGTTCCGCGGGCAGGTCGTTCTGCAGCATGTCCACCTCGCCGCGCAGCAATTTCAGCACCCGTACGGTAGGATCGCGCACCAGCAGGAATTCCAGTTCCTGGCCATCCTCCCGGCGCGTCAGTCGCAGACGTCCGGTCTCCGGCCAGTCGCGCAGCTGGAAAGGCCCGCTGCCCAATGGTCGTTCCTGCAAGGGGTGCCTGGCGGCGATGGCTTGTGCCGGTACAATGCCGATGACCAGGTAGCCGGGAAACAGGGGATCGGCGCGCGACAGGTGGAAATCCAGGGTATCCGTATCCAGCACCTCGATGCGCTCGATCAGTTCCAGGCTGCTGCGGTGCGGTGAGCCGGTGGCGGGATCGAGGACGGAAGCGTAGGTGGCGGCCACGTCAGTGGCCGTGAGCCGCGACCCATCGTGAAAATCACGTCCTTCCTCACCCAGATGAAACCGGTATCGCAGCGGGCCGAGCGCTTCCCAACGGGCCAGGGAGGGCACCGGGCGGAATTGGTCGTCGAAATCCACCAGGGTACGATACAGCAGGCGGTTGATGCGGGTGGACGTGGCATCGGTGGCGAAGCGCGGGTCCAGGTTGGTGGGCGCGGCTCCCAGGGCGAAACGGATTACCTCGTCACGCGGCTGGCCGCAGGCGGCCAGGCACAGCAACAGGACGGCACACAGAGCCTGGCGCCAGGGCATTACCAATCCTTCCAGGGTCGCCGCGCCAGGAAATGATTGTAATAGCGCGCATCGTGGGAAACCTCTTCACCCAGCCAGGCGGGTCGTTCGAAGGATTCCGCCACGGCGTCGAGCTCGAGTTCCGCCACCACCAGTCCGGCGTTGGCGCCCGCGAACACATCCACTTCCCAGAGATGGCCTTTATGGGGTACCCGGAAGCGGGTCTTCTCGATCAGCCCGCCGATACAAAGATCCGCCAGCATCCGGCGAGCATCTTCCAGGGGAATGGAGTATTCATACTCCTGGCGCTGTATGCCCGCGTCGGCGCTCTTGATGTTGAGATTGGCGGACTCCCCCTCGATGCGTACCCGCACCGAGGCGTGTCCCTCCTCGTTCAGATAGCCCTGCAGGAAACGCGTGCCGGCGTCGGCCGACAGACGCCAGTCCTCGCGGGTCACCAGGAATTTGCGTTCGATTTCGGTTGCCATGGATTGCCATCTGCGTTGCGCACCCGACCATAGTATGCGAGGAGATCACGCGTCGGCAAACAGTCGCAGCCGCACCTTCAGGCGCCGCAGGGATTCCCCGGGCAGCATGCCCGGCAGGATCAGCAGCGGCAAAGCCCGCGATCGCTCCGGACGCAGGCGCAATTGCAGCAAGGGGCCACGTTGAAAATAGCGCGGCTCGAGCCGCGCGGAGGATTCCCGGCCATCGGCGAACCACAATCGCCAACGATCCTGTTCCTGCCATACCGCCCGTATCAGGCGCCGGGAGGTATGCAGGCGCAGGTTGTGCATACCGGCCACCAGCCATGTGGCCAGCAGCAGCACCCGCCAGGGCCAGGCCAGGGGCAGCCACAGGATCAACAACAGGGTCGCCGTCTGCAGCAGGCCGAGGCTCAACAGCCACCAGCCGGGCATGCGGAATTCAAGCCGTAGCGGTGTTGCGTATGTTCTGGACAAGTTGCGCGACCTCCTTGTCGCTGGGGACCTGCCGCCCCATCAGCCATTCCAGGAGTACGGCGTCGGGGTAGTTCAACAGGGTTTCGAAGCAGGCCTGCCGCTCGCGATCGAGCCAGTCCCGGTGCTGGCGCAGGAACCCCTGCAGCAACAGGTCCAGCTCACGCATGCCGCGCCGGCACTGCCAATACAGACGGTTGTACTCGCCATCGTTCACAGTGATCGTTTCACCATGAGCTGGCGGATATTGCCGATGGCCTTGGTGGGGTTGAGTCCCTTTGGGCAGACCTCGACACAGTTCATGATGGTATGGCAGCGGAACAGCCGGAAGGGATCCTGCAGGCTGTCCAGCCGTTCCTCCGTGGCCTGGTCGCGGGAATCGGCGAGGAAACGCCAGGACTGCAACAGGGCGGCCGGCCCGAGGAACTTGTCAGGATTCCACCAGTAGGAGGGGCAGGAGGTGGAACAGCAGGCGCACAGGATGCATTCGTAGAGTCCGTCGAGTTGGTCACGGTCCTCGGGGGACTGGCGTCGCTCCACCTCGGGCACCGGGTCCTCGTTGATGAGGTAGGGTTTGACCGCCCGGTACTGGCGATAGAAGGGTTCGAGGTCCACCACCAGGTCGCGGATCACCGGCATACCCGGCAACGGCCGCAGTTCGATGGGCTGTTTCAGTTCATGCAGCGGTGTGATGCAGGCCAGTCCGTTGCGTCCGTTGATGTTCATGCCGTCGGAGCCACACACCCCTTCCTGGCAGGAACGGCGGAAGCTCAGGGTCTCGTCCTGGGCCTTGAGCAGCAGCAAGGCATCGAGCAGCATCATGCCCGGCTCGAGTTGCTCCTCGTGCAGGTCGAAATCCTGCATGTAGGGCTTGGTGTCCCGGTCGGGGTCATACCGGTAAAGTGAGAATCGCATAATGCCGCCTCCGCCGCTCAGTAGGTGCGGGCCTTGGGTGGGAAGGAATCCACGGTCATGGGCTTGATGCGCACCGGCTTGTAGTCCATGCGCATGGCTTCCTTGTAGTACAGGCTGTGGCGCAGCCAGTGGGTATCATCCCGTTCCGGATAGTCGATGCGCGAATGGGCACCGCGGCTCTCCTGGCGCGCCAGGGCGGAACTCACCGTGGCCAGGGCGATATCCATGAGGTTCTCCAGTTCCAGGGCCTCGATGCGTGCGGTATTGAACACCTGGCTGTGATCCTTGATGCGCGCCCGTTGCAGACGCTCCTGCAGGGCCACGAGCTTTTCCTGGCCGGCGCGCATCACTTCCTCGTTGCGAAACACGCCACAGTGATCCTCCATGATCCGGGTCAGGGCCTTGCGCAGCTCGTCCACCGACTCGCCCTCCCCTTTCTGCTCCCAGCGCGCCAGACGCGCCAATGCCTGATCGGTGGCGCTCTCCGGCAGGGGGCGATGGTAACGGGTTTCACGCAGGTGTTCGATGATGTGATTGGCGGCGGCGCGGCCGAACACCAGGATGTCCAGCAGGGAATTGCCGCCCAGGCGGTTGGCGCCATGCACCGAGACACAGGCGCATTCCCCTGCGGCGTACAGTCCCGGCACGGGTTCCTCGGCCCCCTGCATCTCCGGCACCACCACCCGGCCGTAGCGGTCGGTGGGGATGCCGCCCATGGTGTAGTGGGCCGTGGGATACACGGGAATGGGGCTTTCCGCCGGATCCAGGTTGAGGAAGGTCTTGACCGTCTCGCGGATGCCGGGCAGGCGCTTGGCGACGATGTCCGTGCCCAGGTGATCGAGCTTGAGCAACACATGGTCCTTGTTACGGCCGCAGCCGCGGCCTTCGCGCACCTCGGTGGCGATGGCACGACTGACCACGTCGCGGCTGGCCAGATCCTTGGCATTGGGCGCGTAGCGTTCCATGAAGCGCTCGCCCTCGCCGTTGAGCAGGTAACCGCCCTCGCCGCGCGCGCCCTCGGTGATGAGCATGCCCTTGCCGGCGATGCCGGTGGGATGGAACTGGAAGAATTCCATGTCCTGCAGCGGGATGCCGGCGCGCAGCGCCATGGCCATGCCGTCGCCGGTGTTGATCAGGGCGTTGGTGTTGGTGCGGAACAGCTGGCCGGCACCGCCGGTGGCCAGCAGGGTGGTCTTGGCCTCGATGATGAGCGGCTTGCCGGTGGCGATCTCCAGCACCAGGGCGCCAAGGAAATAGCCCTGCTCATCGTGCAGCAGATCGATGGCGAAGTACTCGTCGAAGAAATGGGTCTTGGCGCGGATGTTCTGCTGGTACAGGGAATGCAGGATGGCATGGCCGGTACGGTCCGCCGCCGCGCAGGTGCGCGCCGCCTGCTCGCCACCGAAATTGCGGCTCTGGCCGCCGAAGGCGCGCTGGTAGATATTGCCGTCGTCCAGGCGCGAGAACGGCACCCCGAAATGTTCCAGTTCGTAGACCACATGGGGGGCGGCCCGACACATGTACTCGATGGCATCCTGGTCGCCGAGGTAGTCGCTGCCCTTGACGGTATCGAACATATGCCAGTGCCAGTTGTCGGGCAGGACATTGGCCAGTGCCGCGTTCACCCCGCCCTGGGCCGCCACCGTGTGGGAACGGGTGGGAAACACCTTGGAGACCACCGCCACCCGCGCCTCGGCCTGGGACAGCTGCAGGGCGGCGCGCAACCCGCCGCCCCCGGCACCGATGATCAGGGCATCAAAGCGACGATGTGGCAGATCCATGGGCATCCTTTTAGTGGTTCCGACCGGCAATGGTCACAGAGCGGAGTTCAGCAGCAGGGAGCGCAAGGCCCACAGGCCGCAACCCAGCAGGCCAAACGCCATGATGCCGAGCAGTGTCAGCCGTATCCCGATCGGGTGAACATAATCGATCAACACGTCACGCATTCCCACCCAGGCATGCAGCAGCACGGCGATGACATACAAGGCCAGGCCGATGGCCACCAGTGGGCTTCCGGCCCAGGCGCTCCACTGCGGGTAGGTGGCCGGTGGTGAAACCAGGAAAAACAACAAGAGATAGAGGGTGAACAGACCCAGGTAGACGGCCGTGACGCGCTGGATCAGCCAGGCTCGCAATCCTTGCGCCCCGCGGCTCATGTCAGGCGTCCCAGCAGAACCCAGGCCAGCAGGGCCAGGGCGGCAAGATTCACCAGCCAGGCGGAACGGCGTGCCTGGGGTTTCTCTATTCCGACGTGGATATCCAACAGAAGATGACGAATACCCGCCAACAGATGGTGGAATAGAGACCAGGCGAGCAGGATCGACAGCAACTGCACCGGCAGGCTCCCGAGCCAGTCGAGGCTGCGCGCATAGCCTGCGGGTCCTTGCAGGGAAAGACCCAGCAGGTAGACCATGAGCGGCAGGGTGAGGAACAGCAAAACGCCGGAAATGCGGTGGGCAATGGAGAGCACCGCTCCCACCGGCATCTTGATGCGCAGCAGGTCGAGGTACCTGGGTGGGGAATGTGGCCTGGCCATGGCTCCATGAAGTCGCGCAAATGTGGTAGTTTTATACCATTGTGGCCCAACGAACTCCAGCGGCCCATTCCAACGGGCGGAATTCAAACCCAAGCATCCGGGAGCAGTGCATCATGAAAGCAGAATGGAAGGGATTTCTCACCAGTGCCGGCGCCGAACTGGGTGATGACGGCAGGGTGCTCAGCTTCGGCAATCCGGAGCGGGAATACAAAGTGGCGCTCACCGGCAACGTATTTGCCGACCTGTCTCATTACAGCCTGGTGGCCGTCCATGGCGAGGATGCCCGGGACTTCCTCCAGGGACAGTTCAGCAATGACCTGCGCCGCATCGACAAGGGGCACAGTCTTCTGAACGCCTATTGCTCCCCCAAGGGGCGCATGCTCGCCAATTTCCGTGTCTTCCATCATGGTGACAGTTTCTACCTGCACATGCCCTCCAGCATGGTGGAAGCCACGGTCAAGCGCCTGCGTATGTTCGTCCTGCGCTCGCGGGTGACCATCGAAGACACCGTCGACACATTTATTTCCATCGGCCTGTCGGGACCCGGAGCGGAAGATGAACTGGCCCGTGCGACCGGCCTCACGCCACCCGGCGAAATCGACGGCGTGATCCAGAATGACCACCAGCTCATCATCAGGGTGCCGGGTATCCACCCCCGTTTCCAGCTGTATGCCGGCTTCGATGCTGCCTGCAAAACCTGGAACGCCCTCAACGTGGACTGTGCCCCCGTGGGGGCCGGCGCCTGGAACCTGCTGGAAATCCAGGCCGGCCTGCCCACCATCCTGCCGGAAACCGTCGAGGCCTTTGTGCCGCAAATGGTCAACCTGCAACTGGTGGATGGCGTCAGCTTCAAAAAAGGCTGCTACCCCGGCCAGGAAGTGGTGGCGCGCATGCAGTACCTTGGCAAGCTGAAACGCCGCATGTATCTGGCCCTTGTTCGCGCGGATGAGCCGCCCCGGGCCGGCCTGGACCTTTTCGATGCCCAGGGCGACGAGCAGAGTGTCGGCAAGGTAGTGGATTCCGAACCCCATCCCGATGGTGGTTATGCACTGCTTGCGGTGGTGCAGATCGCCAGTGCCGAGCAGGGTGATGTCCGCCTCGGCGACAAGGATGGCCCCGCCCTGGAATACCAATCCCTGCCCTATCCCTTCCCGGTGGCGGAAAGCGCCTGAGGCAGCCGCAACCCAATACCCATATCTTTAGCAGGGGCTGTTTATGTCGGCCCCTTGGGCATACAATCGAACCATGGCAGTCACCCGCAGTATGGTTCCCCTCTCCCGCAGTCCTGGCCGATGAAAACCCAGACTCACACAACCCTCATGGCCGGCACTGTCAGTATCAGCCTGCTGATCCTGGCGCTGGCACTCGTCAGCTTGTCCTATGTGACCCTCCTGCGCGACAAGGTGGCCACTATTCATGAACACCACAACACCAAGGTGGACCTGCTGCATGAGATGAGCCGGGTGATCCGGGAACGCTCCCTGCGCATGTATGCCATGTACTTCAAGGATGACCCCTGGTTGCGCGACCAGGAATTTCTGCGTTTCAACGAACTGGCCACGGAATTCATCGAGCTACGCGATCGCCTCCTGGCCATGGGATTGACTCCGCAGGAACAGGAGGCACTTACGCGGGCCATGGGCATGATCCGTACCACCCAGCCCCTGCAGGAGGACATCGTGACCAGGCTGCACGATCTTCGGTCAGCAGGTATCGAACGATTGATCCAGGACGACCTGCCGCTGGAAAACCGCCTGCTCACGGTATTCGATGAACTGGTAGGCCTGGTGCGCTCGGAAACCCACCAGGCGGTGGTACAAACCGACCGGGATGTACGCAATGCCTTCTGGCTGTTGTGCGGTGTCACCCTGATCGTACTGGGGCTCACCCTCGGGGCCATGATCTTCGTGCGTCGCCGCATCCTCAGCGTGGAAAACTCCCTGTCCGAGGAAAAGGAACTCGAGCGTCTCACCTTGCAGAACATCACCGACGGGGTGATCAAGACCGACGCCAGGGGTTGCATCCTGTCGATGAACCCGGTGGCCATGCAATTGACCGGTTGGAAGGAATCGCAGGCGCTGGGACAGCCCCTCGAGAAAATCTATGTCCTGCGCCAGGCGGATTCCGACGTCGAGCTTGACAGGCCGGAGTTCCTGGCAGAGGCCGAGGGTACGATCAGTCGCCTGACCCGCTACCTGTGCCTGGGTCACCGCACGGGCGGCCAGGTGCTGATCGAGGAAATCATTGCCCCCATCCATGCCCCGGACGGCAGTCTGGCCCAGGTGGCCTATATCTTCCGTGACGTCACCTGGCAGAAGCGGGAATCGGACCGTATGGCCTGGCAGGCCGCCCACGACCCGCTGACCCGGGTGCTGAACCGCAATGGCTTCGGCCAGGTACTGGAGCGGGCGCTGGGACAATCGCGCCGCACCCAAGTCGGCCACTGCCTGGTCTACATCGACCTGGATGATTTCAAGCCCATCAATGACCGCTTCGGCCATGCCCTCGGAGATGAATTGCTGATCAATCTGTGCCGCATCCTCGAATCCTGCATGCGCATGGGCGACCACCTCGCCCGCCTGGGCGGTGACGAGTTCGCGGTGCTGCTGCGCAACTGCGGGCCGGAACAGGCCCGCGACATTGCCGAGGAGATGCGTAGCCGCATCGAGGAATACCGGCTCCAGGCCGATCCCGACACCCGGATCGGCGTGGGGGTGAGTATCGGGATCGCACCCATGGAGGTGGACAGCATGGATGGCTGGCACGCGGTCAAGGCCGCCGACCAGGCCTGTTATCTCGCCAAGCGGGAAGGCAAGAACCGGGTACGCCTGTCGGCCTGAGTTTCCAGCCCGTTCCCGCGGATGTTCTATTCCGGCCGCATATGCGGGAACAGCAGCACGTCGCGGATGGACGGCGCGTCGGTGAACAGCATCACCAGCCGGTCGATGCCGATGCCCTCGCCGGCGGTGGGCGGCATGCCATGCTCCAGGGCGCGCACATAGTCGGCGTCGTAGTGCATGGCCTCCTCGTCGCCCGCATCCTTCTCCTCCACCTGTCTGCGGAAACGTTCCGCCTGGTCCTCGGCGTCATTCAACTCCGAAAAACCATTGGCGATCTCGCGGCCACCGATAAAAAATTCGAAGCGGTCGGTGACGGAAGGATCCCGGTCGTTGCGGCGTGCCAGTGGCGACACCTCGGTGGGATAGGCGGTGATGAAGGTGGGGTTCTTGAGCAGGTGTTCGGCGGTCATCTCAAAGATCTCGATGTGGATCTTGCCCAATCCGTAGCTGTCCTTGACCTGGATGCCCAGGCTCTCGGCCAGGGCGCGCGTCGCGGCCAGATCCTCCAGCTGTTCGGCACGGACACCGGCATTGAAGCGCAGGATGGCCTCCTTCACCGTCATGCGCGCGAACGGCTGGCCGAAGTCATAGACCTCGCCCTGGTAATTCACTCGGGTGTCGCCCAGGATTTCCAGGGCCAGGCCGCGTAACAGCTCCTCGGTCAGGTCCATCAGGTCATTATAGTCAGCATAGGCCTGGTAGAACTCGAGCATGGTGAATTCGGGATTGTGGCGGGTGGACAATCCCTCGTTGCGGAAGTTGCGGTTGATCTCGTAGACGCGCTCGAAACCGCCCACCACCAGTCGCTTGAGGTACAACTCCGGCGCGATGCGCAGGAACAGGTCCATGTCCAGGGCATTGTGGAAGGTGACGAAAGGGCGCGCTGCCGCGCCACCGGGGATCACCTGCATCATCGGGGTTTCCACTTCCAGGAAGGCCCGCTCGTTGAGGAAATTGCGGATGAACTGCACCATGCGTGTGCGTGTGGAAAAGGTGTTGCGCGACACCTCGTTCATAATCAGGTCGACATAACGCTGGCGATAGCGGGTCTCCTGGTCACTCAGTCCATGGAATTTCTCCGGTAGCGGGCGCAATGACTTGGTGAGCAGGCGCAAGCTGTCCACCTGCACCGATAGTTCCCCGGTCTTGGTCTTGAACATCACCCCTTCGGCGCCGATGATGTCGCCGACATCCCAACCCTTGAACTGCTGGTACACCCCTTCCGGCAGGGCGTCGCGCTGCAGGAACAGCTGGATACGGCCGGACATGTCCTGGAGGGTGGTGAAGCTGGCCTTGCCCATCACCCGCTTGGCCATCATGCGTCCGGCCACCGCCACCCGGCGCGGATTGGCTGCGAGGAATTCCGCGTCCTTCTCGTCGTATTCGGCATGCAGTTCGCCGGCGGTGACATTGCGACGGAAATCGTTGGGAAAGGGAATGTCCGTGGACTGGCGCAATTCCCGCAGCTTCTCGCGGCGCTGGGCAATGAGTTTGTTTTCGTCCAGTTGCTGTTCGTTGTTCATGCGTGTGATCTTCTGATGTCCGATTCGCGGGCAGAGCCCGCTCCTACAGCCCGCTCTTCAAGCTGGCCTCGATGAATTGATCCAGGTCGCCGTCCAGCACCGCCTGGGTATTGCCCGTCTCCACGCCGGTGCGCAGGTCCTTGATGCGCGACTGGTCGAGCACGTAGGAGCGGATCTGGCTGCCCCAGCCGACGTCCGACTTGCTGTCCTCCAGGGTCTGCTGTTCGGCGCGGCGCTTCTGCATCTCCATTTCATAGAGCTTGGCCTTGAGTTGCTTCATGGCGGTGGCGCGATTCTTGTGCTGGGAGCGGTCACTCTGACATGCCACCACGATGCCGCTGGGCGCATGGGTAATCCGGATGGCGGACTCGGTACGGTTGACGTGCTGGCCGCCGGCGCCGCTGGCGCGGTAGGTATCGACCTTGAGATCCGCCGGGTTGATATCGATTTCGAAATCATCGTCCACTTCCGGACTGATGAACACCGAGGCAAAGGAGGTATGACGACGGTTTCCCGAATCAAAAGGCGATTTACGCACCAGCCGGTGCACGCCGGTCTCGGTGCGCAGCCAGCCATAGGCATAGGAACCCTCGATGCGCACCGTGGCACTCTTGATACCGGCCACCTCGCCCTCGGAGGCCTCGATGATCTCGGTCTTGAAGCCACGCCGCTCCGCCCAGCGCAGGTACATGCGCAGGAGCATGTCGGCCCAGTCCTGGGCCTCGGTGCCACCGGCACCGGCCTGGATGTCGAGGAAGGCATTGGTGGCATCCATTTCACCGGAGAACATGCGGTGGAATTCCAGCGCCTCCACCTCGCGCTCCATGCGTTCCAGATCATGGACCACGGATTGCAGGGTATCCTCGTCCTGCTCCTCGGCGGCCATGGCGAGCAGTTCCGCGGCATCGCGCAGACCGCCATCCATGCGGCTCAGGGTCTCCACTACTTCCTCCAGGCGGGCCCGCTCGCGGCCCAGTTCCTGGGCACGTTCGGGGTCGTTCCAGATGTTCGGGTCTTCCAGCTCGCGACAGACTTCGATCAGGCGTTCCTGCTTGGTGTCGAAGTCAAAGATACCCCCTAAGAGACGCGGCGCGCTCCTGCAGGTCATGGATGCGGTTCTGGACGGGATTGATTTCGAGCATGGTGTGATTCTGTGACATGGGGCCTCGGACAAGCCCGCCATCATACGCGCGCACCTATGCTTGCGCCAGCACCACGGAGAATCTTTTACACGCAAGTTCAATCGCTTAACAGGAGGCCTGTTAGGCAGTGCCGGTATGGGATTTCAGGAGAGGCGCCTTGCCACCCAAACTGGACGCGGCGAGCCGGTAGCCAGGATGTCGAGCATCTTAACACTTCAGTCATGAAGGCCACAGCCAAGCCATCCAGTATATTATGAAACTCTAACCAATTAATTTTTAATCGAAATCATCCCATTCGCCACTGTAATAAAACTGTTTTACATGCATCCACGGCCTTCCTAAGCGTACGAATCAGCGCCAGGATGGAGCATATCGCCAACGGATAAGCGGATACTTGTCGAAGACTCTTACATTTCGTGTAGCCAAGACCGGCATGGCCAGGGACGATAAAGTGTAACCTTCTGTAAGCGTTGGATATTTATTTATGGCGCGATTATTGCTTAGAATGCCACACATGGAGAAGCCAAGCACCACGTCTGTGGCCTGGTTCGCCAGCGTATAATTTTGGAGAAGTACATTAAAATGGTACTATTACGGGTTGTAAAATATAGCGTTTTTTCCATTGCAGTTTTGTTGTCCATGGGTGTGCAGGCAAGCCCCGTATACCCCGCCACACCGGATGCACTGCTGGCGGATTCCGCCGACCTGGGTGACATCTGGTTCGGCCCGGATTCCCACTCGCGCTGGACCACAACCAGCAACATCGGGTCCTTTTCACTCTTTACGTCGAACAGCAACGCGGAAATGCCGAGCATGACCCTGATTGCCCGGTCCGTGCCCAAGACGGCAATCCTGTTCCCTGAAAAACCTCATGCCCGATTCAGCTTGCTGGACTGGCGGGTTACCGATTGGGAACGCAACGGCAGCCACCTGTCGACCTGGGAAAATGTCACGGGCGGCGGAGCACGGGATTACTTCGACCTGGTCATTCTGGTCAAGCCGGTCCATCATTTTTCCACCATTCCTGCCGTTCCTGCCACTCAGGAAGTACCGGTACCCGCCGCCCTGTGGCTGCTCGGTTCAGGCTTGCTGGCCCTGTTCGGCCTGGCGCGTCGTCGCGTCTAACCGCCGCGTTCCACGAACTCCACCCGTAACTGGGTGGAGCGCACCCCGCGAAATTCATTCACATCCAGCCGATAGGCCAGGCGTACCCGTTCGCCACGGCCGAGGTCGGCATGTTCGGACTGGAAGAAGGCAATGGCCTCCAGGGGCTGCCCCCCTTCCGGCCGTACCCGCAGCTTGAGATGGCGTTCGCCGACGATGCGCTGCTCCAGCACTTCGAAGCGGCCATCGAACAGCGGTTCGGGAAAGCCTTGTCCCCAGGGCCCGGCGTTGCGCAGGATTTCCGCCAGTTCGAGATCCAGGTCCGCCACGCCCAGTTCACCATCACTGTGCAGCACCCCATGCAGATCGTCTTCACTCAGGTGACGTGCCGTCTCGGCTGCGAAGGCGGCCTGGAAATCCTGGAAGTGCTTTTGCGGCAGGGACAGGCCGGCGGCCATGGCATGACCGCCGAATTTGCGGATCATGCCGGGATGGCGAGCAGCCACGGCATCCAGCACATCACGGATATGCACCCCGGGCACCGAGCGGGCCGAGCCCTTGATGTCGCCCTCGCCCGCCGCCGCGAACACGATCACCGGGCGATGCACCTGGTCCTTGATGCGTGAAGCGAGGATGCCGATTACGCCCTGGTGCCATTCGGGGTCATACAGGCACAGGCCCATGGGCAGCCGGTCTTCGTCGAGGCTGAGTCGTTCCAGGGTGGCCTGCGCCTGGGCCTGCATGTCCGCCTCGATCTCGCGCCGCTCACGATTGAGATCGTCCAGTTCCCGGGCCATGCGCAGTGCCTCGGCGGGGTCGTCGGTCAACAGGCATTCGATGCCATGGGCCATGTCCACCAGGCGTCCGGCGGCATTGAGGCGCGGGCCCACCACGAAGCCCAGGTCAGCGGCCACCAGCCGAGCCGGGTTGCGCCCGCCCACCTCGATCAGGGCACGGATTCCGGGCACGCAGTGGCCGGCACGGATGCGTGCCAGGCCCTGCTGCACCAGGATGCGGTTGTTGCGATCCAGGGGCACCACGTCGGCCACCGTACCCAGGGCCACCAGGTCCAGCAGTTGTGCCAGGTTGGGTTCCGTCAGTTGCTGGCGGGTGAACCAGTCCTGTTCCCGCAGCCGGGCACGCAGCGCCAGCAGCAGGTAAAAGGCGACACCCACACCCGCGAGAGACTTGCTGGGAAAGAGATCACCCGGCAGGTTGGGATTGACCAGGGCATCGGCGGCAGGCAATTGCGCACCGGGTAAATGGTGATCCGTCACCAGCACGCGGATGCCCAGCGCCTTCGCTGCCGCCACACCCTCGATACTGGATACGCCATTGTCCACGGTGAGGATCAGGTCCGGCTTGCGTTCGGCCGCCACCGCCACGATCTCCGGCGTCAGGCCATAGCCATACTCGAAGCGGTTGGGTACCAGGTAGTCGAGGTGGTTCGCGCCGAGCAGGCGCAGGCCACGCATGCACAGGGCTGTGCTGGTGGCGCCATCGGCATCGAAGTCGCCGATGACCAGGATGTTCCACTGCTCCCGCAGTGCCGCCTCCAGCAGATCCAGGGCCGCGGGCAGACCTCCCAGCAGTTCCGGTGGGTGCAGGCCCTGCAGGCCGGTTTCCAGCTCCATCGGCGTGGTGACCTGGCGCGCGGCATAGATGCGTCCCAGCACCGGATGCAGGTCGGGGAAACGTCCTGCCGCCTCCGGGTCGACGGTACGGCGCACGATGCGATGACTCATGTGGTCTGCCTGTACTTGGATAGAATGTAGGAGCGGCCTTTGGCCGCGAACCGGGCTGGCACACCAATTCGCGGCCAAAGGCCGCTCCTACAGCGTTTGGTCACGAGGCAAGGTAGTGCCGCAGTGCTCGCGGCCGGCGCAGTCGCTCCCACCAGCGTGGTGCGCCGATATGATACGCCGCACGGGGTGGCGCCTGAAGCACGAGACGCTGCAGACGGCCCTGCGCGCGCATTGCTTGCAAGGGTGCCCACCATGTCCGTTCCAGTTCCTGTATCCGCTCGCTCCACTCCTGCGTATCGCCATATTGCTGTGCCTGGCGACAGCCGCTCAGGACCACCAGTCCGGGCCCTTCATTCAGTGCGGTGGGCAGCCAGTCCTGCAGGTCTCCGTCTGACTCCAGGAGTGGTACGCTGGCGGCTCGCGCCAGCGCCCGGGCCAGCGGGTCGTCACTGCACACCCAGGCATCCTGCGCCTGCAGTGAAGCCGGCATCCGTCCGCCACCCCAGAGCCACAGGCTGTTGATGCCCGGTTGACCCTGCTCCGCGCGCCGTTCATTCACCGCATGGGTATGGAACAGCATCTGGATTTCGTTCAGCCGCGCATGCCAGGAACCGGCATCCTCGCCGCGCGGCAGGTGGCGGTCGATGTCCCGACCGATGACATCGGGGAGCGGCGTGTTGGCCAGACGCGGCGCCTGCGCCAGGCGCAGATACCAGCGGTTCGGTGTGGGCGTGTACAACCGCAGACCGTCCGGTTGATAGAGTGCATTGAAACCCTCCGCCAGGGCATCGGCCTCCTCCTGGCGAATCGCCAGTGCCTCGGGTCCAAACAGGACCAGGTGGCTGCGGTCAGCGCGCAAATGCACTGGATCGGCGCGCAACCAGTAGTCCTGGCCGGCCTCACCCAGTTCCAGCTCCACCAGCAATGGGGCCAGGGGCCAGTCGGACTCCGAGTCACGGGAGATGCCGAAGCGCGCACAGAGCCACGCGTCCGGGTCATCTGCATCGTCATTCTGCAATGGACTGGCACACCGCAACAGGTCAAGCAGCGCGGGCAACGATGGCGCGGGCAACATCTCGTTCCCGGCAGGAAAAGGACCGAACAGGCCGGGCACCAACAGGGTGAGTTGTGACGGTACCATGTTCAGCTCCCTTTTCCGTCGTACCCCGTCATCCCAAGCGCACCCAACGCATGGAGACACACTGCGCTCGCCCTTCGGCCCGCCCCTGCGGCATTCAACGTGCTACCTGATTTTGTCCCGCTCTCGCGGGGATGGCGTGGCACGAGCCGGTGAAAGGCCTATTTCATATTGCCAAGTATGGCGGCCTTGACCGGCTCCAGGGCGGCATCGATGGTGACCACCCCACCCTGGCTCTGGGCGATGGCGGTGTCCGGGTCCTTGAGACCATTACCCGTCAGGGTGCAGACCACGGAACTGCCCTCGGGGATCTTGCCAGATTTGATATCACGCAGGGCGCCGGCCAGGGAGGCGGCGGATGCCGGTTCACAGAACACCCCTTCCTTGCGCGCCAGCAGTTTCTGCGCGGCGAGGATTTCCTCGTCACTGCATTCGTCGAACCAGCCACCGGATTCCTCGCGTACCTTCCAGGCCTGGTCCCAGGACTGGGGATGGCCGATGCGGATGGCGGTGGCGACGGTGTCGGGATCGTCCACCATGTGGCCGCGCATGAAGGGCGCGGAGCCGGCCGCCTGGTAGCCCACCATCTTCGGCCGGTTGCCGACGATGGCGCCGCCGGCGTAGGTGCAGTGGCCCTTGCAGAAGGAACAGGCCTCGGTGACATGGTCACCGGAGGCGGCCGAGTACTCGCAGTAGCCGATCCAGT
This sequence comes from Gammaproteobacteria bacterium, assembly GCA_026197075.1. Taxonomy (GTDB): domain Bacteria; phylum Pseudomonadota; class Gammaproteobacteria; order DSM-19610; family DSM-19610; genus JAIVHA01. The sequence goes on along the minus strand of JAPHQV010000013.1, from coordinate 165,826 downwards.
GAGCGGTGATGTTGCCGGCGTTGCCCACGGGCAGGCAGTGGTAGTCCGGCGCGCGGCCCAGCTCCTCGATGATCTCGAAGGCGGCCGTCTTCTGGCCCTGCAGGCGATAGGGATTGATGGAGTTGACGATGGTCACCGGGGCCTCGGCGGCCACTTCCTTCACCAGGCGCATACCGGCATCGAAGTTGCCACGGATCTGCAGCACTACCGAACCGTGCATCATGGCCTGCGCCAGCTTGCCCATGGCGATCTTGCCTTCGGGGATGAGCACGAAGGCGGTGATGCCGGCGCGGGCCGCATAGGCCGCCGCCGCGGCCGAGGTGTTGCCGGTGGAGGCGCAGATCACCGCGCGGCTGCCCTCTTCCACCGCCTTGGTCACCGCCATGGTCATGCCGCGGTCCTTGAAGGAACCGGTGGGGTTGAGACCCTCGTACTTGACGTAGATGTCCACTTCCTTGCCGATTTCGCGCGGGATGTTGTTCAGGCGGATCAGCGGGGTGTTGCCCTCGCCGAGGCTGATGATGCGCGTGTCGTCGTGCACGGGCAGACGGTCGCGGTACTTGTCGATGAGGCCGGTATAGCGGGGACGGAAGGGCATGGCGGTGGTCCTGGTCTGTATGATTGGAGACTATTTCCTCGTCATTCCCGCGAATGCGGGAATCCAGGTTTTCAAGCCATGGATTCCCGCATTCGCGGGAATGACGGATGCATTTTCACTACTGCGCGTCCAGGTGCTCCACCCGGATGCGCGTGACGGGGCCATGCAGGGCATCGAGGGCCTCGATGCGGGCGATGGCCTGGTTCATCTGTTTTTCGCGCACCTGGCGCGTGAGCATGATGACCGGCACGTCGGTGGCATCCTCGGCCGGTTCCTTCTGGATGATGGCCTCGATGCTGATGCCGGAATCGCCGAGGATACGCGTCACGTCGGCCAGCACGCCGGGGCGGTCCACGGCCAGCATGCGCAGGTAATAGGCAGTCTCCACCTCCTCCATGGGCAGGATGGGCAGGTCCGCCAGCGCGCCGGGCTGGAAGGCTAGGTGTGGCACGCGGTTCTCCGGGTCGGCGGTGAGGGTGCGCACCACGTCGATGATGTCGGCCACCACGGCGGAGGCGGTCGGCTCGGAACCGGCGCCGGCGCCGTAGTACAGGGTCGGACCCACGGCATCGCCCTTCACCAGCACGGCGTTCATGACGCCGTCCACGTTGGCGATCAGTCGCCGTTCGGGGATCAGGGTCGGGTGCACGCGCAGCTCGACGCCGGCCGGTGTGCGGCGCGAGAAGCCCAGGTGCTTGATGCGGTAGCCCAGCTCCTCGGCATAGGCCACGTCGTCACGGGTGATGTTGGTGATGCCCTCGGTGTAGGTCTTGTCGAACTGCAGCGGGATGCCGAAGGCCAGCGAGGCCAGGATGGTGAGTTTGTGGGCGGCGTCGATCCCTTCCACGTCGAAGGTAGGATCGGCCTCGGCATAGCCCAGGGCCTGCGCCTCCTTGAGCACGTCGTCGAAATCGCGGCCCTTGTCGCGCATCTCCGTGAGAATGAAGTTGCCGGTGCCGTTGATGATGCCGCACAGCCATTCGATCTGGTTGGCGGCCAGGCCCTCGCGAATGGCCTTGATGATGGGAATGCCGCCGGCCACGGCCGCCTCGAAGGCCACCATCACGCCCTTTTGCTGGGCGGCGGCGAAGATCTCGTTGCCGTGCAGGGCGATCAGCGCCTTGTTGGCGGTGACCACGTGTTTGCCGTTCTCGATGGCCTTGAGCACCAGCTCCTTGGCCGGGCTGTAGCCGCCGATCAGCTCGACGATGATGTCCACCTCCGGGTTTTCCACCACGCTGAAGGCGTCGTCGCTGACCTGGATGTCCGCGATGCCGGGCAGGCGCGCGGGGTCGTAGTCGCGGGCGGCGGCATGACTGATGCGGATGCCGCGCCCGGCACGACGGGTGATTTCCTCGGCGTTGCGGCTCAGCACGTTGAAGGTGCCGCCACCGACGGTGCCGAGCCCCAGGAGTCCTACGTTGACGGGTTTCAAGCTCATTCTCCTCCGGAGACTTTCTTCTGTTTTTCGTCCCTGCGGAACATTTCACGGATACAGCGCACCGCCTGGCGGGTGCGGTGCTCGTTTTCGATCAGGCCGAAGCGCACATGGGTGTCGCCGTAGTCACCGAAGCCGATGCCCGGTGCCACCGCCACCTTGGCCTCCGCAAGCAGGCGCTTGGAGAATTCCAGCGACCCCAGGTGCCGGTATTGTTCAGGAATGGGCGCCCACACGAACATGGTGGCCTTGGGTTTTTCCACCTTCCAGCCCAGGGCGTTGAGACCGTCGCACAACACGTCGCGGCGACTTTCATAGACGGCGGCGATCTCGCGCACGCACTCCTGCGGGCCTTCCAGGGCGGTAATGGCCGCCACCTGGATGGGTGTGAAGGTGCCGTAGTCCAGGTAGGACTTCATGCGCGCCAGGGCCGCCACCAGGGTCTTGTTGCCGCACATGAAGCCGACGCGCCAGCCCGGCATGTTGTAGCTCTTGGACAGGCTGTAGAATTCCACCGCCACGTCCGTCGCGCCCGGCACTTGCAGGATCGAGGGCGCCACATAGCCATCGAACACCAGGTCGGCGTAGGCGATGTCGTGCACCACCCAGATGTCGTGCTCGCGGGCGATGGCGACCACCCGCTCGAAGAACTCCAGGTCCACGCACTGGGTAGTGGGGTTGCCGGGAAAATTCAGCACCAGCATCTTGGGCTTGGGCCAGGAATCCTTGATGGCCTTTTCCAGCGCCTCGAAGAAATCGACTCCCTCGATCATGGGTACATGACGGATATCGGCACCGGAAATCACGAAGCCATAAGGATGAATGGGATAGGCGGGGTTGGGCACCAGCACCGCGTCGCCCGGCCCCATGGTGGCCAGGGCCAGGTGGGCCAGGCCCTCCTTGGAACCGATGGTAACGATGGCCTGGGTCTCGGGGTCCAGGTCCACGTCGAAGCGGCGCTTGTACCAGGTGCAGATGGCCCGACGCAGGCGCGGGATGCCGCGTGATACCGAGTAGCGGTGTGTGTCGCCGCGCTGGGCCGCCTCGACCAGTTTATCGACGATGTGCTGGGGCGTCGGCCGGTCGGGGTTGCCCATGCCGAAATCGATGATGTCCTCCCCGCGCGCGCGGGCCTTGGCCTTCAACTCATTGACGATGTTGAACACATAGGGGGGGAGGCGCTTGATCCTGGCGAATTCGTCGTTCAATTTGGCACTCTGGGCAGCGGTTACAGAAGGTTAAACAATGACATAGAGTCAAACAAGCCACATTACTGAAATTGTGCCCCGGACACAAGACGGGTAACCGAAAAATCGCGATCAGGGAAGGTCAGAGGGGTGGTCCGGGGTGCTGATCCTTGTCCTTGGTAATCAGGTACACCCCTGTGGCGGCAAGGGCCATCCACAGGATCAGCGCCCAGACGCCCAGGCGCTCCCACAACGGCCCCATGAACAACAGGATGAGGGCCGCGAGGCCCAGGATCAGGTTGCCGAGGACGAAATCACGGCGTTTACGGTCTTCATCGGGTTGCATGCGGGGAATACTATCCGAAGTGCCGGGGTCAGGTCTTGCAATCCAGCACAAATACTATGGTGCTCGGAAACCAGTGCTGGATTGCAAGACCTGACCCCGATTGGGTAAGGTTGGGGGGATGCGATTTGCTCAGGACCATTTGCCCGACCAGAACAGTATCCGCGCCTATGAACGGGGGCGGATCGTGGTCAATGAACACATTGTCGATCGCCATGTGGTGGTGACCGCTGACCGGCTGATTCCCGACTGGGCGCCGGGTTTCAGGGAACTGCAGCCGGCGCACCTGGAGGTGCTACGGAGCCTGGAGCCGGAAATCCTGCTGCTGGGCACGGGCGCACGGCTGCGTTTTCCGCCCCCGGACTGCATGGCGGTATTCCTGCAACAAGGTATCGGGATGGAGGTAATGGACACCGCCGCCGCTTGCCGGACCTACAACATCCTGCTGGGTGAAGGCCGGCGAGTGGTGGCGGCATTGTTCATGATCGAGTAAGCGAGTCAGGAAAACAGCGCGTCGGAGGAAAACCCCTCGCTCTCCATGATTTCCCGCAGCCGTTTCAGGGCGTCCATCTGGATCTGTCGCACCCGTTCCCGGGTCACCCCGATCTCGCTGCCCACTTCTTCCAGGGTCGAGACCTTGTAGCCGTGCAGGCCGAAGCGGCGCTCCAGCACCTCGCGTTGCTTGGCACTGAGCTGGTCCACCCAGGTATCCAGGTTGGAGAGCACATCATCGTCCATCAGCTGTTCGGATGGATCCGGGTTGTTTTCGTCGGGCACCGAATCGATGACGGATTTACCCGAGTCCCGGCCAATGGGGATATCGACTGACGTTACCCGTTCGTTGAAACCCAGCATGCGTTTCACATCTGCGACAGGCTTGTTGGCCACTGCCGCGATCTCTTCCGCCTTGGGTTCATGGTCGAGCTGCTGCGCCAGTTGTCGTGCGGTCCGCAGATAACCGTTGAGTTCCTTCACCACGTGAATGGGCAGCCGGATGGTGCGGGTCTGGTTCATGATGGCCCGCTCGATGGTCTGGCGGATCCACCAGGTGGCATAGGTGGAGAAGCGGAAGCCCCGCTCGGGATCGAACTTCTCGACCGCGCGAATCAACCCCAGGTTGCCCTCCTCGATCAGGTCCAGCAGGGCAAGGCCACGATTCATGTAACGGCGCGCGATCTTCACTACCAGGCGCAGATTGCTTTCGATCATGCGACGGCGGCCGGATTCCACGCCTTTCTGCGCAAGGCGTGAGTAGTACACCTCTTCCTCGGCGCTCAGTAGCGGGGAAAAGCCGATTTCGCTCAGGTAGAGTCGCGTCGCATCGGGGTGATTATCGGGATGTTCCCCGGCGGCATATACCGTTTCCCGGGTAGTGATTTCGGATTCGGTGTCGACGTCGTGACTCACGGTCTCGACGACATCTTCATCCTCTTCAAACGCGGATGCCGGCATGGGGGGCCGTTGAAAACGGTCGGCATCCTTTCGATTGGAGATCTTGCTGGTCTTGGGCATGATCCACCTCGCTACAACCCTGTTGCGTGTATTTCCGGCGCCACCGCTGAAGATGCGGCGGACCGTATCCTCCACTCCACAACTTTTCTTGACCAGTGCCGTAACGATCAGCGTTTTGGCAGGTATTGCAGTGGATCAACCGGCTTGCCATCCCTGCGAATCTCGAAATGCAGTTGTACACGGTTGGTGCCACTACTGCCCATTTCCGCGATCACCTGACCTGCATGGACCTGTGACCCTTCCTGGACAAACAACGTATCGTTAAAGCCATAGGCACTAAGAAAACGTGCGTCGTGCTTGATGATGATAAGCCTGCCGTAGCCGACAAGTCCACTGCCTGCATAGACCACGCGTCCCGCTGCCGCGGCTCGTACCGCCTGGCCACGCGCGCCACCGATCTCGATGCCTTTCTTGCCATGGCTATTCCCCTGATATGTACGCAAAATCGGCCCTTGCGCGGGCCATTGCCAGGTAATCGGGGAGGTTTTCTGCAGCGGCGGTGTGACGGATGGCCGCGTTGTCGTCGGAGCGGGAGTTTGTTTCACAGAATCAGAAGATGCTGATGTACTGGAACTGCTGCGGGAAGCTGCACCTGTTGGTTTCGCGGACGGCTTCAGTCGCAGGGTCTGTCCGACCTTGATGGTGTACGGCGAACGCAAGCCATTCCACTGCGCCAGGGTTTCATGGCGCATGCCATACTGGAAGGCGATGGAATAGAGGGTCTCACCCGCGCGCACGCGGTGGCTGTCCGGTGTCCACGCAGGACCCGCGCTGCGATCGCTGATCGGAGGACGCGCGACATTGCTGCAGCCATTCAGCCACGTCAATGAAATGCCAAGCAACAGCAACAGGAGTACTCGATGTGCAGTGGTGCTGTGTTTCAACATTAGGTTCCCGGAAACCTGAGTCAGTTCTGATCCGCGGTTCCCGAATTCACGCCCCGGCTATCTCTGGAGTGACGTCAAGACCCTATCACGAATTGCGGACCACCAGGTATGCCACTATCGCCAGCACCACCAGCAGCCAGCCCAGCCATTCCACGTAACGGCGCAGCATGGCCTCCATGCGTGGACCGCCCCAGGCCAGCAGGCCCGCCACCATGAAGAAGCGCAAGCCACGCCCGATGAAGGACGCCACCACGAAGGGCAACAACGGCATGATCAGGGCGCCGGCGGTAATGGTGAAAACCTTGTAGGGGATGGGCGAGAAGCCGGCCAGGAACACCGCCCAGAAGCCCCATTCGGAAAACCAGGCCAGGGCATGCTGGTAATGATCATGCCAGCGTCCGCCTTCGTTGATCAGCGGTGCCAGCCATTCCAGGGCGAAATGGCCGATGGCATATCCCAGTACGCCGCCGGCCACGGACGTCAGCGTGGTAATGAGCGCAAAGAACCAGGCCCGCCGTGGCTGGGCAAGACTCATGGGGGCCAGCATCACATCGGGCGGGATGGGGAAAAAAGAGGACTCGGCAAAGCTCAGTCCACCCAGGTACCAGGCCGCGTGACGATGGCGCGCCCAGTGCATCACCCGGTCATACAGGCTCGTGAACAGCGCCATCAGCTGATACCACCGATCAGGGGCACGAACACCACGGGCTCCAGGGTCTCGCGCACGAAACCCTCTTCGGTGTGTTCCACCAGGGTCAGCACCTGGTAGTCCCGGCCGCCGACCGGCATCACCAATCGACCACCGGGCGCCAGCTGTTGCAGCAGGGCCTCGGGCACCGCCTCGCCTCCGGCCGTGACGATGATGGCGTCATAGGGTGCGAAGTCGGGCAGACCCATGGTGCCGTCGCTGCGGGTGGCGCGCACATTGCGCAGGCCAAGCTGCCGGAATCGCTGGCGTGCCTGGGTCGCCAGGGCCTCGATCCGTTCGGTGGTGTAGACCTTGGGCACCAGTTGCGCCAGCACCGCCGCCTGGTAGCCGGAGCCGGTGCCCACCTCCAGCACCTTCTGCGGACGCTTCGCGATCACCAGCTCCGTCATGCGTGCCACGATGTAGGGCTGCGAAATGGTCTGGCCATGGCCGATGGGCAGGGCGGTGTCCTCGTAGGCACGACTGTCCAGGGCCTCGTCGACGAACAGGTGGCGAGGGGTGGCGCGGATCACCTCCAGCACGGCATTGTCCCGGATGCCTTCCTCGCGCAGCCGCTCCACCAGTCGGTCGCGGGTGCGCTGGGAGGTCATGCCGATACCGCGGTTCCCGTTGTGCATGGCGTACGGCTCAGGCCCGCGCGCCCAGCCAGCTTGCCACCTTGTCGATGGCATCGTGGCGGGTGAGGTCCACCTGGATCGGCGTGATGGAGACATGATGGTTGCGGATGGCATGGAAATCGGTGCCCGGCCCCGCATCCTGCTCGGGTCCGGAAGGCCCCACCCAGTAGATGGGCCGGCCGCGTGGATCCTCGGCACGCACCACCGGCTCCGCTTTGTGGCGGTGACCCAGACGCGTGGCACTGAATCCCTGGAGCTCGTCCCAGGGGACATCCGGCACATTGATGTTGAGGATGGTGTCCGCCGGCAGCGGATCCACCGTCAGGCGACTGACCAGTTCCAGCACCACCCGTGCCGCGGTGGAGTAATGAGTGGGGGTGTGGGAAGCCAGTGACACGGCGATGGCCGGCAGGCCGAGGAAACGGCCTTCCATGGCAGCCGCCACGGTGCCGGAATAGATCACATCGTCTCCAAGGTTGGCGCCGGCATTGATGCCCGACACCACGATGTCCGGGTCTTCGTCCAGCAGGCCGGTGATGGCCAGGTGCACGCAATCGGTGGGCGTGCCGTCGACGCAATAGACCCGCTCCTCCACCTCCGTGGCCCGGATGGGGTTGGTGAGCGTGAGGGAGTTGGAGGCACCGCTGCGGTCGCGGTCCGGGGCCACCAGGGTCACGGTGCCCATGGTGGCAAGTGCCTCGGCGAGACAACGTATCCCGGGCGCTGTATAACCATCATCGTTGCTGATCAGAATTCTCATGGCCTCGGCCCGGTCCCCGGACCGTCTGTTTTTTCATGCAGACCAGTACTATACGGGAACCGAGCCGGTTCTCCCAGTCCCTGGGACGAGTGCCGCCCCTGATTCCCTGCAGCAGATCCTGTCGGGCCGAAGCCCGGCATGCTCGCTTGGCAGCGTGCAACCGCGCAAGTATGCTGGTTTCACTTCCGGCCTATTTACCCCGTCATGTCCAGCAAGAAATCCCCCCTCAGCCCGGAAGACCGTGCCCTGTTCCGCGCCAGCGTCGGCGCCGTCGTCCCCGTGCGCAGCGACCGGGCACCCCCCGTCGACCGTCGCCCCGCCCCGCGTCCGCGCTTCGCCCTGGCCGACGAGCGCGCCGTACTGCAGGATGCCCTCTCGGACCTGTTCGAACCCTGGGAAATGGACACCGGCGAGGAGTTGGGCTTCGCACGCCCGGGACTGCAACATCAATTACTGCGAAAACTGCGCCGCGGCCAGTTCTCGGTGGGCGCGGAACTGGACCTGCATGGCATGAACGTACCCAGCGCCCGCCAGGCCGTGAGCGAGTTTCTCTACCAGTGCCGGCTGCGCCACTTGCGCTGCGTGCGCATCATCCATGGCAAGGGCCGCGGTTCGCGGAACCAGGGGCCGGTCCTCAAGGGCAAGGTGGATGGCTGGTTGCGCCAGCGCGACGAGGTGCTGGCCTTCGCCACCGCCCGGCCCGTGGATGGCGGCACAGGAGCGGTCTATGTGCTGCTGAAGCGCTTGTAGCTGGCCACGCACCGCTTCTGGGCGGCCACGATCATCCGTTGACTCATCCGGAAAGACGCCTATGATTTTCTTATTCTAAATAAACGGGTCCGAACTGGACATGGGGGGGAACATGAACGGAAATCACGCGCAGGTGCTCGCCGGCCTGCTGGGCCCCGCCGCGGCCGACCGGTTTTTCGCCGATCACTGGCCGGAACGCGCGTTCTTCGCGCACGGCGATCCCGCCCGACTCCCAGCCTTCCTGCGCACCCCGGAACTCGCCAGCACCGAGGCGCTCGCCCGTCGTTACCAGGGAACGCTGCGTTTCACCCAGGGTCGTCGCTACCAAAAGATGATTCGCATCGACCAGGTCGATGCCATGGCGCTGTACCGTATGGGCCTGACCCTGCAGTTCGAGGACGTCACGGCGACCGTGCCGGGCGCCAGCACCGCGTTGCGCGACCTGGAAGTGGAACTGGGCATCAACCCTGGCGCCGCATGCATGAGCGTGTTCGCCTCACCGGTCGAGGAAGGACTGTCGGTGCACTTCGATGCGCAGGACATCTTTTCCATCCAGCTCAAGGGCAGCAAGGTTTTCCATATCGCACCGGTCGATGAACTGCGCTACCCCTCCGGTAGCCAGTTCGTGCCCGGATCAGCACCCTTCGACGCCCTTTACCCGCAGGCCGTTCGGGGCTTTCCGGATGCGGATCACGCGCACTTCACCAGAGTTGAAATGCAACCAGGTTCGGTGCTCTATATGCCACGCGGTACCTGGCACCACACCGAGTCTCACGACGACTCCCTGTCCGTCAGCATCGGCCTGTATGTACCCTCTGCCCTGGACTGCCTGCTGTCACAACTGGAACCCCTGCTGCTGCAGGACGAGGCATGGCGACGACCACTCTACGGCGCCTGGGGCCAGGAACCGGAGCGCCAGGCGGCCACCGCACAGGCGGCCGCGTTGCTGCAGCGCCTGCCGGCGCAACTCGCCTCGCTGAAGGCCGGGGAATTCATCGATCAATTGCGTCCCCTGGGAGCACGCTTGTCCGGCCTCCAGCCCGGGGACCGGTTCCAGAAGACACCACATTCAACCCTCAAGGTGGAAACCCAGGAAGCCGGGAACAGCGAGATACGCTCACTCGCCCTGCAGACCTGGGAACCGAACTACGGCACCAGTACCACTGTGCGCATGAAGGTCCATCGCGAGGCGGTCGAAGCGTTTCGCTGGTTGGCGGACCAGGAGCGGCCGTTCACGGTCGAGGAATTCGTCGCGTGCTGTCCGCGCTTCGCGCAGGCCGAGCAGCACAAGATGCTGCGGGTAGCCGTCGAGGGAGGTCTGCTGCAACCGCTATGGTATCCGGTACTCATGGGTGCCGCTGCGGCAGGTGCCGCACCTTAGCGTTCGATCAAGTTCGAAGGATCGGTTCATCATGTAAAAAGGGGCCAGTTCCCGTATCGGAATACCCTGGATGACGGGTATACCACTACAGGACCTGACCCCTTCCCTTTGGCCTCTTTACGTTCCAGGCACAGGGCTTGTTACTGCGAGGATTCCGGCGCCTTGGGAGCCGCGGTCGGATCCTGGGCTTCCTCTTCCGTTTCGAAGGCCGAGAACTCGGAAATCGCGCCACTGATCGGCTTTTCACCTTCCAGTTTCACGTACTGTTCCGATTGGTACTCCTGACGGGATTCGAGCTGCTTCTGAGTGATATTCAGCTGCAACTTGCCATCACCCGCGGCATTGAGTTCATCGAGGGAAACCAGTACATCGCGTGCGCCGATGCCCATCATGCCGCCCGTGGAGACCACTGCATGGGCGCTGCGGCGATCGTTTGTCAGCACGACACTCTGGATGGTGCCGGCCTCTTCACCAGCCACATCCAGGATCTCCGTGCCTTCAAGATTTTTGGCGGACCGTGAATAGATCGGGTTGTTCTTCACCTGGCTCCTGGTCGTCGCGCCCATGGACTTGTGCTCCATGTTCTTCTGGCGACTCATGGAATCGCCGGTTGTGGATTGACCACGCATGGGCATTTCCGATTCGCTCTTGCCTGGCGCTTCGGAAGACCGGCCATACTGGCCACTCTCGGCGGCGAATGTGGGTGCTGAAATCACTGCAGCGATTGCGCCTGCCAATATTGCTTTTCGAATGCTGATATCCATTTCTTTTTCCTCATGCAAATCAGATTGAAAGGTTGCCCGCATCCTGACCCGGCGGATCAGCATCAGACCATCTGCTACTGCATGGGCGCAGTGTGTCAGCAATTCTTTATTCCGTATGTACGCTGGCACACAAAAAAGACGATTTGTTATGGAATACCGTCCACCAGCTCGCGCACGACCACGGTGGCGTAAGACCCTGCATTCAGGCTGAATTCAAGGCGCAGACTCCCTTCATCCTCCCATTCCCAGCGCAGCCCCTCCAGACCCACCCGCAGGGCGCGGCGTTCCTGTTCCAGGCCGGCCCGCTCCAGTCCCTCACACCAGTCGGCGCAGGCTGCCAATTGATCCGCTTCCCACTGGGTCTGAGGTTCCCCTGTTTGTGGCCGGCCGCGCCCCCACATGGGTCCGGTAGGGTGCGCCTCCATGGCATTCAGGCGCGCCGCGAGCTCGTCGTCATCGGCTTCCGCGACGAAGCCCGCGTGGCGACCATCGAGTTGCAGGAAATCCCCGGGCAGGGCCTGGTTCCAGGTGCCGGCCGTCACGCGCAGGCCGGCGATGTGATTGAACAGCCAGGAGCGGGCGGCGGACAGGTACAGGCCACGCTGGTGGCGCGGACATTTCTTCAATTCACCCGAGAACAGGCGTCGGGCCTGTTCCAGGTTGCCTCCCTCGTGGCCGAAGCGTTGTTCGCCGAAGTAGTTGGGTACACCGCTACTGGAGATGCGGTGCAGGCGCTGTTCCAGCAACTCCCGATCACCCTGCCAGTCCTGCAGGCGCAACACGAAGCGATTGCCCTTGAGGGCGCCACGCCTGAGCTTGCGGGAATGGCGGGCCGCTTCCTCGATATGGAATTCATCATTGCTCAGCAGGTTCAGGTCGGGGTCGGCCTGCCCCGGCAGGTGGATGGAGAACCATTGCTCGGTGACGGCCCGGCGGTCCTTCAGGCCCGCATAGCTGACCTGCGCCGGTCCCACGCCGGCCCAGCGCGCCAGCTGTTTCGCCACCCACTCGGTATTGCTGTCGCGCTTGCGCACCCGCAACCATAAGTGTTCGCCCTGCCCTTCCGGCAGGCAGACGGGGATCTCGGTGACCTGGAAATCCTCCGGGGCGACGCGCAGGCGGGCCTGGCCGGCGGGGCCGCCCCAGGCGTAGGGCAAGGGGGTTTCGCGGCCAAAGGCCGCTCCTACAGGGGCGAGCATCTGCCGCGCTGTTTCAAGTGTCGCCCTGCTCCTGCAGCAGCGCCACGGCCATGGCGGCAATGCCCTCGCCGCGGCCGGTGAAGCCCATCTGTTCCGTGGTGGTGGCCTTGATGTTGACGCGCCCTGTGTCGAGCCGGCAATCGTTGGCAAGGTTGGCGGTCATATCGGCGATGTAGGGGGCGAGCCGGGGCGCCTGGGCGATGATGGTGAGGTCCACATTGCCGATCTCGTAGCCGTTCACATGCAGCAGCTGCACGACGTGCTGCAACAGTTTGCGACTCGAGATGCCCTTGAAGCGGGGATCGGAGTCGGGAAAGTGCTGGCCGATGTCACGTAGACCGGCGGCCCCGAGCAGGGCATCGCACAGGGCATGGATCACCACATCGCCATCGGAATGGGCGGCAAGGCTTTGGGGGTGGTCGATACGCACGCCACCCAGCACCAGCTGGCCGCCATCCTGGAAACCATGGGCATCGAAGCCCTGACCGATTCTCATAGCCGCTCCTGTTGGCGTAAATGGAATTCCGCCAGGGCGAGGTCTTCCGGGCGGGTGATCTTGAGGTTATCGCCGTGGCCTTCCACCAGCAGTGGTACATGGCCGGCCAGTTCCATGGCGGAGGCATCATCGGTGACCGGCAGGCCGCGTGCCTGTGCAGTGCGCAATGCCTCGCGCAGCGCCCCGAACCGGAACATCTGCGGCGTCAGCGCATGCCACAAACCCTCGCGGTCCACGGTCTCGCGCACCGCATCGCCGACAGCGGCGCGCTTCATGGTGTCGCGCACCGGCACGCCCAGCAGACCACCCACGGGATGATCGCGCAGGGTTTCGATGAGCCGGTCGAGGTCTTCCCGGCGCAGGCAGGGTCGCGCGGCATCGTGCACCAGCACCCAGTCCTGGTCGTCGGCCTGCCCGGCCAGCCGTTCCAGGCCGCTCGATACGGAATCACTACGTTCCGCGCCACCGGTCGCGAGCAGCAGGGGCTTGCCCTGTACCTGGTCGGGAAACGTCGGGGCGCGCGGGTCGTCCGCGTTCAGCACCAGCACCAGGCCATCGATTGCGGGGTGGCGGGCCAGGGCGTCCAGTGTGTGTTCGAGGACGGTCCTGCCACCGAGCGGCAGGTATTGCTTGGGGACATCGCCTCCCATGCGGCGGCCGATACCGGCGGCGGGGATCAGGGCCCAGAAGTTCATGATGTGGATTTGATGATCATGATTTGAACCGCCAAGGTGCCAAGTACGCCAAGAAATATGTTGTAACCGCCAAGACGCCAAGGCGCCAAGAAAAACAACATCACAATAAAAAAATAAGGAATTTTATTGATGTTCTTGGCGCCTTGGCGTTTTGGCGGTTTGACAGGGTTTTCCTGGCGCCCTTGGCGTCCTGGTGGTTCAAAACGAATCACTTGTCATCAACGTGAAGGCTTGGCCTCTTCTTCGATGATCTGGTAGAAGATCTCGTCTTCCTTGATCATCCCCAGTTCCTCGCGGGCGCGTTCCTCGATGGCATCCAGGCCCTGCTTGAGATCCTTCACCTCCGCATCCAGGGCCTCGTTGCGCTCGCGCAGGCGGGCGTTATCGAGTTTTTGTTCCGCGACATCCTGGTTCAGGCGCCAGACCTCGGCAAAGCTGCCCTCGCCCACCCACAGGCGAAACTGCAGGAATAACAGCAGCACCAGCAGCACCAGGAACAGATAACGCATCCTTTCTTACCCGACGGTTAGCCGTACACGGCGCACGTCTCAGCCCAGTGACTTGAAGGCCGCGCGACCGGCGTACTCGGCTTTGTCCTTGAGCTGGTCCTCGATACGCATCAGGCGATTGTACTTGGCCACACGATCGGAGCGGGACAGGGAGCCGGTCTTGATCTGGCTGGCGCTGGTGCCTACGGCAATGTCGGCAATCACCACGTCCTCGGTTTCGCCGGAACGGTGGGAGACCACGGCGGAATAGCCGTTGTCGCGGGCCATGAGGATGGCATCCAGGGTTTCCGACAGGGTGCCGATCTGGTTGGGCTTGATGAGGATGGAGTTGGCGATGCCCTGGTCGATGCCTTCGCGGAAGATCGAGGTATTGGTGACGAACAGGTCGTCGCCCACCAGCTGCACGCGGCTGCCCAGGCGCTCGGTGAGGACCTTCCAGCCATCCCAATCGTCCTCGGCCATGCCGTCCTCGATGGACAGGATGGGATAGCGGTCGACCCAGTCGGCCAGGTAGTCGGTGAACTCGGAGGCGCTGAACTCGCGGCCCTCGGATTCCAGGTGATAGCGGCCTTCCTTGTAGAACTCGGAGCTGGCCACGTCCAGGCCCAGGAAGATGTCCTCGCCCGCCCGGTAGCCGGCCTTGTCGATGGCCTCCAGGATGACCTCGATGGCCGCCTCGTTGGAGGACAGGTCGGGGGCGAAACCGCCCTCGTCACCCACGGCGGTGTTGAGGCCGCGGCCATGCAGCACGCCCTTGAGGGCATGGAACACCTCGGCACCGTAGCGCACGGCCTCGCGGAAATTGGGCGCGCCCACGGGCAGGATCATGAATTCCTGCAGGTCGACACTGTTGTTGGCATGGGCGCCGCCATTGATGATGTTCATCATGGGGACCGGCATCTGGAAGGGTCCGCGGCCGCCCAGCAGCTTGTACAGCGGCACCTCGGCCTTGCGCGCCGCGGCCTGGGCCACCGCCAGGGACACCGCGAGGATGGCATTGGCGCCCAGGCGTGATTTGTTGGGAGTGCCGTCCAGGTCGCTCATGATCTGGTCGATCTTCACCTGTTCCAGGGCATTCTGCCCCACCAGGGCCTCGCGCAATTCGGTATTGACGAAGTTCACCGCCTTGCTGACACCGCGGCCGAGATACCGGCTCTTGTCACCATCGCGCAGCTCCACCGCCTCGCGGGTCCCGGTGGAAGCACCGGAGGGTACCGCCGCCCGGCCCACCGCGCCGGACTGCAGGGTTACATCGGCTTCCACCGTGGGGTTGCCGCGGGAATCCAGAATCTCGCGTCCTCGAACATCGACGATCAGTGACATTTTAACTCCAATTACAAATGTTTATTTACTATTCTTACATCTAAATCTAGATTATTTCGCCGGAAAACCGCACTGTATCCTGTAGGAGCGGGCTCAGCCCGCGAATTGCCAAGCCCCGGCGCGGGCTGAGCCCGCTCCTACAGCAGGTCCGCCTCGGCGAAGGGCCGATCCTTCACGGCCAGGTCGATCACCTTCAGGGTTTCCAGCAATTCCTTCATGCGCGGCAGGGGCCAGGCGTTGGGGCCGTCACTCAGGGCCTGCTCGGGGTTCGGGTGGGTTTCCATGAACAGGCCGGAGATGCCGGCGGCCACGGCGGCGCGCGCCAGCACCGGCACGAATTCCCGCTGCCCGCCGGAGCGACTGCCCTGCCCGCCGGGCAGCTGCACCGAGTGGGTGGCATCGAACACCACCGGGCAACCGGTGTTGCGCATCACCGCCAGGGCGCGCATGTCGGAAACCAGGTTATTGTAGCCGAAGGACACACCGCGCTCGCAGACCATGATCTGCTCGTTGCCGGTGGCGCGCGCCTTGTCCACCACGTTGGCCATGTCCCAGGGCGCCAGGAACTGGCCCTTCTTGATGTTTACCGGTTTGCCGGCACGGGCCACGTTCTGGATGAAGTTGGTCTGACGACACAGGAAGGCCGGCGTCTGCAGCACGTCCACCACGGCGGCGACCTCATCCAGGGGAGTGTCTTCGTGCACGTCGGTGAGCACCGGCACACCGATCTGCTGCTTGACCTTTTCCAGGATGCGCAATCCTTCCTCCAGGCCGGGGCCTCGGAAACTGGCCGCCGAGGAGCGGTTGGCCTTGTCGAAAGAAGACTTGTAAATAAATGGGATAGAAAGACTATCGGCAATTTCCTTTAACTGTCCGGCGGTTTCCAGGGCCAGCGCCTCGGACTCGATGACACAGGGTCCGGCAATCAGGAAAAAGGGGGCGTCGAGGCCCGCATCAAAACCACAGAGTTTCATCATTCAATCCTTGACGGAAAACGCTCAGGCGTCGGCGCCCGCCAGCTGGGGGGCGGCGGCTTGACCGCCCTCACGGTAGGCGCGTGCGGCGCGGATAAAGCCGGAGAACAGCGGATGGCCGTCCCGCGGCGTGGAAGTGAATTCCGGGTGGAACTGGCAGGCCACGAACCAGGGGTGGTCGCGGAGTTCCACCATCTCCACCAGGGAATCGTCGATGGAAGTGCCGGAAATGACCAGGCCCGCCTGTTGCAGGCGTTCCCGGTACTGGTTGTTGAACTCGTAGCGGTGGCGGTGGCGTTCCACGATCACGTCCTTGCCGTAGAGCTGCTGCGCCAGGCTGCCTTCCGCCAGGCGGCATTCCTGGCCACCCAGGCGCATGCTGCCACCCAGGTCGGACTGTTCGCTGCGCCGCTCCACCCGGCCGTCGCCGGTGCGCCATTCGGTGATCAGACCGATGACCGGGTGCGGGGTATCACGTTTGAACTCGGTGCTGTGGGCGCCGGCGAGTCCGGCCACGTCGCGGGCATACTCGATGACCGCCACCTGCATGCCCAGGCAGATGCCCAGGTAGGGCACCTTGCGTTCACGGGCATGGCGTACCGCCTGAACCTTGCCTTCCACGCCGCGTTCACCGAAGCCGCCGGGCACCAGGATGGCGTCGGCGTCCGCGAGCACGCCCACGCCCTGCTCCTCGATCTGTTCCGAGTCGATGTAGCGGATACGCACCTTGGTGCGAGTATGAATGCCTGCGTGAATAAGGGCTTCAGACAATGACTTGTAAGATTCCGTGAGGTTTACATACTTGCCGACCATGGCCACGGTCACTTCCGCTTCCGGGTTTTCCATGTCGTGGACCACCTTGTTCCACTCGGAAAGATCGGCGGGCGGCAGATCCAGGCGCAGCTTGTCCACCACGATGTCGTCGAGGTGCTGGCGATGGTACAGGCCGGGAATCTTGTAGATGCTGTCCACATCCACGGCGGAGAACACGGCGCGTGACTCGACGTTGGTGAACAGGGCGATCTTGCGCCGTTCGTCATCGGGCAGTTCGCGATCGGCGCGGCACAGCAGGATGTCCGGTTGTATCCCGATGGAGCGCAGCTCCTTGACCGAATGCTGGGTGGGCTTGGTCTTGATCTCGCCCGAGGTGGAGATATAGGGCAGCAGGGTCAGGTGCATGTACAACACCCGGTCATGGCCCAGTTCCACGCCCATCTGGCGAATGGCCTCGAGGAAGGGCAGCGACTCGATGTCGCCCACCGTGCCGCCGATCTCCACCATGGCCACGTCGGCCCCCTTGGAGCCTTCCAGGATGCAGCGCTTGATCTCGTCGGTGATGTGCGGGATCACCTGTACCGTGCCGCCCAGGTATTCGCCACGGCGTTCCTTGCGGATGACGTTCTCGTAGATCTGGCCGGTGGTGAAGTTGTTGGCCTTGGACATGGTGGTGCGGATGAAGCGCTCGTAGTGTCCCAGGTCCAGATCCGTCTCGGCCCCGTCGTGGGTGACGAACACCTCGCCATGCTGGAAAGGGCTCATGGTGCCGGGATCCACATTGATGTAGGGATCCAGCTTCATGAGTGTGACCTTTAGGCCGCGCGCTTCCAGCAACGCACCCAGGGAGGCGGCGGCGATGCCCTTGCCCAAAGAGGACACCACACCGCCGGTGACAAAGATGTATCGGGTCATGAAAATCCGGATAACGCGGAGCCGGTGAAGGCTCGAAACGGGAGCGATGCAGAGCATCGCGAGACGGGACTAAAGGCTACCAGAACGGGGCGTCCCGGACAATCGCCATTGTGGCCATATGCGGGTGTAAGGAGAGGTTTTTTACTCGCGGGGGATAAGGCTCCCAAACGGCTTCGCAGCTCGCGCTCAAAGCGCCCAAGGGTCTTGGCCGCGAACATGCATTCGCGGCCAGAGGCCGCTCCTACGGGAGGCACCAGTGGATTTTCCAGCCCGGTTCGCCGGGACCGGCCTGGTGGCCCGCCGCCACCCACAGGTCGGCCACGGCCACCAGTTCCTCTCCCAGGTACAACAAGGGCAGGCGTTCCCGCTCCCAGGGCGGCACCCCGGACTCCTGCAGCAGCTGCTTGAGTGCGTGATGGTGCCCGCGACCCGTCAACCGGAGCTGCTCGCCACCCTGGCGCAAGCGCACCTGGAGGCGTGTACCAGGCAACAGTCGCAAACCCTGCCCCGTGGTCGTATCCGCCCGTAACTGACCACCTGCAAGCTCCAGCACCTCCCCTGGAGCCCAGTCCTGGTCCGCATCGGTCGGTGGCGCCAGCGGCGCCAGGACGAACAGGTCGTCACGGTAGCGCCGTACCTCGGCACCCGGCCAATGTACACAGGGCCCGGCATCGGCACGAGCCGCCAGCACCTCGGTGAGAATGCGCCCCAGCACGGCCCGGGATGGCAGGCTGAAACCCATCGTCCGCACCCAGTGGCGTAGCAGATTGCGCTGCCGGGGTTCAGGCAGGCGACCCAGGGCGCTCAGCGACAGAGTGCCGGACCGGGCGCCCGCCGCGTCGCCCAGGTCCTGGTGCGCCACCTGTTCCTGCAGTTCCGCCGCCTCGGCGCACAAGTCGGCGCTGCGCGCCAGCACAGCGGCCGTGGCCGGCCAGCGGGTCTTCAGCTCCGGCAGCAGATGGTGGCGCAGGAAGTTGCGGTCCAGGCGGGTGTCGGCATTGCTGGGGTCCTCCAGCCAGTCCAGGCCCTGGGCCCGGGCATAGGCCAGCAGATCGTCCCGCCCGCAGTCCAACAGGGGCCGCAGCAAGGTGCCCTGCCCCAGCGGCGCGCAGGCCGGCATGGCGCTCAGGCCCTTGGGGCCGGCCCCGCGCAGCAGTTGCAACAGCAGGGTCTCCGCCTGGTCGTCCTGGTGATGGGCCGAGAGCAACAGGGCGCTGGCAGGCAGCCAGTCGCCCAACAGCCTGTAACGCAGACTGCGGGCGGCGGCCTCGGGGCTTTCGCCGTTTGCGGGCCGGGCGTCACCGGACAACAGCACGAAGTCCAGGCCCAACCCCGCGCAGACCTGGCGGCAGTGTTCCGCCCAGGCGGGGCTGTGGTCATGGAGTCCATGGTCCACATGCACCGCCCCCAGGGGCAGAGTCAGTTCGCCACGCCGCGAGGCGAGCGCGTGCAGCAGGGCATGGGAATCCACGCCACCGCTGAAGGCCACCCAGCAGGCGGTGGCATTTTCATGGGTATTGAGCCGGGCCAGCAGTTGTGCGGGATCGAAGGGCATGGTGTTACCGGTGGCGTACGAGCGCGGAAAAGGTCCGACCCGTAGGAGCGGCTCAGCGCGATCCTTACCCCTCTTTCACATGCCCATAGGACATGAGGCGCTGGTAGCGTTCGGACAACAGCTTGTCCATCGGGGTGCGTTCGAGCAGGTCGAGCTGCTGGACCAGGGTCTGCTTGAGAGTGGCGGCCATCTGTTCGATGTCGCGATGGGCCCCACCCAGGGGCTCGGGAATGATGCCGTCGACCAGGCCCAGCTCCTTGAGGCGTTCCGCGGTGATACCCAGGGCCTCGGCGGCATCCGGTGCCTTGTCAGCACTCTTCCAGAGGATGGATGCACAACCCTCGGGGGAGATCACCGAGTAGGTGCCGTGCTGCAGCATGAACACCCGATCGCCGACACCGATGGCGAGGGCACCGCCGGAGCCGCCCTCGCCGATGACAGTGCACAGAATGGGCGTGCGCAGCTCCGCCATGACAAACAGGTTGCGGGCGATGGCCTCGCTCTGGCCGCGCTCCTCGGCGCCAATGCCGGGATAGGCGCCGGGGGTATCGATGAAGGTGAGCACGGGCAGGCCGAACTTCTCGGCCATGTGCATCAGGCGCAGGGCCTTGCGGTAACCCTCGGGCCGCGGCATGCCGAAGTTGCGGCGGATCTTTTCCTGGGTATCGCGGCCCTTCTGCTGGCCGATCACCATCACCGGCCGGCCCTCCAGGCGCGCCAGGCCTCCGACGATGGCGGCGTCATCGGCGAAGGCGCGATCGCCATGCAGCTCCTGGAAGTCGGTGAAGATGCGTTCCAGGTAATCCAGGGTATAGGGACGCTGCGGATGACGGGCCAGCTGTGAAACCTGCCAGGGGGTCAGCTTGGCGAAAATGGACTTCGTCAGGTTGCGGCTTTTTTCCTGCAGGCGGGCGATTTCTTCGTTGATGTTGATCTCGGCGTCGTCGCCCACGTAGCGCAGCTCTTCGATCTTGGCTTCGAGCTCGGCGATGGGCTGTTCGAAATCGAGGAAATTGAGATTCATGGGTCTTTGGATACCGGGGATTTGCGTGGATTTCTAGACAATTCGCCGCATTTTACTCGTTCTGGCTACAAACTGCACCGTGGAATGAGGTCGCAGCGCGACCGCACCATACTTTTTCCTCGAGGGAAGGTGGAGTGTAGTACCGGATACGGGCCGTGCTAGGGGTATTCCACCCGCACCTGCTGGTCCCCGCTCAGTTGCCGCAGGCGGTGGATCAGTTCATCGGTGGGGTGCACACGCCAGCCGGCGCCGAGGGGAATACGGGCACAGGCCTGGGCGTTGCGGTAGTCGATCAGTACCGGGCAGGGTCCTTCCCGGAAGGGGCTGAGGATCTCCTCCAGGTGACGCACGAAGCCGTTGCCCGCCTGGCTCGCCTCCAGGTTGAGCACCAGGCACTTGGCGAACTGTTCCCGGGCCTGGTCGATGTCGTAGACCTGCTCCACGGTCATGCGCATTTCACCGGAATAATCATCCAGACCAAGACCGCCCTGTACCACCAGTACCCGGTCCCGGGCCAGCAGGGCGCGGTACTGCTCGAATACCTTGGTGAATACGCGCACCTCCATGCGGGCACTGCGATCGTCCAGGGTGAGAAAGGCCATGCGGGCACCGCTCTGGGTGACACGCGTGCGCAAGTCCACCACCAGGCCGGCCACCACCACCTTGCGTTCGTTGCTGCGGCCGTAGCCACCGCCCTGGCCGGAGCCGGACGCACTGGCGCCACCGCCCTGGCCCGCCTGCTCGGTCAGACTGGCGATGGTGCCGCTGGTTATGGCCTGGAGTTCCGGCAGGTAGCGGTCGATGGGATGACCGGTGAGGTAGAGTCCCAGGGTTTCGCGCTCGCCACTCAGGCGCAGGTCATCGTCCCATTCGGGCAGGCGCTGGATCTCCACTGCCACCGGTGTGGCTTCGGCGCCACCGCCGAACAGATCGTTCTGTCCCGCCACGGCGTCACGCTGGTGCTGCTCCGCCTGTTTCACGGCCTGGGGCAGGGCCTCCATCAGGGTGGCGCGGGTTTCACCCAGGCTGTCCAGGGCCCCGGCGCGGATCAGGGCCTCCAGCACCCGGCGGCTGACCTTGCGGCTGTCCACCCGACGACACAGGTCGAACAGGTCCTGGAATTCGCCCGCGGCGAGCCGCTCCTGGATCATGCCCTCGATGGCCGCCTGCCCCACCCCCTTGATGGCGCCCAGGCCATAGATGATGGTCTGTTCGTCCTGCACCGTGAAGGCGTGTCCGGAGCGGTTTACGTTGGGTGGCACCACCGCCAGGCCCATGCTGCGACATTCCTCGATGAGGTTCACCACCTTGTCGGTGTTGTCCATGTCCGCCGACAGCACCGCGGCCATGAAGGCGGCCGGATAGTAGGCCTTCAGCCAGGCGGTCTGGTAGGACACCAGGGCATAGGCCGCCGAGTGGGACTTGTTGAAGCCGTAACCGGCGAACTTCTCCATCAGGTCGAAGATGTAGGTGGCGGTGTCCGGTGCCACGCCGCGCTGGCCCGAGCCTGCCATGAAGATCTCGCGCTGCTTGGCCATTTCCTCGGGTTTCTTCTTGCCCATGGCGCGTCGCAGCAGGTCGGCGGCGCCGAGGCTGTAGCCGGCCAGCACCTGGGCGATCTGCATGACCTGTTCCTGGTAGAGGATGACGCCGTAGGTAGGCTTGAGAATGACCTCCAGGTCAGGATGGGGATACTCGACTTTCGAGCGACCATGTTTACGGTTGATGAAGTCGTCCACCATGCCCGATTGCAGCGGCCCGGGGCGGAACAGGGCCACCAGCGCGATGATGTCCTCGAAGATATCCGGCTGCAGGCGCTTGATGAGATCCTTCATACCCCGTGATTCAAGCTGGAACACCGCGGTGGTTTCGCAACGCTTGAGAAGACTGAATGCCCTGGGGTCATCCAGGGGGATATCGATGATGTCCACCGGTGCCTCGCCACTACGGGCACGCGTGGCATTGATGGTCTGCAGGGCCCAGTCGATGATGGTCAGGGTGCGCAGCCCCAGGAAGTCGAACTTCACCAGGCCGACCGCCTCCACGTCATCCTTGTCGAACTGGCTGACAATGCTCTGGCCGCCCGCTTCACAATACAGTGGGGTGAAATCGGTGAGCTTCGAGGGCGCGATGACCACCCCACCCGCATGCTTGCCGGCGTTGCGCGCCAGGCCTTCCAGTTTCTGCGCAAGGTCGATGAGGGTATGGACCTCTTCCTCGTTCTCGTAGGATTCGCGCAGTGCCTCTTCCTGTTCGAGGGCCTTGTCCAGGGTCATGCCGATCTCGAAGGGGATCAGCTTGGCGATGCGGTCCACGAAACCGTATGGATGGCCGAGCACACGGCCCACGTCGCGCACCACCGCCTTGGCGGCCATGGAGCCATAGGTGATGATCTGCGACACCTTTTCGCGGCCATACCGCTGGGCCACGTAATCGATGACCCGGTCGCGCCCTTCCATGCAGAAGTCCACGTCGAAGTCGGGCATGGACACGCGTTCCGGGTTGAGGAAACGTTCGAACAGCAGGTCATACTCGATGGGATCGAGGTCGGTGATGGTGAGCGCATAGGCCACCAGGGAACCGGCGCCGGATCCACGCCCCGGCCCTACCGGCACGCCATTGGCCTTGGCCCACTGGATGAAGTCCGCAACGATAAGGAAATAGCCCGGAAAACCCATCTGGATGATCACGTCCAGCTCGATTTCCAGGCGTTCGTCGTAGGGTTTGCGTTGTTCGGCGAACTCCGGGGCACTGGCGTCGAACAGTTTTGCCAGCCGCTTCTCCAGGCCCTGGCGTGACTGGGCGCGGAAATAGTCGTCCATGGTCATGCCCGCGGGTACGGGGAAATCGGGCAGGAAGTTCTGCCCCAGGGTCAATTCCAGATTGCAGCGCTTGGCGATCTCGACGGTGTTTTCCAGGGCCTCGGGCAGATCGGCGAACAATTCCGCCATTTCTTCCGGTGTGCGCAGGTATTGCTGTTCCGAATGACGCTTGGCACGCCGGGGATCGTCCAGGGTGCGGCCGTCATGAATGCAGACACGCGCCTCGTGGGCCTCGAAATCATCCTGCTGTAGAAAATGCACATCGTTGGTGGCCACCACCGGCACGCCATGGGACGCCGCAAGGGATACCGCCCCGTGCAGGTATTCCTCCTCCCCTTCCCGTCCGGTACGCTGCAACTCCAGGTAGAAACGGTCCGGGAACAGGGCCTGCCAATCGTCCAGCAGGCTCGCGGCATCCGCCTCGCGGCCGGCCAGCAGGGCCTGGCCGATATCCCCGGCACGGCCGCCGGACAGGGCAATGAGTCCTGCCGTGCTGTCCGCCAGCCAGGCGCGTTCGATGACGGGTATGCCGAGGTGTTGACCCTCGATATAGCTGCGCGACACCAGGCGGTTGAGGCTGTCATAGCCCTGCCGGTCCTGGCACAGCAGGACCAGCCGGAAGGGCTTGGCGGCTTCCTGCTCGTTCTGGATCCAGACGTCGCAGCCGATGATGGGCTTCACGCCCGCCGCCATGGCGGCGCGATAGAACTTCACCATGGCGAACAGGTTGCATTGATCGGTGACGGCGCAGGCGGCCATGCCGGCCTCGGCCACGGTCTTGACCAGGGGTTTGACGCGCACGATCCCGTCCACCAGGGAATATTCCGTGTGCAGGCGCAGGTGGACGAAGGGAGCAGGCATGGGGGGAGTTTCCGGAATTGCCCGTGTTCATGCAAGGCTTGACATTCCCGAGCGGCGGCGCGGGCGCCTCAACCCTCCAGTAACGGCCCGAAACGGGCCAGCATGGTCCGCAACCCCTCCTCGTCATAGGGTCGTGCCTCGTCCAGGCCCCACACGGGACGCGGCCAGGCAGGATCGTGGTTGTAACGCACGATATGGTGGATATGCAGCTGCGGCACCATGTTGCCCAGTGCCGCCACATTCAGCTTGTGGGCACGAAATTCCGCCGCCATGTAGCGACCCAGGCGCACCGATTCTTCCATCAGCAGAAGCTGGTCATCCGGAGTCAGCTCGTAGATCTCGCGGATATCACCCCGTTGCGGTACCAGGATGCACCAGGGGTAGCGGGAGTCGTTGAATAGCAGCAGACGGCACAACTCGAAGTGGCCCAGTTCGATGCTGTCCTGTTGCAGTTGTGGATGCAGGGTGAACATGGAACCGGCTCCGATCTGGATTACGACAGTAAGAACCCTAATATACACCAGGTCCATGGCTGGGCTACCATCCCTGGCTGTTGCCACCATTCCGGATTCCCGATGACGCCGCGTGCCACCCGCAAGGAAATCTTTGGCTGGGCGATGTTCGATTTCGCCAACCAGGCCTATACCCTGCTCATCATCACCGTGGTGTTCGGTGACCTGTTCACGCGCGTCATCGTCGGCGACGCCCAGGACGATTACCGGCTGGGTAACCTGCTGTGGAGCCTATCCCTGGCCACAGGTTATTTCCTGGTGGTAATCACGGCACCGGTGCTGGGCGCGGTGATGGACCTCACCGCCCGTCGCAAGCATTTCCTGTTCATCAGCTACCTCGTCACCGTACTCACCACCGCCCTGCTCTATTTCGTGGCGCCGGGCTACGTGTTGCTCGGTGTACTGCTCATCATCATCTCGAACTATGCCTATTCCATCGGTGAGTCCTTCATTGCCAGCTTCCTGCCCGACCTCGGCCCACCGGAGGAATTGGGCAGGATCTCCGGGTTCGGCTGGGCGCTGGGCTATGTGGGTGGCCTGGTCGCCACCGGTCTGGCCCTGCTGTTCCTGGGCGAGGTGAGCCTGGAAAACTTCGAAAACGTGCGCTGGGTGGGGCCTTTCGCGGCCGCCTTCTTCCTGCTGGCCGCCATCCCCACCTTCCTCTGGCTGCGGGAACGGGGCACGGCGCGGACAGCGACGGCGCAGGGCTACTGGCGGCTGGGCATGGGGCAGGTACGCCGCACCCTGGCGGAACTGCGGGGCTTCCGCGACCTGGCCGTGTTCCTGCTGTCGGCCTTCTTCGCCATGTCCGGCATCTATATCATCATTGCCTTCACTTTCATCTATGGGGCGCAGGTGATCGGCTGGGACGAGCACATGCGCGTGCTCACCTTCATCACCGTACAGGTCACCGCCACCCTCGGTGCCGTGCTGTTCGGTTTTGCCCAGGATCGCTTTGGTGGCCGTCTCACCTATAACTTCACCCTGCTGTTCTGGGTCAGCGCCATTCTGCTCATCTGGTGGACACCGCAACTCACCGAAGCCCTGAACCGCGCCGGCCATGACTGGCAGATGCAGCAGGTGTTCCTGGTGGTGGCCATCGCCGCCGGGCTCTGCCTAGGCGCCACCCAATCCGCCAGCCGCGCTATCGTCGGTCAGCTCACGCCGCGGGCCCGCGCGGCGGAATTCTTCGGCTTCTGGGGGCTGTCCCACAAGCTCGCCGCCATCCTCGGCCTGCTCGGTGTCGGCCTGTTGCAGGCCTGGGTGGGCCTGCAGCACGCCATCCTGCTGTGCGCATTGTTCTTCGCCCTCGCCTTCCTGGTCAGCCTGTTCGTGAATGTCCGGCGGGGCCGCCTGGTGGTGGAACGTTACGAAGCGGGCGATCTGTAGCAGAATACCCCCATGAATGAAACGACCGACTCCAACCTGGAACAGGGCATTCTCATGGTCCTCGAGGCCCTGGCCGCGGAACTGCATCGCCAGCGGGGACGCGGCAAGGTCTTCGGCCTGGACAGCCACCTGGAGCGCGACCTGGGCCTGGACAGCCTGGCACGTGTGGAATTCATCGCCCGCATCGAGGAACACTTCGGTGTCAACCTGCCGGAACAGGTTTATGGAGAGATCGAAACCCCTCGCGATCTGCTGCGCTTCCTGCGCGCCGCCGGGCCCACGGCCACCGCCGGCGAGGCCAGGTCCATACCCGCCTCCCCGGCGAAGGAAACACAGGGCGAACCCCTGACGGCCAACACCCTCATCGAGGTGCTGCAGTGGCACGTGGAACAGCATCCGGAGCGCGTCCATATCCAGTTCTACCAGGACGAGGGTGAGGGTGAACGCATTCGCTACGGAGACTTGTGGGAGCATGCCGTCAACATCGCCGCCGTCCTGCAGGAACGCGGCGTGGAACGCGGCGAGCCCGTGGCCATCATGCTGCCCACCGGTCCCGACTATTTCTACAGCTTCTACGGCATCCTGCTGGCCGGGGGTGTGCCCGTGTCACTGTATCCACCGGCACGGCGCGCCCAGGTCGCCGATCACCTGCGCCGCCACGCCGGTATCCTGCATAACTGCCGGGCACGTATCCTGGTGACGGTGGAGGAAGCAAAACCCTTCACCCGCCTGTTGAAATCCCTGGCGGATACCACCGAACATGTGCTGACCCTGGCGGACCTGGACCTGCCCGGCGGCCACTGGCAGCCCCAAACCATCCAGGGGCAGGATACCGCCTTTCTCCAGTACACCTCCGGCAGCACCGGCGACCCCAAGGGCGTGGTGCTCTCCCATGCCAACCTGGTTACCAACATCCGCCTCATGGGCGAAGCTGTGCATGCCGACAGCCGCGACGTATTCGTCAGCTGGCTTCCCCTGTACCACGACATGGGGCTGATCGGCGCCTGGCTTGGCAGCCTCTATTACGGCAGTCTGTTCGTGGTCATGTCACCCTTGACCTTCATCGCCCGGCCGATACGCTGGCTGCGCGCCATCCACCGCTACGGTGGTACCCTGTCGGCGGCGCCCAACTTCGCCTATGAACTCTGCCTGCGGCGAGTGCGTGACGAGGAAATCGCCGACCTGGACCTGGGCAGCTGGCGCTGTGCCTTCAATGGCGCCGAACCCGTGTATCCTGAAACCACCGAGCAGTTCTGCGAACGCTTTGCCGGCCACGGCTTTCGTCGTGAAAGCATGATGCCCGTCTACGGCCTCGCGGAGAATTGTGTCGGCCTGGCCTTCCCACCCCTGGGCCGCGGCCTGCGTATCGATGCGATCCAGCGCGAGGCCTTCGCGACTACCGGACATGCCCTGCCGGCAGCGGATACCGATGCCAATGCCCTGCGCTTCGTTGCCTGCGGCCTGCCCCTGGCAGAGCACGAACTGCGCGTGGTGGATGAAAACGGACGGGAGCTGTCCGAACGGATGCAGGGACGGCTGCAGTTTCACGGACCCTGCGCCACCACCGGCTATTACCGCAACCGATCCGCCTCCCGGAAGCTGTTTTCCGGTGACTGGCTCAACACCGGCGACATGGCCTACCTGGTGGGTGGCGAGGTCTATCTCACCGGCCGCAGCAAGGACATCATCATCCGCGCCGGACGCAATCTCTATCCCCATGAACTCGAAGAAGCGGTGGGTGAATTGGCGGGGGTGCGTCGCGGCCGGGTGGCGGTATTCGGCAGCCGGCCGGCCAGTGCCGGCACGGAGCAGCTGGTCATACTGGCCGAAACCCGTCTGAAAGAGGCAGGGGAACGGGAAGCCCTGCGGGAACGCATCCAGGAGCTTGCGGTCGATCTCAGTGGCGACCCCGCCGACGACATTGTGCTGGCCCCACCCAATACGGTACTGAAGACCTCCAGCGGCAAGGTCCGCCGTTCCGCCTGTCGCGAACTGTATAAACTGGGGCACATCCACCAGGCACCCGCCCCGCCCTGGCGCCAGTGGCTGTCCGTGACCCTGGAATCCCTGGGGCCGCGCTGGCGACGCAGCCGCCGTAATGGTGTGGCCTGGCTCTATGCCTCCTGGCTGTGGTCGTTGCTGGTTCTGCTGGCGATCCCGGCCTGGATCGGCGTGGCCCTGCTGCCCGGTCGGAGCACCCGCTGGCGCTGGATGCGTCTGTGGGCCCGCCTGTTATTGCGCGCCAGTCGCCTTCCGGTCAGCACCCGGGGACTGGAACGATTGCCACCCCCGGAGCAACCCTGCGTCCTGGTCGCCAACCACCAGAGCTATCTCGATGGCCTGGTACTGTGCGCCCTGTTACCCCACCCTGTCATGTTCGTGGCCAAGGCGGAACTGCAACAACGGTTTTTCGCGCGCATCTTCCTGCGCGGCATAGGCACTTGTTTCGTGGAACGATTCCGCCATGAACAGAGCGTGGCCGATGCCCATGCGGTCACGGCACGGCTGCATGCGGGCGCGACGGCCTGTTATTTCCCGGAAGGCACCTTCACTCGCAGCCCCGGCCTGCTGCCTTTTCGCATGGGTGCGTTCCTGGCCGCTGTAGAGGCCGGTGTTCCCCTGGTTCCTCTCACCCTGCGCGGCACCCGTTCCGTGCTGCGTGCCGGCAGCTGGTTTCCGCGCTTCGGCACCATCAGCCTGCTGATCGATGCCCCCATTCCGGCCCGCGCTTCCATTGTCGATGAACGGGAGCGCTTCTCGACAGCCGTCACCCTGCGTGACCAGGCGCGGGCCGTCATCCTGCACCGCTGCGGGGAACCTGACCAGTCCCCACGCTAGGAACCTTCCAGGGGAACGGGTTCACAGTTTGAAGCATCCAGAAAACAGGCGTGCCAAACTGTGAACCCCGTCCATCCTGAAACATTCCTGCTGCCGATACTGCATGCATGTGACCCCCGATTCACAGCCAGTCAGCGAGGCTCAGTATGGAATCCCCTATCCGGCAATGGTGGCAGAAGACCCGAAACCGGCCCGCCGTGGTGCACAAGCGGTTCTCGCCCGATCTGCTTGCCGAACGAAACCCGCGATTCTATCGCATGGGTCTCGAACTGGTGTCCGGCATCGGCGTGGTGTTCATGTACGGACTGCCACTGCTGGCACTCGGACTAGGAATTTACCTGGTCAAGTTATTACAGACTCCGGCACTTTCCTGGAACTCACCTGCCATCCTGTCCACCGGTGCGGCTACCCTGGTATTGGCATGGGCCTGTGTCGAACTCTGGCGTTTGCGTCCGGAGCTTCCGGAAGGGGTCGAGGTGAGTCAGGAGGATGCACCCAAGCTGCATGCAATGGTCAAGCGGAGAGTGGAGAAATTTTCTGCGCCCGCCATCGACCGGGTACTGCTGACACGCACCGCGGACATCGAAGTAGTGAGCACCCCCCGTACAGGGTTTCAGACCCGCCATGAGCACAGCCTGTGCATCGGCGTGCCCTTGCTGCACCTGCTGAGCCACAAGCAGTTGCGCGTAAAACTGCATTGCGTGATCGGCCAGTACGCCTGCTACCGGGATCCCCGCCCAGGCCGGCTGGTACGGATGGCCCGGGACTGGAAATCCTTCAGTCAGGTCCTGCGCCATCATGCATCACCGGGCGCCTGGGTGTTGCGTGCCTTCACGGCCTGGTACAACCCGGTCCTGCAGGAATGGTCCTGCTCCGCGACACGGGAACATGCCCTGCAGCACGACCAGTACGCCATCGATGTGGTCAAGGATATCGAGGTGCTGGCCATGATCGCCGCCGAAGAGGTCTGCGCCGCCTACCTGGATCGCTGTTTCTGGCCGCTGCTGATGAAGACCGCCGACCGCCAGCCCAATCCCACCATTCGCCCCTTCTCCAACTTTGAGCCCATCCTGCGCAGCACCCTCCAGCAACAGGATGCTGAGCGCTGGCTGATCAAGGCATTGCTGGCGCGGGAGCAGTCATCGGACCCGAGGCCCAACCTCGCACAGCGGCTCGATGCCCTGGGCTACGCCCAATTACACTTTTTCTCCCTTCCGGAACAGACTGCCATGGCGGCCGTACTCGGTCGCAAGATGCAGGAATTGTTGAAGGAGCTGGATCAACAGTGGCGCAGTGCGATCAACACCACCTGGCGTGCGCGCCACCAGGCCTTCCGCGACGAGAAGGCACGCTTTGACACCTTGCATGAACGTTTCGAGGCCAATCTCCTGGAGGGACCCGCCGCCTTTTCCTATGCCCGCCTGGTGAGCAAGTACCTGCCATCGGAACAATGTGTACGCATCTACACCACCCTGTTGGAGCGGGACCAGGACAATCCGGAAGTACTGTTCGAGATGGGAAAACTGTTGCTGGACATGGGAGAGATCAGCGGCGTGCGCGCCATCGAACTGGCAATCGGTCTGGACAAAGCTTACGTGGGCCGTGCATCCGCCGCGCTTTCGGAGTTCACCACAAAGCGCAAGTTGGGTGTAGGGCGCGGCGGCGCGGCACCCTCGATCCACATGGAGGCGCTGCGCATCCACGCGGCTTGATGTCTGAATTCCGGTGGCTCGGAATGACGTACCCGGATCCAGACCCGGGAGCCTGATCAGGCTTCCGGATAACCCAGTTCACCCAGCTTCTTCGCCAGCAAGGCACGGTCCAGGTTCTCTCCTGTCACCGTGACCTGGCCACCCTCAATCACGACCTTCACCGATTGGACCCCAGGCATTCCTTCAAGGCCTGTCTCGATGGCAGCCACACAGCCGCCGCACTTCACGTTTTTCACCTTGAAATGTTCTTCCATTCTCAATCTCCTTTACGGTCATTCAGTTCCAGCAGCCGCCGCACCGGCGCATAGGAACGCCGATGAATGGAGGTCACACCCAGGGTCTGCAGGGCTTCAATGTGCTGGCGACTCGGATAGCCCTTGTGACGGGCCAGCCCATAGCCGGGATAATCCCGGTCCAGCGCCACCATCTCACGGTCCCGGGCCACCTTGGCGATGATGGAGGCGGCACTGATGGCGGCCACCAGGCTGTCGCCCTTCACCACCGCCTGGGCCGGGCAGGGCAACTCGGGACAACGATTGCCATCGATGAGCGCCAGTTCCGCCATCGGCTTCAGGGCCAGCACGGCACGCTGCATGGCCAGCAGGCTGGCCTGCAGGATATTGATGCGATCGATCTCTTCCACTTCCGCACGGGCGATATGCCAGGCCAGCGCCTGTTCCATGATCAGTTCGGACAGGGCTTCGCGGCGCTTTTCACTGAGCTGCTTGGAATCGGCAAGACCGGCGATGGGACGTTCGGGATCCAGTATGACGGCCGCGGCCACCACCGGGCCGGCAAGCGGGCCGCGTCCCACCTCGTCGACACCGGCAATCAGGATCGTGTGGCCGGGCAATGGGTAATCGAAATTCGTCTTCATTTTTCCACCAGGTCAAGCACCGCCTCGGCGGCACTGGAACTGGCGTCCTGGCGCAGCTGGTGGTGCAGCTCGGAGAATACCGCCATCAGTTCCCGGCTGGCAGTCGGGTCGCGCAGGTAACCGAGCAGGGCCTCGCCCAGGTTTTCCGGCGTCACATCCCGCTGGATGATCTCCGGCACCAATGGGCGACCCGCAAGATGATTGGGCAGGGAATAATAGGACACCGTCAACAGGCGCTTTGCCAGCCAATGGGTAATGGGTGAAAGCCGGTAGGCGACCACCATGGGGCGCTTGAGCAGCATGCATTCAAGGGCAGCGGTGCCGGAGGCCAGTAACACTGCATCGGCAGCGCACATGGCTTCCCGCGACTGCCCGTCCAGAATGGTCACCGGCAGGTCCGGGGCCACCCGCCGACGGGCGTCTTCGAAAATCTCGCGGGTAGCGGGCGTGGCAAGTGGCGCGACGAACTGCAGGTCGGGCAGCTGATGACGCAGCCACTGGGCAGCGCCCAGGAAGGGCTCCGCCAGCCGCCTTACCTCACTGCGCCGGCTGCCGGGCAACAGGGCCAGGATCCGGCCCTGCTCCGGCAGCTTCAGTGCCAGGCGCACCGCGCGACACTGACAGCGCTCGGGAATCCGATCCGCCAGGGGGTGACCGACAAAACGCACCGGAACCTGGTGAGCGCGGTAGAAATCCGCCTCGAAGGGAAACAGGGTGAGCATCAGGTCCAGGCTTCGGGCGATCTTGCGCACGCGATATTGGCGCCAGGCCCATACAGAAGGGCTGACATAATGGGCCGTGGGGATACCGGCACGCTTGAGCCGACGTTCCAGAGCAAGGTTGAAATCAGGCGCATCCACACCGATGAAAAGATCGGGCGGCCGGGCCAGGAAACGGCGCCGTAATGCCCGCCGGATGCGCAACAGCTCCGGCAGGTGCCCCAGTACTTCCACCAGGCCCATGACGGCCAGTTTCTCGGCGGGGTACAGCATCTGGCAGCCGGCGGCCTGCATCAGGGGACCGGCGATACCCTCGAACTGCACATCGGGAACCCGCGCCTGGATCGCCCGCATGAGGTCTGCCGCCAGCAGGTCACCGGAGGCCTCGCCGGCGACTATGCCGATGCGCAGGGACATGGGTTGTCGACGGATGCTGGCACGGGTTTCATTGAAAAGCTTTCACCGCAAAGACGCAAAGAAGTCTGTTTGAGTCATGCGCTGCTGTATCTTTCATGGAATATGTTCTTCTTTGCGTGCTCTGCGCCTTTGCGGTGAATATTCTGTTTGCAGAATAAACCGCCGAAACGCCCCGGTTTTCAGCGGATGATGCCGCGGGTCTGGCGCTCCAGGAACTCCCGCAAGGGAGTCACTTCGACGCATTCCGGCTCCAGGGCGCGGATTTCGACCAGGGCTTCCTCGAAGCTCATGCGCGAACGGTACAGTAGCTTGTAGGCCTTCTTGAGCGTGGCCATAGCCTCATCGGAAAATCCACGTCGTTTCAGGCCCTCGCTGTTGAGGCCATGGGGGTGGGCCGGGGCACCGGACACCATCATGTAGGGTGGCACATCCTTGGCAATGGCGCTGCCCATACCGGTGAAGGCATGGGCGCCAATGGCGCAGAATTGATGCACCAGGGTGAAGCCACCGAGGATGACATGGTCCTCGATCCGTACATGGCCCGCCAGGGAGGCATTGTTGGCGAAGATGGTGTTATTGCCGACGATACAATCGTGGGCAATGTGTACATAGGCCATGATCCAGTTGTCATCGCCGATACTGGTCAGGCCACGATCCTGCACCGTACCGCGATTGATGGTACAGCCTTCGCGAATCACGTTGCGATCGCCGATCTCCAGGCGGGTCGGCTCGTGGTCGTACTTCTTGTCCTGGGGCGCATCACCTATGGAAGCGAACTGGAAGATCTCGTTGTCGCGACCGATGCGGGTCGGGCCGCGGATCACCACATGGGGACCGATGCGGCAGCCCGCCTCGATCTCCACATCGGGACCAATGACCGAATAGGGACCCACGATGACGCCGGGCGCAATGCGCGCAGCGGGGTCGATGACGGCGCGTGAATCGATCAAACCTCTATTTCCCGTTCCGTACACATGATTTCCGCACTGGCGACCACCTTGCCGTCCACCTTGGCACGGCTGTCGAAGACCCAGATGCCGCGCTTGGTACGCAGCAGGTCCACTTCCAGGACCAGCTGATCACCGGGTTCCACCGGCTTCTTGAAGCGCGCCTGGTCGATGCCCACCAGGTAGTAAAGCGTGTTCCGTTCGGCGCCACGTTCCAGGCTGCGGAAGGCCAGCAGACCGGTGGCCTGGGCCAGCGCCTCCAGGATCAGCACACCAGGCATCACCGGCCGCTGGGGAAAATGGCCCAGGAAGAAGGGTTCGTTATAGCTGACGTTCTTGTAGCCCACCAGTGACTTACCCGCCTCGAAGTCGGTCACGCGATCGATGAGCAGGAAGGGATAGCGGTGCGGCAAGTGCCGGAGTATGTCGTGTATATCCATGGTCGAGTGGCTCATCACCAGTAGTACTCCGTATCCGCCCGTTGGAAAAAGCGCAAAATCGTTAATGGCCGCAAGGACCTGGCCGGCAGCCTGCCTAGTATGCCATGGGGCGGCTCTCCTGTAGGAGCGGGCTCCGACCGCCTAGGCCTCGTCCGAATCGGCCAGCTTCTTTTCCAGCTCGCGCACGCGTCGCGCCAGTTCGTCCAGTTCGCGGAAACGGGCATAGTTGCGGTTCCAGGCCTTGCCAGGCTGGGCTGGCACCCCGGAAGAATAGACTCCGGGCTCCGTCAGCGAGCGGGTCACCAGGGTCATGGCGGTGACCTGCACATGATCGGCCAGCTCCAGGTGTCCGAGAATGCCCGCACCGCCGCCGATGGCACAGTGGCGGCCGATGCGCGCGCTGCCGGCAATGCCCACGCAGCCGGCAATGGCGGTATGGGCCCCGATGCGCACGTTATGTCCCACCTGGATCTGGTTATCCAGCTTCACGCCGTCCTCCAGCACGGTGTCCTCCACCGCGCCGCGATCGATGCTGGTATTGGCGCCGATCTCCACATCATCGCCTATCACGACACTGCCCACCTGGGGCACCTTGATCCAGTGGCCGGATTCATTGGCAATGCCGAAGCCATCGCTGCCGATCACCACGCCCGGATGGATCAGGGCGCGGCAGCCGATCCGGACGTCGTGGCAGAGCGTTACCTGGGCCACCAGGCGGCTATGCGCGCCCACCCGGGCACCCTCCGCAATCACGCAGCCCGGGCCGATCTGGGCCCCCGCCTCGATCACCACCCCCGCCTCGACCACCGTCATGGGGCCGACCCAGGCGTCCTCGGCCAGGCACGCACCCGGATCCACGCAGGCGCTGGGGTGAACCCCGCATCGCGCCGACTCGGATGGATACAACAGGGCTGCCGCCCGTGCATAGGTGGCATAGGGATTCTCGCTGACCAGGGCGGGAACGGGGCAATGTTCCTCGTCCTGGGGAGCAAGCACCACGGCCGCAGCCCGGGTAGTGCCCAGGTACTGGCGATAGCGCGGATTGGCCAGAAAACTCAAGCGGCCGGGAGCGGCATTCTGCAGGGTGGTCACGCCCTCGATGGCAGTGCTGCCGTCACCCCGGAAGGGCACCCCGAGTTGTGCTGCCAGCTCCGCCAGGCTGATGGCCACCGGAAATATTCCGCCGCCTAGTTGCCAGGCCGGAAATCGTCGTTGAGTTTCTTCAACACCAACGCCGTGATATCCACCTTGCCGCTGGCATAGACCACGCCCTGACTGAGGATGAGGTCGTAATTCTGCTCCTTGGCCAGGGCCAGAGTGGTTTCGAACATCACCTTCTGCAACTTGGACAGCGCGTCGTTTTGGCGGATGTTGAGATCATCCCGGAATTCATCCTGGGCGCGATTGAGATCGCGACGCAGACCCAGCACATCGCGCTCGAGTTTTGTGCGCTCCGCTTCACTCATGACGGCGCCGTCCCGATTGAGGCGTTCTTCCTGGTCGCGGATATTCCGCTGTAATCCCACCAACTCTTTTTCGCGGGGCGCGAACTCGGACTCAATCCGGCTCCGTGCTTCCTTGACCTGTGGCGCCTCCTCCATCAGCTTCGCGATATTGACGTAACCGATACGCACTTCCGCCAGCGCGGGCATGGCGCACAGCGCCAGGGCTGCGGACAGCACCATGGCCGAGAACATTCGCTTATACAACTTCATTACTGATCTCCTTAGTTTATGTTCCTGGTAGTCAGAAACCCGCGCCCAGTGTGAACTGGAAGGATTGGGTATCATCTCCACTCTGTTCGTTGAGCGGCCTTGCAATGCTGATGGCCAGGGGACCTACCGGCGAGATCCAGATGGCCGCCAGGCCCACCGAGGCGCGCAACTCGTCCACCTCGAAATCGTTCACATCTCCGAACACATTACCCACATCGAAAAAGGCACTTAACTGCACCGATCGCAATTCAGTGGCGAAGGGAACCGGGAACAACAACTCCATATTGCCCACGGTACGGAAACTGCCTCCGATGGGGTCGATGGCGTTCGGATCGCGGGGCCCCAGGGAATTATCCCGGAAACCACGCACCGAGCGTACCCCACCGGCAAAGAAGTTTTCAAAAAAGGGCAGGCTGTCCATGTCCCCGTAGCTATCCCCCCAGCCCAGTTCGCCGTTCAGGGACAGGGTCAGGTTGTCCGTCAGGGAGAAATAGCGCAAATGGCGGTAATTGAGCTTGTAGTATTCCAGGTCGGAACCGGGTACCGACACCTCGGCGCCGATACGCTGCAGCCCGCCCCGATCGGGGAAGATGGCCCGGTTACGGGTATCCTTGGACCAACTGCCGGTAAACTTCAGGGACAGGAAGTCATTGCCATGGGTGGCCAGGAAATCACTTACGGTCTGGGGTGAAAACAGGGTTTCCATGATACTGATATTCTGCACCTCGGCACCCAGGCGTATGGTGTTGAATTCACTGATGGGGATGCCGTAGTTGACGCTGCCACCCCAGGTATCGGTGGCATAGTCGGCCAGGTTGGCCTCGCCGGCGTCGGTCTTGCGGGAGAACACTCCCAGACTGCGGCTGATCCCGTCCATGGTGTAATAGGGGTTCGTGAAGGAGAAGTTGTACACCTCATCCACGTCACTGTTATTGATCGTGGCACTGACGCGTTTGCCGGTACCCATGAAGTTGTCCTGGGTGATGCCCGCATTGAGCAGGACACCGGACGTCTGGGAGAAGCCCACACCCACCGTGACATTGCCCGAGGGGCGCTCGGTAACGGAATAGTTCACATCCACCTGATCGGTACTGCCCGGCACAGGCGGGGTTTCCACGTTCACCTGTTCGAAATAACCCAGGCGCTCCAGGCGGGTACGGGAGCGCTCCACCTTGCTGGAAGAAAACCAGCCGCCCTCCATCTGGCGCATTTCCTGGCGCAGGACTTCATCGCGCGTCTTCACATTGCCGAGCATATTGATGCGACGGATATAGACCCGCTTGCCGGGGTCGACGAAGAACACCACGGTGACCTCGTTATTTTCATCGTCCACCTCGGGCATGGTGTTCACGTTGGCGAAGGCATAGCCATCATCTCCCAGGCGATCGCCGAGGCGCGAGACCGATTCAGTGATCTGCTTGCGTGAGAAAACATCACCGGGGTTGATCAGCACATGGGGGAACAGCTCTTCCGGCGCAACCACCAGATCGCCGGACAGGCGGGCCTCGCGGATGCGGTACTGCTCGCCTTCCGTGATGTTGACGGTAATGTAGATGTCCTTCTTGTCGGGGGAAATGCTTACCTGGGTCGAATCGATGTTGAAATTGATATAGCCGCGATCCAGGTACCAGGAGCGCAGCGATTCCAGGTCGCCAGCCAGTTTCTGTCGGGAGTACTGATCCTTTTTCGTGAAGAAGGAAAAGGTGGTCGGCGTGCTCAGCTCGAACTGTTTGAGCAGTGTTTTGTCATCATAGACCTCGTTGCCGACGATATTGATCTGTCGTATGAGCGCCACCCGCCCCTCGATGACATCGATCTGGATGCCAATCCGGTTCCGCTCCAGGGGTGTCACGGTGGTTTCGATCTGGACCGCGTACTTGCCGCGACTGAAATACTGGCGGCGCAGTTCCTGTTCCACCTTGTCGAGCAGGGAACGGTTGAACATCTGTCCCTCGGACAGGCCGATCTCCTTGAGAGACTCCAGCAGCGCCTTGGTCTCGATATCCTTGTTACCCTCGATGGCAATGCTGGCAATCGCCGGACGCTCCTGCACCACCACCACCAGGACATCGTCGTCGCGCCCCAGCGTCACATCGCGAAAGAAGCCGCTCCCGAACAGGGCGCGTATGGCCTCGTCGGATTTGCCCTCATCGAAGTCCTCGCCGATCTGTACCGGAAGGAAATTGAAGACGGTCCCAGCGGAGATGCGTTGCAGGCCCTCGACACGGATATCCCGAACGGTGAAGGGTTCGAAGGCCAGGGCCTGCCCGGTGAACAACAGGGAAATGAGCAGTACCCGCAATATCCGTGACATTCAGTTATCCAATGCTTGTTGTGGAGGAATGGAGGTCTTCAGCCCAGCAGGCGGACCAGATCGTTGTAAAAGGCCAGCACCATCAGCGCGAGCAACAGGAAGATGCCCACCTGCTGGCCCAGGGCCTGGGTCGCTTCCGAGACCGGGCTGCCCTTGAAAAGCTCAATACAGTAATACATCAGGTGCCCCCCATCCAGTATGGGGATGGGCAACAGGTTCAGGATACCGAGACTGATGCTCACCACGGCGAGAAAGCCCAGGAAATACGCCATGCCAATGGTAGCGGAGATACCCGCGTATTGGGCGATACTGATGGGGCCACTGATATTCTCCACCGAGGCCCTACCCGTCAGCATGGCCCACAAGGTGCGCAGGGTGAGCGTGGTCATGGACCAGGTCTTGTCCAGGGCCTGGGGAATCGACTCCAGGGGACCATGACGCACCAGGGTACGCAGGGGGTGGCCACCTTCGGGCACCTGTACATAGGCACCGATACGACCGAAGGTGGCGCCCTCCTCTTCCACAGCCTCGGGCACCAACCGCATCGCAAGTTCCGTGTCGCCCCGCTCCACCCGCAGTGCAATGGCCTGCCCGGGGCGCTCGCGCACATAGCTTACCCACTCGGACCAGTGCTCGATGGTCTGGCCGTCGGCGGACAGGATCCGGTCCCCCGGCTGCAGCCCGGCAGCCGCGGCGGCGCCACCCTCCAGGGTGCGTTCGATCACCGGCGCCAATTGCACCACCCAGGGTGACAGTCCCAGGTTCTGCAAGACGCCGCCCTTGTCGAGAATCTCCGGTGCATCGCGCAGATCGAGCACCAACAGGCGCCGGCCCCGTTCCGGGGAGTCCACGTCGACTTCGCTCTCGCGTCGGTCCAGGGCCGCTTCCAGCAATTCCACCAGGGCCATGTCCCAGCTGGCCACGGGCCGGTCATCGATGGCGAGGATCTCGTCGCCCTCATGAAAGCCCGCGTTGGCGGCATACGAGGCCGGTTCGATCGCCCCCACCACCGGCTTGATGCCCGGCACGCCGGTCACGAACATCAGCCAGTAGGCGACGATGGCAAATAGGAAATTGAACAAGGGGCCGGCCACCACCACGGCCATGCGGGTGCCCACTGGCTTGCGGTTGAAGGCCCGCTCCAGATCCCGGGGTGGCACCGGCGCCTCGCGTTCGTCAAGCATCTTCACGTAGCCGCCCAGGGGCACGGCGGCGATGACGAATTCCGTATCATCCCGGCCAAAACGCCGCGTCCACAGGGGGCGTCCGAAGCCGATGGAAAAGCGCAGCACCTTGACGCCCAGCCGGCGTGCCACCCAGAAATGCCCGAATTCATGGATGGTCACCAGTACCCCGATGGCCACCAGAAACCACAACAGGGACAGCCCGACGCCGCTCATCCCGCCAGGCTCCGCGCGGTGCCGGCCAGACGTTCCCGCGCCAGGGCGCGCGCCGTGGCATCCGCGGCCAGGATACCATCCAGGTCGGTGGCCGCAGTGCTGACGCAGCGGCCCAGGCAATCCTCGATCAGCCGCGGGATACCGGTGAACGGCAAGGTACCCTCCAGGAAGGCCTGCACCGCCACCTCGTTGGCCGCGTTGAGCACCGTGGAAGCGGTGCCACCCGCCTCCCAGGCCTCATAGGCCAGGCGCAGGCAGGGAAAGCGGTCCAGATCGGGAGACTCGAAATCCAGGCGACCGATGGCCAGCAGATCCAGGCTCGTCACGCCCGAATCGATGCGTTCCGGCCAGCCCAGGCCATAGGCAATGGGGGTGCGCATGTCCGGGTTGCCCAGCTGCGCCAGCACCGAACCATCGACATAGTCCACCATGGAATGGATCACGCTCTGGGGATGCAGCACCACCTCGATGCGGCTGGCGTCGGTATCGAACAGCCAGCAGGCCTCGATCACCTCCAGCCCCTTGTTCATCATGGTGGCGGAATCCACCGAGATTTTGCGGCCCATGTCCCAGTTGGGATGGGCGCAGGCCTGTTCCGGCGTGACCCGGGCCAGTTGTTCCAGGGGCGTGGTGCGAAAGGGGCCGCCAGATGCGGTCAGCAGGATACGGCGTACCGCGCGCGCTGTCTGGCCGCTGACAAAGCCGCCGGGCATGCACTGGAAGATGGCATTGTGTTCGCTGTCGATAGGAAGCAAAACAGCCCCGCAGTTGCGCACCTGCTCCATGAACAATGCCCCGGACATGACCAGTGCCTCCTTGTTGGCCAGCAACACGCGCTTGCCACAGCGGGCCGCCTCCAGACTGGGCAACAGGCCGGCGGCCCCGACGATGGCCGCCATCACGGTATCCACCTCCGCCAGTCCCGCCACCCGCACCAGGCCCTCCATACCCGCCAGCACCTCGACATCGCTGTCGTGCCCGCGCAGGCGGTCGCGCAGCTGCTGCGCGGCATCCGCATCGGCCATGACCGCGTAATCGGGACGGTGTTGCAGGCATTGGCGAAAGAGTCCTTCCACGTCACGGTGGGCGGTCAGCGCCACCACGCGAAAACGCTCCGGGTGGCGGGCCACCACGTCCAGGGTGCTGACGCCGATGGAGCCGGTCGATCCCAGTACCGTGATTCCCATGGCTGCGCTATCGTTGGGCATCAGAGCACCGTCCAGAGTTCCGTCCAGTACAGACCCAGCACGAATACCGGCGCCGCGGCCGTGAGGCTGTCGACCCGGTCCAGCACACCGCCATGCCCGGGCAGCAGCTGGCCGCTGTCCTTGACGCCGCGCTGGCGTTTCATGAGGCTTTCCAACAGGTCGCCGGCGATGGAGAACAGGATGGTAACCAGGCAGATGAGCAGAAAGCTGACCAGTTGGCGCGGTGTGCCACCCATCCACCAGGCCCCGGCCAGGGCCACCAGGGCGCAGGCGGCCAGTGCACCATAGACCCCTTCCCAGGTCTTGCCCGGGCTGACCCGGGGTGCCAGCTTGGTATGGCCCCAGCGGCGGCCGGCGAAATAGGCGCCGCTGTCGGCCACCCAGATGAGCACCATCAGGAACAACACCAGCCGAGGACCGATGGCCGGGTGGCCATGCAGCAGCACCAGCCCCAGCCAGGCGGGAACCAGCACCCATAATCCCGCCACGGCCTTGAGCGCATCATTGTCCCGGGCAAAGTCCGGGCGACTGATCCACGCCAGTGCCAGCAACCAGCCGATGAAGCCCAGGAAGAGAACCGCGCGTGCCACGGGTTGGCCGTGCCACCACCAGGCCAGCCAGAGGGCCAGGGCCACGAACAGCACATAGAGCACGCGCGCGGGAGCGGTACGCAGGCCCGCGAGATTGCCCCACTCCCAGGCACCCATCAACACCAGCACCGCCAGCAGGGCGGCGAACTGTTGGGTGGGCAGCTGCAGTACCGCCCAGATCACCGCCGGGATCAGCACCAGGGCGGTGAGGATGCGTTGTCTAAGCACCCTTGAGTTGCTCCACTTGCTCGCCGGTGCGTCCGAAACGCCGCTGCCGGCTGGAGAAGGATTGCAACGCGACCTCGAAGGCCTGGGCATCGAAATCGGGCCACAGGGTGTCGGTGAAATAGAGTTCCGTATAGGCCAGCTGCCAGAGCAGGTAGTTGCTGATGCGCTGTTCGCCACCGGTGCGAACGAACAGGTCCGGCTCGGGAAGGTCGGCCAGGGAGAGTTCCGCCGCCAGGGCGTCCTCGTCGATGTCCGCGGCCTGGAGTTCTCCGGCGGCGACCCGCGCGGCCAGGTGCCGGCATGCCTGGCCGATATCCCAGCGACCGCCATAATTGGCGGCCACGGTCAGGGTGAGTTCCTGGTTGGCGGCGGTCTGCGCCTCGGCGGCCGCCATCAGATCCTGCAGCTTGGCGGGGAAGGCACTGCGCTCACCGATGAAGCGCAGCCGCACCCCATTGCGGTCGAGGCGGTTCACTTCCTTTTTGAGGGTGTGCAGGAACAGTTCCATGAGCAGCCCCACTTCCTGCTTGGGGCGACGCCAGTTTTCGCTGCTGAAGGCGAACAGGGTCAGCGCCTCGACCCCCTTGAGCTTGCAGGCCTCCACCACCCGGCGCACGGCCTTGACACCTTCCCGGTGACCGGCGTGACGCGGCAGGTGCCGCTTGCGCGCCCAGCGCCCGTTGCCGTCCATGATGATGGCAATGTGACGCGGCACGTCGCCCTGCAACAGGCGTGAATCCGGGTTACTGGGTGTATGGGCCATAAGTGGGAAACCGCGGGTCAGATTTCCAGCAGCTCGGCCTCCTTGGTTTCAAGCAACTTGTCGACTTCCGCTACGTATTGGTCGGTGAGTTTCTGGATGGCCTCCTGGGCACGATGTTCCTCGTCCTCGGAGATTTCCTTTTCCTTGAGCAGATCCTTGAGATCGCCGTTGGCATCGCGACGGATGTTGCGG
This sequence comes from Gammaproteobacteria bacterium, assembly GCA_026197075.1. Lineage (GTDB taxonomy): Bacteria > Pseudomonadota > Gammaproteobacteria > DSM-19610 > DSM-19610 > JAIVHA01. Next base: position 123,472 of record JAPHQV010000013.1, on the reverse strand, counting down.
ATCGCCACCCGGGCACCTTCCATCTCCTGGCGCACCACGCGGATGAGATCCTTGCGCCGGTCCTCGGTGAGGGCCGGCAGCGGCACGCGGATCACGGTGCCGGCGGTATTGGGATTGAGGCCGAGATCAGAGGTCATAATGGCCTTCTCAATGACCTGCACCATGGATTTTTCCCAGGGCGTGATGGCCAGGGTACGGGCATCCTCGGCGGACACATTGGCCACCTGACCGATGGGAACCGGGCTGCCGTAATAGTCCACCGTGATGTGATCCAGCAGGCTCGCATGAGCGCGACCGGTACGGATCTTGCTCAATTCGTGACGCGCCGCCTCGACACTCTTGGCCATGCGCTCCTTGGCGTCCTTCTTGATATCTTCGATCATGATCTTGTGCCCTTATTGCACCAGGGTGCCTACGTCCTCACCCTGGATGATGCGCGCCAGATTACCTGGCTGATGCATGTTGAAGACCCGTATCGGCATGTGCTGGTCACGACACAACACCAGTGCCGTGGTATCCATGACCGCCAGTCGTTGCTCGATGGCCTCGTCGAAGCTCAGGCGCTCGTAGCGGGTCGCCGATGGATCCTTCATGGGGTCGGCGTTATATACGCCGTCCACCTTGGTGGCCTTGAGCATCAGGTCGGCGCCGATCTCGATGGCGCGCAGGCTGGCGGCCGAATCCGTGGTGAAAAAAGGATTGCCGGTGCCGGCGGCGAAGATCACCACTTCGCCGGCCGACAGCCGCTCCACGGCCCGGCGTTTGACGTAGCTCTCGCACACCTGGTCCATAGTCAGGGCCGACATCACCCGTGTCGGCACCCCCATGCCCTGCAACACGTCCTGCATGGCCAGGGCATTGATCACCGTGGCCAGCATGCCCATGTGGTCACCGGTCACCCGGTCCATGCCGCGCGCCGCCAGGCCCGCGCCGCGGAAGATGTTGCCGCCGCCGATCACCAGGCCCACCTGCACACCCTGGCTGACCACCGCGGCGATATCCGTGGCCATGGTGCGAATCACGGCAGGGTCGATACCGTATTCACCATCCCCCATCAGGGCCTCGCCACTGAGCTTGAGGAGGATTCGCTTGTACGCCGGCTTATCTTCTGACATTTTTATATATATCGAGTAGTTAAAAGATATTCTTAAACAAATCTGTAACGCTATTCAGGCCCTGGCAGACATTGTCGTACTTTTCGCCTGGCCGCGCCATGTATGCAATGGGGCCGCATTGCGACCCCATTGTTCCAGCCTGCGGCAATGTCCCGGGCGAGCCCGGCAGCCAAACCGGATCCGCAACGGCGATCAGCCGCCGCGCACCTGCGCCATGACTTCCTCGGCGAAGTTTTCCTGCTTCTTCTCGATGCCTTCACCCAGCTCCAGGCGCTCGAAGCGCACCACGCTGGCACCGGCGGCCTTGAGCAGCTTGCCCACGGTCTGGTCCGGGTCCTTGACGAAGGGCTGGCCCACGAGGGTGATCTCGCCGAGGTACTTGCGCATGCGCCCGTCGATCATCTTTTCGATGATCTCGGCGGGCTTGCCGCTTTCCTGGGCCTGGGCGATGAAGATCTCCCGTTCCTTGTCCAGCAGTTCCTGGGGCACCTGGGTCTCGTCCACGCACACGGGCCGGCTGGCGGCGATGTGCATGGCGACGTCACGGGCCAGGTCCTCGTTGCCGCCCTGCAACTCCACCAGCACGCCGATGCGGCCGCCATGAAGGTACTGGGCCAGGGTGCCGGCGGTGGCATCGATGGCGAGCATGCGGCGCACCGTGATGTTCTCGCCAATGGTGGCCACCATGTTCTTGCGTGCTTCCTCGATGGTCTCACCACCGTCCGCGAGCGGCAGGGCCGACAGGGCCGCCACGTCGGCGGGCTTGTCGTTCAGGGCGCGACGGGCCACGGCGGCGGCGAACTGTTGGAAGTCATCCTTGCGGGCGACGAAGTCGGTCTCGCTGTTCACTTCCACCATGACGCCACGCTTACCATCGGCGCCGATCTCGATCATGATCAGGCCTTCGGAGGCCACGCGGCCGGCCTTCTTGTCGGCCTTGGCCGCGCCGGACTTGCGCAGCAGTTCCACGGCCGCTTCCATATCGCCGCCGGCTTCCACCAGCGCCTTCTTGCATTCCATCATTCCGGAGCCGGTACGCTCACGCAGTTCTTTTACCTGCGCTGCAGAAATAGTCATTGCTCTTCCCCTTACGAATTCGTTGTTCGGTGCGGGAGGGTACCGATCGGCACCCTCCTCCGCGCGGATGCGATCCGCTTACTGGCTGGCAACGCTCGGGTTGCCCTCGGCGTCGAGCTCGACGAAGTCGTCGCTCTCGCTGGTCGAGCGGTGGGCCATGGTGTTACGGCCTTCCATGATGGCATCGGCGGCGCCGCGCACATAGAGTTGCACGGCGCGAATGGCGTCATCGTTACCCGGGATCACGTAATCGACATTTTCCGGCGAGTTGTTGGTATCCACCACGGCCACCACCGGGATACCCAGCTTCACGGCCTCGTTGACGGCGATCTTCTCGTGGCCCACGTCGACCACGAACATTGCGTCGGGGAGGCGATTCATGTCCTTGATGCCACCCAGGCTGCGCTCCAGCTTTTCCATCTCGCGGCGCATCATCAGCGCCTCTTTCTTGCTCAGCTTGTCGAAGGTGCCATCCAGGGACATGGCTTCCAGGTCCTTCAGGCGCTTGATGGACTGACGCACGGTCTTGAAGTTGGTGAGCATGCCACCCAACCAGCGGTGGTTCACATAGGGCATGCCGGCGCGGGCGGCTTCTTCGCGGACGGTGTCGCGGGCGGAGCGCTTGGTACCCACGAACAGCACGCTGCCGCGGTTGGCGACCAGGCTGCCCATGAAGTTCATGGCATCGTTGTAGAGCGGAAGGGTTTTTTCCAGGTTGACGATATGGATCTTGGAACGCTCACCGAAGATGTAGGGCGCCATCTTGGGGTTCCAGAAGCGGGTCTGATGACCGAAATGCACGCCTGCCTCAAGCATCTGGCGCATGGTTACGTTCGACATGGGATTACTCCGTTGTAGGGGTTCGGGCTGACATGCACCCCAGACTGCGACCCTGGCCTTGCGGTTTCGGGCACCCCGCCGTCTGTGTCGGTGCATGCGTGGATTTTGTCAGCCGGGCTATTTCCGCTGACCGATCAGGGGAATGACAGACCCGGCTTAACAAGCGCAACTTTATACCATACACTGCGCGGAACGACAATCTTTACCGTCACTTACGGGCAATCCGCCCCACAGCAGCCGAATCCCATGCCCGTTAGCATCAAAACCCCGGAAGAAATCGAAAAAATGCGCGTCGCCGGCCGCCTGGCCGCCGAGGTCCTGGAGATGATCGGGCCCCACGTACAGGCCGGCATCAGCACCGATGAACTGGACCGCATCTGCCACGACTATATCGTGAACGTGCAGGAGGCCATCCCCGCCCCGCTCAACTACCGGGGCTTCCCGAAGTCCATCTGCACCAGCCTGAACCACCAGGTCTGCCACGGCATCCCCAGTGACAAGGTGCTGAAAAACGGCGATGTTCTCAATATCGACGTCACCGTCATCAAGGAAGGCTTCCACGGTGATACCAGCAAGATGTTCTTCGTCGGCGAGCCCTCGGTGATCGCCCAGCGCCTGGCGCGGGTGGCCTACGAGAGCATGGTGATCGGCATTGGCATGGTGAAACCCGGGGTGCGCCTGGGGGATATCGGCCACGCCATCCAGCGCCACGCGGAAAGCCATAACTACTCCATCGTGCGCGAATACTGCGGCCACGGCATCGGCCGGGAATTCCACGAGGATCCCCAGGTGCTGCACTATGGTCAGCCCGGCACCGGGCTGACGCTGGAAGCCGGCATGACCTTCACCATCGAACCCATGGTGAACGCCGGCAAGCGTCACACCAAGCTGCTGCGCGATGGCTGGACCGTGGTCACCAAGGATCACAGTCTGTCCGCTCAGTGGGAACACACCATCCTGGTCACGGAAACAGGCCATGAGATCCTGACCCGGCGCCCCGACGAAACCTTCTGAAGGCAGCCACCCTTACCCGTGACCGCCTCTTCCACCCCCGCACCCGCCCATGCCCAGTGGTTTTCCCTGCCGGGGCTGGAACCGGCATCGCCCACCCCTGAACGCATCCAGGCCTATCGTGCGGCCCTGGAAGCGGGCCACAAGGCCCTCAAGGAACAGTTTGCCGCCGGAACCGATGCCGCCGAACTGGTGCGCGCCCTGTCCTGGCTGGTGGACCAGTTGCTCTCCCGTGCCTGGCGGGAACAGATCGACCACCGCAGCGAGCTTGCCCTGGTGGCGGTGGGCGGCTACGGGCGCAGTGAACTGTTGCCCGGTTCCGATATCGACCTGTTGATCCTGCTGCCGGACGGTGCCGCAGACGGACCCTACCGGGATGAACTGCAGCGCTTCCTCGCCTTTCTCTGGGACATCGGCCTGGAGGTCGGGCACAGTGTACGCAGCCCCGGGGAGTGTGCCGAACAGGCACGCCAGGACGTCACGGTCATGACCAACCTGGTGGAGGCGCGCTTCCTGGCCGGTGACCCGGGCCTGTTCGAGACCATGGGTGAGGTGACGGCGCCGGACCGGCTCTGGACCAGCCAGGCATTCTTCGCCGCCAAACTGGCGGAGCAGAAGGCCCGCCACGCCAAGTTCCACGACACCGCCTACAAGCTAGAGCCCAACATCAAGGAAAGCCCCGGCGGACTGCGCGACATCCACATGGTGGGCTGGGTGGCCAAACACCATTTCGGCGCCGATCGTCTCGAACAACTGGTGGACCACGGCTTTCTCACGCCGCGGGAATTCCAGGCACTGACCCAGGGACAATCCTTTCTGTGGCGGGTGCGTTTCGCCCTGCACACCCTCACCGGCCGCCACGAAGACCGCCTGCTGTTCGATTACCAGCGCACCCTGGCGCACGACCTCGGGTACCGTGACAGCGATTACCAGCAGGCCGTGGAATTGTTCATGCGCGATTACTTCCGCAATGTGCAGGAGCTCAACCGCCTGAATGAAATGCTGCTGCAACTGTTTCGCGAGGTGATTCTGCATGCCGGCGACACCACCGAGCCCCATGTCATCAACGAACGTTTCCAGTCCATCAAGGGCTTCCTCGAGGTGCGCGACGACCAGGTGTTCCGGCGCGACCCCTGCGCCCTGCTGGAGGTCTTCCTGCTGCTGCAGCAGCACCCGAAGCTGGAAGGCGTACGCGCCTCCACCATCCGCCTGATCCGCGCCCACACCTGGCTGATCGATGAATCCTTCCGCCAGGATCCCAGGGCCCGCCGCCTGTTCATGGAGATCTTCCGCCAGCCCGCGGGACTGACCCTGGTGCTGCGCAAGATGAACCGCTACGGCGTACTGGCAGCCTATATCCCCGTATTCGCACGCATCGTCGGACAGATGCAGTATGACCTGTTTCACGTCTACACCGTGGACGAGCACACCCTGTTCCTGGTGCGGAACCTGCGCCGCTTCACCGTGGAACGGTTTGCCCATGAGTTCCCGCTCTGCAGCGAAGTCATCCAGACCCTCCCCAAGCCGGAATTGCTCTACCTCGCCGGCCTGTTCCACGACATTGCCAAGGGACGCGGCGGGGATCATTCCGAGCTGGGAGCCAGGGACGCCTATGACTTCTGTATCCTCCATGAACTAGAGGAAAAGGATGCCGAGCTGGTCGCCTGGCTGGTGCGCCAGCACCTGCTGCTGTCCACGACCGCCCAGCGCCAGGACATCAGTGATCCCGCCGTGATCCACGGCTTCGCGGAGAAGATCGGCGACCCGGTACGGCTCGACTACCTGTACCTGCTGACCGTGGCCGACATCCGCGCCACCAATCCCGAGTTATGGAATTCCTGGAAGGAAGCCCTGCTGCAGGAACTCTTCATCCAGACCCGCCAGGCCCTGCGGCGCGGCCTGGACGAACCGGTTGAGCAGGCAGAGTGGATCCTGGACACGCAGGAACAGGCTGGCGAGTTGATCCTCGAAGCCGGACTCGACCCGGCGGACGTGGCGGCCCTGTGGGACACCCTCGAGGATGATTACTTTCTGCGCCACAGTCCCGACGAAATCGCCTGGCAGGCCGGCGTTATCCTTGGCGCCCCCGCCGACCAGGACACCCTCGTCGCCCTGCGCACCCTGCCCCAGGGCGGCGGTACCCAACTGTTCCTCTACACCTGCCTGAGCAGCAACCTGTTCAGCCTCACCACCGCCCTGCTCGACCAGCTCGGCCTCAGCATCATGGACGCGCGCATCGTCACCTCGCGCAAGCAATGCGCCCTCGATACCTACGTGGTCATGGAGCGGGAAGGCGCCGCCACCCAGGGCCCCTTCCGCAACGAGGAAATCCGTACTGCGCTGCTCAAACGCCTGCGTTCCGGCACCACCACGCCACCGCCGGTCACCCGTCGTGCCCCGCGCCAGCATCAACACTTCCACATCCCCACCAAGATCCGGTTTCCAGACCAGGAACCCGGCGAGCGCACCATGGTGGAGGTCATCACCAGCGACCGCCCCGGCCTGCTGTCGCGCATCGGCCAGGCCTTCAACGCCTGCAAGGTCTCCCTGGAAAACGCGCGCGTCGCCACCTTTGGCGCACGCGCCGAGGACGTGTTCTACGTGGTCAACGAGGACGGTTCGGTGCTGGACGAGGGACAGCAGGAGCGACTGAAGGCGACCTTGCTGCAGTACCTTGAGTGATGGCTCTCACAGGATGCTGACACCGCCTTTAGGCAATGGGCGGAAATGCTGGTAGACTACGAGGAGCATCGCCCGGGGCAGGAGCCGGGGTGTAGCCCCGACCATCGTATACTCATAAAATCCCGTGGTATCCATGCAGCGTCTTGTAGTTCTTCTGGCATTCCCCCTGCTGTCGATTTCCCTCCCCTGCCATGGCGCACCCGAAGGGGACATGGACGCCGGCCTGGAACAGGCCTACCTGCAGGACCTGCCCATCGTGCTGTCGGCCACCCGCCTGTCACAGCCCCTGTCGGAAGTCCCCGTGGCCATGACGGTCATCGACCGGGAAATGATCCGGGCCTCCGGCGCGCGCACCATTCCGGAACTGCTGCGCCTGGTGCCCGGCTTCCAGGTGGGCTATTTCGACGGCAACTCGCCGGTGGCCACCTACCACGGCCATGGTGACGAGCTATCCCGCCGCGTGCAGGTACTGATCGACGGACGATCCATCTACATCCCCGCCCTGGCCGCCGTGCAATGGTCGGAGGAGCTCATCACCCTGGAGGAGATCGAGCGCATCGAGGTCACCCGCGGCCCCAATGCCGCCTCATACGGCAACAATGCCTTCCTGGCCGTTATCAACATCACCACCCGCCATGCCATCGAGGACCAGGGCCACAAGGTCAAGCTGACAGCCGGATCCCATGACACGAAGGATGCCCTGTACCGCTTCGGCGGCAGCACCGATGCCTTGAATTACCGCGTCACCCTGGGCACCCGGAACGATGAGGGCACGGATGCGCTCAATGACTACACCCGCTCCGACTACCTGAGCTATCGCGTCGACTACCAGGTCGACAACTACAATCAACTGTTCTACCAGGGAGGGTTCAGGGACACCGTACTGGGCGACCACGAACCGCCGCCGGATCACGAAAACCAGTCCCGTTCCGCCTTCCAGTGGCTGAAATGGGAGCATGTCAGCCCGGGCGATGACATCACCTCGCTGCAGTATTACTACAATTACAACCAGCAGGAACTGACCAACGAAAACCTGATGATCAAGCTGGGCGCGGATTCCTCCGATGCAGTACGGACCTTTCTCGCCCCCATCGATGCCTTTCCCGCCCCGCGCATCGGGATCCGTTCCGAGCGCCATGACCTGGAACTGCAACATACCCGTCATTTCGACAAACTAAGGCTGGTATCCGGCCTCAGCGCACGCCTCGATATCGTATCCGCGGAAAACGTCTTCGTCAGCGACGACGCGCAACACCATCGCCTCTACCGGGCGTTTACCCATGGCGAATACCGTTTTACCCCGGATCTTCTGCTCAATGCCGGCCTGATGGTGGAAGACAATGACATCTCCGGTACCGATATCGCGCCGCGCATCGCTCTCATCCACCATCTCGACGCCCGGCACAGCGTGCGCGTGGGTACCTCGCGCGCTACGCGCACGCCCACCCTGTTCGACCAGAACGCCTATGTGCGCACCAACCAGCAACTCACCCAGGATGGCGGCCAGCCGCTCAGCCCGGTCTACACCGGTCTGATCGGCGGCACCGATGTACTCAACCTGGTGCAGCTCATCTCCCCCACCGATATGCAGTCAGAACAGATCCGGAGCGTGGAACTGGGCTATATCGGGCGCCTGCTGGACAACCAGCTGCTGCTGGACGTCAAACTTTTCAGGGACAAGACCGACCGGCTGATCTTCGACACCTCCAGGACTACCCCGTTGCCGGCGCCGGAAGACAACTTCGATGGCGAGGCCCAGTGGTTGCTCAACAGCCACAGGTCGCGCATGCAGGGCCTGGAAATCGCCCTCGACTACAAGCCCAGCCCGCGGAGCCGCATCTATGGCTATTACGCCTACATCGACATCGATGCCGAGATGTATGACCCGCGCGGCAACGTCAGTGATATCCGTCGCCTGGAGATATCGGCCCCCACCCACAGCTATGGCCTGATGTTGATACGGCATTTTGCCGGCAATGTCGATCTCGGCATCAGTTATTTCCGCGTGGGCGAGATGGACTGGCTGGACCGCACCGGCTCCAGCGCCGAACCTCACCAGGACCGCTCCGCCCAGTCCTATGACAAACTGGATATCAAGATCAGCAAGACCCGGAAGTTCGATTCGGGCCGGCTGCAGTACGCACTGGTCCTGCAGAACCTGCTCGAAGACTATTACGACTACAACAAAACCCGCTACACCGACGCCACCCAGACCGTGGTGGCGCCTTCCTCCAGCAGCATCAATGCAAACGGCAGCCTGCAGGACAGGCGCGTGTACCTGGAACTGAGCTGGATGTTCAACTAGGGAACCTCTGATCACCCCGTCATGCCGGCATCCATGCACCTGCATCACCCTCTTTGTTACAGACGGGGTGGCCTGTATCCGTGAGGCTCCGGTACTTTAGGCTCAGTCTTCCCAGTAGGGATAGCCGGGGATGCGTACCGTATCTTCGTCATAGACACCCTTGTCGGCACGGGTGTGACAGGCCATGCAATTGCTCAGGCTGCCAACCTCGGCATTGTCGCGGACCATGTACCGGGGGATTTCATCGTGCTTGTGCACGATATAGGGCTGTTCGCTGATGCGCAGCGACGCCGCGCCGTCCGGTGCCGAGGCCTCGATGCGTTTGGCGACCCAGCCCGGGTCGGTCTCGGCGGCATTGGCGACCAGATAGTCAGTCAAGGTGGCGAGGACATCAGGGCCGAGCTCGGCATTTTCGCCGAAATGATCGTCCAGTCCGGCCATCATCTTCTCCCAGGACCGCGCCGGCAGCAGGCCGGGCTGGTAAGCGAAGTGACAGCTGCCGCATTCGGCTGCGTACATCGGGTTGGTTACCGGTCTGACATCCGTCGCCGACATGCTCCAGTCGCGATCACCGTCGCTGAATGACAGGGCGCTGGCCACGGCCAGGCCCACTGCGAATCCACCAATCAGAATGTACTTGCCCTTCATCATGTCACCTCGCTTACTGTGCCTTCATATAGGTGAGAAAATCGCCCTTTTCCTGCGGTGTGCACTCACGCCCCCAGGTCCCTTTGCAGTTACGCAGGAACCACTTCTCCATCTTGGCCGTATCGGTCAGGCGTTCGGCGTTAACTGAGGGCGCCAGCGGAGCAATGGGCTTGCCGGTGCGGAAGTGCTCACCGGGCTGTGTCAGGTTAGGGGTGTGGCAGGTCGCGCAGGATTCGGCGCGGTCGGGGGCACGGGCGCCCTGCTGCCGGGTCCACATGGCCTCGCCGCGCGCCGCGCTGAACTCGCCGGCACCGGCGGCGCGGTAGGCATCGAGCCGCTCGCGCACCGCATCAGCGGCCGCCGCCGGCAAGGCAACGGACAGGAAAATCAGTACGGGTAACAGGAACCTTCGCATGCAGCACCTCCTTGAGTGTTGGAGGCACCTTAATCGCGCAGGCTGAAATGAAGCTGAATACGGCGTGGAGTCTGAGCGAGAATTACAGAAAACGAATTGTCGACAATATCGTCTTGCAACCCCATGGTCGGGGCAAAAAGACTTGACCACTACATTAAGACTCAGGCTGGCGTATGCTTTTTCTGTCGACCAGCGCGTTTTGCTGCAGGATTCTTATGGGCCAGCGTATACGCATCCAGCAAGCGCAGCGAGTCATCCATGTGGTTGAATCCCCTGAATACCGGTCATCACCGGGATGACGAAAAGCGGATTAATTAGGCGTTCCTCAAATAAATCTGCCCCCTTAGTTGCAGATCAACCTGTCATCGACGCACCTACCGATAGTCCGGATTCGGGTGGTCGAAGCGGCAACCGGCATCCCATTCGCTTCGTTGATTGCCGTGCGCCGGAATACCACCGGCATCTTTGATCATCCGCGCCAAGTGCATCAGGTTCCATGTCATGAAGGTGACATTGCGCTGGGTAAAATCGTTCTCCGGCCCACCCGAGCCATCGTCCGCATAGGATGGGCCGGGGCCGGCTTCGCCGACCCAGGCGGCATCCGCCTGGGGAGGAATGACGTAGCCCAGGTGTTGCAGTGCGTAGAAAACCGTCATCGCGCAGTGTTTGGCCCCATCCTCGTTGCCGGTAATGATGCAGCCGCCCACGCGGCCGTAATAGAGATACTGCCCCTTGTCGTTGAGTGTCCCGGATTCCCCATAAAGGCGTTCAATGACCCGGCGGCAGACCGAGCTTTCCTCCCCCAGCCAGATGGGTGTGCCGACCACCAGAATATCGGCGTCGAGAACCTTGCCACACAATTCAGGCCATTCGTCACGGGCAAACCCGTGTTCGGTCATATCCGGGTAAACACCAGGTGGCAGATCGTAATCGACGGGCCTGATCACCTCCGTGCCGACCCCGTTTGCATCCATGATGGCTTTCGAGACCTCGATCAGGGCTTCAGTATGTGAAAGTTTCCCTGTCGGTTTCAGGGTGCAATTGAGGAATAGGGCGGAAAGGCTCGAAAAGTCGAACTTGTGTCCCCTGCACAAAGCCTCCTGCTTCTGGTTCATCATCATGATTGATCCCTCCACTATTCACGCCGATCATCAGGCGGACACTCTCTCACCTGGGCAGATATTTGCAGCCGAACTCAACTGCGTGAGGAAACCTTAACTCGCTGATCGGGTACAACGGAACTGAATCGTATCCCCCCATTTTCCTGTTGCTATCCCACCTTCCGCTCGATGATCTCCACCGCATTCCCGTCGGGATCGCGACAGAACAGCGCCCTGCGGCCCGAGCGACTCAGGGTGTGGGCGATGCCGGCCGCCTGCAGCGCCTGTACCACGGGTTCCAGTTCCGCCACGCTCAGGGCAAAGTGCCGGTCGCGGCCACCGTGCGCGGGCCGCCCTTCGATGGGATCGGGATTGGGCAGTTCCAGCAGGTGGATCTGTGCCTCACCCAGTTGCAGCCAGGCACCGGGATAACCGAGGTCGGGTCGTCGATCGTTGGTCTCCAGGCCGAGTACGCCATGGTAGAAATCCAGTGCGCGAACGGTATCAGCCACGATGACGCTCACATGGTGCAACCGGGCAACGGTTTTCATGATCACACTCCTCCGCGTCGGCGTGCGCTGATGAAGGCGGCGGTGACGATGAGCGTACCGCCGATCCACTCCTGGGGCTGGACCATTTCCTTGGCCAGCCACCAGGCTGACAGAGCACCGACCACCAGCTCCACCGGCAGAATGATGGCCGAGCGCTGCACGGGCAGTCGGCTGACGCCATGGAGCGTTGCCAGGGTCATGACCACAAAGCCGAACCAGCCCAACAGCACGGCGCCCAGCCAGGGACCCGGACCCACCGGGGGCCAGGCCGGCTGCAGCAGCAACAACCCGGCCAGGGCCACCACCACCACCCCACACCAGCTTGCCACCGCCTTGATTGCCACGGGCACCAGCACCAGGCGACGCGCCAGCACGTTATTGAAGGCGAACGCGACACCGGCGGACAGGGCCAGCCAGTCGGCCTGCTCCTGGGGCCAGGGCCAGCCCAGCGCCGGGTTCCACAGCATGACCAGGGCTCCGACCAGGGCCAGGGCGAGCAGGCTGAAGCTGGTTCGGTGCAACCGTTCGCCGAGCAGCAGCCAGGCAAGCAGCAGTGACCAGAGTGGCGACAGGAAGAACAGCAGCAGCACCCGCACCACCGTGCCCTCCAGCATGGCGAGGATGAAGGACACATTGAGCCAGCCCGCCGCCAATGCCATGAGCAGCAACACCGGCCCGCCCGGCATGCCGCGCCGCAACCGCCACAGCACCGGCAGGCCGGTGATCAGGGCGGCGCCGTAGGCCACCAGCGTCACCCACAGGCCGGCGAGGCCGGCGTCCTCGAGCAGGCGCAGCGGGTACCACACCACACCCCACAGGGTGGCGGCCAGCAGCAGGCTCAGCACCGCCAGTGAATGGTCTTCCGGTTTGGTTGCCCCCATGGGATGCCGTATACTGCCGCCTCGTTGTTGCTTGCCCCGCATGGTAATCGTTCGGGGGCTAACGCCGCCACCGTCACCGGATCCTCAGATCAGCATGAATCCCCTACTCAGCCGCCTGCAGCCCTACCCCTTCGAGCGCCTGAACCAGCTCAAGGCCGGCGTCACGCCGCCCGCGGACCTGACCCATATCGCCCTGTCCATCGGTGAGCCGCGCCATCCCACCCCGGCGCTGATCACCGAGACGCTGATCGAACACCTGCACGGCCTGGCGGTATACCCCACCACCCGTGGTGGCGATGCCCTGCGCGGGGCCATCGGCCGCTGGGCGGAGCGACGCTTCGCCCTTGCGGGCGGCCTGGATCCCCAGACCCAGGTGCTGCCGGTGAACGGCACACGCGAAGCCCTGTTCGCGTTCGCTCAGGCGGTGGTGGAGCCGGGACCGGACGCCGCCGTGCTGATGCCCAATCCCTTCTACCAGATCTACGAGGGTGCGGCCCTGCTGGCCGGCGCCGAGCCGCTGTTCCTCAACACCAAGGCGGCCACCGGCTACCGGCCCGACTTCGATGCCGTCACGCCGGAACAGTGGCGCCGTTGCCAGCTCCTGTATATCTGTTCGCCCGGCAATCCCACCGGCGCCGTGCTCGAACTCGAGACCCTGCAGAAGCTGATCGGACTCGCCGACGAACATGATTTCATCATCGCCGCCGATGAATGCTATTCGGAGATCTACCTCGACGAGGACCGGCCGCCGCCGGGTCTGCTGCAGGCGGCGGCCGCCCTGGGTCGCCACGACTACCGCCGCTGCGTGGTGTTCCACAGCCTGTCCAAGCGCAGCAACGCCCCTGGCCTGCGCTCGGGCTTCGTGGCCGGCGATGCCGACATCCTCAAGGCCTTCCTGCTCTACCGTACCTACCACGGCTGTGCCATGTCGCTGGCCGTGCAGGCCGCCAGCGAGCAGGCCTGGCAGGATGAGGCCCATGTACGCGCCAACCGTGACGCCTACCGGGAGAAGTTCGCCGCCGTGGTGGAGATCCTGCGGCCGGTGCTACCGGTGCAGGCGCCCGATGCCAGCTTCTATCTCTGGCCCGAGGTGCCGGGCGGCGACACGGAATTCGCCCGCGAGCTGTTCGCGCAGGAGCATGTCACCGTGCTGCCCGGCAGCTTCCTGTCCCGCGACACCACGGCGGGCAACCCCGGCCACAACCACGTGCGCCTGGCGCTGGTGGCGCCGATTGAGGATTGTATCGAGGCCGCGAAACGCATCCGCCGCTTCGTCGAATCCCGTTAGGAATGACGCTCCTGCATGGCACCTAGGTATTTGCGCGCCGCCCCTCTATAATCCCCCGGCATAATTTACATGCATTCCCAAGGAGAACCCATGTCCGACATCCAGCCCATCATCGAAGAGGCCTTCGAGCGCCGCGCCGACATCACCCCCCGCTCTGTCGAGCCGCTGGTAAAGGAAGCCACCCTGGAGGCCATGCGCCTGCTGGATGCCGGCCAGGCGCGTGTGGCGGAGAAGAAAGATGGCAAGTGGATCGTCAACGAATGGCTGAAGAAGGCCGTGCTGCTGTCCTTCCGCATCGAGGACAACGAATTCATGAAGGGTGGCTTCACCAACTACTATGACAAGGTGCCGTCCAAGTACGCCGACTTCAACTCGCGTGATTTCCGCGAGGGCGGCGTGCGTGTAGTGCCACCGGCCACGGCGCGGCGCGGTTCCTACATCGCCCCCGGCGTGGTGCTCATGCCTTCCTACGTCAACATCGGCGCCTACGTGGATTCCGGCACCATGGTGGACACCTGGGCCACGGTGGGTTCCTGTGCCCAGATCGGCAAGAACGTGCACCTGTCCGGCGGCGTCGGCATCGGCGGCGTGCTGGAGCCGCTGCAGGCCGCGCCCACCATCATCGAGGACAACTGCTTCATCGGCGCCCGTTCCGAGGTGGTGGAAGGCGTGATCGTCGAAGAAGGCTCGGTAATCTCCATGGGTGTGTACATCGGCCAGAGCACCAAGATCTACGACCGCGAGACCGGCGAGGTGATCTACGGACGCGTGCCCGCCGGCTCGGTGGTGGTATCCGGCAACCTGCCCTCGAAGGATGGCAAGTACAGCCTCTACTGCGCCGTGATCGTCAAGAAGGTGGACGAAAAGACCCGCGGCAAGGTGGGTATCAATGAACTGTTGCGGGATATTTGAAAAAAAACCCTTTATCACCGCAAAGGCGCAGAGTACGCAATGAAAATCGTGATGAATATCTCGGGAACATCCGATCCAGCCTGTTTTCGTCATTCCGGCGCATGCCGGAATCCAGCCTTTACAGAGACATGGATTCCGGCATGCGCCGGAATGACGGGTTAATCGAATCTTCCATTGGTACTCTTTGCGCCCTTTGCGCCTTTGCGGTGAATATATAACCCCATGATCACCCTATACGGCATCAAGAACTGCGACACCGTGAAGAAGGCCCGCGCCTGGCTCGATGCCCATGACGTGGACTACCGTTTCCATGATTTTCGCGCCGACGGTCTAGACGAGAAACGGCTGCGCGCCTGGGTGCGCGAACTGGGCTGGGAAACCCTGCTCAACCGCCGCGGCACCACCTGGCGCAAGTTGCCGGAGAAGACCCGTGAGAGCATCGACGAGGCCGGCGCCATAAAAGTCATGCTGGCAGAGCCGGCCATTATCAAGCGGCCGGTGCTGGACCTGGGCCGGGAACGCCGGGTGGGCTTCAAGCCGGAGGAATATGCCGACGAACTATTGTAGGCACGCAGGTCGGCTGAAGCCCGACCTGCAGACCCACCTTCAACGACAATCCGGTATCATCGCCCCATGTCCGACACCCTCACCCTCGCCAAGGACCTGATCGCCCGCGCCTCCGTCACCCCGGAGGATGCCGGCTGCCAGGAGACCATGATCCTGCGCCTGGAGGCCATCGGCTTCCAGGTCGAGCGACTGCGCTTCGGTGAAGTCGATAACTTCTGGGCACGGCGTGGTGAGCAGGCTCCCTTGCTGGCCTTCGCAGGCCACACCGACGTGGTGCCCACGGGCCCGCGGGAGCGCTGGCAGTCCGATCCCTTTGTGCCCACGGAACGCGACGGCATGCTCTACGGTCGTGGCGCCGCCGACATGAAGGGCAGCCTGGCCGCCATGGTGACCGCCTGCGAGCGTTTCGTGACCGCTCATCCCGGCCACCAGGGCTCCATCGCCTTCCTCATCACCAGCGACGAGGAAGGCCCCTCCGTGAACGGTACCGTCAAGGTGGTGGAATGGCTGGAGGCGCGCAATGAAAAGATTGACTGGTGCCTGGTGGGCGAACCCTCCAGCAACCAGGTGCTCGGCGATGTCATCAAGAACGGCCGGCGCGGGTCCCTCGGCGGCAAGCTGCGCGTGCTCGGCAAGCAGGGTCATGTAGCCTACCCGCACCTGGCCGACAACCCCGTGCATCGCCTGGCGCCGGCCCTGGCCGAGTTGTGCGCGCTGGAATGGGACCAGGGCAACGAGTATTTCCCGCCCACCAGCCTGCAGATCTCCAATATCCATGCCGGCACCGGCGCCGACAACGTCATCCCCGGCGAGGTGGAGGTCTGGTTCAACCTGCGTTTCTCCACCGAGCAGACCGAGGCCGGCATACGCGCCCGCATCGAGGAACTGCTCGACCGCCACGGCCTGCACTACGAACTGCAATGGCGCCTGTCCGGCAACCCCTTCCTCACCCCCGTGGGTGAACTGGTGGGTGCGGTGCGCGACGCCATCCAGGAGGTGTGCGGCATCGAGACGGAGCTGTCCACCAGCGGCGGCACCTCCGACGGCCGCTTCATCGCGCCCACCGGCGCCCAGGTGGTGGAACTGGGGCCTCTCAACGCCAGCATTCACCAGATCGACGAATGTGTCGCCAGCGCGGACCTCGATCGCCTGTCGGCCATCTACGAAGGCATGCTGACAAGGCTGCTGGCGCGCGGTTGACCGGACCGGTAGCGGGGTCGACAATACCCGGCAAGGGGAGTATCGACCACGATGACAAAATCAACCATCCATCCGCTCTGGGCCATCGCACTGCTCGCGTTGCTGTTGAACGGCTGTTCCATGGGCCAGATGGTGGCACGCACCTCCGTGACCATGCTCGACGGCGGTGTCGAGGCGCTGAACCGCGAGCCCGACTACGAACTGGCCCGTGAGGCCATCCCCGCCAATATCAAGCTCCTGGAAGGTCTGATCCACAAGGATCCTGGCAACCTCGCCCTGCGCCTGTATACCGCCCAGGGCTTCTACGGCTACGCCTTCGGCTTCATCGAACTGGACGATCCCAAGCGGGCCGCGGAACTCTACCGCCGGGGCTATGAACACGGACGCGAGGGCCTGCGCAACCTGGGGGTCGAACTCGAGCTGGAAAGTGCCTCCCCCGATGCCATCCGCGCCGCCGTGGCGCCACTGCGTGCCGATGCTGTGCCATTGCTGTTCTGGACCGCCTCCAACTGGGCCAAGCGCATCGACCTCGATCGCACCAACCCGGCCATGATCGCCCAGCTGTCCGGTACTGCGGCCCTCATGGAGCGGGTAATGGAACTCGAGCCCGCCTATCACCATGCCAGTCCGGACCTGTTCTTCGCCGTCTACTTCGGCAGCCGCGCCCCCATGTTCGGTGGCGACTACGACCGTTCGGCGGCCCACTTCGCCCGCGCCAACGAATTGAACTCGGATCGCCTGTTGCTGGTCGATGTGCTGTACGCGGAATACCTGGCGCGCCAACGACTCGACCAGGAAGCCTTCCATCAGCGCCTGACGCGGGTACTCGAGGCCCCGGCAGGTCTGTTGCCGGAAATGGAACTGGCGAATGCCATTGCCAAGCGTCGCGCCGCCTGGTTGCTGCAAAAAGAACAGGAGTGGTTCTGATGAATGGATGCACGTACCCGGCGCAGGATCATCCCCCTGTAGGAGCGGGCTCTGCCCGCGAATGCTCGTCGTTACCCGCTGCAACACGCTCAAACAATCCTCCCGCAGGAGCAGCCTTGGCCGCGAATGTTCGCGGGCAGAGCCCGCTCCTACGGGGAGGTATCGGTAATGCTTGGCTGCGAGGAGGGTTGCTCGCCCTGTGTCTGCTGCTGCTCGCCACCAGCGCCTGCGCCAAACCCGAGTTCGAACTGAAGTTCGCCACCCTCGCCCCGCCCGGCTCCACCTGGATGGTTTTGCTGGAGGAATGGGCCGCCGAGGTGCGCGAGCGTAGCGAAGGACGGCTTGCATTCAAGTTCTATCCCGGTGGCATCCAGGGTGACGAGCCCGATGTCCTGAAAAAGATGCGCTTCGGCCAGGTGCACGGTGGCGCCTTCAGTGGCCATGGTATCGGCGAGATGTATTCCCCGGCCCGGGTACTGGAACTGCCCTTCCTGTTCGAGAACTTTGCCGAGATCGATTACGTGCGCGAGCACTTCACGCCACGATTCGAGGAAGGCTTCCGGGACAACGGTTACGAATTACTGGGCTGGATGGAAGTGGGATTCGTGCACATCTTCTCCAAGCAGCCGGTGGCAAGCGTGGACGCCCTCAAGTCGCGCCGCGTCTGGCTGTGGCAGGGTGACCCGCTGGGTCGCGCCTTCTTCAACGCCAGCGGGATCTCCCCCGTACCCCTGTCCATCATCGACGTATTCACCAGCCTGTCCACCGGCCTCATCGACACGGTGTACAGCACACCCCTGGCTTCCATCGCCCTGCAATGGTTCACCAAGACCGACTATGTCTCGGAGACGCCCCTGACCAACGCCATGGGCGCCCTGGTGGTCACCAAGCGCTTCTATGATCGTCTTCCGAAAGAACTGCAGGCGCTGCTGCGGGAGACCGGCCAGGAGATCGGCAAGCGCCTGATCGAGGCCAGTCGCATCGATAACGAGAAGAGCATGACCGAGCTGCGCAAGCGCGGTTTGACGGTGGTGGCGGCCAGCGAGGGCATGCGTGAAGCGGAACTGCGCGCCATCTCCGACCGCGCCGCGCGCGAACTCATGGACAGCGGTTACATCCCCGAAGCCCTGATCGAGGAAACCCGCCGCCTGATCGACAAGCAGCGGGCCCAGGCCGCCGCACAGCCCGTCGCGGCACCCTGAACTTGGCGCTGCTGGCCGACATCCAGGCCCGGCTGCTGCGCGTGGAGCGCTGGCTTGGCGGTGCCTGCCTGCTGCTGTTGCTGATTCTCGCCCTGACCCAGATCGTCGCCCGCAATCTGTTCTCCATCGGCCTGCCCATGGCCGACACCCTGACCCGTTACCTGGTGCTCTACGTCACCTTCTTCGGTGCCATCCTGGCCATTCATGGGCAACGCCACATCAGCCTCGATGTGCTGTGCGTCTGGCTCGGGAAATGCTGGCGCGACCGACTCCATCGCCCTCTGCACTTCATCGGTGCGCTGGTCACCGCCCTGCTGTGCCAGGCGGCCTGGGCGTACTGGTGGGATGAATGGACCTACGTCAGCGACGATGAACGCTGGATGACCTTGCTGGCGCTCATCCTGCCCGTGGGCTTCGGCCTGCTGAGCCTGCATTTCCTGCTCGCCGGCCTGATCGGCAAGCCGGCGGCGGAGCCGAGTCCCCCGTGATGATCATGCTGGTCCTCGGCCTGGTCCTGCTGGCCCTGCTCGGCCTCCCCCTGTTCGTGGTGCTGGGCGCCGGCAGCCTGCTGGCGGCCCATTCCGCCGACCTGGTGCCGGCGGTGCTCATCATCGAGATCAGCCGCCTGGCGGCCTCGCCAAACCTCACCGCCATTCCCCTGTTCACCTTCGCCGGGGTGGTGCTGGCGGCGGGCGGCGCGGCCCAGCGCCTGGTACGCCTGTTCAACAGCCTGCTGGGCTGGCTGCCCGGGGGCATCGCCGCCGTCGCCCTGGTGGCCTGCGCCTTCTTCACCTCCTTCTCCGGTGCCTCGGGTGTCACCATCCTGGCCCTGGGCGGGCTGCTGCTGCCCATGCTCAGCCGTGCCGGCTACCCGGAGCGCTTCTCCCTGGGCCTGCTCACCTCCTCCGGCTCGCTGGGGCTGCTGTTCCCCCCCAGCCTGGCGATCCTGCTCTATGGCATCGTCGCCGGGGTCAACATCGACGAACTGTTCCTGGCCGGCCTGGTGCCGGGACTGCTGTTGCTGGTGATCCTGGTGCTCTACAGCGGCCTCATCGGCAAGTTCGCCGGCGTGCCACGCCAGGACTTTTCCTGGGGCGAGGCACGCCAGGCGTTGCGCATGGGTATCTGGGACCTGTTGTTGCCGGTGCTGGTGGTCATTGGCATCTTCGGCGGCTTCGTCACCATCAGCGAGGCCGCCGCCTGCACCGGCCTCTATGTACTGATCCTGGAGGCCTTCATCCACCGCACCCTGAACTTGCGCCGGCAACTGATGGAACTGCTGTCGGAGACCACCTTGCTGGTGGGCAGTATCCTCATCATCCTGGGCGTGGCCATGGGCCTCACCAACCTGCTCATCGACGCCCAGCTGCCCACGAAAATACTCGAGTGGATGGAAGGCAGCGTGGACAGCAAACTCAAATTCCTGCTGTTGCTGAACCTATTTCTGCTCATCGTCGGCGCCACCATGGACATCTTCTCCGCCACTGTGGTGGTAGTGCCCTTGATCCTGCCCCTGGCGCTGCTCTACGGCGTCGACCCCGTGCATCTCGGCATTCTGTTCCTCGCCAATATGGAGATCGGCTACAGCACCCCACCCGTGGGGCTGAACCTGTACATCGCCATGCAGCGCTTTCGCCGCTCCATTCTCACCCTGTTCCGCTCCGTACTGCCGTTTTTAGGGCTGATGCTGCTGTGGCTGGGCCTGGTTACCTATATTCCCTTCCTCAGTCTGTGGTGGAAATAAAAAAGTGCTACACTGTGCGCCACATTTTTCCAGGATTCCCACTATGAAAATCGCCCAGGACAAAGTCGTCACCATCCACTACACCCTGAAAGACGCCGCCGGCAAGCAACTGGAAAGCTCTTTCCAGGGTGAGCCACTGGCCTATCTGCACGGCCACCACAACCTCATCCCGGGGCTGGAAAAGGCATTGCAGGAAAAAGAGGCCGGCGCCAAGCTGGAAGTGAGCCTGCCCCCGGAAGATGCCTACGGAGAACGGGACGATCGCCTGGTGGAAACCGTGCCCAAGGAAATGTTCGGTGAAGGTGTGCAATTCGAGGTCGGTATGCAGTTCCATGCCCAGAGCCAGGATGGCCAACCCTACGTGGTGTCCGTCACCGCCATCGAGGACGAACAGGTACAGGTGGATGGCAATCACCCCTTCGCCGGCGCCACCCTGAACTTCGAAGTGGAAGTGATGGATGTGCGTGATGCCACCGAGGAAGAGCTCAGCCACGGCCATGTGCATGGCCCGGGCGGACATCAGCACTAAGTTCTAAAAACCGGGGACAGACCACGGTTTTCACTTCGACGTTCAAACTGAGGGAAAACCGTGGTCTGTCCCCGGTTCTCCTAGCCCTTGCGCACCGCCTCGTCCATACGCACCAGGGCCTGCTCCCACTCCTCACCCGCATTGCCCCCGCGCGCCATCAATTCCATCAACCGGTAGGCCAGTTGACGCTGTTCCGGCTCCAGGTCACGCAGTTTGCGCAGCATGTACATATAGCCGGATTTCTCCATGCGCAGGGTGCTCATCAAGGCATAGAGATTGAGGGCGAGGCCGCTATGGGGCTCGGCCTCGATCAGTTCGGTGACTTCCTGCAGGATCTTGTCGGTCATGATGGTTGCTCTCTGTGAAATCAGGATAGGGGCTATGTACTTGCGCAGGCAGAACGTCACGCCGGAGTCTTGATCGGCTTCCAGTAGCGATAGGGATAGTCCCTGGCCGGGACACGGCTCTCCAGCCCTTGCATTCCCATTGCCTGGAAGAACCCGGTGGCATCCGGTTGCGCCTTGACCAGGAGGCCGTCATAGCCCTCTTGTCGCACCTTTTCCTCGACCGCTCGGAACAGCTGCTGGCCGATCCCCTGCCCCTGGCTGCGAGGATCCACGTACAGGCCATGCAGCAGCAGACCTGCGCGACCCTCCGGAAGATCGGCCGGATTGGCCGGTTCGCAGGCGGCCACAGCGACGACCCCGTCCTCGAGGGAATCGGCCAGCAGGATTTCCAGGTGGTCGAGGTCCAGCGCGTCGTAGCGGTAGCTGGGCAGGGCCAGGCGCTTCACCCGTTCAGGCAGTTTCCAGCCCATGACCGCGGCATCGATCACCCGGTTGATGGCAGGCAGGTCCCCGCTGGTGGCCTGGCGCAGTGGGATGGGGAGGGTTTCGGACATGGAACGGGAATTGCCTGCAAAAAAGAAGCGATGATTATACGAAATATATGAATTATCAGTAGCTAAATGCTCGCAAAGGGTATAAAGTGCCTTCAGTGGCAGATTTTTGACCGTAGTTCCGGCAGTTGCTTGCAGTGTTGTTTAGCAGACCGACCGTACGTTCCTCTCATGAACCTGCTCGCTAAACAGTATTGTTATCAATCGATTTGAAGGTAATTAGCATGGCTACAGGCACAGTAAAGTGGTTCAACGACAGCAAGGGTTTTGGTTTTATCGCACCGGCCGATGGCAGCGATGATGTATTCGTGCATCACAGCGCCATCCAGATGGGCGGTTTCAAGTCCCTGGCTGAAGGTCAACAGGTGACCTTTGACGTAGAGCGCGGCCAGAAGGGCCCGAGCGCGGTCAACGTCGTACCGCAATAAGCAGCCGTCAAACCGGTTGCAAAAAGCCCCGCTTCGGCGGGGCTTTTTTTTGGGCGAGTTTTCATCGGGGACAGACCACGGTTATTCCGTTTCTGCTCGTGAGAAACAGGGGACCTGCGGAAAAACCGTGGTCTGTCCCCGTTTGGTCAGGACCTCGAGGATTTCTCCGCCACCCGGTCACGCAGGTACACGGGCTGCGCCTGTTCCGCGGGGACCGCCCTGCCCTGCGTGAATTCCTCCAGGGCCAGGCGGGCCAGCGCCGCCGCATGGGGCATGGCCTGGGGATACCGCCTGACCGGTTCCACGCCGACGGCATGGGCAAGTTGATCGCCGTAGCTCGCCCAGCCGCTGCCGGCGCCGACCCATGCGCCTGTCGTCACCGCGGGGAGTTCATCCGGGTTACAGACACGCTCGTCTCCTCGCAGGCATACCAGTCCCGTGGCCTCGGTCTCGTAGACGCCCCAGTAGACCTGGCCCATGCGGGCATCGAAGGCGCACAGCACCTGCCGGGCCTGTTCCGTCTCGAACACCCACTGGGCCATGGCCGCCAGGCTGGACACTGCTACCACGGGCAGATCGGCGCCGAAGGCGATCCCCTGTACCACGCCGGCGGCGATGCGCACGCCGGTGAAGGAACCGGGGCCGCGACCGAAGGCCAGGGCATCGAGCTGCCCCAGGGTCAACCCGGATTCGGCCAGCAGGGAATCCAGCATGGGCAGGATGAGCCGGGCATGTCCCTGGGGTGCCAGCTCGTATTTTTCGAGCACGGCACCGTCCTGCAGCAGCGCGGCGGAACAGGCCTCGGTAGCCGTCTCGATAGCGAGGATGCGGGTCATCCTTGTACTCCGATATCCGCTTCGTCGCTAAAGAATTCCACCACGTCCGCCAGCTCGCGGCTGCGGCGCATGGGCGGAAAACTCTTGAGAAAGACCTTGCCGTAGGGCTTGCCGGTCAGGCGCGGGTCGCACAGCACCAGTACGCCGCGATCACGCACGTCGCGAATCAGGCGGCCGATACCCTGTTTCAGGGTAATCACCGCACGTGGCAACTGTTCCTCCATGAAGGGATTTCCGCCGCTGGCGCGCAGGGCATCGAGACGCGCCTGCAGCAAGGGATCACCCGGCGAGGCGAAGGGCAGCTTGTCGATCACCACGCAGGACAGGGCTTCACCGCGTACATCCACACCCTCCCAGAAGCTGCTGGTGCCGAGCAGCACGGCATTGCCAAGCACGCGAAAACGTTCCAGCAGCTCCGCGCGCGGCGCCTCGCCCTGCTGCAGCAATGGATAGTCGAGCGTGCCCTGCAACAGGCTGGCCGCCTCGCGCAAGGCGCGGTGGCTGGTGAACAACAGGAAGGCACGGCCACGGCTGGCGGCCAGCACCGGGCGCACGGCCTCGATGACCGCTGTGGTGTAGGCGGAATCGTTGGGATCGGGCAGACCCGTGGGGTGATACAGCAGGGCATTGCGGGCGTAGTCGAAGGGACTGTCCAGACGCAGGGTGCGCGGTTCCTCCAGCCCCATGCGGTGGGCGAAGTGGACAAAGCTGTCGCCCACCGCCAGGGTGGCGGAAGTGAACACCCAGGCACTGGGCAGTTCCTGCATGCGTTGCTGGAAGGTGGTGGCGATCTCCAGCGGCGTGAGCTGCAAGCGGAAGGAATGACGGTGGGTCTCGAACCAGTGGACATGACCTTCCGGCGGTTCGGTGGTGGTCTGCACCAGGCGCAGCAACAGCAGTTGCGCGCGACGCCAGCAGGCCTCCAGGCCCTTGCCACGCGGCGCGGCGATCTCCAGCCAGGCAGTCAGCGCCTGCAGGCTTTCCCGCAAGGCCTCGCAATGGGTGCGCAATCGAGGATCGTCCTGCACCTCGGACCAGGCGGCACGTCGTTCCCGCTCGCCCAGTGCCAGACGCAGGTCCTTCACCTGCTTGTCGAGGAGCTGCACACAGTCGGGCAGTGACTGCATGTCGCCGGCCTCGCGCAAATGCTCGGCCAGGGTATCGCGGCCCAGTTCCTCCAGTTGCCGGCTGCCCAGGCCGATGCCGAAGAACTGCGCGGCCGTTTCCGGCAGCTGGTGGGCCTCGTCGATGATGAAGGCGTCGGCACCCGGCAGCAGATCACCGAAGCCCTCCTCCTTCAACGCCATGTCCGCCAGCAGCAGGTGATGGTTGATGACCACCAGGTCCGCCTCCTGGGCGGCGCGCCGCGCATTGACCACATGGCAGCGCTGGTACTCGCCGCATTCCTGGCCCAGGCAGTTATCCGTGGTGGAAGTCACCCGCGGCCACAGGGGTGAATCCTCGGGGATGCCGCTGAGCTCGGCGATGTCACCGCTGCGGGTGCGACCGGCCCAGGCATGGATGTCCTCCAGCTGCGCCAGCTGCAGGCGGGAACGCAGCCGGCCCTCGGCCAGGGTCAGGTCGAGGCGATGCTTGCAGAGGTAGTTGGCGCGACCCTTGAGCAGGGCGGTCTGTACCGACACCCCGAGGGCATCGCGTACCGTGGGGAGGTCGCGGTGATAGAGCTGGTCCTGCAGGTGACGGGTGCCCGTGGAAATGATGACCCGGCGGCCGGACAGCAGCGCCGGTACCAGGTAGGCGAAGGTCTTGCCGGTGCCGGTACCCGCTTCCACCACCAGGGTGGCGCGCTCTTCCAGTGCAGCGGCCACCGCCTCGGCCATGGTCTGCTGTTCGGAGCGCGGCGCGAAGCCGGGCACCTGGCTGGCCAGGGGGCCGTTGGCGTCAAGCAGCTGCCGTATGCTGGAGATGCCCTGCGCAGTGCCCCGGGCCGTGACCTCAGCCACCACCCTGGTTATCCCAGATCTCGTCCTCGACCGGACCCTCGTCGCGGGCCCAGACCAGGCGGGCAATGGCCTTGAAGCGCACCACCGACATGATGCCGCGCTTGGCGCGCTTGCTGCTGGCGCCTTCGTCCAGGGCTTCGAGAATGGCGTCGCGTTCGGCCTCGTAGAGTTCCACCGGCTCGAAGGCGTCATCCATCAGTACCAGCACCACGCTGTCCCAGTCCTGGTCGAGCTTGAGCTGGCCGACACGCTGGCCGGATTTGCGGTCATCGAAGATGGCACGGCCCTTGATCTGCACCCGACGGCCCGCACGTGCACCTTTGCCGATGGCGTCATAGCCACCGGGGGCGTCCTTGCACAATTCCAGATCGAGCAGACGCGCGGCGTCGTAATTGGCCAGTTCGCCACTGACGCCCGGCAAGGGTTTACCCGTGGTACGGCGGTATTCCACTGCCAGCCGCCGGGCCTCGGACATCAATTTATCGATGGCGTAAAGTGACAAATTCCCCAAGGCCTCTATGTCTGCCGAAAGGCGGATCCTGCGGCATTGTACCGCAATCCTCCAGGGGCACCAGTTTCACCCCGGGTCAGCGCAGGCTGCCGGCCTGGCGTTCCGCTTCACGGCTGCCCGCCAGGTCACCGCTGCCCCGGCGTGCCGCGGCGATGAGGCGCCAGTTGGCCGCGCCCAGCAGGCGATCGCCACTGGCCAGCCGCAGGGATTTCTGCGCCATCTGTTCGGCCTGTGCCCACTGCCGCTGTCCCAGGCGCACCTTCCCCAGTTCATGCCAGAGGTGGGCGTTGTCGGGCTCGATCCGCAGGGCTCGTTCCAGGGTCGCCGCCGCGCTGTCGTACTGGCCGGCGCGTTGCTGTTGTTCCGCATTCTGCAGCAGGGCCACCACCGCCGAAGAGGCCAGCGGCGTGGCCGGTGCCACCGGTTCCCGCTCCAGGGGGGAAATGGTCACCTGCTGGTCCTCGGGCAGCCGCTGGGGTACCGAGTGTGGGCTGCTGGCGCCGCGATCCTCCACCGGCGCCGATTGCTGGCGCGGCATCGTGGTGCAGGCGCTCAACAGGACAAGGCCGGTCAGCAGCCAGGGCAACAGCGTGCGTGTGGCCAAGTTGGATGTACTGTTCTCCATTCAAAACCTCTACATCGATTGATGAGCCGCCAACGAGCCTACTGAAACAGCTCGCGCAGCCATTGTAACGGACGCGGCACGGGTGTGCGCGCACAAGGTGCCAGCTCCTGCGGTGCGCTGCCACGAATGAAGGGCAGCGGCACGGCACCGGGGCAGCCTTCCTCCGAACGCAGGCCGGTGGCGGCATCGATCCACAACCACTCGATACCTTCCGGCGGTTGTGGTTCCAGTGAACGGGTGGACATGCGGGAAAACAGGTCTCCCCAGACCTGCATGGCGCCATTACCGCCGGTCAAACCCATGGCCTGGTTGTCATCGCGACCGATCCAGATGACACCGAGGTGATCCGCGCTGTAGCCGGCGAACCAGCTGTCGCGCAGGTCATCGGTCGTCCCCGTCTTGCCGGCCACCTTCAAGCGCGGGTGCAGCCACTGTGCCAGCCCGTTGGCGGTACCTTCCCGTACCACGCCCTGCAAGGCCACGGTGAGCAGGTAGGTGGGTTCCGGCGCCACCACCGCCTCCACTTGCAGAGGGTAGTGTTGCAGCGGCGTGCCATCCACCGCCACCACTTCGCGAATGGCCCGCAAGGGTACCCGGAAACCACCGCTGGCAAAGGTCTGATACATCTCGGTGACCTTCCAGGGGGACAAATCCACCGCCCCCAGTACCAGCGAGGGAAAGGGTCGCATCTGCTGGTCCAGCCCGAGCCTCTGCAGGGTGGTGATCACCGCGGGGATGCCCAGATCCAGGCCCAGGCGTGCTGTGGCCACGTTATAGGAATGCACCAGCGCCTGGTAGAGGGGCACGGCACCATGAAACTGCTTGTCATAGTTTTGCGGCTCCCAGGGTTCACCGGTAGGCTGTTCGAGGCGCAGGGGTTCATCCTGTAACAGGGTGGCGAGATGATAGCGATCCGGTTGTTCCAGGGCGCTGAGAAACACGGCGGGCTTGAGCAGCGAACCTACGGGACGGCGTGCCTGCAGGGCACGATTGAAGCCGGCTGCATGAGGCTCGCGATCCCCGACCATGGCCAGTACCTCGCCGGCCACGCTGGTCACCACCCCGGCGCCCTGCAATTCCTTGTCCGCAAGACCGCGCTGCCGCTCCAGCCGGGTGAGCTGGCGGGACAGGGACTGCTCCAGCGTTTCCTGCACCTGCGGATCCAGGGTGGTGAAGATACGCAGCCCTTCCGACTGCAGGTCCGCCTCCTGGTAGTCACGTCGCAACTGCTGGCGCACCAGGTCCATGAAGGCCGGCACCCGGTTGCTGGATTGCGCACGATGAGGCACCACCCGAATGGGGCTGGCCTGCAGGTGCTTGAGCCGGTCCGGGGCGATGATCCCCTGTTCCGCCATCAGCGCCAGCACCAGGTTACGGCGCCGGGTCGCCCGTTCCGGCTGGCGCAATGGATCGTAATAGGAGGGTCCCTTGACCATGCCCACCAGCAGGGCGGCCTGTCCGGCATCGAGCTCCGCCAGTGGCCGGTCGAAGAAGTGTCGGCTGGCCAGTCCGAAGCCATGGATGGCGCGACTGCCGTCCTGGGCCAGATAGACCTCGTTGAAATAGGCCTCGAGGATTTCATCCTTGTCATAGCGGCGTTCCAGCAACAGCGCCATGATCGCCTCGTTGGCCTTGCGCACCAGGCTGCGCTCACTGCTGAGGAAAAGGTTCTTGACCAGCTGCTGGGTCAGAGTGCTGCCACCCTGGACCACGCCACCGGCACGCAGGTTCACCCACAGGGCGCGACCGATCCCGCGCAGGGAGATACCGTGATGCCGATAGAAATCCCGGTCCTCCACGGCGATGAGGGTATTCACCAATAACTCGGGGACCTCCTCGCGCCGTACCAGCAGGCGGTCTTCGTGGCGTGCCGGGTGGATAGCCCCGATCTGCAGGGGCTCCAGCCGCAACAGACGTACCGGGTCATCCCCGCGCAAGGCTTCCACCGACTCCAGCCGCTGATCGGAAAAACGCAGGCGCAACTGGCGTGCGGGTTCGTCACCGTCGGAAAAGGCGAAGCCCCGGGTCCAGAGATGGAAACGCGTGCCATCGCGGGACACCTCGCCGGGCTGTCGCAGGCTGGGTACCAGGTGATAGCCAAGCAGGCTCAGCTCCCGGGCGAAGGCATCCGGCCCCAACTCCGCCCCGGCATGGAGTTCCAGCGGGCGTGCATAGACCTTGGCCGGTAGCGCCCAGCGCTTGCCCTCGAACTGGCGATAGACCTGGAAATCCAGCCAGGCCACGTAGACCAGGCCCAGGAACACCAGGACCAGCGCCAACCGCCACCAGGGAAAGGCGAAGCCGCTCTTGCGGCGACGCGGCTTCCGGGGAGAGGATTTTTTTGTACTGGATTTCTTGGGTTTGCGTGCCATGGGGGTGTCCGGCCGCCCCTGGCGGAACCTGGATGGAAGAAAGGATATACAGCAGGTTTTGGTGGCAATGCATTGAAATTGCATTGGTTCGCCCGCTCGCATACTCTACCAGAGTCTGCCGGGACTGACAGCCTCCATTGCCACCGGTTTTCAAGGATCCCCTGACCATGGCCGATTACCCGATATTCCTCCCGTCCGAGGACGACGCCATGAGGCTCCGCTCCACCACCACTGGTCATGCCCTTGCCCACCTGCTCTGGCTCGGCATGCTACTGGGCGGCTGCGCGCACCAACCCGCCACGGTACCCACCACCCAGCCACCCGGTTCCACCGCACCCGCGCCACGGGAGCGGGTGCCGGCATCCGGACCACGCCGCTATGTCCTCGACGAGGCCCTCAACATGCTGGGCACGCCCTATCGCTATGGCGGCAGCAGCCCTGCGGGTTTCGATTGCAGTGGACTGGTCTACTACAGCCATCTCCAGGCCGGCATCGAACTGCCGCGCACGGCCCGCGACCAGCGCACCCACTCCCGGCCCGTGCCGGGACGCCAGCTGCAACCCGGCGATCTGGTGTTCTTTCGGCTCTCGGGCCGCAAGGTGGACCATGTGGGCATCTACGTCGGCAATGGCCGCTTCGTGCACGCCCCTTCCTCGGGCAAGCAGGTATCCATGGCCAGCCTGGACAATCCCTACTGGCGGCAGCGTATGGTGGGGGCAGGGAATTTCTATTGAAGCCGGGCGGAGACCCGACCTCAGTTTGACGGTACTTCGGGATCGCTCAGCTCCAGGTACTTGGCTTCCAGCTCGGCGTATTGTTTTTCCAGTTCCTCGATGGCGGCTTCCTTGAATTCCAGCAAGGCCTCCAGTTCCTGCACCTTGATCTCCAGCGTCTCGTCATCGCCGCCACTGTCATCGCCGCTATTGGCCTCCTTGCGCAGACGGTCGATGTCCTGTTCCAGCTGTTCCAGAGTGGCATCCTTGAATTCCAGCAGGGATTCCAGTTCCTGGATACGCTGCTGGAAAACGGCGATATCCGCGCCATCCTTTCCCTCGGGTGTGTCGTCCTGCTTTTCGATGCTGTTGAGCTGGTCGCGCAGACTCTGGTTCTCATCCTCGAGCACCATGATGCAGGTGTTCAATTCCTTGTTGGATTTGACCACGTCGTTGAGCATGTCTTCCAGGTCATGAGCCTTGCCGGCCTCAGGGCGTAACTGCTCCAGCATGATCTGCAGGTTGCCAATGGTGGAGTGCTGGTCGTTCACCATCTCCTTGAGACGGTTCAATTCTTCAGGGTTGGTGCCGGGACCGGTAACAACACCCTCTTCCCGTGCCTGCTTCAGGCGCTCGTTCTCCTGCTCCAGCACCTCGATACAACGCACCAGTTCCGTCATCTGTGCCTCGAAGGCATCCAATTGCGCCACGATGCTTTCCAGTTCGTCGATCTCGCCCGAGCGCGACTCCAGCTCGGTCCGCAGGTTGCGCATGGCATCCTGCTGATGGCCGATCAGATCGCGCAGGCGCATCACTTCCTTCTTGTGCAGGTCATCATCGGAAACCCGGCTATTGGCCGACTCCTGGACATCCGCCTCCTCGGCTTCCGGTTGCGTTTCCTCCGCCAGTTGCACGTCCTCGGCCTTGTCCTCGACGCTGTTCTCGGGAAGCGGCCGACACTCTTCGAGCAGCGCCTGGAAGCCGCTCTCCAGTTTTTCCTGGAGGGCCATGGGATCTCCGCCCATGGTCTGGGTATCGAGTTCCAGTTCCAGGAAACGTCGACGCGCAAGCAGCCAGTCGGGCGCGTCGTCCGCAGCGGCATGCTGTTCCAGGAGGGCGCGGGCCTTGAGGAGTTCATCGCGCAGATAGGCCGCGTAGGACACGCCACCCGCCACGATTACTCCGGGCTCATGGCCCTGCAGATCATGCAACTTCCTGGACAGGGCACGATTGCGCAAGGTCAGCACCACCGCCACGATCAGCAGCACCAACAGGAGTTCCATCCACAACAGCAGCGGCAACAGGCCGAGTTCGATCATGGCCATGTGCTCCCGCATTGAGACTGGATGTGCCGGACAGACATGCTATTTCCGGTCCTCGTCTTCGTCCTCATCCCCGTCCTCTCCCTGGATGGCGGCCGCGGCTGCCTTCTTCTTGCGCCGCGCCAGGAACCACCAGACACCGCCACCCACCAGGACCAGCAGGAGGTTCACACCGAAGAACACACCCAGGATCATGACCAGGCTGCTGCCCTCTTCCTGCGGTTCCTCGACCAGCACCTCTTCCTCCAGCTGGGGAGCCGGTTGCTCTGCCTCCGGTTCAGGGACGGGTTCCGGTTCCGGTTCAGGCTCCGTTACCGGTTCCGGTTCGGGAAGGGTCTCCGCGGGTGCCTGCACCTTGAAATAAGCGGAACGGCTGCGCTCGAAGGTGGGGCTGCGGGCAATCACCCGCAGGTTGTGATCCCCCGGTTTGCGGAAGGTGAGCAGGTTGGTATGGATGCCATCACCGGCCTCGCGATCACCCACCTCTCCCAGGTCCAGCATGGGGAAAATATCGGACACCACACCATCGGGTTCGGTGATCTCGATCAGGAATTCGGTATTGCTCAGCATGGCTTCCGCGGTCACCCCTTCACCATCCCGCTCCAGCCAGCTTTCGATGGCCGTCTGGCTGCCGGCAGGAACTTCTCCACCCTGCAGGTTGGTGCCCATGGACAGATTGGTGACGATATAGGCACGGTTGTTACCGGCACTGAACAGCAACTTCCAGCGTCCCTGTTCCGGCTTGCGCAGGGTAATCATGTCAAAGTGCTCGGAGATGAACCACTTCAGTCCATCGCCGGCATCCTCGGCGGAAACCTGCTTGCCTGAAGGAGTCTCGAGAAAGATGCTCACATCGGCGCGCTCCTTGGAGGCGACGATGGTGACTTCCTTGATGGAACTGTCCACCATGAACTCGCCACCCTCCATGGGCAGCATGTCCGGCGCCTTGGCGCTTTCGAAGATGGCGCTGAATACCTCGTGCAAATCACGGTCGGTCCTGGCGAGGCGATACAGACCACCCGTGCCATCGGCCAGCCGTTGCAGCATTACCTGGTCGGAGCCTTCCGTGAAGGCGATGGTATAGACCTTGATGCCATCGGCTTTCAACTGATCGAGGGTCTCTCCAACGACCAGACCGCCGAGACGCTCGTCCTCGAGATCATCCCCCACGTCCATGAGTCCGTCGGTCATCAGGATCAGGATCTGTTCCCGTTGCGGGTCCCCCCGCCGCTGCAACATCTCCTGGCCCTTGAGCAGGGCGGCGTGCAGATTGGTGAATACCCCTCGCGAGGAAATCCGGTCCGTGGAGGCTAGGGCCTTTTCTTCCGCCTCGCCTTCCAGCGGGGTCAGGAATTGCACCGGGTAGCCGGCATCACTGAAACTGACCAGCCCGACCCGGTCCTCGGGGCCCAGCAGGGACATGAACAGACGCGCCGCCGGGACACGCAGCTTCTTGGGGTCGGTCCAACGCATGCTGCCGGAGCTGTCCATGAGCAACACGGCATCGATGCCGTTCTTGGCGTCGGCGGGTTGCGCCCACAGCCCGGCACTGTGCAGGCCAAGCAGTGCTGCCAGCAGGATCGGCAGCTGCCAGCTGAGACGGGCCCACGCGGGGACAAAGGGAAAGTGGCGCTGGTCAATGCTCCGATTCATGCCGGGATATCCTTATAACCATTTGATTCAGTGTTAAATCGCGTCACCGGAAGCCGCCAGCAGGTGGGCTTCCGGCCCGCACCTGGTCTCTATAGCGACCGACATCAGAAGCAATTTAGATTCAAATGGTTACTTGGCAACCCCGGCAACCTGCGGATCACTGGATCCGGTAGGCCTTTTCTTCCAGACGGCTGAGACCGCGGGCCTGGAAACGGGGATTTTCCGCAAGGATGGATTGCTGGAACAGGCGTGTTACCTGGCGCCGCCCCGCGAAGAGGGTACGCACTTCCGTCTCGCTCACGGAGAAGGGCGGGCCATCCATTTCCTGCTGGGGGTATTCCAACGTGACCAACAAGGTGGGCGTGGCCGCGGGCAACAGGCCAATGGACTGTTCGGCATAGCGCTGACGCATGGCGGGCGGCAGTGCGATCAAGGAGGCTCGATCATAGGTGGCACCGACCGCAGTCAGATCCGCGGGTTGCAGGTCGAAGTAATCACCGCACAGGATCACCAGGCCCTCGTATTCCCAGCGGGTGAAGGGCCCCTGGTTCGTCTGGACCGCGGCCAGCCCGTTCTCCTGGAAAAAAGCCTCCACGGCGATGGGACTGATTTCCACTCCCAGCACGGGATGGCCCTGCTCGCGCAGCCAGAGCAGATCACGACTCTTGCCACACAGGGGGACGAACACGGTACTGCCGGCCACCGCACCGGTTTGCGCCCAGAAGTTCTGCAGGTGAAGATTGATCTCCTCCTGGTGAAAGCCGATTTCACGATTGCGCCAGCGGGCATGCCAGAAATCCGGGTCCATGATTATTTCTCGCTCCAGGCGGCGCCACTCTCCGTGGGGCGGAACCAGTCGAGTTTTTCGTGCAAGCGCACCACCTCACCGACGATGATCAGAGTCGGTGGCTTGAGTTCACTCTTTTGCACATCCTCCGGCAGGCTTTCCAGGGTGCTGATGATCACCCGCTGGTGCTGGGTGGTGCCCTGCTGCACCAGGGCCACCGGGGTGTCCGCGGGCAGACCGTGGGCGACCAGTTCCCTCGACAGGATGGGCACCCCGTGCAGGCCCATGTAGAACACCACCGTCTGGTTCGGGTGGGCCAGCGCCTTCCAGTTGAGATTGACGCTGCCGTCCTTGAGATTGCCGGTAACGAACACACAGGACTGGGCGTAATCGCGGTGGGTAAGCGGGATGCCGGCATAGCTGGAGCAACCCGAGGCCGCGGTGATGCCGGGCACCACCTGGAAGGGAATGCCCTCTTCCATCAGCTCCTCGATCTCCTCACCGCCACGGCCGAAGATGAAGGGATCGCCTCCCTTGAGTCGCACCACCCGCTTGCCTTCCTTGGCCAGGCGCACCAGCAGCTGGTTGATACCTTCCTGGGTCAGGGTGTGCTTGTCGCGTTCCTTGCCCACGTAGATGCGCTCGGCATCCCGGCGCGCCAGGTCGAGAATGGGCGGCGCCACCAGCCGATCGTAGACAATGACATCGGCCTGCTGCAGCAGGCGCAGGGCACGGAAGGTGAGCAGGTCCGGGTCGCCGGGACCAGCGCCCACCAGGTACACCTCGCCATGGAATCGGGGCAGCTCGGCGCCGGCGACCGCCTGTTCCAGGGCCTTCTCCGCATCACCGTCGCGCCCGGCGAACAGCAATTCGGCAATGGGTCCCTCGAGGATATGTTCCCAGAAATGGCGCCGCTCGTCGGTGGTGGCGAAACGTTCCTGCACCCGGCTGCGAAAGCCATCCACCATGCGGGCCAGACGCCCATAGGCGGAGGGGATATAGGTTTCCAGGCGGGCGCGCAACAGGCGCGCCAGCACCGGTGAGGCACCACCGGTGGACACGGCCACCTGGATGGGTTCGCGGTTGATCACCGAGGGCACGATGAAACTGCCCAGCTCGGGCTGGTCCACCACGTTGACGGGGATGTTGCGGTCCCGGGCCAGTTCCGCGATGTGCCGGTTCACGCCATCGTCATCCGTGCCGGCGATCACCAGTGCCTTGCCCTCCACATCGGCATCGGCGAAGACGCGCGCCTCGTGGTGCAATTCACCGGCTGCCACGCGCCGTTCCAGGGACGGGGCCAGCACGGGGGTGACCAGTGTCACACGGGCACCTGCCTCCAGCAGCATGGCCGCCTTGCGGGCCGCCACGGGACCGCCGCCCACCACCAGGCAGTCGCGCGCGCGCAGATCAAGAAATACGGGGAAGAACTTCACATTCCACTCCTATGAGGACAGCAAGGGATCCAGGCCACCTTCGAAATCCAGGTCCACCAGGTCGTCGTAGCCACCCACATGACGCTCGCCGATGAAGATCTGCGGCACCGTGTCACGGTGGGTAAGGTCCATCAACTCGTCCCACTTGGTGGGATCATCGTCGACACGGATCTTGTCGATGTGGGTAACCCCCTTGCGGCGCAGAAATTGCTCGGCGCGTATGCAGTAAGGGCAGCTCGCGGTACAGTACATCAATATCTTCGGCATCATCACACCAGGGTTGCGCTGGTAATCTCCAGAAAATCGAATGAATCCTTCAGCCAATGGTGAGCCATGTTACGGGCCATCTGCTCCATGCCCTCGGCTGCGTCTTGTTTGCGG
Source organism: Gammaproteobacteria bacterium (assembly GCA_026197075.1). GTDB lineage: Bacteria > Pseudomonadota > Gammaproteobacteria > DSM-19610 > DSM-19610 > JAIVHA01. The sequence goes on along the minus strand of JAPHQV010000013.1, from coordinate 88,552 downwards.
AACAAGGTCACCTGCAGTTCCAGCTTGATACGATCGGGCGTGAAATGCTCCGCCAGACGCTCCAATGCGGCAGGACCGTGAGGGCGAACCGTGGGCATGACGAAGGCCTGGCACTGAATGGACTGGATCTTGACGTTGGCGAACACACCTCGCAAGCGCAGCCGCACCTCTTCACGCACCAGGCTGCTGCCCAGCCAGGCGATACTCTCCGCCGCGTTGAGCAGCTCCGGATCCACCTGTCCCTGTTCCTGGAAGAAATCCAGGGCGGGATAATAGCCCAGTTCATGTTCCTGTTCGTAGCGCCCTACCTCTTCTGCCAGCAGACGCCCCACCAGCTGTGGCGAAGACGGCAGGTGACGTTCGAACACCGCGGGCGGAATCCCCACCACCAGGGTCAGGGACACCCGCGTTGCCCGCAGTTGCGGCATCAGCCGGCCGTTCCGAGCAGGCGCGCAAACTGTTCCAGGATGGGCTGGGTCACCGGTTCCAGCTTGCGGCGCATCACCGTGCCGATGGCATCGGTATGGGCGAACACGGGGGTTACGACCCGGTCGCTGAGGCAGGCCAGTACCAGCATGGCCTGCACCGGCGCCTGCAGGTCCGGATGGGCCGCCAGCAGAGCACGCACATCGTCGCGGCAAGCGCAGCCATCGATCGCTTCGTCGGCGCACAGTCGTTCCACCTGCTCGATGATCACCGGCATATGGTCATGATTGGGCAGGCGAGGATGAACCGGGGCGAAATACTGCTGCAAGGCCTGCAACAGGCCCAGCACCACATCCTGGTTATTGGGTTTGCGCAATACACCTTCCGCTGTCCGCAGGAATGCCTGGCCCGGGCCCCGCCATACCCGTTGCAACTGGGTGGCCGCGCCATTGCCCTGCTTCGAAAGTGCCTCCAGGGTATCGGCCCGACGCGCATATTCCGGGTGGGGTGCGGCAGGCTCGGGCAAGCTGTCGGGGATGGCGCGCAGGAACCCCACGTAGTAGGTATTCTTGTGTTTCGCCTTGACCCAGAGTTTGTCCCGGGCATCGTCGCTGATCAGACCAGGGCGCAGGATCAGGCGCACGCTTTCCATCATGGCCTGGGGTTCGGTTTCGAAAGGCAGGTATTCGAGCAGAAACTCCGCCAGCACCTGGCCCATCTCACCGGCCACCACGCAATCGCGCTCCAGCATGCGCCGGGCGTTGCCCGCTTCCGGCAGGGCCCACCAGGCACGACGCGCCAGTTCGTGGGTGAGCCCGGGGGCATGCACGGCGGCCACTACCGCCTCCGGCTCGCCCAGCATCAGCAGCTGTTCCAGGCTATCGTCACGGGCCTGTCCCATGCGCGTCCAGCGTTTGAGATAGACGGGGTAACCACCCGGTGACCCGAGCACCTGGCTGGAGATCAGTTCCTTGACCTTGCGGATGTACTGGTCGTGCCGGCCCGTGGGATTGAGCCGGATGGTTGCCTCGCCGCGCTCCGACAGGGCACTGACGGCCATATGGGATTCATCGATGCGCACCGCCTGCAGCTGGTTGGCCAGCAACACATTGAGGCGCAGGGCGTCTTCGGTGGCAAGCTCCATCCCCGCGGCCGCGTCCTAGCGGTCCTCGAAGCCTGCCAGGCGATACCACTTGTTGGCCTCTTCCTGGTTCTGCTCCACGCCGTTGCCCTGCTCGTACATCAGGGCCAGGGTGGTCTGCGACCCCACCAGCCCCTGCTCGGCGGCCTTGGTGAACCACTTCACCGCCTCGGCGGGGTTCTTCTCGACGCACTCGCCTTCCAGGTACATGAACCCAAGGCCATGCTGGGCCAGGGCATGCCCCTGCTCGGCGGCGGCCTTCATCCAGCGCAGCGCCAGGTCGTCATGGCGGGCACAGCCAAGGCCATTCTGGAACATGATGGCCATACGGTGCTGGGCTTCAGGGTGTCCCGATTCCGCGAAGGGCGACAGGAGTTTGGAGGCCTGGGCAAAACTGCGGCTCTCAAAGGCCGACAGGCCACTTTGTAAATCAATATCTTGCAAATCAGGCATGGTAGACCTCCGTAAAGCTCGGGGTATTTCCGGGATGGCGATACACCGGCATCGATGCCGGTCCACCGGACAGGCTTATGGTACGGACCGGTGTGGAGGGGTGTTATACCCCAAAAGCTAGAGCATTGGGGGAAATACTGGCATAATCCGTGGTTTTCGCCCCGGCCATCCCCCCCACCTCCATGGGGATATACAGGCCCCCGGCGGGGACTTGTATACTGCCGCCGGTCGAATGCCCCCGTGTCCCGCGCCGGACCCGGGGTTACCGTCCCGGGACGGTGGAATTCGGATCGGTCCGCCGTGCGGGCGATCCACCAGGAATCCATTGGTACGCGCCTTGCGTGCCATACGGTTTACAGCGAATCATCCTACGAAGGAGAGCACTATGAACCAGCAATACTATGACGCGACCACCAAGATGGAGCAGGCCGGCGTGGACCCGGATTTCATCGAAGGCTGGCAGAGCGCCTATGTCTTGAATCCCCCGCGCGAGGAACAGCGCCTGACCGAGGCCTACGAGGCCGGTTACGAAATGGGCAAGGATCGCGAACTGGGCGATTTCAGCGCCTGGGTGAAGAAGTAAGTCCTTCGCAATCGCGTCATGAAAAAGCGGGCCTTGTGCCCGCTTTTTTTATGCGAAATTCGTTTTCACCGCAAAGGCGCAAAGGACGCCGAGAAATTCATGATTATTTTTTGATTTTTCTCTGCGTCCTTTGCGCCTTTGCGGTGAAGATGCTTTTTCCGTTTAACCCTCCCAGTCGATCTTCTCCGGGTCGGCCAGGTCGCCGAGCCCCTTGCGCAGGGACTTGAGCATCTCCGGCACCTCGATCTCCATGACCTGGTCGCTGATCCACTTGCGGTCCTTGGGCCCCATGGCATCGGTCACCTTCTCCCCCAGGTAGCGTTTGAAGCCGTAGCCCGGCTCGCCCTCGCTGAAACTGAAGTCCGCGTAATCGGCCATGCGTTCGTTGAGTACATCAATAAAAACCTTGCGGTAATCCTTGTCGGCACCCGCCAGGTCGTCCATATTTTCCTGCATGTAGTCCGCCAGTTTGAGGGCATAGGCGGTGATGAAGACCTGGCGCTGTTCCGGCGTCATGGTGTCGGCCACCTGGCGGTCGGTGATGTGCACCAGGAAGGAAAGGGCCTCGGACATGACGCGCAGGCGCTGCACATTGGTCTCGGTCTGAAAACCTTCGTTTTCCAGGTTCAGGACCATGTTGCCGGCGATACGCCAGGCAATGAAGGCCAGGGCGCTGGCCGCCTCCGCGGCACTGTGTTTACGGTCTTTGTTCGCCCAACGGCTTTTTACGCGAATGGCCACCTTGTTCACTCTCCTACGGATTCAGCGGGACGGAGGACGCCCGATGGTACAGGGTTTCTGGCACGGGCGGGACGGCTGGCGGGGCTGCCCCGGCTCGTGCTAGCATACATAACCGAGTATTCTACTCAGGTATTGACCGGCTTCCAACTGTTGTTTTACAGCCAGTGGTGATCACCCATGGAGACAGCCTTCCAGTCCTTGCGTGAGACGGTGCAGACCAACTGTCATATCGCCGATGCGCGCCACGCCAGCGATTACACCATGTGCATCTACCTGCTCAAGATGCGCGAGTATTTTCGCTGGGAGCAGGGTTATCCCTATGGCGCCTCCCTGCCTGGCGAGGCGGTCGGCGAGTGGCTGATGGCGCGCGAGGCTCTCTGGGAAGGCCTCGAACAACGTCCGTACCAGGACCTGGTCATCGGCGAGGCACACCTGCCCCCCTTCGAATCCGACCGTGTAAACGAATTCCTGCTCGACCAGGGACTGGTCTACAGCGGTGGCCTGGGCCACAACAGCCGCCCCCATTTCTTCCTGGCCGACCTGGAGCGGGTCGAGACGCAGGATGGCTACCGCATCCTGATTTCCGGTCGCGAGCATGCCCGCGACCTGACCGCCCCACCGGCCATGAGCCAGGGCACGACCATCTATGTACGACGTGAATCCTTCCGCCGCATGCTGTGGGAAAAGCTCGAGGAATGGCGCTGGCACAAGAACGACAACCCCATGGGCCGGGCCATTGCCAGCTATGATTTCGATCACGACCTGGAACAGGCCCTCGACCAGATGACCGACAACGAGGTGGACGTGGTGGTGCTGCACGAACTGGGCGAGGTCATGGCCGGGCGCCAGCTCGGCAGTCAGTGGCAGGACATGCTGTCCAGCCTGGACCGTTCCCGCCCGGAGATCATGGCACGCGCCGTGCGCGATCACCTGGCCGATGCCCTGTCCACCCTGCCCGCCCTGCTGGAACGCCGCCAGGCCGGTTCCCTGCACTTCTACATGGCCAACCTCAACGGCATGCGCCACGAGATCTTCCCCAGCCTGCGCGCGGCCTATGAACACTGGCGCGACACGGGGCAGCTCGGCGCCCTCGAAAAGCTCACCAGTACCGCCCGCGCTCACTGGCTGACCCTCGCCGAGGGCCTGCTGGAGCTGCACCGGCACCACGGCCCGCGGGCCGCGCCGCACATGGAAGCCTTGATCGACCGTCATCATCTGTAAGAGAATCGGAGGCGTTGCCAGCAGCCGAGTCACATGCCTGGCAGCAGGACGCCGTAAATACATCCCTGTAGGCTTGACGGCCGCATCCCTGCGGCCGACACCTGCTGCCAGGCATGTGACTCGGCTTGAGACAGCGATGGCAAAAGAACTGCGCCGTCACACTAATCCCGCACTGGTATCCGCATGTCCCGACCCAATCCCGAGGGCCCGCCACTCGCCTCCATCCGCGAGATCAAGCCGCACAGCTTCATTTTCGAAAAGCGCGATGCCCTGCCCGGCTTCCTGTGCGACAACATGATCGAGCGCTTCGAGGCGGCCAGCGAAGAACAATACCTGGGGCGCATCGGCCAGGTCGCGGTCGAGGACCGCAGCATCAAGAAATCCACCGACCTGGTGGTGAGCGGCAAGGAACACTGGAAGGACGTGGACAACAACCTGTTCCGTTCCCTGGGCCTGGCGCTGAAGGAATTCCGCGAGACCTTTCCCTACTTCAAGGGCCCCTTCAAGGATAACGGGTACGCCATCCAGCGTACCCTGCCCGGTGAGCACTACCACTGGCACATCGACGGTGGCAGCCACGACTTTTCCGAGCGACAGCTGGTGGCGGTCTGGTATCTCAACGACGTGCCCGGTCCCGGCGGTGAGACCGAGTTCCTGTTCCAGGATGTGAGGATCAAGCCGGAACAGGGCAAGCTGCTGTTGTTCCCGCCCTTCTGGACCCACGAGCACCGCGGCGTGACCCTTCACCAGGGCGTGAAATACATCGCCACCACCTGGGTGGTGTTCGCCTGAAGCGGATGACATGGACATCCGCGCACCCGCCACGGTCGAGGAATTCACGCGTTACTATGCCTTCCGCCACCGCCTGTTGCGCGGCCCCTGGGGCCAGCCGCCCGGGAGTGAACGCGATGAACGGGAGGAACAGGCCGTACACCTGATGGTAACCGCCGCCGATGGCAATGTGATCGGCGTGGGCCGCCTGCACTTCAACACCCCTGAAGAAGCCCAGATCCGTTTCATGGCCGTGGACGAGGACTGCCGCGGCCAGGGCATCGGCCGGCGCATCCTGGTGACTCTCGAGGAACAGGCCCGCGCCGCCGGCGCCCGCCGCATGGTGCTCGATGCGCGCAAGCCGGCCGAGCGCTTCTACGCCAAGCAGGGGTACCGCACCCTGGGCGAGGCCCATACCCTGTTCGGACGCATTGCCCATGTGCGCATGGTCAAGGATTTATGAGTGATCCGGTGCCGTGCAGCGAGGAGGGATTTTGAAGTCTGGCGCTGCTGAACGCGGAGAACGCAGAGAAACGGAGGACACAGAGTTTTTGATTACGAAATCTCCGTGTACTCTGCGTTCTCCGCGTTTTGCACCTCCGAATCCAATAGAATCCACCAGCTACGCTGGCTTATCATAACCACCATGAAAACCCCCGATACCCTTTTCGCCACCCCCCGCGACCACATCGTCGATTTCGCCTTCGACGCCAGTGTGGCGTCGGTATTTCCCGACATGATCCGCCGCTCGGTTCCCGGCTACGGCGAGATCATCGCACTGACCGGACTGCTGGCGGAGCGCTACGCGCAACCCGGCAGCCGCTGCTATGACCTGGGCTGTTCCCTGGGCGCTGCCAGCCTGTCCATGCGTCGGCGCATCCCCCACGCGGATTGCAGTATCATCGCCGTGGATAACGCCCCGGCGATGCTGGAACAGGCGCGCGCCAACCTGGAACAGGCGCCCGGCACCGTGCCGGTGGAGCTGCGCTGCGCGGATGTGCGCGAGGTGGACATCGAGGATGCCTCGGTGGTGGTGCTGAACTTCACCCTGCAGTTCCTCGAACCCGCCGAACGCCTCCCCATGCTGCAGCGCATCCACGCCGGCCTGCGTCCGGGCGGGATTCTGGTCTTGTCCGAGAAGCTCATGTTCGCCAATGAGCAGGAGCAGGACTTCAATACCGCCATGCATCTCGCCTTCAAACGCGCCAACGGTTACTCGGAACTGGAGATCAGTCAGAAACGCACGGCGCTGGAAAACGTACTCATCCCAGACACCCGCGAGCAGCACGAGGAACGACTGCGCTGGGCGGGCTTTCAGCGCAGTGAATGCTGGTTCCGCTGCTTCAACTTCGCCTCCTTCGTCGCCTTCAAATGACAGACGCATGGTTCGACCACGGGGCCCTGGACGATGCCGCCCTGGACCCCTGGCGTGAGCAACTGCGCGCGCTGACGGCGGCACGATTACGGCCGGAAGGACATGGCGACCTGCCGCGCTGGCAGGCGGCGCTGCGGGCGCTGCCAATGGCACGACCCGATCACCTGGACCTGGACCAGGATTGCATCGGCATCGGCTGCGCCGAGGATCTGGACGCGGCGCAGCGGCAGGCCCTGGAACAGGCCCTTCGGCAGCTCCATCCCTGGCGCAAGGGGCCCTTCTGCCTGTTCGGCCTGCACATCGACACCGAATGGCGTTCCGACTGGAAGTGGCGACGCCTGCGCGAACACATCCAGCCCTTGCAGGATCGCCTGGTGCTGGATGTGGGCTGCGGCAACGGCTATCACCTGTGGCGCATGCGGGGCGCGGGCGCGCGCCTGGCCCTGGGCATCGACCCTACCCTGCTCTTTGTTCACCAGTTCGCGGCCCTGCAGCATTACCTCAAGGATCCGCATACGGGCCTGCTGCCCCTTGCGCTGGAGGAGCTGCCGGCCAGGATGGCGCTCTTCGATACGGTATTTTCCATGGGCGTGCTCTATCACCGCCGCTCGCCTTTCGACCACCTGCAGGAACTGCGCGAGACGTTACGGCCCGGAGGTGAGCTGGTATTGGAGACCCTGGTGATCGAAGCGGAAGCCGGCCGGGTGCTGGTACCGCGGGATCGCTACGCGCGCATGCGCAATGTCTGGTTCATCCCCTCGGTGCCGGAACTGCAACACTGGCTGGAACGGGCCGGATTCCTGGAGGTGCGCTGCGTGGATGTGACGCGCACCACCACGGAAGAACAGCGCGGCACCGACTGGATGCGCTTCGAATCCCTGGCCCAGTGCCTGGACCCGGACGACCCTGCAAAAACAGTGGAAGGCGATCCCGCGCCACGGCGGGCGATCCTGCTGGCGCGGCGGCCCTGACAGGGCGAGTCGGACTGAAGTCTCACCTGCAGGGGATAGACCTACACCAGCGCGCCACGCTCCCGCGCCAGGGCCTCGACGATCTCCCGCGGCGGGAGTTCAAAGCCGGGTTCCTGCATATGGGTCTGCCAGCGGGCATGCAGCTCGGCCATTGCGGGGTCCGTGCCCTGGCAGCCGAGCACAGTAATGACCGCATCCCCCACCTTCCAGGGTCCATCGCCCTTTAACGGGCCTTCCACGCGCTGGAAGGCGGTCTCGGGATCCTGTTGCGTCCAGAAGGGTTCCAGGTAGAGCACGCCGTTGGCGAGGGGAAATCGCTCCACCATGATGCATTTCTCCCCGTCGGGAAAACGGACCACGAGAGGCGCGGTGACACGGAACAGGTCGGCCATGAGTGCTAGGGCGCCTCGCCCAGGATCACCGTTTCGGTGATATCGCCCTTGGTGTCCACCACCACCTCGCCCACGCCGGGCATGCGCGACAGGATGTACCCGGACCAGAGCATCATGAGATTACGGTTGTCCTTGTGCAGTGCGCCGAGCACCTTGTCCGCAGCCACCTGGCAACGCTGGTAGGTATCGAGATTCTCCACCCAGGTGCGGCTCATCTGCCAGCCTTTGTCCATGTCGGCGTCCATTCTGCTGTAGAGTTCTTCCGCTTCCTGGATGAGTTCCTCGGGCACGCTGACCCGGATGGTTTGGTCGTCCACGGTTAGATTCAATATCATTGATTCAGTCCTGTACTGTGCGATTTCACCGCAAAGGCGCAAAGAACGCAGGGAACCCCATGCGATTATTCGGATGATTGTCCTGTCTCGACGAGTGCCGGGCGATCTGGCAGCGTATTCACCCGATGAATTTCTTTGCGTTCTTTGCACCTTTGCGGTGAAAATCCGGTTTCACTGCAAATAACTCATTCTAGAGCAACCGCCCATGCTGCTGCACATCCCCGGTGTCCTGGACGCCACGCAACTTGCCACCATCCGCCAGCTGCTCGAGCGCGGCCGCTTCGTCGACGGCCGCCTGTCCGCCGGCATGGAGGCCGGCCAGGTGAAACACAACGAGGAACTCGCCGGTGACGCCCCCATGGTGCAGCAGCTCAACCAGATCGTCATGGGCAACCTGGTGCGACATCCCCTCTACCAGGGCGCGGCGCTTCCCCACCGTGTGGCAGCCCCCTTCTATGCCCGCTACACGACCGGCATGGGCTATGGTGATCATATCGATGACCCCGTCATGGGCCAGGGCGACCGTTATCGTACCGATCTTTCCATTACCGTATTCCTCAACGGTCCTGGGGATTACGAGGGTGGAGAGCTGGTGATCCGCACCGGCTTCGGCGACCAGGCCGTGAAGCTGCCCGCCGGCGATGCGGTGATGTATCCCTCGGGCAGCCTGCACCAGGTGGCCGAGGTCAGCCGTGGTGAACGCCTGGTGGCCGTCACCTGGGTGCAAAGCCTGGTGCGTGACCCCGGCCAGCGGGAGATCCTGTTCGAGCTCTACCAGGCTCGTGAGCGGCTGTTGCGGGAGCGCCCCGGTGCCGAGGAAACCAAACGGGTCAGCCGAACCTATATCAACCTGGTGCGCATGTGGGCGGAGCTGTAGGCCCAACGCCTCCCGGGGGATTGCTTCGCTGCGCTCGCAATGACGGGTAATGTTTTTATTATTTTATTTATAGTTAAGTAATATATTTCATCTAAATTATCGGCTTAAAGGCCGCCCACAAAAAAGCCGGGCGGGAATCCCGTCCGGCTTTTTCGATTGGGCCGCGAGGCCGCCGGATCAGGCGTGGGAGCCCTTCTCCGCATGCGCCAGTTCCACGACCTTCATGGCCAGGTCGCGGTATTCCTGCCGGTAGCCAGCCAGTACGTGACCGGATTCCGGTGCATAGTAATCCTTGGGGTCGACGCCATTCTGCTGCTCGTATGCAATGAATTTCTTTTGCAATTCAAGCATCTTCTTGATCATTTCCGCCTTTTCGCTCATCTTCTTCCACCTTTGGCTAAGTCAAGGTTTTCATCGGATTCGGCTCGGGGAGCCCCGGAGTGCAGGGACTATAGAGCCTGTGAGGGCACGGGGCCATATCCCCATTGGGCAGTGGGGCCGGCCCCGGCCGGGATCAGTAACCGCCCTTGCGGGTACTCTGGGGCAGGCCGGCAATCTTGCGACCCTGCTTGCTGGGCATCAGCGGGAACAGATTGTACATGTCCTTGCTGGTGAGTTTCTTGTCCCATTTCTTGCTCATGTCCTTGAGGATGGTGCGCTCGTTGGGCTCGTTACCGGCATTATTGAAGTGCTCGTCACGCAGGTAGTTGACCACGTCCCAGTGTTCGTCGGTCATCTCGACGCCTTCTTTTTCAGCGATGACCTTCGCGACATCCTCGCTCCAGTCTTCCGCGTTCACCAGGTGGCCGTTTTCGGTTGTTTCAATGGTCTTGCCATTGCACTCAATGCTCATCGTTCTCTCCGTCCGGGTTTTGCAGTTAAGTCAAAAAACAACCCATGGAGTCCGTATCCGGCCCCCGGGGTATTCGGCTCAGTCATCCGCGCGGGTTTCGCCTATGGAGGAAATACCCTTGTGCGGGATGAATAACCCGCAGCCCAGCTTACGGCCTGGTCCGATGCCCTGCTCCTGCAGCAGGATGGCATGGGCGGGATCCAGATCGGCCACCATGACGGCACGGGTATGGATGTCTTCCTCCGGCGTGCGGATCAGGTGGGAACGCCCACACATGATCTTACGCACGGGAACTTGTAATTTTCGCATTTCTTGCACCACATGCTCAAGAAATTCTTCTTCACTCTGTCCCTCGGCCTCTACGACATAGCGGGAGAACTGGGTCGCCATGGAGCTGAGCTTCTTGGTGCTGGCCTCGCCCACCTCCAGGGGATAGCCCTCGATATCCAGGGTCTGACCCACCAGGGCACGGGCATCCTCCACCCTTTCCTTCGGTACCCGGATGGACATGCGGGCCCGGCGCGACAGGTGCAGTAACTGGCCTTCTCCGCTCTCCGGCCGGTACCAGCCGTTGCCGGACTCGGCCCCATGGATCAGGTGGATGCCGGCTGCTGATTCCTCTTCCAGCCAGGGCAGGGCCTGGAGCAGCGCCCGCGAAAAGGCATAGGCATGATCCAGCGGCAGCATCTTGCAATTGATGACATAGATCAGGTCGACGATGTCATCCGGCACCGTCAAGCGGTCCTTGTCCTGTCGATCCTCTTCCCAGTACATCATGGGGTACTCTCCTGTCAGTTGGCCGTGTAGAACGCCGCTTCCAGCCGGGTTTCCCAGCTCTCGGGGGTATCCGGGAAGGGCGGACGCACATCCATGCTGAAAAAGGTTTCGCCGCTGCGCGCCTTCTCCTTGATCACCTTTTCCAGTTCCTCGAAGGAGGTCATCTCATGGTGCTGCATCAACACCTCGCTCAGCCATAACATATCAATTCCCTTGCCAACCCAGGTCGGCCATTCCGGTTTCGTGAATGCGGTCATAGTAGCGTGCCCTGTACAGGAGCCGCTGCTGTCCAGATGCCTCGTCGTCCGCGAATGCCGTGCGGCAATGAAGCACATTGTTGCAAATGATGCCTTGCCCCGGATCAAGGCGATATTCGAAGCGATACGGATTCGCATCCTCCAGCAGGCGGCTCAGCAGGGTGATCGCCTCCTGTGTGAGCGCGTCCTGTTTCCACTCGATGCTGCGCGTGCGGGCCGTGTAGCGCATATGCAGGCTGCCACTGTTCGCATCCAGTGAAAACACCGGGCCACTGCGCGCCTCCCGGATGGCCTCGCCACCTTCTTCGTTGGGCGGAATGGTCATCACGTCCTGCTGCATCAATGCCTGCACATAGGCCGGGTCGGCTTCGCGCAACTGTATATACACCATCTCGTGATCCACCAGGGCATTGGCGCCACCCTCGGCGGCGGCCCGTACGCAGTGCATCAGGATGGCGCGGATCTGTTCATCCTGGCCATTGTAATAGCCATCCGTATGCCAGCTCAGACGCCGGTTGGTATAGGGGATGTAACCGGTACGGCGATCCCCTTCCACCACCCGCAGCGAAGTAATGCTGTCCTCGTCGGCGCCGAGGTTGCTGTCCAGCCGTTCCAGCCCCAGCTGCCGGCCCAATGCCCGGATGGCCTCCTTGTCCTCACCGACGCTGTCCCGCAGGGCATAGAGCACCATATTGGCGCGCCGGCAACGGTCGAGGATCGCCTCCCGCTCAACGGCCGTGAGCCGGAACGGGTCGGCGATCTCGACCAGCAGCTCGGCGCTGGAGCCTGGATATCGGGCCAGTTTCCAGTCACGCCAGCGGGCGTAGGCGTCGCCATCCTGCAATGCAAAGGGATTTTCAGTGACCACCCGCTACCCACCGTCTCTGGCTCAAACCGGATTTGGGGACGATCCCCCACAAACACAAGTCCACCCGGCATGGCGCGGCCATTCTAATACAGGATCGCCGGGGAGCCAGGACCATACACCAGGATAATTAGTGTGTTATTTACCGCCTATCCCCGCCGGCATCGTTTCGGCAGGCCCCCGGGACGGATCGAAAACATCGCCTCAAGTCTTTGTTTTATGACCCCATTAAAGAAGGCTTGGCACCCGGGCGCCGCCCTCGTATAATCCACGGCCTTGAATTCCGGGAGTTTATGCCTATCCCATTTGGGATAAGCGGACGCCCCCGGAACACCCCAAGGGTAGGGTTTGCTGTTGTGGGGTGTCTCCCTAGACTTCCATAACCGAAATCGAGGATCGTCCGTGTTTCGGTTGCTCTGGACCTGGAAACACGAGAACGGCATACAGATTCAAGCAGTCTTGCAGTAAACGGTACTAACACGGCAGACGACCCCAAGGCCGCTTGCCACCCACAAAATCCTTATAGGAGAACGACATGGCAAAGAAGATCCATGAAACTCCGATGCTCGACGAACTGGAAAACGGCCCGTGGCCCAGCTTCATCACCGGCATCAAGCGTCTGCGCGACGAACATCCTGAAGAGCGCATTCGGGAAGTCACCAACTCTCTTCTGGGTCAGCTGGAACACTCCTACGAGACCCGCAAGGGCTACTGGAAAGGTGGCACCGTTTCTGTATTCGGTTACGGCGGCGGCATCATCCCCCGCTTCTCCGAAGTGGCCAAGGCCTTCCCCGAATCCAAAGAATTCCACACCCTCCGCGTTCAGCCGCCACCCGGCAACTACTACACCACCGACATGCTCCGCAAGCTCGGGGACAGCTGGGAAAAACACGGCTCCGGCCTGCAGACCTTCCACGGTCAGACCGGCAACATCATGTTCATCGGTACCGACACCCCCGGCACCCAGCACTTCTTTGACGAAATCAACGAATATGGCTGGGACCTCGGTGGCGCCGGCCCCTGCGTTCGTACCGGCATGTCCTGCGTGGGTGCCGCCCGTTGCGAACAGTCCTGCTGCAACGAGCACGCCATTCACCGTCACCTGCTGACCAACTTCACCGACGACGTGCATCGTCCGGCACTGCCCTACAAGTTCAAGTTCAAGGTTTCCGGCTGCCCCAACGACTGCCAGAACGCCATCGAACGTTCGGACTTCGCCGTGATCGGTACCTGGCGCGACGACATGAAGGTCGACCAGGAAGAAGTGAAGGCCTACGTGGCCAAGAAGGGTCGCCAGTACATCATCGACTACGTGGTCGGCATGTGCCCCACCAAGGCCCTGTCCCTCGCGGATGACGACACCCTGGTGGTGGACAACAGCAACTGCGTACGCTGCATGCACTGCCTGAACGTCATGCCCAAGGCTCTGAGCCCCGGCGATGACCGCGGCGTGTCCATCCTGATCGGTGGCAAGCGCACCCTGAAGATCGGCGACCTGATGGGTACCGTCGTGGTGCCCTTCAAGAAGCTGGAAACCGAAGAAGACTACGAAAGCCTGGTGGAAATGGCCGAGGAAATCATCGACTTCTGGGCCGAGAACGGCCTGGAACACGAACGCTGCGGTGAAATGATCGAGCGTATCGGCCTGATGAACTTCCTGGAAGGCATCGGCATCGAGGTAGACCCGAACATGATCTCGAATCCCCGTCGTATCTCCTACATCCGCATGGATGGCTGGGACGAGGAAGCCGAGAAGTGGTTTGCCCGCAAGGCCGAAGGTCAGGTGTAAATCGGCTGCGACCGTATTAACCCGGTAGGTATCTACCAAGTCTGGTGCGGGGCGGTTCCACCGCCCCGCCTTGACGATTGAATCAGATAAGTTTCAGGAGATAACCATGGCAATGTCAGACATGCGTCCGCCGATCGAATCCGGTTGCCCGGACGGATTCCAGTACATGCATCCTGTGATGCGCAAGAACTTTGGCCAGTGGAAATACCATGATGATCCGCGTCCCGGCGTGCTGCGGCACGTTGCCCACAGCGGTGACATCGTGTGGACCGTGAAGGTCGGCACCCAGCGTATCCTCGACATCTTCACCCTGCGCACCCTGTGCGACATCGGTGACAAGTACGCCGACGGTTACATCCGTTTCACCCTGCGCAGCAACCTGGAATACACGGTTGCCGACGAAGCCAAGGTCGAACCCCTGATCAAGGCCGTCGAGGACGCCGGCTTCGTGGTCGGTGGCACCAAGAACTCCGTCACCAGCCTGTCCCATACCCAGGGCTGGCTGCACTGCGACATCCCCGGTACCGATGCATCCGGTGTCGTGAAGTCCATGATGGACGAACTGATCGACGACTTTAAGTCCTGGAACATGCCCAACCGTGTGCATATCACCACCTCCTGCTGCCAGATCAACTGCGGCGGCCAGGGTGATATCGCGATCAACGTGCAGCACACCAAGCCGCCGAAGATCAATCACGACCTGGTATCCAACGTCTGCGAACGTCCCTCCGTAGTGGCGCGTTGCCCGGTGGCCGCCATTCGCCCCGCGCTGGTCGACGGCAAGCCCTCCCTGGAAGTGGACGAGAAGAAGTGCATCTGCTGCGGTGCCTGCTTCCCGCCCTGCCCCCCGATGCAGATCAACGACGCCGAGCACACCAAGCTGGCCATCTGGGTCGGTGGCAACCACTCCAACGCCCGTGGCAAGCCCACCTTCCAGAAACTGGTTGCGTCCGGCATCCCCAACAACCCGCCGCGTTGGCCCGAAGCCACCGCCATCGTCAAGCGCATCCTCAAAGTTTACAAGGAAGATGCGAAAGACTGGGAGCGCATCAACGACTGGGTCGAACGCATCGGCTGGCCCCGCTTCTTCGAGAAGACCGGACTGCCCTTTACCAAGTACCACGTCGACAACTGGGTTGGTGCTCGCGCGAACCTGAACGCCTCTACCCACATCCGCTTCTGAGCGGGTGTGCATGGCTAACGGGACAGAGGTGAATCAATGAAACTGGCAGTAATGGTCAACGAAGGCCCTTATCAGCACCAGTCCGCGGACAGCGCGCTGCAGTTCGTTCGCGCCGCCCTGAGCAAGGGACACGAGATTTTCCGCGTGTTCTTTTATCACGACGGCGTGAACAACAGCACCCGTTTTCCCGTACCGCCGCAGGATGATAGGAACATCGTGGACAGCTGGTCGAAACTGGCCGCTGAACACAATATCGACCTGGTGGTGTGTATCGCGGCCGCGCAGCGTCGCGGCATTCTGGACGCGGATGAAGCGAAGCGTCAGGGCAAGGATGGTAATAACATCGCCCCGGGTTTTCGCATCTCCGGCCTCGGTCAGCTGATCGAAGCCGGCATCCAGGCTGACCGTCTTGTGGTCTTTGGCGACTAACACAGGAAATCAGAAAATGGCAGAACCTTGGGAAGACGATGAAGTTGAAGGCCCGGTCTTCAAGTTCTTATATGTAAACCGTAAGGCTCCCTACGGCACCATCTATGCCCTGGAGTCCCTGGAAGTGGTGTTGATCGCCGCAGCATTCGAACAGGACGTAAGCCTGGCCTTTGTTGATGATGGTGTATACCAGATCAAGAAGGGACAGGATACCGCCGGCATCGGCATGAAGAACTTCTCGCCGACCTATCGGGCCCTGGAAGGCTACGATGTCGAGAAGCTCTATGTCGAGAAGGAAGCCCTGGAAGAACGCGGCCTTACCACCGACGACCTGATCGTACCCGTGGAGGTCGTTTCCCGTGCGGAAATGGCCGACCTGATGGACGAACAGGACGTGATTCTGAGCTTCTGAGGAGATTTCCATGGCACAGTTGCATACGGTAAACAAATCCCCTTTCGAGCGTAACGCATTCGTCTCCTGCCTGGAGCACGCGAAGGAAGGTAGCGGCATTCTTCTGTTTGAAGACGGAGTCTATGCCGCAATGAACGGAACCGCCGTGGCCGACAAGGTGAAAGCCGCGTTGTCGGGCCGTTCCCTCTATGTCCTCGGTCCTGATGTCAAGGCCCGCGGGCTGTCCGAGGACAACGTGATCGACGGCGTCAAGGTCGTGGATTACGAAGGCTTCGTTGACCTGGTGACTGAGTACGACAAAGTCCAGTCCTGGCTGTAAGCGATTTCATAAACTGCAATCATCCCAACGAGGAGATGTATCATGCCTATCGAAGTAAACGGTAAAATGCTGGAAACCGACGAAGAAGGTTACCTGGCCGACCTGAACCAGTGGGAACCGGAAGCCGCCACCGTAATGGCCGCCGCCGAAGACCAGGAACTGACCGACGCCCACTGGGAAGTGATCAATTTCCTGCGTGAGTACTATGAAGAGTACCAGATCGCCCCGGCCGTCCGCGTTCTGACCAAGGCCATCGGCAAGAAGCTGGGCAAGGACAAGGGCAACAGCAAGTACCTGTACGAACTGTTCCCCTATGGTCCCGCCAAGCAGGCTTGTAAATATGCCGGCCTGCCCAAGCCGACCGGTTGCGTATAAGCGCCGACCCGGGTTGGATGTTCCTGGGGGGCTGCAAAGCCCCCCACTCCCGTTTACCGTATGAATAGGAGCCGACAGTGTCGCTCGTAACAGGTCTGTACGTCGTACTGTTCTATGCCGCCACGGTACTCCTGGTGGTTGGATTGGCATTTCGCATCAAAAAATATGCGAGCACGCCTGCTCCCCTCAAGATTCCCACCACGCCCGCACCGACGACACAGTCCGGTGTCGTGTTGCGTCTGTTTCGCGAAGTGGTCTTTTTCGAAAGCCTGTTCAAGTCCAACAAGTGGATTTGGTTGTTCGGCTACCTGTTCCACTTTGGCATGCTGCTGGTGCTGCTGCGCCATCTGCGCTATTTCACTGACCCGGTATGGACCTGGGTGGCACTCATGCAGCCCTTTGGCAAGTATGCCAGCTTCGCCATGCTGGCCGGCCTGCTCGGTCTGTGGGCGCGCCGCTTCCTGGTGGATCGCGTGCGCTACATCAGCGCCCCGTCCGATCACCTGATGTTGGCACTGCTGGTCGGCATCGCCATCACCGGCATGGGCATGACCTTCGTTGCCCACACCGATATCGTCATGGTCAAAGGATTTTTCCTGGGTCTGATGCGCTTCTCGCCACAGCCTCTGCCCACCGACCCGCTGCTGCTGGCCCATCTGGGCATGGTGGTGGCGCTCATGATCGTATTCCCGATCAGTAAACTGCTGCACGCACCCGGGGTGTTCTTCAGCCCCTCGCGCAACCAGGTGGATAACCCTCGCGAGAAACGCCATCTGGCGCCCTGGGCTGCCCGTCTGGAATCTGGCGAACAGCGCTAACACCGGTATCGGAGGAGTCAAGACGTGGCTGATTTTGAGGTTCCAGTACTGCGCGAATACCCCATCATCCCGAAGCTCAAGGAAGGGACGATGGCGCATAGTTCGCCATATGTGGCCAAGGCTGTCATGCAGGAGCCGCTGGGCTTTCCCGGTGAACTGCTCGACAACTGGAAGGAAGTCGCCATCGAAAAGATGGGCGAACTCTGCGGCAAGTACCGCTCCCTGCAGGTCTACCTGGATTCCTGCGTGAAATGCGGGGCCTGCACCGACAAATGTCATTACTACCTGGGCACGACCGATCCCAAGAACATGCCGGTCGCTCGCCAGGACCTGCTGCGCAAGGTATACCGTCGTTACTTCACCTTTGCCGGCAAATACTTCCCCAAGCTGGTGGGCGCCGCGGACCTGACCGAGGAAGTACTGGACGACTGGTACAGCTATTTCCACCAGTGCTCCCAGTGCCGTCGCTGCTCGGTGTTCTGCCCCTACGGCATCGACACCGCCGAAATCTCCATGGCCGCCCGTGAGATCATGGACGCCGTAGGCAAGGGTCAGAAGTACTGCAACGAGATCATCGGCAAGGTATTCAAGATCGGCAACAACCTGGGCCTGCCGGAGCCGGCCCTGCGTGACACCCTGGAAGGCATCGAGGAAGACGTCGAGGACGATACCGGCGTCAAGGTGCGTTACCCCCTCGACGAGAAGGGTGCCGAGGTGCTGCTGGTCACGCCATCCGCCGACTTCTTCGCCGAACCCCACGTGGACGGCCTGATCGGCTACGGCAAGGTATTCCATGAAGCCGGCATCAGCTGGACCCTGAGCTCCAAGGCCTCCGAGGCCGCGAACTTCGGCATGTTCATCGGTTCCTACGAGAACATGCGGCGGGTGTCCATGCGTATCCGCGAGGCGGCCCTGGAACTGGGCGTCAAGCGCATCGTGTTCGGCGAATGCGGGCACGCCTGGCGCGTCGCCTACAGCTTCCTCAACACGCTGGCCGGCCCCTTCGATTTCCTGGATCCCCGCTACCCGGTGCCGCAGCACATCTGCGAGCTTACCAATGGCCTGATCAAGGAAGGCAAGCTGAAGTTCGACAAGTCTCTGAACGACGACATGAAGCTCACCTTCCATGATTCCTGCAACGTGGCACGTGCTTCCCGCATGGGCGATAAGCCCGGCGGCCAGTTCGTCATTCCGCGCGAAATCATCAAGGCCTGCTGCAACCATTTCTATGACATGCCGGCGGACACCATCCACGAAAGCACTTACTGCTGCGGTGGCGGCGGCGGCCTGCTGACCGACGACCTGATGGAACTGCGGGTCAAGGGCGCGATGCCGCGCATGCAGGCCCTGAAGACCGTGGTCGAGGAGCACGGGGTCACGAACCTGGTCGCGATCTGCGCCATCTGCAAGAGTCAGTTCGCGAAGACACTGCCCTACTACGGCTTCGACATGAATTCGATCGTGAGCCTGCACCAACTGGTAAGCAACGCCATCATCCTGAGCGACGCGCCCAAGGATGACGATGAAAACGACGATGATGGTGACGACGCGTAAAGCGTCACCGGACTTCATTTACTGTTAATACTATTACGAATTCGGATGGACCGGATTCACCCGACAGGAGAAAAGGCATGGCAACTTCTCGTGACGACATGAAAAAACTGACGTTCCGTCGTTTTGAAGATGGCAAGAACACGTGGGACAGCTTTACCGACCAGATCTTCATCGGTGACCACTCCCACAAGTGCCCCACCTACGTGCATCGTACCCCGCCATGCCAGGGCAGCTGCCCATCCGGTGAAGATATCCGCGGCTGGCTGCAGATCGTGCGCGGCATCGAAAAGCCGCCGAAAGACGTGGATTGGCAGGAGTACGCCTTCCAGCGTTCCACCGACGCCAACCCCTTCCCCTCCATGATGGGCCGCGTATGTCCCGCGCCTTGCGAGGATGGTTGCAACCGCAACGAAGTGGAAGATTTCGTCGGCATCAACGCCATCGAGCAGTTCATCGGCGACACCGCACATGAAAAAGGCTACAAGTTCGCTTGTGGTCCGCTGACCAGCGACAAGAAGGTCGCGATCATCGGTGGCGGCCCCGCCGGCATGGCCGCGGCCTACCAGCTGCGCCGCAAGGGCATCGCCTCCACCATCTTCGACGACCATGATGAACTGGGTGGCATGTTCCGCTACGGCATTCCCGGCTACCGTACCCCGCGCGAAGTCCTGAACCACGAATGCCAGCGCATCGTGGACATGGGCGACATCGAAGTGCGTCTGAAGACCCGCGTCGGCAAGGACGTTGCCCTTGCCGATATCGAAAAAGAATTCGACGCCATCCTGTGGGCCGTCGGCTGCCAGGTGGGTCGCGGCCTGCCGGTGCCCGGCGCGGACGCTCCCAATTGCGTCAGCGGCGTGCAGTTCCTCGAGGCCTACAATACCGGCCGCATGCAGATCGTCCCCTCCAACGTGGTATGCGTGGGTGGTGGTGACACCTCCATCGACGTCGTGTCCGTGGCACGCCGCCTGGGCCAGATCAACAGCCCGCAGCCCAAGGATCGTCAGGAAGCTGCCGAGGCCGCCATCCTGGGTTACGTGACCCATGACACCATCTCCGTTGCCGAGAAGATGGGCGCCGAGGTCACCCTGACCTCCCTGTTCTCCAAGGAAAACATGACTGCCTCCGAACACGAGGTCATGGATGCCCTGCGCGAAGGTGTCACCATCCTGGATGGTGTAATGCCCGTCGAAGTGGTACTGGGTGACGATGGTCGTGCCACCGGCCTGAAGGTTGCCAAGTGCAAGATGGATGGCGGTCGTCCCGTTCCCGTGGAAGGCACCGAGCAGGTACTCAAGGCCGACCTGATCGTATCCGCCATCGGCCAGGGCGGCGACCTGACCGGCTTCGAGGACCTGGACAACGGCCGTGGTCTGATCGACGCCGACAAGTTCTACCAGGTGCCCGGCAAGTCCGGTCATTTCGTTGCCGGCGACATCATTCGCCCGCATCTGCTGACCACTGCCATCGGCCAGGCCTCTATCGCCGTCGACAGCATCATTCACTACCTCAACAACGAAGAACAGAAGAAGCGTCCGAAGGTCGACAAGCACCACTTCCACCTGTTGGACAAGCTGCGTGAAACCGGCCTGGAGCCGGAATCCTACGGCCATCGCGGTGAAATCCGCGGTACTTCCGATGCGAAGTTCGCCATCCACAACTACGAGGATCGCGCCGCCAACGAGGTGATCCCGGCCAGCAAGCTGTACCTGGGCCACTTCCCCTTCACCCCGCGCTACAAGCGTGCCGAGGAAGTGCCGGATGCCAGTGCGGTACTGGGGCATTTTGAAGAGCGCGTCATCGGTCTCGACGAGGCGACCGCCAAGCAGGAAGCCGAACGCTGCATGAGTTGCGGCATGTGCTTCGAATGTGACAACTGCGTCATCTATTGCCCGCAGGACGCCATCTTCCGCGTCAACAAGGCCGAGGCCACCACCGGTCGCTATGTGGATACCGACTACAACAAGTGTATCGGTTGCCATATCTGCTCCGATGTGTGCCCCACCGGCTACATCGACATGGCCCTGGGTGAATAACAAGGCAAGGGAATCGACATGACCCGTTTGTATCGGTTCGCAAGGAACCTGCCGGCTGGAATCCTGATGCTGGTCACCCTCGCCCTGCCCCTCGTGGTGCAGGGCGGTGGCGTGCCCATGCCAGATGTTCCCAAGGCAAAACGACACTACAGTGCGGATTCCGAATGTGTGGCGCCCGTCGACGAGATGCGCAAGAACCACATGGAATACATCCTGCACCAGCGTGACGAAACCATGCACCGGGGCATACGGACTCCCCAGTTTGCCCTGGAGGAATGTATCAACTGCCACGTGCCGGAGAACACCGAGGTACGCGCGGGCAATCCGGAGCATTTCTGCAGCAGTTGCCACACCTATGCCGCAGTCAAGGTGGATTGCTTCCAGTGCCATGCGGATCGTCCGGTCAAGCAGACCAACTTTCATCCGCTGACCTCGGGACGCATGCCGCATCATGGCAGCGACATCTCCAACAACCAGGAAAGCCTTTCCGAGGAAACCCTGCTGGTACTGACCAATCAGGGAGGTAAAGAGGAATGAGCGAAAAACAGGACAATCAGCTTTCCCGCCGCGAATTCCTGTCTGGTAGCACAGCCGCCGCCGGCCTGGCAGTGGCACCCGGCGTATTCCTCACCCTGACGGCACAGGCCAAACCGGCCGGCCAGCCGGTGAGCAGTGAGAATCGCTGGGGCATGCTGATCGACAGCAACAAGTGCGCCAATGGCTGTACTTCCTGCGTCAGCGCCTGCGAACAGGAAAATGGCTGGGGCAGTGCCAATCCCACCGAGAACAAGTCCTCGCCGGAGCAGAAGGCCCAGTGGATCCGCAAGGTCACCTTGCGCGACAAGGAAACCGGTCACGTACAATCGCTGCCGCTGATGTGCCAGCACTGCGAGCATCCGCCCTGCGTGGACGTATGCCCGACCGGCGCCTCTTTCAAGCGTGCCGACGGCATCGTGCTGGTGGACAAGCATATCTGCATCGGTTGCCGCTATTGCATGATGGCCTGTCCCTACAAGGCTCGCTCTTTCATCCACGAGGACCTGCAGGACCAGCTGCCCCACGCCCCCCGCGGCAAGGGCACGGTGGAGTCCTGCACCCTGTGCGTGCACCGCGTCGACCGGGACAGTGACAAGGCAGTACCCGCCTGCGCCGAGGCCTGTAACAGCGAAGGTCACAGGGCCATGGTGTTCGGTGACCTGAAGGATCCCGACAGCGAGATTTCCCGGGAATTGAAAAACTATGGCGGCGAACAGATCCGTGCCGACCTGGGTCTCAACACCGGCATTCGCTACCGGGGCATCTGACAACCAATAACGGATACGCGGGACTGCAATGAAACCAGTGATGCATTACAGTGAAATCGAGGGCCGCTCCACCGGCTACTATGGCCTGCTGGCGCTTTTGGGTGCGATCATCGCCATCGCCCTCGCTGCCACCTACCACATGGAGCACAGCGGCCACTGGGTCACGGGCATGAACAACCAGGTCGTATGGGGCATCCCCCATGTGTTCGCGGTGTTCCTGATCGTGGCCGCATCCGGGGCGCTGAATGTTGCCTCCATCAGCTCGGTGTTCGGCAAGACGGCCTACAAACCGCTGGCCCGCCTGTCCGGCCTCTTGGCCATCGCCCTGCTGGTGGGCGGCCTCGCCGTACTGGTGCTGGACCTGGGTCGTCCCGATCGCCTGATCGTGGCCATGACCTACTATAACTTCAAGTCCATCTTCGCCTGGAACATCTTCCTCTACACCGGCTTCATGGTCATCGTCGGTGTGTACCTGTGGATGATGATGGAACGGCGCATGAACCAGTACTCCAAGCAGGTGGGCATGGTGGCCTTTATCTGGCGCCTGGCATTGACCACCGGTACCGGCTCCATCTTCGGCTTCCTGGTCGCACGCCAGGCCTATGACTCCGCCCTGCTGGCGCCCATGTTCATCGTCATGTCCTTCTCCTTCGGACTGGCCATCTTCCTGCTGGTGCTCATGGCCAGCTACCGCTGGACCGAACGCCCCCTGGGCGATGCCATGGTACAGCGCCTGAAGAACCTGCTCGGTGTATTCGTGGCCGGCGTGCTGTACTTCGTCATCGTCTACCACCTGACCAACCTCTATTCCACCCGCCTGCATGGCGTGGAGCGGTTCTTTCTGCTGGAAGGCGGCATCTACACCCAGCTGTTCTGGTTCGGCCAGATCCTGATCGGCAGCCTGGTGCCCCTGTTCCTGCTCTACCACCCCCGCCTGGGCAAGTCTCGTACCATGATCGGTCTCGCCAGCGTGCTGGTGATCCTGGGTGGACTGGTACAGATGTACGTCATCCTCATCGGCGGCCAGGCCTACCCGCTGGTGTTGTTCCCGGGCAAGGAAGTGATCGAGGGAGGCTTCTTCGAAGGCAGCGTCGCCACCTACAATCCGAGCCTGTGGGAATTCCTGCTCGGCATCGGCGGGCTGGCCTTCGCCCTGCTGATGGTCGCCATCGCCGTGAAGGTGCTGCGCTTCCTGCCGAACAACCTCGACGACGCCCATGTGGATCACCATCACGGCGCCGAGAAGGCCAGCTGAGATTTGCCGTTCTTTTGTAGGAGCGGGCTCTGCCCGCGAACGTTGGATCCACACAGTCGTTCGCGGGCAGAGCCCGCTCCTATATCTCCCAAATACGCCAGTGGGTCGTTCTGAGCCTCCCCCGCCATGACCCAGCTACTGGTATCCGCCGCCCACAAGTCCTCCGGGAAGACAACGGTCACCCTGGGGCTGTGCGCGGCCCTTACATCCCGTGGCACCCGGGTGCAGCCCTTCAAGAAAGGCCCCGACTACATCGATCCCATGTGGCTGGGCCTGGCCGCGGGCCGCCCCTGTTTCAATCTCGATTTCCAGACCATGGAACGGGACGAGATCCTGGCCATGGTGGGACGCCATGCGCAGGGGGCCGACATGGCCCTCATCGAGGGCAACAAGGGGCTCTACGACGGCCTCGATCTCGACGGCAGCAACAGCAATGCCGCCCTGGCCAAGCTGGTGCAGGCACCCGTGGTACTGGTGCTCGATGCCCGCGGCATGACCCGTGGCATTGCCCCCTTGATCCTCGGGTACCAGGCCTTCGACCCAGAAATTCGCATTGCCGGCGTGATCCTCAACCAGCTGGGTGGCAGTCGCCATGAAAGCAAGCTGCGGGCGGTGATCGAGCATTACACGGATGTGGAAGTGCTGGGTGCCGTGGGCCGCAACCCGGAACTGGCCATCGTCGAACGCCACCTGGGGCTCATGCCCAGTAACGAGGCCAGCGCCGCCAATCAGAAAATCACCCGCATCGGGGAGATCGTCGGTGGCCAGGTAAACCTGGATCGGGTGCTGGAGATCGCGCGCAACACCGCCGCCCTGCCACCACCACCCACGCCTGCCCACATCGAACGGGACACCCCGGTGCGCATCGCCATCGCCCGTGACGCCGCCTTTGGATTCTACTATCCCGACGACCTGGCGGCCCTCGAGGCGGCCGGCGCGGAGTTGTTGCCTTTCGATACACTCAATGACACCCGGCTACCCGAGGCCGATGGCCTGTTCATCGGTGGCGGCTTTCCCGAAGAATGCATGGAAGAGCTGGCGGCCAATCACGCCATGCGCGCCTCCATTCGCCAGGCCATCGAGGGCGGGTTGCCCAGCTATGCCGAATGCGGCGGGCTCATGTACCTGGCACGCAGCCTGCGCTGGAATGACCGGGTATGCGACATGGTCGGCGTAATCCCCGGTGACATCCTCATGCACGAACGTCCCCAGGGACGAGGCTATGTGCGCCTGCAGGAAAGCGGCTCGGGTCCCTGGCACCTGCGTGACGCCGCGGGCGAGCCGGCGCGCTTCGCCGCCCATGAATTTCACTATTCCAGCCTGGAAAACCTGGAAGGTCCCCGGGATTTTGCCTACCGGGTATTGCGCGGCACCGGTATCGACGGCGAACATGACGGCCTGATGCTGCACAATCTGCTGGCCTGTTACGCCCATCTGCGCCACACCCGGCAGAATCCCTGGATCACCCGCTTCGTGGACTTCGTTCGCGCGCATAAGGTCCGAAACGCAAATTCATCCAAAGCCCGTTTTTGACGCCAAGACGAGAGGAGCACCATGATCACCATCACGCCACGCGCCGCCGAACAGATTCGCACTTCCGCCAAACAGGGCAACATGATCGGCATGCCCCTGCGCATTGCCTGCCAGAAACTGCCCGATGGCAGTTTCCACTATGCCATGGGCTTCGACGACCAGAGCCAGCAGGGAGATGAGACCTACACCTCGGAGGGCATTGACCTGGTGGTAGGCGCCGTCAGCAACCCGCTGCTAAGCGGCACCATCATCGACTACGTGGAGCTGGAACCGGGAAAGTTTGAAATCATTTTCGTCAATCCCAACGACCCCAACTACAAACCGGCGGAATGATCCGGATACCGGAGTGAACGACGGGTTAATCCACCTGCCGGGATGGTGGTATATTGCCTAGGTGGGTCTGATTTCCTCGTCCATTCGGCACAGGCCGGAATGACGACTACAGGCTCACAGGTTCCATAATCACCGGTATCGGCAGTGGCGGTCGTCCATGAGCAGCGAATCCAAATCAGTCCCCGGGTCCCCGACCCCGTCACGGGAAGGCGAATATCCCGCCGACTGCCTGCGCGGCAGCCGCAGCCATGGCTGTTACCTGCAGGCCCCGCTGGCGGCCTTGGCCTTCCTGTTGCTGCTGCTCGAAGGGATCAACCTGGCCGCCCTGCTCGGCCAGGCCTCGCCCGCCACCGGCCTGGTGGTCCTGCATCTGTTGCTGACCCTGCTCGCCCTTGGCCTGGTGGGCATCGTGTTCTACGTGGCGCGACGCGACCTGCAGCGGCCCCTCAACCATGTGCGCGCCTGGGCCCAGCAGATGCGCAATGGCCAGTTGTCCGCGCGCATCCCCGCCCGATCCTCGGGAGAATTCTCTGTTTTAGCTCAAGATATCAATAATCTATCTGATAAACTTGAGACACTTTCTCTGGATATGCAGAATCAGGTGGAGCAGCAGACCCACCGCATCCAGCTCAAGACCCACTCCCTGGAGATCCTCTACGACGTGGCGGCCAGCATCAACGCCTCCCGCGACCTCGACGACCTGCTCACCCGCTTCCTGCACACCTTGAAGGATGTGGTCCATGCCGAGGCCGCCACCGTGCGCATGCTCACCGACGATGGCCAGATGCGCCTGCTGGCCCATACCGGCCTGGACGCGGAAGTCGTCGCCGAGGAGGCCCTGGTGCCCGTGAACCGCTGCCTGTGTGGCCAGGCCCTGCAGGAAGGCGCGGTATTGTCCCAGGAGAACACCCGCCCCTGCAGCAAGTTTGCCGGGCGTTCCTTCTTCCCCGGCGGTGAACTGGAAATGATCGCCGTGCCGCTCCAGTACCGGGGCAAGGTGCTGGGGGTCTACAACCTGTTCACCAGCGAAAAGGACCTGGTGCGCCGCGAGGACATGCAGGAGCTGCTCACCAGCATCGGTCACCACCTGGGCATGGCCATCGAGAAGGCGCGCCTGGATGAAGAGGCCAACCTGCTGTCCATCATGGAGGAGCGCACCCGTCTCGCCCACGAGCTGCACGATTCGCTGGCGCAGAGCCTGGCCAGCCTCCGCTTCCAGGTGCGCGTACTGGATGAAACCCTTCACGAAGGCCGTGAAGAGGCCCTGTGGGAAGAACTGGAACGCATCGAGAACAGCCTCGACGAGGCCTACATCGAACTGCGCGAACTGATCGCCCATTTCCGCGCCCCCATGGACAAGCGCGGCCTCATCCCCGCCGTGGAACAGGCCGTCAAGCGCTTCCGCCGCGAAACCGACATCCACACCTTCCTGCAGCAGGAATGGGCCAGCGCCGCCCTGCCCGCCGACACGGAAATGCAGGTACTGCGCATCATCCAGGAATCCCTCGCCAACATCCGCAAACACAGTCAGGCCAACACCGTGCGCGTCATGCTCAAGGCCCTGCCCGGCAACGAGTACCAGGTGCTGGTGGAGGACGACGGCGTCGGCATGGGCGAACCGGTGAGCGGCGCCCCCGGCGAGCACGTGGGCCTGAAGATCCTCCAGGAACGTGCCAGCCGCATTGGCGGCAAACTGCGCATCGAAAGCGAACCCGGCGAAGGCACGCGCATCCTGTTGCGCTTCCGTCATCCCTCCAAGACCGCCGAGCAGCCCATCACCCTCACCCCGAGAGCCCTGCCATGAGCCTGCGCATCCTGCTGGTCGACGACCACACCCTGTTCCGGGTGGGGCTCCAGGGGCTGCTGGCCCACCGTGGTATCGAGATCGTGGCCGCCGTCGGTGACGGCCGCGAAGGCCTGCGCCTGGCCGACGAACTCAAGCCCGACGTGGTGCTGCTGGACATGCGCATGCCGGAACTGAACGGCATCGAAATGCTGCGCGAACTGCGCAATCGTGGCTTCGACAAACCCATCGTCATGCTCACCACCAGCACCGAGGAACGCGACCTGGTGGAATCCCTGCGCAGTGGCGCCCAGGGCTATCTGCTCAAGGACATGGAGCCCGACGAACTGGTGCTGGCCCTGCGCGACATCGTCAAGGGCAAGACCGTGGTTGCACCCGACCTGGCCCCGGTGCTGGCGCGTGTGGTCCAGGGCGAAGGCCTGGAACCCCTCAAGGAAAGTCCCTTCGCCGACCTGACACCCCGCGAACACGAGATCCTGTGCCTGCTGGCGGAAGGCCAGAGCAACAAGGTCATCGGCCGCAACCTCGGCATCTCCGACGGCACTGTAAAACTGCACGTGAAGGCCATCCTGCGCAAACTGGGCGTGCATTCCCGCGTCGAGGCCGCGGTGATCGCCGTGGAACAGGGCCTGCGCGACAACGGCAAGGAACCCGTTTCGCGCGCGGCGGAGTGAACTGTAAAATCCTGTTCACCGCAAAGGCGCAAAGGGCGCAAAGAAAACATATTCTATGTTCTGGCCAGTGATGCACAGAAAGCCAGCCAGCGTCGGCCATGTGCAAGCGTGATCAAACTTGAAATCTTTGCGCCCTTTGCGCCTTTGCGGTGAATATTTGTCAGCGATAGACAAGGGAAACCCATGCAACGTTTTCGCGACCTGGTGGCCGCCAGCCTGGAACAGATCGAGGAACTGTTCCCCTGGGACCTGGAAGACCGCCTGACCGAGGAACCCGAGCTGCTGCTGCTCGACGTGCGCGAACCCTACGAGTTCGACGCCATGCACATCGAAGGCGCCCTCAACGTGCCGCGCGGCATCCTGGAAACCGCCTGCGAATACGGCTTCGAGGAAACCGTGCCGCGCCTGGTGGAGTCCCGCGACCAGGACGTGATCGTCATCTGTCGCTCAGGCAACCGCAGCGCCCTCGCGGCGGCGGTCATGAAGCAGATGGGCTACCGCAACCCGATCTCCCTCAAGACCGGCATGCGCGGCTGGAGCGATTCGGAAATGCCCATGGTGGATGCCCAGGGCCAGCCCGTGGACCAGGATGCAGCCGATGCCTTCTTCGAGCCGCGGGTGCGGGCGGAGCAGCTGGCGCCGGCGGACCGGGATTCCCGCTGACCCCGCGCCCGGTACCGCTTACCTGTAATTTTTCCCGACATCGGCATTATTGTCGACAGCCCAGACATTTATGAATGCGCATCAATAAGATAGGCGCACGAACTGACGATAGCCGCCCTGCTGTTTCGTCACCATTTTTTACAAGGCTCTGGAAATCACCTGATAGATAACTCCTTATTATATGTTTTTATTGATATTTTTATATCAGGAATGGATCTTGCGTGATAAATCACATAAAGTGGCCATGCCGCCGGCATCGAGCCACACCAAAAGCAGGAGAAGACCCATAATGAAAATCCGACAGGCGCTGCCCATCCTCGCCCTCACCTTCGGCGCGCTGCAGGCCACCACCGCCTCCGCCATCACGGGTAACCCCCTGGTCGACGGCTGGACCTACGGCGGTCACTCCCTGGACCAGGGCGCCTATGTGCACGGGTCGGCTAACATCGGCTTCGACATGTACAGCACCCAGTTCACCGTCTCTGACAGCTCCCAGTTCAGCCTTGCCGGCCACTCGGGGGGCTTCGAAGATTACTACGTCGACCCTAATACAAACTTACGCACCTGGGACACCGACAAAGCCCGTATCTGGGGCGTCGGCGATACCGTCATCGGCATCGGCGGCATGTTCAGTGACATCACCGCAACGGAAGCCGGCTGGGGTGCCTTCACCGGCGACGCCGTCAATTCCAATATCTACAATGAGAATCGCCTGCGCCTGCAGGCCAAGATCGGTACCGCGGACGCCGACTGGTCCGCCAGCACCCTCGCCCCTGATGCCGGTGATGGCAGCGGCAGCTTCTCCAACGTCAACAGCAACGGCGGGCTCGGCTCCCTGTTCGTGCGCACCTCCGGCTGGCATGACCTGAGCACCTGGGAAAGCCAGGCCCGCACCATCTTCGGCCTGCAGGACCCCGGACACATTTTGCGTAACGGCACCACCGTCGGCGTCGATGCCGCCCGCGTCATCTGGACCTGGGATGCCGCGAACCAACGCCCCGGCTCCTGGCAGCTGCTGGTCAACCTGTCGCTGGTACATGCCGATGGGTTCCTGGATTTCGATCTGCTGCCAGACTTCGGCAACTCCGTCATCGGCTCCGTGCAGGTCGTCAACGGCGCCTACACCGACGGCCTGATGACCGTCGGCGGTTACGCCACCGGCTACCCTCTCGCCCAAGTGCCCGTCCCCGCCGCCGTATGGCTGTTCGGCACCGGCCTGATGGCATTGGCGGGTGTGGCGCGCCGCAAGCATCAAAACCAGGCCTGAGCCTGATGCCCGGCGACACCTTTCGTCGCCGGGGCTGATTCAATACCCAACACCAGCATTACCCTCGTCGTTCCCGCGCAAGCGGAACCCATGAGCGACGAGACATAAGAAGACCGAAGCCGGCACATGCCGGGAATCACGGCACACAATACAGTACCAACCGGGGGCGATTTCCTTGAAGCGCTGATAACCCCTTCCGTCACGACACAGAAGGAAGGGGCAGCGATGCCAAGTATTTCAACCCGCTCAAAGGACTGTGCAATCCGGTGTCTTTCGCCACTTTTGATATTAGTGCTTGTAAGAAAAGCTCGATCTATTGGGCTTTTGTGTTTACTGGCATTTCCATCCCTTCAGGTCATTGCATCAGATACCGACTGGTGGGATGGATGTATAAATCCTCAAACGAGGTACATGGTATGCACGTTCGGTCCAGATAGCGAATGCTATGATTGGCACAGTGACGGACAGGCGGCTTGCAACTCGCCCCCTTCAGGGTGGGGAACTTTTCACATAATAAATGGCACTCCATGCTGCCATCCCGACGATATGGACTATCACCCGGCTCATTGTGTAGGAATAGCCGAAGATCCACATTATTGCCCCATTGGCAGTATTGGCGATGTTCCGCAATCTGATATTGGTGATAATGACAAAAATCTTGGATGCAACCCGACAAGCAACATGCTTGGGAATCCGTGCAATCCCTCAACTGGCAACAAGTATCACAGAGTAACTGATTACTCCGGCTACTCAGTTACTCTGGCACGCTTTTATAATTCACAGTCAAAGCAGATTGCTGGCTTTGGCATTGGCTGGTCACACACGTATTCTCGTTACTTGGAGGTAACAGCCGATACCATATTTGTACGAAACCACGATGGCCAAGGTTATACATTCACCGCATCAAATTCTTCATGGATAACGGATGCCGATATCAAGGTTCAACTAAATAGCGACGCGTCCGGGTATACGCTTCAGCGAGAAGATGGCTCTGTGGAACGGTATTCTACTGCCGGGGTATTGCAATCCATCACCGATATACAGGGTAATACCCAGACCCTCACGCACGATGATCAGGGACGCCTTTCCCGCGTCGAAACCAATGCCGGGGAATATCTTATTTTCGGCTACGACGCCTCGGACCGGATCACCAGCGTTACAGACCAGTCAAACCGTTCCTGGGGTTACCGCTATGATATCGCGAGTAATCTTGAATACATCGACAATCCCGACGGCACCATCAAGCAGTATCATTATGAACATTACAACTATCCACATGCATTGACTGGAATTACAGACGAGCGTGGCACCCGATATGCCCGATATGGATATGATCATGAAGGACGGGTCATTGACTCAACCCATGGTGATGGTATTGCCCAGGATATCACCATCTATTACCAGGAAGACGGCACACGCATAGTCACCAACAGCCACGGCACACAAAGCATCTACAGCACTGCCGTCCAACTCGGCGTCGCCCTGGTAACCGACATCAGCGGCCCGGGCTGCTCCACCTGCGGCCCCGGTAATACCAGCCACAACTACGACCCTGCCAACAACAATCTGCTGTCCAAAACCGAAAACGGCATCACCACCCAGTACGGCGATTACGACGACAAGGGCCAATACGGCTACAGAATCGAGGCGGTCGGCACTCCGGAAGAACGCCGTACCGACTACAGCTACGATCCCCGCTTCTTCAACAAGATCACCTCCATCGAGGAACCCTCGGTCGCGCCCGGCCAGAGTAAACTCACCACCTACACATATGACGACTGGGGCAACCGCCTTTCTGAAACCATCAACGGTTTTGCCCCGGATGGCACCCCAGTTTTCCGCTCCACCACCTGGGAATACGAGGGCCCGCTACACCAGCTGTCTCGTATCGACGGCCCACGCACTGATGTGGCCGACATCACCACCTATGACTACTACCCGGACGATCCCGCCCAGGGACCCAATCGTGCCCGCCTGCTACGGGTGACCGATGCCCTGGGTGTCGCGGTGCGCGACCAGATCCAGTACACCCCCACCGGCAAGGTCATGAGCGAATCCCGCCCCAACGGGCTCACCCTCGCCTACGACTATTACTACGGCAACGACCGCCTGGAGATGCTGACGGAATCCGATGGTACCAGCAGCCGCGTCACACGATGGACCTACCTCGCCACCGGCGAGGTGGAAAGCATCACCCAGGCCCATGGCAGCTTTGATACCACCACGCTCACCTTCGGCTACGATGACGCCCGCCGCCTGACCCGTATCACCGACGGCCTGGGCAATTACATCGAGTACCAGCTCGACACCGAGGGCAACCAGGAGGCCGAGCGCATCCACGATGCCAGCGGTGTCTTGAGAAAACAGCTCACCCAGACCTTCGATCTCTACAACCGCCTGGATACCCGCACCCAGGCCAATGAGCACATCGACCAGGACATGGCCCCGAATGGCGCCTTGGCGCGCAGCACCGACGGCCGTGGCTCCGTCACCGACTACAGCTATGACGCCCTCAAGCGCCTGACCCAGGTGGTCCAGGACCAGGCTGGCATCGACCCGGGTACCGCCAACGCCACCATCCAATACGGCTACGATGCCAGCGGCCGCCTGGCCTCGGTCACCGACCCCATCGACGGCAATACGCTCTATGTCTACGACGATCTGGGCAACCTGCTGTCCCAGGTAAGCCCGGATACCGGCATCACCACCTTCACCCATGACGAGGCCGGCAACATCCTCACAAAGATCGATGCCATGGGCCAGATGTTCCACTACAGTCATGATGCCCTGAACCGGCTGACCCTCGCGGATGCGCCCGGCATGGGAGATGACATATTCTATGACTACGATACCTGCCCGGGCGGCGTTGGCCGTCTGTGCCGGGTGAGCAATGCGGATGCCATCGTGCAGTATCAATACGACCGCTTTGGAAACCCGACCGGACTGCCGGGCGTACAGTATGCCTACGACAAGGCCGGCCGTGTGCGCACGCTCACCTATCCTTCCGGTGCACGGGTGACCTACCACCACGATGATGCCGGCCAGATCGGCAGCGTCGACCTGACCATCGACGGAGTCACCCAATCGCTGGCCAGCAACATCACCTACACCGCGTTCGGCCCGGTCACCAGCCTTGGCTATGGCAACGGGCAGAACCTCACCCAGACCTTCGACACGGCCTACCGCATGCTGTCCCAGGACATTCCCGGTGTACTGGCACTGGCCTACCCCCAGTACGACGCCAACGGCAACCTCACCAACCGCACCCGGGACGGCCAGAACGAAGGCTACGGCTACGACGCCCTCGACCGCATGGACAATGCCACCGGCCCCTTCGGCACCCGGGACTACGCCTACGACCCGAACGGCAACCGCACCGGCCTGGACGGGACGGCCTACGTCTACACGCCCAACAGCAACCGTCTGACTGCCATCGGCAGCGCCGACGTCCTGCTCGATGACAACGGCAACACCCTGAACCAGGGCGCCTGGACCTTTGACTACACCACCCACAACCGCCTGGAAACCGCTCACCAGGACGGCAGCCTCGCCGCCACCTACGCCTATAACGGTCTCGGCCAGCGCTTTCGCAAGCAGCTTCCGGACGGAAAAGGCCGCCACTTCCTGTACGGCATCAACGGCGAACTGCTGGCCGAGACCGACATCGACGGCAATATCCTCAACGAGTACATCTACCTCAACGGCCAGCTCCTCGCCCTCTACCAGCCCGACGACAGCGGCAATGGCCTGACCAATGCCGAGGAGGATGCATTCGGCACCAACCCGGCCAACACCGACCGCGACGGCGATGGCCTGACCGACCTGGATGAATGGTTTCAGATCGGCACCGATGCCCGGAATGCCGATACCGATGGCGACGGCGTGCTCGACGGCGAGGAATACGCCACCGGTACCGATCCCGCCTCGGCCGCCAGCTACCCCGGCGACGGGGATGTCAACCAGGACGGCGAGGTGAATGTCGGTGACCTGCTCCTGGTCACACAGATGGCCCTGGGCCAGCGCACGCCCACGCCGGAACAACTGGTGCGGGCCGACATCAACCGGGATGATGTGATCGACGTGGTGGACGTGCTGTTGCTGCAGCGGCGGATACTGGGGTTGAGTTTTCTGGAGTTATTTCATGAGCTGCCTGGGAGTCAGAAGCTGCTGGCGGCCATCGACCACACCCGGCTTGCCTTCAACAGCCGGGTAGAAGAGCTCCAGGACAGCTTCATCGGCACCGCCCAGGCGGCCACGCCCAATGGCAAGGTATACTTTGTTCACAATGACCACCTGAAGACGCCCAAGGTGTTGACCGATGAAGCCGGAAATGTGGTATGGAGCGCGAGTCACGATCCGTTCGGGATGGCCGCGGTGGACGAGGATCCGGATGGGGATGGCGTGAAGGTGGTGTTGAATGTGCGGTTTCCGGGGCAGTATTTTGATGTGGAGACGGGGCTGCATTACAACTATTTCAGGACGTATGATCCGGGGACTGGGCGGTATTTAGAAAGTGATCCAATTGGACTTAGAGGTGGTCTGAACACATATGCCTATGCAGAAGGAAATCCATTACTATTTACCGACCCAATGGGCCTAGCCAGCCGAATTGATGGGTGGGAGTATGCAATTTATCCACCTGAATTCAATTCCCAGCCACCATATTGTGAAGGCGAATGGGATCAGATCGATAATCTATTCCTACCGGTACTCCAGCTTTTCACCTGCAAATGCAGGTGGGTATGCAATAACTGCGATGGTCTATCAAGAGGTGGCACGTATGACACCTACGGCACACCCGGCGGCCATGGTAGTTATAGCGCCGGATGGGAAGATAAAGGCCACAAGGCCAGAATAAAGTACAAGGTAGAACCTAAGTTTTGTTATTGTTCTCCTCCAGGAGAAAGCACAGGGTGTGAGCAATGTCAAAAATAGCATTTTTATTAGTCGTAGTATTGGCAACTTACGGCTGTGTTACGCAATCGGATGACGCCACGATACTCACCATCCCGAATGATGCCAAGGAGGTCAATGTAATCGCCTCGGATAATGGCGTTATTACTGAGCTAACCTATATGACATGGCAGTCCAGGAACGACACAAGTAACGGAGAGCTCCTACATGAGCAACTCCAAGAGCAGGGGTATACGCCATGCCCGAGCAACTCGAGCCAATGGGTACGCGCTTCCAAAACCGAACGAAATGATTCCGAAAAAAATCACCGTTTTCTGTGGTTCCTGAAAAACAAAGCCGGCAACTCACTAGTGACTGTCGCCATTAATCAAACATGTTCGGAGAACCAAGATAAGTGTGAGCAGGAGATTTATGCACGGATTACCCGATTCCCCTGGTGGGTATTAACACGCCCAATAAACATCAAAAACATATGCGGGTAATCAGTTGACGCCACGAAAATGGGAACCGCAAAGGGGATCAAAGGATCAGAGTACTCGAACTCATAAATGGAAGCGAAATTCATCGCTGGCGCATTAACTGTGTCGACAGTCGTGTCAGGCTATCAGACCGTGGAATACAGCTGGAAATACATTAAGGAAACTCTAATCAATTCGGTTTTCGTCATTCCGGCGTATGCCGGAATCCAGAAGAATCAGAAACATGGGTGTCGGTCTGCGCCGGCATGACGGATTAATCAAAGCTTCCCTAAAATAACTGCCCCTGTTTTTCAATTTCCTCCGGATCGAGGCCCGAGCGCAGCAGGCCGATCACGATAAAGGTGCGCGGATGCGAGGCCATAGTGCCCATGATGAAGTGCAGGTTCTGTTGTGGGATGTTCTGCCCGTACTCCTGCTGCATCATCTCCAGGGCTTTCGCTTCAGTCTTATAGCGGCGCGCGTAGTGTATAAAGGTGGCTTGCACCTCCCAGTCGTGAATCTGATGCTTGTGCGGGTGACCGGCGCAGGTGTAGTGGTAGCTGAAACTGTACTTGGGCCGCTGTAGCGGTTTTAGCGGATCTTCCAGCAGGGAGGCCTGCTCGAAGACCATCTCGGCTACGTCCTGGTCATCCTGCTCGCTCTGGTCAGCTTCCTTGATCACGAACTTCAAACTACCGGGATCTGGCTTGATAATGCCGAGACTGCGGTTCTTATCCAGGTTCTCGGCCATCAGGTCCTTGAGGGAGGGAGCAATGAACGGTGTCCACAACCGGACCTTGGCGGAATCGGCGAGCTTGTTGCCGGGCTCAAGCCGATGAATCGAACCTTCATCGACCCGATAGCTCTCAGGCCGGGGATCGGAAGCCTTGGTAATAGTCATCTCCACCAGGTCGAAGCGGCCGAACTGATCATCCTTCGGCAGCCGGCGGTAGCGAATGGGAAACAATCGCAGAAGCGCCTGCCCATCTTCCGTGATCCCCGCACAGCAGACGGTCTCTTCGTGCTTTTGGCTAGGCTGGGGAAAGGCTTTTACCAAGATGCGAATACGTCGTTTTACGTGCTTCCCCTCGCTCATTTTTCTTCTCCACACCGAGGTGAACCGGTTCGAGATCGAGCATCTTGGCCAGCTCATTGACCACAGATTCCCGGTGACAGGTGGTGTGGTCCTTCTCGTAACACATCAGGACCACGTTACCCTTGATCTCCTGGATCAGCTGTTCCAGCAGGTCCGTCTGCTGACTCAGGTGTTTATCGTAAGCGCGGAAAAATCGCTGGTAGTTCCAGTCTTCGCGTAGCTGGTGGCGGACTGCCTTTGGGGAACCCAGCTGCTTCTCATGGCGATAATCGATACCAGCGTCGGCCAGCGCTTCTTTAAGTGCGGTCTTGGAAAACCCCTTACGCCGTGAGATGGGAAGTTCACGGACATCCAGCAACACGTTGGTCTTGGCGCGCTTAAGGGTGGCCAGAAAGTCAGCCAGGTCTGCGCCTTCATAGCCAATCGTGTAGAGCTTCTTCATGGTGTGTTCTCCGTGATCCCTGGTGGTTATGAGCTCAGCTTCTGCTTGAGCGACGCTGCCGGCGGATACTCGGCATTGTACATGCAATGGGAAATCGGAACCATCATCGACGTCGCCAGATCACTGAACAGAACCGGTAGAATAATCACCAGCATAGGGTCGCGTCTAGGCATTGACGGCCATGTCGTCCACACTGTCCTCTGCCTCTTTATTTTTCCTATGTCGGCATGACGAGACAGAAGCTAATCGGGAAGTCAGACGTAATGCTTGCGCTCGCTGCGCCGTCGCCCCGCCTTCTGCACCACCACGCCCTTCACCCCTTGCAGGTTGGGGATCGCCACGGTCTCGTAGGCATCGTTGAGGGGCTTGAGGAAATAGCGCTTGGCCTCGTCCCACACCAGCTGGCGGAAGATGTATTCCTCGTTCACCACGGCCACCACGAAGCAGCCGTTCTCCACCACGCCCTCGGGGTCGACGACGATGATGACGCCGTGCTCGAATTCGGGCTCCATGTCGTCGCCCAGCACCTGCAGGGCGAAGGGTTCGCCTGCCGCGCAGCTGCCGCCGTCACCACCCATTTCACTTTGCATCGTTCAATCCTGTTCAATAATGGTCTCGTAGACCGAGCACCTGGATGCCCGCCTGCGCGGGCATGACGGGTTAATCACATTTGCCTAGGATAATGGCTGGGCCCATGGGCCGCAATCCCGAGTGGGCCGCTCAGGTATTTCCGGGTTGGAATGCGGGTAATTCCCCTGGTGTTGATCTCGGTCAATGTGGCGGTCCGGGCATGCCGGTAGCCTGATCACAGCTCGTAGCAGTAGTGTTAGTACCGTGTTTGCCCCGCCACCCCGGCGGGGTTTCTTTTTGCCTTCAGCCCAGCCCGCCCATGCAGCGGTATTTGATCTCCAGGTATTCCTCGATGCCGTGGCGCGAACCCTCGCGACCGTAGCCCGACTCCTTCATGCCGCCGAAGGGCGCCACCTCGGTGGAGATGATGCCCTCGTTGATGCCCACGATGCCGTATTCCAGGGCATCGGCCACGCGCCACACGCGGCCAATGTCGCGGGCGTAGAAATAGGACGCCAGGCCGAACTCGGTGTCGTTGGCCATGTGTATGGCCTCCTCTTCCGTGTGGAAGCGGAATACCGGCGCCAGGGGACCGAAGGTCTCCTCGCGGGCGCAGACCATGGCCGGGGTGACATCGGCCAGCACCGTGGGCTGGAAGAAGTTGCCACCCTTCTCGTGGCGCTTGCCGCCGGTCACCAGGCGCGCGCCCTTGTCCAGGGCATCCCGGATATGGTGCTCCACCTTCTCCACCGCCGCATCATTGATCAGCGGCCCCTGTTGCACACCTTCGTCCAGGCCGGAGCCCACGCGCAGTTCCGCCACCGCACGGCCCAGGCGTTCCACGAAGGCATCATAGATGCCGTCCTGCACCAGCAGGCGGTTGGCGCACACACAGGTCTGGCCGGCATTGCGGTACTTGGAGGCCATGGCACCCTGTACCGCCGCGTCCAGGTCGGCGTCATCGAAGACGATGAAGGGCGCGTTGCCGCCCAGTTCCAGGGACAGGCGCTTGAGGGTGTCGGCACACTGTTTCATGAGCAGCTTGCCCACCTTGGTGGAGCCGGTGAAGGACAGCTTGCGGACCAGGGGATTGGCGCACAGTTCGTCGCCCACCGTGGCCGCCTGCGCGGTGGTCACCACGTTGAACACACCGCCGGGGATGCCGGCACGGTCGGCCAGCTCCGCCAGCGCCAGCGCCGACAGCGGGCTGGCCTCGGCGGGCTTGGACACCGCAGTGCAACCGGCCGCCAGGGCAGCGCCAACCTTGCGGGTGATCATGGCGTTGGGGAAGTTCCAGGGGGTGATGGTGGCGACCACGCCCACGGGCTCACGGGTGGCGAGGATGCGCCGACCCGTCACGGGTTCGGGGATGATCTCGCCGTAGACCCGCTTGCCCTCCTCCGCGAACCATTCAATATAAGACGCGCCGTAGGCGATTTCGCCGCGCGCCTCGGAGAGCGGTTTGCCCATCTCCAGGGTGAGGATACGAGCCAGGTCCTCCTGGTGTTCCATGATCAGGTCATACCAGCGGCGCAGCAGCCGCGCGCGCTCCTTGGCGGTCAGGGCGCGCCAGGCGGGCAGCGCGGCATGGGCGGCCTCGATGGCGCGCGCGGTCTCGGTGGCGCCGCAATCGGGCACATGGGCAATCTGCTCGCCATTGGCGGGGTTGCGCACCGGGTGCCGGGCGCCACTGTCGGCATCCACCCAGGCGCCGTTGATAAAGGCCTGCTGGCGCAGCAAATCAGGATCGTGCAGTTCCATGGGCGCTCCCTTTTCGTCGTGTGGTTCGTCTGTCGGACTTCAGTCCGACAACCCGGCCAGGCGCGCGAAACGCCGCAAAAGCCGCGGCCCCAGCTCACTGGCCTGAACTTCCTGCCGCAATGTCTCGGGATCTCGGTCCTCGGCACGCAGGCGCTCGGCGTAATAGTCCACGTACTGGCGGACGATGGCCGGGGTGAATTCCGGGTGGAACTGCACCCCCCAGACATGATCTCCCCAGGCAAAGGCATGATGGCGCTCCAGCAGGCTGCGCGCCAGCCAGCGCGCGCCCGGCGGCAGGCTCAGCACCGACTGGCGATGGCTGGCCTGCAGGGGTGTCTGGTCAGGAACCCCTTGAAACAACTCGTCATCGCGCGCCCCGGGCATCCAGTCCACGGTCACGGTGCCCACTTCGATGCCATTGGGGTTGTCGCCGACGACACCTCCCAGGGCATGGGCCAGCAGCTGATGGCCAAAGCAGATCCCCAGCACGGGCAGGCCACGCTCGGCGGCGCTTCGCAACCAGGTCGCGGTGGATTCGATCCAGTCGCTGCCATCGGTGACCATGGCGCCGGAGCCGCTGATCACCACGGCCCGCACCAGGCTGTGATCCGGCAATGGCTCGCCTTCATGAACCCGGACCACCCGCGTCTCCACCGCGAGTGAACCCATGCCCTGCAGGATCCAGGCATCGAAATCGCCTTGCACATGGGCCAGGCTGGGCAGTTTCTGGCCGGGTTTGATGACCAACAACATGCCACTCAATCCAGCCAGCTTTCGAGATAGTAGAGCCGCAGTCCCTCGGAAGAGCGCGACGGCCCCACCACCCGTGCCGCGAATTTTTTCTCGTCGGGACGGGCGGCCGCGCGAGCCGCCTGTTCCGATTCCATGATGACCACCGCGCCCTCGGAAAAGCGCTCGCGGCTGCGGCGCGGCGCATAGACCACGGCAAACTGTTCGTGGACGACGGATGACTCGGTGTCGATGGGTATGCGTTGCATGGGCGTATGGTTACCGACTCGGTCAGGCCATCATAACCGCTGCAGACGGTAGCGCAAGCGGCAGCTCCGGCGCCCGGTATCCAGCTCGGGATGGGACCGCAGACAGCGCTGCAGCTCCCCTTTTTTCAGCTTCCGGGGCAGAAACACACCGACGGCATTATCGTTTTGCGGGGTGGACAGTCGCAGGATGCCGGCATGACTCGGCACGGCGGCCTGGGCGGCACAGGCGCGCAGCTCCCACAGCGAGGGGAAATTCATCACCAGGATCCCGGACGGTGCCAGTGCCCGCTCCAGCGCGCGCATCCAATCCACATCCGCCTCGATGGCGCGCACCGGTTCGCCATCCCGTTCACCGAACAGGTCCTCGATGATCAAATCAAAGGGTGGCCCCGCATAGCGGTACAACCACTGGCGCGCATCGCTCTGGTGGAGGGTTACTCCCGGACCCTGGACACCGAAAAAGCGCCTCGCCACCCGCAGGTGCACCGGGTTCAGCTCCACGCCGACGATCTGTATTGGCTGCAGGAAATGTTGCAACTGGCGGATCACGGCGCCGCCGCCCACGCCCAGCACCAGCACGCGCCGGATGGTCCCCGCCTCGGCCAGGAAGGCCGGCAACAGCAGCAGGTCCCAGACATTGCCCGTGACCGGCCGCTGTTCATTGTACTGGCTGTGCAGCACCCCGTTGGAATACAAACGGCGGGTGTTGCCCGCCGTTCGTACTTCATACAGGGTCGTGCCGACCCGCTGTTGCCAGAGTACCGCCAAGACTCAGTCTTCGCTCGCCCCGGTATCACGGAAGATGCGGTCGAAGAACTGCTGGGTACGCTCCCAGGAATCCCGGTCCGCCTCAGCATCATAGGCAAGCGGCATGTTGAAACGCTTGCCGAACGCATCGGCACCGGGGTTGGTAAAACTGTGCTTCGCACCCGGGTAACTGATCAATTCATAGTCCACATGGGCGGCCTGCATCTCCTGCTCGAAAGAGGCCACCTGCTCCGCCGGTACCATGGGATCTTCCGCACCGGTGAAAACCAGCACCGAGGCCTCTACCTTGCCCTCCTGCGCCGGCGCCTGGGTACCCAGGCTGCCGTGGTAACTCACGACCCCGGCCAGGGGCTTGCCGGCCCGTGCCATATTCAGCACCACGGCCCCGCCGAAACAGTAGCCGATGGCGGCGACCTGCCCGGCATCGACCGTGTCATGCCCCTTGAGCAATTCGTGCGCGGCATCGAAACGGGCGGTCAACGCGGCCGCGTCGCTGGTGGCCGCCATCATGAAGGCCTTGGCATCATCGGGGTGATCCGCCACCTTGCCATCCCCGTACATGTCCAGGGCCAGGGCCGTGTAGCCCAGTTGCGCCAACATTTCGGCGCGCTTGCGGGCGTATTCGTTATGTCCCCACCATTCATGCACCACCAGCACCCCGGGGCGCTCGCCCTTGATGCTGTCGTCATAGGCCAGGTAACCGGTCATCACCGTGTCACCGGCACGGTACTCCACCTCCTCGGTCTTGAGCCCGGCCCAGGCCAGGGACACGCTCAGGCACAACACCATCAGCAGCATAAGACGTTGCATGATTCCTTCCTCCATGTAAGAGAAGCCGATTGTAGGTTGGGCCTCGGCCCGACGGCAAGGCCCGCAATCCCCCAATCATCCCGGGTTGTGCCCGCCATGCGCACGCCCCATATTGGTTCTCCATTCACCAGGAAGGAACACACAATGACCGAATGGGTGGAAGCCACTGTAGTGGAGCGCCGGGACTGGAATGACGAACTCATTTCCCTGCGCTTCGATGCCCCGCTGGAACCCTTCAAGGCAGGCCAGTTCATCCGTGTCGGCCTGGACATCGAGGGTGAACGGGTCGGTCGGCCCTACTCCCTGGTCAACGCCCCCCACGAAGACCGGCATGAGATCTATTTCAATATCGTCGAGGAAGGGCCGCTGTCGCCGCGCCTGGCACGCCTGCAACCGGGAGACCGCTTCTGGGCCGTGCCCAAG
Organism: Gammaproteobacteria bacterium; assembly: GCA_026197075.1. Taxonomy (GTDB): domain Bacteria; phylum Pseudomonadota; class Gammaproteobacteria; order DSM-19610; family DSM-19610; genus JAIVHA01. The sequence continues at coordinate 46,526 of JAPHQV010000013.1, read as the reverse complement.
CCCAGCGGGTTTCTCACCCTCGACGAAGTGCCGGAGGCGCGTCATCTCTGGCTGCTGGCCACCGGCACCGCCCTGGGTCCCTTCCTGTCCATCCTGAAGTCCCCTGCCGCCTGGGAACGCTTTGAAACCATCGTGCTCGGGCATTCGGTGCGCAGGAAGAGTGAACTTGCCTACCAGGATTGCATTCAGGAATTACTCGATGCACATGGAGATCAACTGTGCTTCGTACCCTTCATCACCCGGGAACCCTGCGGCGACAACCTCGGGCAGCGCATCCCGGCCTGCATCGAAAGCGGCTCGCTGGAAGAAAAGACCGGCCTGGAACTGTCACCGCGGGACAGTCATGTGCTGCTGTGCGGAAACTCCGCCATGTTGCAGGACACCCTCTCCGTATTAGAGAAACGCGGGCTCAAGCGCCACCGGCGCCGCGAACCCGGGCATGTCGGCATGGAAAAGTATCATTGAAGTCAGGCATGCGCGGTATTCTCCGCCATGGTCTCGCCAATGACCGCCTGCGCCCTGTCACGTATCTGCTCGCTGGCGGAATGCACCAGGACCACTTGATATCCCGCCTTTAGGGCATCCTTGACCAACCCGGCCAGCGCCAACTCCCGCAGTCGCACACCACGGACCGCGCCCGCGGTTCCACCGATCAGGGCTCCATAACCGAGAATGATCAAGGGTGCGACGACGGGGGCACTGACGAACAAGGCGGGGGTAAGCACCGTGACCGCACCGGCCATCAGCGCACCGGCTCCGGCTCCGGCAATACCACCGGTCAGGGTATCCACGGTCACCGTGTCACGGGTCCCCACCGACTCCGGCTCGATGGCGGAATCGATGCCGGCCTGTCCGGGCCTGAGTCGGACGATCCTGGCGTCGCCAAGCCCGGCATGCTCGAGCATGCCGACGGCCGCATCGGCGGATTCCGCGTCGGCATAGATGGCAGCCACCTTGTAAGGATACTGTTCTGATATCATCGTACACCCCGTACACGCATCGGCGGCGGATCGTCCGGCGGTCTGCCTGGATCGGGCGGCTCGATTGGTGGCTTGCCAGGATCGGGGGGCTCGACGGGTGGCTTCCCCGGGCCCGGTGGGCGCACCGGCGGCTCATCCGGCTTCGGGGGTTTTTTCGGAGGCCGATCCGGTCCCGGCGGTTTGATCGGTGGCGGCTGTTTGCCGGGTGTCTTGCCGGGCTCCCCCGCCAAGGATTGTCGGCCGGATAATGGTAAGACTGCTTCCAACCCGGCTTGTCTATTCCGCAAGGACCCGCCTGGATGACGACATCGTGTTAACGATTCCACACATTACCTCCCTTTCAGTTCGCTGATGCCTCGATCCCGATGGATGTCGGAGGATTCCAGGTATGCCTTTGCCTCTTCACCGGGATTGGGGAGCCCGGCGATACGCCAGGCGCGCATGGGATCGTGCAGGAGATCACTCACACAGTGCTCATTCAATCCGATTTCGCGACAGATGTGTCGCATTACCGGGATATTCCCCGTATCGAAATAGTGCTTGCGCAGCTGCTCGATCACGCGCCAGTGGTCATCTCCCAGATCCTGGATGCCATCACGCTCGGCGATGGCCGTGGCGGATTTCCGATCCCAGGCTTGCGGGTCCTTGATAAAACCATCCTCGTCGAAGCCAGAATCCAATGATGGGTCTTGAACTGTCATGACGGCCCTCCATTCTCAGATGGGCGGATTTCCGCGACACATTGCAGCAACAGAAAGATCCCGGCGGATGAAAGACTACCAATGCCGTAACGAATTCGGTGTAGAACCTTCCATTTCACGCACCCCACTCCACGTCATTTCACTGGCTTGTCGTACTTACGGTGTACCGCCGGATCCACCTCCTTGGCGCGCTCCCGCCCTTTACGCTCGCTTTTTTTCGCTTCCTCCGGATCCTGCCCGGCGGCCTTGCGCGCCGCTTCATCCACTTTCCCGGATTTAACGAATTTTTGCGTTGCCTCGTTGTAGCGCTTGGCTGATTCACGATCACCCTCACCCTGATTTTTGCTACTGGTGGGATGTTTTTTTGGATCGGTCTTCATAATCACGATCTCCAAGGATTTGAACACGCCACAACCTTATCCTGCTTCGGGTAATGATGAATTGAAATTTATCAATGAGGTCGCATCGCATATCCGTCCGTATTGAGCTTCATCGCGTCACCCTTTTGACAATCCCCCATGAGATACCAAGGTATACCTGCTTCGCCACTCCCACGTATTGGACTATGATTAATGGAATTCTCGAATGTTTTGACTTCAGGAAGCGCTGATTACTTTACTATCCGCCGGCCGCTCCGGCGTACGCCTTTCCGTCACCCTGGCGTACGCCGCGATCCAAGGAATTCAACCACATGGAATCCGGAATACGCCGGAATGACGGGTTAAGCAGCGCGTCCTTTATTTACATACGCGCGCACGCAACCGGGGGTGGGTGCCCGCCTCCAGGTCACGCCTTTGTGGGCGATGAAATCGACGCGCATGCCTTCGCGGCTCTTTCCGCAGGCAATACAAGTAAAATTTTCATTGTTTTTATTGGATCACGGTCTCGACCGATCATGGTCACTAGCATTCACGTACGGCTCCCGCCAGCCTGTTATCAAGGAGATGGTACATGTTGAGGCGCAATACACCCCAGGATCCGACGCTGACCGCACAAGAAAAGAATGCGCCAGAAGACACTGTTGTCAGTCCCGAGGAAATCAACATCGCACTCGGCGAACATCCCACGACACCGGTGCAAACCCTGCTTTCACACGCGCGTCGAGTCAACTATGCTCAACATGACACGCTTTATCACCAGGGCAACAAGATTGACACGGTGTTTTTCATTACATCCGGGCTGCTGAAGCTTGTCGCCTATCTTCCAAACGGTCGTGCGCGGATCGTGAGACTGCATCGCCCCGGGTCGGTGCTGGGCCTGAGTGGCCTTCGCGACCAGAACCATGAACATACCGCATCAGCCATCACGGCTGTCACCGCATTACGTCTCCCCATAAATGCTGTTAACCACCTGCGCGAAGACGATCCGGAATCCTATGTAAGCCTGATCGAGCGCTGGCATGACTATCTGCAGGATGCAGACAAATGGATCGTCCAGTTTTCCACCGGACCAATACGAGGGCGCGTAGCCAGGTTGCTTTCCTTTCTGCAGGACTTCGAGCCAGACGCCGCGGAAGGTCATATACGCCTGCTTACTTGCGAGGAGATGGGATCCATTCTCGGGGTGACCAGCGAGAGCGTGAGCCGCATCCTTGCCGACTTCAAGCGGAAGCAAATCCTTTCTCATGATAATGGCAATACCAGCGAGATCTACGAGGCCGATATCGAGCGAATCCGGCATATTGCCGAAGAGGATTAGCCACCTGCATCACACTCGCTCGAACCTGGAATGATTGCGGTTTTTCAATGAGCATGCGTCCCCATCATGCTTAGATTTCTCCTGACAGCAATACGACGCCTGGCCTATGGAAAGTCGACACGAGGAGGAGATGACAATGAAAGTTCGCGACATAATGACACGGCAGCTTGAGAGCATAGCTCACGACTCGACCATCCGTGATACCGCTCAGAAAATGCGCGACCAGGATGTAGGGATGCTTCCCGTTGAGCAGAATGGGGAAATCATCGGTGCAGTGACCGATCGCGACATCACCATTCGCGCCACCTCTACGGGAGCCGATCCGAACAAAACCAAGGTAGACGATGCGATGAGCACGGAAGTACTTTCCTGCATCGAGGATGACGACCTGCAGCAAGCTGCCGATATCATGGAAAAGCACCAGATACGGCGTCTCATGGTCCAGGACAATAGCGGAGACTTTACCGGAATCATCTCACTCGCCGACCTGGCACTCCATCACAAGGAAAAACTTGAAGTGGAGGTCCTCGAGCAGGTTTCGCAGCCATCCACGCAATCCGCTACCGCGCATTGATATCCGGACCGAAGGGATTACCGAAAAATGATTTTCAAGCAATTCTACGAACCCAGCCTGGGACACGCCTCATATCTTCTTGGCTCCGAGGAAACGGGAGAGGCGTTGGTTCTCGATGTTCGCCGTGACGTGGACAGTTACTATGACTTTGCGCGCGAGCAGAGCCTGCGTATCGCCTATGCAGCCGACACCCATCAGCACAATGACTACCTTACGGGCATAACCCAATTGCACTCGAAAGCACCCGTGGAGCTGCTGTCCGGTGCGCGCGCGCAACTGGGATACAAGACGCAGCCGCTTCAGGACAGCGAACGCCTCACCATGGGTGAGATCGAGTTCGAAACCCTCCACACACCGGGCCACACACCCGAGCACATCAGCCTGCTTGTACGCGACAAGAGTCGCGGCGATGACCCGGTGATGCTGCTGTCAGGTGGTGCATTGCTGGTGGCGGATGTCGCACGCCCCGATCTGCTCGGGGACGAGGCCGAGAAGCGCAGGAATGCCAAGGCCATGTGCAAGACGCTCAAGGAAAAGATCCTGCCACTGCCGGATCATGTGCTGGTATACCCGACCCATGTGGCGGGCTCCCTCTGTGGTGGCAACATCGGGAGCATGCTGGTCACTACCATAGGCTACGAACGCAGGCTGAACGACATGCTTGCGCACATCGATAACGAATCCGACTTCGAGGACCGCTGCCTCGACCTCGGCCCCCTGCCGACCGTTCCACCCTACTGGCGGCGCATGCGCAAGCAGAATCAGGATGGGCCGGCACTGCTGGGCACGCTTTCGGAACCACCCGCGCTGCAACCGAAGGAATTCGCACGGCGCATCACCGAAGGGGCATTGGTCGTCGACTGCCGGTCTCCCGAGGCCTACGCCGGTGCCCACGTTCCCGGCTCGCTCAATGTCGGGGTTGGTACTTCTTTCCCGACCTGGGCCGGCTCGATATTGCCGGAGGAAGCCGATCTCCTGCTAGTCGTCGACGACCCCGGGCAACTCTGGGACATCTACTGGAAACTGCTGCGCATCGGTTACCGCGAACCAGCCGGCTGGCTGGCAGGCGGCATGATGGCGTGGCGCACAAGCGCACAGCCGCTTGGAAGCCTGCCACAGTGGACTCCCAAGGAGCTGGATGCACGCCGTCGGGACCGGGACGACCTGTTCATCCTGGACGTGCGTCAGCCCGCGGAATGGCAAGCCGGCCATGTACCGGACGCACATCACATTTCCGGAAGCGATCTCCCCGCGCAACTCGAGGACGTGCCCAAGGACAAGCCGATTGCCGTTTATTGCGGCAGTGGTTACCGCTCGTCGGTCGCGGCCAGCCTGCTGCGCAGAAGCGGTCATCGCAATGTCTACAACGTCATCGGCGGCTTCACGGCATGGGAGGCGGAACAACTCCCCGTGGCCGGCCACTGATCCGCAGCACCCGAAATCTTTTTCGGGCTAGAATGAGGCCATGGAACTCATCGATACCCACTGCCACCTCGATGTGGCCGAATTCGACGTCGACCGCGACGCCGTACTGGCACGCTGCCGCGCCGCCGGCGTGACCCGCATCATCATTCCGGCCATCGATGCGGCAGGCTGGGAACCGTTGCTGGCGCTGTGCGCGCGGGAGCCCGGGCTCTACCCCGCCCTGGGTCTGCATCCCATCTACCTGGAGCAGCACCGACCCGGGGATCTCGACACCCTGAAGACCCTGGTGGCAACTCACCGGCCCCTGGCCATCGGCGAGATCGGCCTGGATTATTTCATCGAGAACCTGGACCGTGAGCGCCAGCAGACCCTCTTCGAGGCCCAGTTGCACATCGCCCGCGACGCCGACCTGCCCGTCATCGTCCATGTACGCAAGGCCCACGACCAGGTCCTCAAGACCCTGCGTCGCATCCAGGTACGCGGCGGCATCATCCATGCCTTCAACGGCAGCCTTCAACAAGGAGAGCAGTACCTGGACCTGGGCTTCCGGCTCGGCTTCGGTGGCACCCTCACCTATGAAGGCTCGAAGCGCATCCGCCGCCTGGCCCGTGATCTTCCCCTGTCCGCCATCGTCCTGGAGACCGATGCCCCGGATATTCCGGTGGCCAGCCACCGGGGTGAGCGCAACAGCCCGGAGTACCTGCCGGAATGTCTGGCGGCGCTGGCCGAGGTGCGCGAAGAGGATGCAGCCTTCCTGGCTGCGGCCACGGGACGCAATGCCGAGGCGGTGTTGGGGTTGGTAGAGTCCTGATTTCTTGCCATTCCACTTCTCCATGCCGTCATTCCGGCGAATGCCGGAATCCATGACCAACCAGGCAAATGGATTCCGGCATTCGCCGGAATGACGGGGGGTGATTATCGGAATGAGGTGCCCCACCACCGGGTGATGGATTCCCGCCTGCGCGGGAATCACGGAATATACGCGGGAATCATGGAGTTTATTCAAGCGTCCATCCCGCCTTCTCCAGGTATTCCGCCAGGTTCTTCGGGCGGTATTTCGGATCCTGCTCCCAGCGCTGCTTCACCGATTTGTGAATCAACACCTCCCCCTTGTCATGCGCGATGGGCCGGTGATAGGGCCGACGAGAGCGGTAGATGTGCTTGCGTGACTGGTGCAGGCTGGCGGTGGGGCGGGGATTGAGGCCCTGGCGCAGATGCGGCTCGGTGGTCAAACCCGCTAGCGCGGCCTCGCGCATCATCCAGCCCAGGGCGATGTCGGACAGCAATCCTCCATCGGAGTCGGGTTTATAGCTGCCGCCCACATCGCTGTGCACACCGGCGAACCATACCTGCTTCATGTCCATGGTTTCACGCGGCTCCCATATGGTCGGTTCGAAATCGGTGCGCTGTTCGTCGATGGCCATGGCATGGCGGGCAAAACACACATTGCGACCGATCTTGGTATCGTAGAACTCATCCTTACGGTCCAGCAGCCCCAGGAAGGTTACCGGTATGCCCAGCGCGCCCACCGTGTCCCAGACCCCGACGAAATACACCTCGCGGGAGGGGTGGGAGTGCGTCTTGCGAAATGCAATGGACTTTTCCCCGTCCGGGGCGAAGGCCCGGCCCGGTTTCTTGTAGTGATCGAAGGCGGCCTCGATCAGGCGCGCATCGGGGCGCTTGAGAATCCCGCAGTTGTTGATCAGACCGCACAGGCTGCGCACGGTGTAGGCGCCGCGGCTGAAACCGAACAGGTACAGTTCATCTCCCGGTGAATAGTTCTGCACGATGTAGCGATAATCATCCATGATGTTCTTGTGAATCCCCCGCCCCGTCATGCCGCCAATCAGCTTGTCGTCGTAGGAACCGATGCCCCAGTCATAGAACACCTGCTGGGGTACGCCGTCGCCGGCCAACGGCTTGATGGCCCGGGCCAGTTTCAACACATTGCTGGGACAGTCCTTGTCCAGGTCCTGCTCCGGTCGGTTCCAGGTACCGTCGGCACAGATCACGATGCGCTTTTTCATGAATGGCTCCCTTATTCGTCAAGCCCCCACTCCCGCCAGGCGGCCATGAGGGGAAAGTACAGCCCCAACCGGATGGGGCGCGGATCGATCCTGCGGAGCAGGGCCGCGTAGCGTTCCAGCTGCGCGCGGTAACGCTCCTGTTCGCGGTCGAGGAATTCCTCGCGCCCGCCGCCGGCATGACTGCCGGTCTTGTAATCGATGATCCAGCGGGTGCCGTCGGCATCGACGAAGGTACGATCCAGCACCAGGTGCCAGATACGGCCAGCCAGCACCCCGCTCAGGGCATATTCGTTGCGCGCCTCCCGGTGGGCGGGATCGAGGATCCAGCGTCCGCGCGCATCGCCCAATATCGTGTCCAGGGCCTCCTGGACTTTCTCCACGGCCGCTTCGAGGTGTTCGCCGGGCACGCCCAGACCCCGCAGCCACTGACGGCCCAGGTCCCGGTAGTGCGCCAGTACGGCCGTATCGGTGGCATCCGGCAGTGCGCCGGCAAAGTGTTGCAGGAAGCGATGCACCACCGTGCCCACGTGGCGTGCCGTCTCCCCGGCCCAGGTGAACTCGAGCGCTTCTTCCGGTTCGGGTGCACGCACCTCCAGGGCCAGCTCCAGGCCGGGCGGTGGCGCGGGGCGCGGCCAGGCCAGGGGCAGGCGCCGGATGCCGGTCGAAGGCCGGGGCTCGGCCGTGGCGCCCTCCGCTTCCGGCGGGTTGGCGCCGCGCCGCGCCAGGGCCGCCTGGAATTCCCCCTCCACCACCGTCCACAGCCGTTGCAACAGGCTGCCGTTGCGCGGGGCCGCCAGCACCGGACCCGAGTCCGTGTCCCGGACGTCCACCTGCCCCAGGAGGTGCAGCCGGCGCCGGGCGCGCGTGGCGGCCACATACAGCAGACGGCCGTCTTCGTACTCGCCCTTGCGCCGTGCCAGGCGCTTCAGGAAGGCGCCTATGGGGTTCTGGTCCTCTCCCACGGCCTTGATCGGTGCCAGCAACAGATCGCTCTCCTCCGGCTCCCTGGGCCGTTCCAGACACTCCAGCAGGGAAGCATCGTCCCTGCGGGGCTGGCGGCCCAGACCCGGCAGGATGACGGTGTCGAACTCCAGGCCCTTGGACTTGTGAATGGTCATCAGCTGGATGCGGTCGTCGGCGCGCACGTCGGGAAGCGCGAACAGCCGCGCCACCCGCTCCTCCAGCAGGGCGAGATCGGGCGCGTGGCCGTGCTCCTCCAGCTCCTCCAGCAGGCGGAAATACACCTCGGCGTCCTCCAGGTCGGTGGCATCCTCCAGGCAGGCAGGACCGCCCAGACTGAGCCAGACCCCTTCCACCGCGCCGCGCAGGGCAACGCGCTGGCGCTCGGCCAATGCCCTGGACAGCACGGGCCAGAGGCCTTGCAGGCGAGCCTCGCCGTCGGCACTCAGGGCTGGGTGTTCCGCCTGCCGTGCCAGCAACAGCGGCAGCGGGGAGTCCAGGTCCTGTCCGGCCAGCGCGTACAGGTCCGACAACGCCAGGCCGCACCAGGGAGCACGCAGCACCGCCAGCCAGGCGATGCGATCGGCAGGATGCTCCAGGGCACGGGTCAGGGCCAGCAGGTCCTGGATGACCGGCCGGTGCCCCAATGGCTCGATCTCCAGGGCACGGAAAGATAGCCCCCGGCTGCGCAGGGCGGCGACGATCTCCACCAGGTGACTACGGCCGCGCACCAGCACGGCGAGGCTGCCCTGCGGCTGCTCCACCCGGGCCTGTTCGATCAGGTCCAGCACCTGGCGCGCCTCGGCGACGGCATCCTTGTCCAGGAAGGGATGCAGGGTCACCGCCGCGCCGCTCAAGGCGGCATGGTGCGCGGTGGAGGCGGCATAGGACACCGCCCCATCGGCCACCTGGTCGCGCTGCGGCAGGATGTGCGGGAAGGCCTGGTTGACCCAGTCCACCACCCCGGCCTGGGAACGGAAGTTCACCGTCAGTTGCAGGAACTCCAGGGGCACCTGGCCGATGCCCTGGTGGCGCGCCTTGAGGAACAGGCCCACCTCCGCCTCGCGGAAGCGGTAGATGGACTGCATGGGATCGCCCACCAGGAACAGGCTGCGACCGTCGCCCGGCTGCCAGCCGGCGGTGAGGCGTTCCAGCAGGGCGTACTGGGTCAGGGAGGTGTCCTGGAATTCATCCACCAGCAGATGATGGATCCGGTAGTCCAGGGCCAGGGCCAGATCGGTGGGGGCCTCGTCCGTGCCCAGGGCCTCGATGGCGGCGCGCGCCATGGCGGTGAAATCCACCTGGCCGCGTTCCTGGAACACCAGGTTGAGCTGCGCCACCGACAAGGGCAGCAAGTCGAACAATGCCTGCAGGATATCCCATTCCTCGTCGCGGTACTGGTGCGGCGGCAACGCGGCCAGGCCCGCCAGGGCCTCGCGCAGCTCTTCCTCTTCGCGCACCTCGGCCAGCACTTCGAGCATGCGCGCCTTCATCTCCTTGAACAGCGCCTTCTGTTCGGCATCGACCGCCTCGCCCTGGGCGGGGAAGCCCTCTTCCCGGGTGTAGCGCTTGCGCCAGCTGCCATCCCGGGTCAGCAGGAGTTCCGCCAGGCCCTGCCACTGGTGACGGCAGGTCACGCTGGCCGCCGGCCAGTCCCACAGACCGGCGCAACCCGCGATGGGCGCCGCATCGGGCAGGTTGGCCGCGGCGTAGCGCGCCAGCGGCAGCAGGCTGTCCCGCCAGGCATCCGGCAGGCGGGCGCGCAGTTCCGCCAGGGCCTCTTCCACCACGCGCGCCAGCGTGGCCTCGAGGTTTTCGCGTGCGATGGATGGATGGCTGCGGTCCGCCACGTGACGCAGCCATTGCTCGCGCCGCGCCAGCATGGTGGCGATGAGCGATTGCACGTACTCGAGCCGGTTGTCGAGGTGGCGTACCAGGTGGGCGACGGCGGCGGACCAGTCCTCGCCTGTTTCCAGTTCGGCGATGGTGCGCCGCGCCGCCTCGATGTACAGCGGCTGGGCATCCTCCACCGTCTGGGGCACGGCACCGAAGCGGGACAACAAGGGCATCTGCCGCGCCAGGGCGGCGCACAGGGAATCGATGGTCTGCACCCGCAGCCGCGCCGGGTTGGTACGCAGCGACCAGCCCAGTTCACGATCCCGCGCCAGGGCCGCACGGGCGCACTCCCAGGTCAGGCGTTCATGGGGCGCCTGCGGCGGCTGCTCCGACGTGCCCGCTTCCAGGGCCTCGAGGATGCGCGCCTGCATCTCCCCCGCCGCCTTGCGGGTGAAGGTGATGGCGATGATCTCCTCGGGGTTGTCGACCCCCGCCAGCAGGCGCAGGAAACGCTGGGTCAGCAGTCCGGTCTTGCCGGAACCCGCCGGTGCCTGGGTGATGAAGGATTGCCGGGGATCGAGGGCCCGGGCACGGGTTGCCGCATCTTCCACGGGGCGAGGCTCAGTCATCGCCATCACCCTCCGGTTCCGGTGCCAGCGTGACCTGTTCCTGGATACGGCACAGGGGTGTGAGGGTGCAGTACTGACAGGTATTGGGATAGTCGCGCGGATCCACCTGCGCCTGCCCGTCATGGAAGGCCGCGCCCAGCGCCTCCAGGGTTGCGCGCCAGTCCGCCAGCAAGGCCGCCCAGTCGGCCTGCTCGCGGCATTGTTTGAGTTGTGAAAAGGCCTTTACCCCGGGCACCAGTCCGGCCTCCTCCAGCACACCGTTGAAGCCCAGGCCGCCGGTCTGCAACTGGGCGATCAACAACCCCGCCACTGGCTCGGTGAGGGCGGCGCTGTACAGGGGCAGCTGGGGTTCCTCGGGTCGCTCACCGAACCACTGGCGCGCCTCCACCTTGCCGGTCTTGTAATCGATGAGCAGCTTGCGGCCATCCTCTAGGGTATCGATGCGATCGATCTTGATGCGCACTTCGATGCCGCCGAGCAGGACCGGGTATTCCTGTTCCGGTTCCACCGCCCGGAACGGTGCCCGGTTGCGATCCAGCGCCAGCCAGTCCAGTACCAGGCGCTGCAGACGTTGCGCCTCCACCTCGCGAAAGCGCGGCGTCATGGTGAAGGGATGCTGTTGTTCGACCCGCTCCAGTTCCTGGGCCACCACTTCTCCCACCAGGACCCGCAGTTCCTCCTCGGCCCGGGCCAGCAGGCCTGCCTGGTTGCCCAGGACCTGCCACAGCTTTTCCAGGATACGATGCAACAGGGAACCCCGTGTGCGGGCATCGAGGCCGATCTCCGCCTGCTCCAGGGGTCTGGCACCGAGGCGCAGTTCGGCAAAGGCGCGGAAGGGACAGGCGGCCTGGTATTTGAACACCGCGCTGCCCCCGCGCGCCTGGAGCGCGTCGACCGGCGGGGCCGGATCCGGGGTCAGGGTTTCCGTGGCGCGCGCGGCAAACAACCGTTCCCGCCACAGGGGTTCCCCCCACAGCTCCAATGCCTCGACCGCCACCAGGGGCAGGCCCTCCAGCAAGGGGCTCGCGCGCAGCGGCCGGTCCCCCTCGTTACGCGGCACGCTCACCAGCACTTCATGGGCGCTGCCCAACAGCCGCGCGGTGGTGCGTCGTGCCACCTCCAATTCCCGCTCGGCACTGGCATGGGGCAGCCCCAGCTCGCGCTGCAGGGCCAGGGGCAGGAAGGGATTGGGGCGTGGCGCCGCGGGCCAGACACCATCGTGCAGGCCCATGACCCAGAGGTGATCGAACTGGAGGCCGGAGGTCTCCAGCACACCCAGTACCTGCAGCGGCACATCGGGGGTCTCCGGCTGAAACAGGCGCGCCGCCGCCAGGCGTTGCAGCCGGTGCAGAGCCGCCGCCCGCTCCAGTCGGGGTTCCAGGGGCTCGAGGCCGGCCAGACTGGCCAGCAGCTCACGCCAGGCCTGCCGGGTCTGGTACTCGGCGCTGGACAGGCTGCGTCCCTGCGCCCACCCCAGCTCCCGCAGCCAGGTGCTGAAGCCTTCCACCCAGGCGCCGGGGCTGCGACGGCCCTGCAGGCCCTTGGCGGATTCCCGCAGGCGGGCCAACGCGGTCGCGAGCCCGGGACAGTGCCAGGGGCGATCCTCCCGGCGCGCTTCGTAGTGCAGTGTGGACAGGGTAACCTGCAGTTCGCCGCGCTGGCGCAGGCGCGCATCCAGCAGGGCGCGCGCCGCGCCCTCCTCTTCCCAGCCCGCCAGGAAGGGGCTGCGTAACAGGCGACTGACGCTGTCCAGAGCGATGGCGCGATCCAGCAGGGCAAGCCCGTCGAAGGCGCTCTGCACCAGGGCATGGTCGCTCAGGGGCAGGCCCAGGGACAGGTTGTAGGGACGGACCCGTTGCCACTCCTGCGGCTGCAGGGCGGGTGGCAGCAGGACACTGTCCAGCGCCTGTACCAGGGCGGGGCGCATGGCCTGCAGGTCCGGCACCACGATGGCGATACGCGCCGCGGGATTTCGTTCCAGTTGCGCCCGTGCCCAGCGTGCCGCGCGCAGGGCCTCCTCGCGGGCATCGGCACAAACGTGCAGTAGCGGTGCAGCCGGCAGGGCTTCGAAGGCAAACCATTCCACGACACAACCGGCGCTGCGCAGGCGTTCGATCAGGTGCGCCTGCTGGGGGGTGAGTTCGTCGAAGCCGACCAGTAGCAGGCGGGCCGGAACGGATGGCGCTTCCGGGGCGAGGAACAGGTGATCGGCGAGCTGGGCGGGCAGCAGCCAGTGCTCGCGCTGACAGGTATGGCGCACCTCCCGCCACCAGGTGCGAAAGGCCTGGCTGTCCTCGTTCTGGGCGGCCGCTGCCAGGCGTGCATCGTCCAGGCGCCAGGCCAGGAGGCGTTCGGCCGCCTCGCGCGCCCGGCGTGCCGTGGCCGGCACCTGCAGCAGTACATTGCCCGCGCTGGCCTGGATGACCCGTTCCCATAACAGCAACTCCTGGGCATCGGACAGCAGCAGGGCGGGAGGCGGTGCACCCGGCGCCAGGAGTTGCTCCTCCCGACAACGTTGCAGCCAGCGCGACCAGGGCAGCAGGTCCGGACTGGACCAGACGAGCTCACCGCGATCCAGGGACAGCCGGTCATGGGCCTGACGCAATGCCGTGGCCAGGCGCGCATTGGCCGTGACCAGGGTGACGCCCTGGTCGAGTTCTTCCAGCAGCGTCTGCAGTGTACCGATGCGTGGTTCCAGAACGCGCCCCCGGGCCTGAAGCCGGGCCAGGCCGCCCGGCGGGAATGAAGACGGAATCATACCATCAAAGTCGGGGGTGACTGGCGGCGCCATCCTCTCCGGGAATGCGCAGTTCCGCCAGCAGCGGCAGGTGATCGGAGGCAATGCGCGCGAGCTGCGAAGCGGGGATTTCGATGCCGGTCACTTCGATACCGGGGCTGACAAAGAGGTGATCGATACGCAGGTTCGGGAAGCGGCTGGTGAAGGTACCCTTGGGACGGTGGTCCCGCGCCACCACTTGCGCATCCCTGAACCTCGCACCGACCCGGCGACATACGGGCGACGAAGGATTGGCATTCAAATCCCCGCAGAAGATCACCGGGCCCTGGCATTTTTCATTGGCCAGCCAGTCATCACCGAGCAAGGCTTCGATCTGGGCCAGGCGTTCGCGTGGAAACAACCCCAGGTGGGTGTTGATCACCTGGACTTCCTGGCCATTCAGATCGATGGCAACCCAGAGCGCTCCACGCGGCTCCAGATTGGGCCGCTCCGCCAGCCCCGGCAGCGAACCGACTTTCACCAGGCGCTGGGGCAGATGAGTCAGGATTGCATCACCATAGCGTTCCTCCTCCAGGTGCATGGCCGGATGGAAATGGAATTCCATCTCCAGGTAATGGGCGATCAGCTGCGCCTGGTCCATTCCATAGCTACGCTCACGGCCCACATCGAGCTCCTGCAGCGCCACCACGTCGGGTCGGGCGCGGGCAATGACACGTGCGATCCGCTCGGCATCGATCTTGCCATCCATTCCGACGCAGCTATGGACGTTATAGGTCATGACACGAAGGATATCGGTCTGGGTGGTGGCCACATGCCTGCGCAAGGCGCCGGGTTTGTGGTCCGTTCGGCCCAGGTGTCGCAAGGCTGCGTTACGCAGGTCCATGGGACGCAGGTAGCCATGTCCGTTCGATGGCAGATGTGTGTCGTCGGGAAGCAATGCAAACCCGTTGGTCTCATCCGGTGAGACACCGGCATGCGCGCCGTTCTCATCTGCGAAGGTCAGCGGGGAAAGCCCGTCTCGCCAACCCAGGATCACGAAATCACCCGCATCCACATGCTCGCAGAGGCGCACCAGATCCTCGCCAATGGAACCAAGGTACGGATGTTGCGCCCCGAACAGCTCGGCACAGTCGCGCGGCAGCTGGTATTCACCCTCCGCGGTGCGGGCGCACAATACACCCGGAGCCTCGACGGTAAGCACGACGGGAATCTGGTGCGTGCGCGACAGCTCGAGGGCGGCGGAATCCCGTTCCTCTTCGTTTAATTTCCAGGGTGAATAGATGTGCCCGACAGGACCAAGCGCGGCGAGCGCGGGATACTGCTCATGCGGGGTATCATCATTCACGCCGAACACCGAGAACAGGCGCTGTACCCTGTTTCCGCCCAAAAGGCGAACGCGCTGGGTCTGTACGCTGCCCGCGTCCTTGAATCGGGTTCCCTGTGGGTCAACATTCAATTTCTCGAACGTCCGCTGGACAGCCTCCTCCAGGCTATATCCCTGCTGCTCATGATAGGCCTTGACGCGGGCTTGGCCGTGATCGGAATAGATCCAGACGTCGTAGTGTCGCCATACCGAGTGGTTGGCGGCACGCCAGAGCCGTGCGACGGCGTCGTCGATGCCCTTCAATGTCCAATGCGCGAACAGCGAGCGCGGGCCGCGACGGTGCGATTGTTCGTCGTAACCGAGGAAGTTGATGTGAATGACGGGCAGGCCACGGCTGATATCGATCTTACCGCCGATCACGCAGAGTTCCCGCAATAGAATGGATATGGCCACTCGCGTCGGTATGAATTTCAGTTCCTTGAAAAAATCCTGCCCACGAATGAGCCCGCGCACAAAATCCACCAGTGCGAGGCCTAATTCCATCAACAGCAGGATCCCGATACGCAAAAAACTGTAGAAATTGACCAGGAGAAACACGATCAGCACCAGGGGGTTGGCGCCACGCAGGGACGGACCCCAACCCATGGAGGACGGGCAAAAATGGCTCTCCTGCGCACCACCGGTGAAAGTATCCGAGTAGGCGCTTCCATCCTTGAGCAATGGTTCATGTCCTTCATCCGAACATAGGGATTCGACGCGCGCAGCCGCATCCGGTTCGTACATTCGAACCACCTGGCCCGTCTCGTGCTCCTTGAAGGAAAAGGCCGGCACCGCACCCTTGACGCCATAGAACAGTTCAGCCTGTACCGAGGGTGTCGTGGAAGGTAAACCGGAATAATGGGCGTGGATTCTGTAGTGTTCGCGTCGGATCAGTCGCGCGAGAAATGGCAGCTCCCTGCGCTTCAGGGCACGCTCCAATTGTGGCTGCGAAAGTCCGTCGATCTGGATCAGGATCAGCCCTGGACGGGTCGGCGAGCCTTCCGATACCGGCAACTGAAGCAAGCGGGAGAGCCAGACACTGCGACTGAGAATACGACGTATGCGCCTGAACAGAACCTCGATCCGTCCGATCATGGGCCTGGCACCGATCGACCGGTCCAATAGGAGTGCCGCATCAGTCTTCCTTATCGGGTGAAATACTGGCTGCAAGCGCCGCATCACTCGCGCCGGCGACACTTTTCAGGATATCCCATTCAGTCCTGACCCAGACCAGGACATCGTCCCAGTTTCCGAGATCCTCACTGGGAACCGGCGGCACCCAGGACAAGACCTCCTCGTAGCAGGCCAGGGCCTTGTCTGCCGTATGTGGCATGGAAAAAGCCTCGGCCGTATCGAGCGCCGCCTGTTTGAGCTTGTGAACCTCTTCGGACGGCAGCCCTGCCAGCCATTGCAAGGCGGAAGCAATCGCCTCCGGGGTTTCCTCCAACAACAATCGCCCGTTCTTCCCGTCCTTGACCACCTCCCGCACACCGGAGCCATCGAGAGCGATGATCGGCAGGCCAGCTGCCATGGCCTCGGTCAGGACCATCCCCTGGGTCTCGCTCTGTGAAGCAAAGACGAAGACATCCATTGCGTGCAAGGCATCGGCCAATTCCTGTTTCTGTAGTGTACCGACAATATGCAGGCGCTCCTCGATGCCCGCCTTGGCGAAAACAGACTTCATGGCCTCTTCGGAGGGACCGGTACCGACTACCAGGAAGTGTGCATCCGGATGGGTAGCAACGAAAGCCGCAACCGCGCGGGTCAGGAACTCCAGGTTTTTCTCCGGTGCGAGACGGCCCAGGTGTCCAACCACGAAAGCCTGTTCCGGAATACCCCTTTTTGCACGCACGGCCTGCCCGTCTCCCTGTGCAAAGCTTTCGAGATGGACACCGGTAGGTACCACCGCGATGGGCGTGGTAACACCACGCTCCACCAGCAGATCCCTGACACTTTCACTGGGCGCGAATACCTGGTCACAGAGATTGGCATAACGGGTTGCCAGGTTGATCGCGAACTGCCTCATGGCGGGAGAATCACCAGGAACGTAATGGGTATACTGTTCGTACAATGTGTGGTGCGTGAATACCAGGGGGATTTCCCGGTATCGTGCAATCCGCAAGGCGGTCATTCCAAGCAGGAATGGATGTTGCGAGTGAACGATATCAGGCTCGAAATCATCGATCACATCCGTCAGGCCGATGCGTAACGGCAGTGCGACTGAAAAATCACTGGCGTTGAAATTCTGGATGGCGGCAACCCGCACCACATCGACTTCATGTTCCGGCATCATGGGAAATTCCGGGGCAACCACCAGAACCCGGTGCCCGCGATTACGGTATTCCTCGGTGAAGGCCGCGACCGAACGCGCGACACCGCCGACGTGTGGCGTAAAGGTGTTGGTCAGTATGAGAATGTTCATCTGTCAGGCATCCTTTTTGACGAGCACCACGGAGTCCATGCCGGGAGTTACCTTTACCGGCTCGAAACCGGGCAGACGAATGTCCATTTCCGGCATGCCATCATGCCAGTCAGCCTGCCATTCGATGCGTGGCCCTTGCTTTGAATCCGGCATTATCGTCAGGGTTACAGCGCCAAAGGACGTGGGTGCGGGGCCAAAACGGATCGGGGCATCCTGGTCGAGCCAGCGCGCGGGTATACCGGCGCAGAGAATGAGGCAATCCCCCTCCTCGCGGACGAAACAGTTGCGTATCATCATGATCCATTCGGCGGATGCCCAGACATGGTGACCGTCACCCATACAGCCACCACCGGTGCGTGGATGTATGGCCTCGGGCCACTGCCCTGTCGGCGAGGCCAGGGCAGCCACCGCGTCCATCAGGTCGAGACAGCGCGGGTCTCCGACGCGCAACAATACCTGGGCGACATGCAGGGTGAGGTAGGCATTGAGCCCGGAGTGGATCATGTCCTGGTTGAACGCACCACGCACAAAACAACGGTCGATCAGGAACTCCACGCTATCGAGCAGGCGCGGATCATCCGGCGCGCCGAGCTGCACCGGGTACCCGAGCGCCAGGGAACCGATGGCGCCGGCATCCAGTCGGCGATAAGGTGATGCCGGCATGGCCGGGCGCGCAAGGCGCCTTGCGCAACCCGCCAGGCTGCGATCCACCGCCGCGGTAAATTCCTCCGCGGCCAGTTCGAACTCCTTTCCTTGATCGGGATCCGCCTCATTCATCATGGCCGCCGCGGCCCGCAGGCCGGCAATTCCCCAGAAATCATCCCAGAAATAATAATCATTGGGACCCAGGTGTTCGGCACTGAAACCAGCCGGCAGCAAGCCGGCATGGGGTGCATCCAGTTCGTCGTCGAGGCGCTTGCGTATGATCCAGCGCGCGCCCCGCTGGATGGGGCCGTGCCATTCGTCCGAGGGCGCCGTTCCGGTCAGGTCGAAGAAGCGCTTCAGGATCCACAACACTTCCCCATTGGCGTCCCATTCGCCTTCCTGGGAACGGAAATACCCGAGCACGGTTTGTCGTTCCGGGAACCGCGACAGTGCACGCTCGGCACGATCCGTCAATCCGACACAGAGGAGCGCATGAATGATGAAGGCGGCATCACGAAACCAGAAGCGCTTGTAGGTGAAGGGCCCAGGATAGACATCATCCGGAGAATGCAATATCAGGGAGGCTACCGCCGCGTCGTAGAGAAACTGGTAACGCGGTTCCGGACAGGCTAGTGCACAGAGACCCTGGTGCGTGTTGTTCCAGGCATCGGGGCCGAGCATCTCGGTGTCCGCGACCGCGAGTGGAATCGTCGCGGTCAATTCTCCATTCTCACCGGCCTTTACCGGGAAAAGCGCCGCCGCGGTGACCATTCCCACGTCACAAAGCCCTTCCACCTGGTCTTCCGTGTCCTTGAGATGGATATATACATCACCGTTGCGGTAGTCGGAGACGTGGTGTCGTTCCGCCGCCGAGCTGAATTCGACCCGCCGGGTATCGTCGATGATCCAGGTTTTGCGTTCCTCCGTGAGCTTGACCTGGTGGACAAAGCTGATCCCCTCCGGGTTGTACGGTCGCAGCGCCAGGACGATCCAGGCATCCCTATCGGCATGTGCCCGCAAATTCAGCCTGCAGACGGGGATACCGGATTCCAGTTCCACCCAGGCCCGGCTGGCCAGGGCCAGGCCGTCCATTTCCGTCTCGGTGCTGATGCAAACACCTGCGTCCATCTCCTGGTGCTGGAGGCAGTCGGGAGCGCGCGAAGGCAACAGGCAACGGCCATCCTTGGCCAGCAACCAGCCATCCAGCGACCAACCGTCCAGGAAGGGGGTCAACAGGCCGCGGGGGTCGACGATTGGCAGTTCCTGGCAATCCGGGTACCCGATCGCGGTCCAGTTGCGATGGGTAAGATTGATATGGGTGATGGAAAAAGCCCGCGGAATAAACGACTCGTCGTATGGATCGAACTGACGCTCGATCCAGTAAGGCCAGACCCAGTCCAGATTGTGCTGAATGACGCGGCTGTTGATCAAGCCACGCGCGTGAAAGACGACCCCGGCCCTGAGCAACTCGATGGGTTCGCCGACCTCGGAAGGCTGGGCGAAGTTATGCAGACGACCCAGCAGGGCAATGGGGTCCAGAAACCCTTGCTTGCGCGCGACATGGCGCACGATAAAGCGCCAGGGCAACCATTTCATCCAGCTCACGCAATATCCTCCTTGATGTCACCTTTTTCCGCATAGCGCGCCAAGGCCCGGCGCGCAAGATGGTTCAGGTAGACGACCGCGATAACGGTGACAATGAAACCCGCACCATATAGGCTCCATTCCAGAGGTGAGCGATCCAGGTTACGGGCGCCCAGTGTGGTGATATCGGCCGCGATGGAGCCCAGATACACATTGTGGATGGAAAAAGGTATGAAACCCAGCACTGAGCCGCCTATATAACCACGCAAGGAAAACCGGGTCAGACCGAAGAAGTAATTGGAGATCTTGCTCGGGAAAAACGGGATCAGGCGTGTCAGGAGCACGATCTTCCAGCCGTTTGGCGTGAGTTCGTCGCTGACCAGCCGCAACCTGGCGTGGGCCATGATGAACCGCCTGGCACGATTCCCGAACAGATAGCGTGCGATCAGGAATGCCAGGGTTGCACCGAGTGTGGTGCCCACCACAACGTAGATGGAACCTTCCACAAGCCCGAACACGAAACCGGCACCGGTCGTGAACAGCACACCCGGAAGCAACAGCACCACAACCGCCGTCATGACCAGGATAAAGAGCAACGGCGCCCATGCGCCCTGCGCCTCGAACCAACCCAGCAGCTGCAGCACCTGCTCATGCACGTCATAATAAACCATAACCGCAAGGATGGCGGCAACGAACAGTATGCTGGCCGCGATACCCAATAGCGGCGACTGCATTCGCTTGACATGAGACTTATCGGGAACCTGTTTCACCATCCACTCCGTCGATGAGCCAAGCGAGTAATCCATGCATCCAAATATCTGATTGTCCGCCTCGGCAATTGCTCCATGCACTGCTGCACCTCCTGCATCCATGCAGTCGTACGCGGGTATGACGGATTAACTCGTGGGCCCAGCGGATTAATCAGCGTTTTCCTGAGTATAGTTCCTCTTCGAGTCTACTCAACCAGCGTCATGGATTTCAAACCCTTGCCATCATTGTTCAGGGTCTCTTCCGGGTATAGGATGCAGGCATACATCGCCCGCATGGCATACAGGGGGCGATCAACCCTGATATGCTCATGGACAACTGGATGCGGGAATGGACGAATGACCACTGATCACACCGTTGACACCGGGACGCGCCCCGCACTGCGCTGGCCACAGGTGGTTCTCATCGTCCTGGTCACCATCGCCGTGACCGCGGGGGTCACCTACTGGGTACTCAGCCAGTATTTGTTCCTCAAGGAATTCAAGCCCGTCCAGCTCAAACCCGGGGAGGAACAGGTGCTCGATCGAAAACTCCGGGTGATCGGCGTCGAGGTGCGGGATACCGGGACCGACACCGCTACACTCGAGCCCGAAGCCTACAGCGAGATCGGCGCCAGTCGCGAGGTCAGTTTCAGCGAACGGGAACTGAATGCCATGCTGGCGAGGAATACCGACCTGGCGCGGAAGCTCGCCGTCGACCTGGCTGACGACCTGGTCAGCGCCAGACTGCTGATCCCCCTGGACGCGGACTTCCCCATGCTGGGCGGCAAGACTCTGCGCGTGAATGCCGGTGTGGAACTCGCCTATCAGGAGAACCGGCCCGTCGTCGTTTTGAAGGGTGTCAGCCTGATGGGCGTGCCAATTCCCAACGCCTGGTTGGGCAATCTGAAAAATGTCGACCTCATTCAGGAGTTCGGCGCCGATCAGGGCTTCTGGAAAAGCTTCGCCGATGGCGTCGAATACATCCATGTAAAAGAGGGCTACCTGCTGGTAAAACTAAAAGAATAATCGCGCTCAAATATCCACGGAAGCGGAGGTAGACTCCGCCGAATGGCATGGATGCAATGGAGACGAAGATGACCGCATACCTGTCGATGGATAGGCTCAGATTTTTCCTGCAACGACTGCGCAAGCAACTGTGGGTCAAGCCACTGATCATCTCCCTGCTTTCGGTGGGGGCGGCCTTCCTGGCAAAACTGACTGACGATCTGGGCCTGGACACCTGGTTGCCAAGGATCGACCCCGAAGCGGTGGAGACGCTGTTATCCGTGATTGCCACCAGCATGATGGTGATTGCCACACTGGCAGTGGCTTCCATGGTTTCCGCCTACGCCTCGGCAAGCAGCACAGCAACGCCACGATCCTTGAAACTGGTGATTGCCGATGATTTGTCGCAGAACGCCCTGTCGACCTTTATCGGTGCCTTTATTTTCAGCATCGTGGCCTTGACGGCGGTAAAAAACCAGTACTACGAGGGCGCAGGCCTTTTCACCTTGCTGGCACTGACCGCGCTGGTATTTTCCATCGTGATCCTCACCTTTGTGCGCTGGGTCGACAGAATCGCCCGCCTTGGCAGGGTTGGCACGACCGTTGACACCGTCGAGCGAACGGCGGCGAATGCCATGCGCCGTCGCCGGGATGCACCTGCGCTGGGCGGCATCCCCGCCACCGGGGACAACCCCACGGGGGAGAAACTGTTCAGCCCCATGGTCGGTTATATCCAGCATATCGACATGGCTCAGCTACAGGACTGCGCTTGTCAGTGGAAGGACCGAATCCGCTTGGCCGTACTGCCCGGCACCTTTGTCACGCCTGATCGTCCGCTGGCCTTCATCAGAAGTACATCTGGTGAACTGACAGAGGCCAAGCGTAAAAAACTGCTCGAGGCCTTTCTGATCGGCAAAGTGAGAACCTTTGAAGATGATCCGCGTTTTGCGCTGGTGGTGCTCTCGGAAATAGCCAGCCACGCATTGTCACCGGCTGTAAATGATCCGGGCACCGGTATCGATATCATCGGCAGACTGGTGCGGCTGTTCGTACTCTGGGGTCAGCCACACCAGGCGGACACCAACAAGTCAGATGAGGATAAACCCCGCTACGACAGGATTGAGGTCCCGCTTCTATCAGTCGATGATATGTTCGATGATGCGTTCACACCGATCGCCCGAGACGGTGCTGCCGTGGTGGAGGTTGGGATCCGCCTGCAGAAGGGCCTGCGGGCACTGGCAAATCTCGACGATGAACCACTCCGAAAAGCCGCATTGAAGTATGCCCGGCTGGCCTTGCGACGGGCCGAACAGGGGCTGGACAGTGCGGAGGATATCGCGGCGGTGCGCAAGGCGGCGCCAATGGATGACAACGAAGAGATTAACCAGGGCTGACCAAGTAAAAAGGGCCGCTTGCGCGGCCCTTCTTGATGACGCCTTGACTGAATTGGCGTCCCCTAGGGGAGTCGAACCCCTGTCGTCGCCGTGAAAGGGCGATGTCCTAGGCCTCTAGACGAAGGGGACAGAACTCTTTTTCACTGAGGTCCGCGTGGGCGGTTCAGTTGGCAAACCACGGTGCCGGTCAGCAGGGCCACGAAGCCCAGTGGAACCAGCGTGAGCAGGTTTACCGCAATGTGGTCCGCGTCGACAAACAGAGCGCCGAAGCCGCCGATCAGTCCCACCATGATCAACAGGATTCCAGCGTAGACGCTGATCACACCGAATCGTCGCATACTGCTAACGACCCATTCCCAACACGGGAGAATCTGGTGGAGCTACGCGGGATCGAACCGCGGACCTCTTGCATGCCATGCAAGCGCTCTCCCAGCTGAGCTATAGCCCCGAAATGGAAGCGCGCACTTTACTCCAGGAAGGGGGGGCTGTCAAGAACGCTGACGGCGGATTCCTAAAGATTTTTCCCCCGGTTTTCCCGCTACTTGCACACGGTGTCCAAGGGCCCGCGAGCATCCGCCCAGGGGGGCATAATGCTCAACAATTCCCGTCCGCGCAACCCGTCTTCTCCTCCAGTCGCGCCAGCAGCCCATCCATGCCTTCGCGGCGCACGATCTGCTGGTAGGTGCTGCGGTAATTACTGATCAGGCTGACACCTTCGATAATGACGTCATAGATATACCAGTCGCCATCCTTCAGGCGGGTGCGGTATACCACCGGGATTTCCTTGTCGGCGGCCAGGATGGCCGTATCCACCTGGGCATTGTTCTCGTTGCGTAGGATTTCATTGCGGTATTCGACGGTTTCGTTGGTGTATTCCTCCACCATGACCAGGTAGGTATCCTCCAGCAGACGGCTGTAGAGGTCCACGAAGCGCTTCTGCTCCTCCTCACTGGCACTGCGCCAGTTCTGCGCCAGCGTGCTCTGGGCCATGGCCCGGAAATCGAAACGTTCACGGACCAGGACGCGGATGTCCCGCTTCTTGGTTTCCACGTCCCGCGTCTCGTCACGCAACACCTCCAGGACCGCATCCACGGTATCCTGCACGCGCTCCTTGGGTGCGGGCGCCGCCAGCGCCTGGGTCGCCAAGGCCCAGCACAGCAGGCCGATGAGTGCGGACAAGTGATATGCGATTTTCATGAGATAACTCCCTGGTCATTAATCCTGGCAGGAGTCAGTAATCATGTCTACAGACCGGGGCTCGTCATTCCCGCGAAGGCGGGAATCCAGTGGTTTAAAATCCATGGATTCCCGCCTTCGCGGGAATGACGGGACTCGATTGTAGCGCTAAATACTCACTCCTGAGTAAATACGGAATCCCTACTCACTCTGGGCCGTATCGCTACCTTCAAATATATATTTACTCACCAGCTCCTCGATATCCAGCGAGGATTCCGTGTCGACGATCTCATCCCCGTCGGCGAGGTAGAGATCCATGCCGCCGGGGGTCAGCTTGATGAACTTGTCGCCGATGATACCGGCGGTGCGCACCGAGGCAATGGTATCCTCGGTGATCTGCACACCGGGCTCGATCGCAAGGGTGACCACGGATTCATAGCGCTCCGGATCGAGGGCGATTCGCCGCACCTTGCCGACCCGCACCCCGGCCAATTCCACCATCGCACCTTCCTTCAGGCCCGAGCTGCTGATAAAGCGTGCCGTCACCGTATAGCCCTCCTGCCGCAGCAGGCCGACATCGCCCATCCTGATCGCCAGGTAGAAGAACGCGGCCAGCCCCAGCAACAGGAACAGGCCCACCCCGAATTCCAGATTCAAGCGTTTCATGAATTTTTGCCTCTCCTACAGCATGACCGCACTGATCAGATAATCCGAAACCAGTACCCCGATGGTGGAAAACACCACGGCATTGGTGGTGGTGCGGCTGACCCCTTCCGCCCCGAACACGCCAGACCGGTCCAGATGCAGGAAGAATCCGCGCACCGTGGCCACCCAGACGATGATGAGACCAAACACGAAGGACTTGACCACACCCATCCAGACATCGTGCCAGACCACCGTGTCGTACATGCCGTGGAAATAGGCGGCCTCGCTGACCCCGAACAGCACCACGCCCACGAACCAGCCACCGAAGATCCCCACCACGATGAAGATCATGGTCAGTGCCGGCACGGCAATCAGCCCGCCCAGGATCCTGGGGGCGATGAGGTACTTGTAGGGATCGATGGCCATGCACTCCAGGGCGTCGATCTGTTCATCGTTACGCATGATGCCGATCTCGGCGCAGATCGCGGAGCCGGCACGACCGATCACCACCAGGGCCGACAGCACCGGCCCGAGTTCGCGGATCAGCGCCAGCGCCACCGCCGAACCGAGCATGGCCACGGAGCCGAATCGCACCAGGGTGTCGTAAAACTGCAGGGCCACCACCATGCCGGTGAAGACCCCCGCCACCAGTATGACCAGGGTGGAACGGGCGCCGATGAAATGGATCTGCTTGAGGATGGGGTGCAGATGGTAAGGCGGCCGCAGCAGGCTCGCCAGGGTAGTGAGCAGGAACATGCCCATCTGCCCCCACAGCTCGATGAAATACAGGGCGCGGTCGCCGAGGCGTTCGATGGCACGAAACATGGTCAGTCCCGCATCCCGGTCAGGCGCCGCAGGTAAGCGTCCGCGTCCAGGCTTTCGTTGCGCGGGCGCCGGTTGAGCAGGTCCTGTACCCGTGCGTTATCCGTGTTGCGCACCTCCTCCACCGTGCCGGTGACCAGCACGCGGCCCTGGTCCAGCACCAGGATGCGGTCGGCGATCCCGAAGGCGCTTTCCAGCTCATGGGTGACCACCACGATGGTCATGGACAGGGCCTCGCGCAGGCGCAGGATCAACGCATCCAGTTCCGCGGATACCACCGGGTCCAGGCCCGCCGAGGGTTCGTCGAAGAAAAGCAGTTCCGGGTCCATGATCAGGGAACGCGCCAGGCCGGCGCGCTTGAGCATGCCCCCGGACAGCTCGGCCGGCCGCAGATCCTCGAAGCCACCCAGGTTCACCATTTCCAGCTTCATGCGCGTCATGATGCGGATCGTCTTTTCGTCGAGGCGGGTATGCTGACGCAGCGGCAGAGCCACGTTCTCCCACAGGCTCATGGAGCTGAACAGCGCTCCGCCCTGGAAGGCCACGCCCATCCTGCGGCGCAAGGCATAGAGCTGCGGTTTGGAGATCGCTTCTAGTTCTGTACCCAGCAGACGTATCGAGCCGGCGCTGGGACGCTTGAGGCCCAGCAGATGACGCAGCAGGGTGCTCTTGCCCGAGCCGCTGCCACCCATGATGACCAGGATTTCGCCGCGCCGTACCTGTAGGTAGACGCCATCGAGGATCCTGCGTTCACCATAATGACTGACGAGATCCCTGACCTCGATCACGGGTTCGCGGCCACTGGCGACGTCTGGAGTTTCAAGGGGTTGGGTACGCTGGTTCACGTTACTGTCGAGCCTTCCCGGGCAAGTGCCAGACAAAATGAAACGGCTGCTCACGCGCCGTCTCTGATAAACCTTATTTTCGACCGGGAAGGGGGATTCTGAAGCGGGCTGCTGCGGGGAAACGTGACCTATCCGTCATTCCTGCATGCGCGGGAATGACGGTCAGGTTGTGCTCAGTCCTGTTTTTCCAGCTTGGCCCAGGAATCGCGCAGGGTCACGGTGCGGTTGAACACCGGCAGGCCGTGGCTCGGATTCGGGTCGAGGCAGAAATAGCCCTGGCGCTCGAACTGGAAATGCTCGCCGGGACGTGCATCGGCCAGACCGGGTTCCAGGTAGCAATGCGTCAGGGTCAGCAGGGATTCCGGATTGAGGTGGGCGGTGAACTCCCCTCCCCCGGCATGGTCGGGGTTGGGTACGGTGAACAGCCGGTCGTAGAGGCGCACCTCGGCGGGCAGCGCATGCGCGGCGGACACCCAGTGGATGACGCCTTTGACCTTGCGGCCCTCGGGGTTGGCGCCCAGGGTGGCGGGATCGTGGCTGCAGCGCAGCTCGATGATCTCGCCGTTGCCGTCCTTGATCACCTCGTCGCAGCGGATGACGTAGCTGTTGCGCAACCGCACCTCGCCGCCGCTCACCAGGCGCTTGAAGTGCTTGTTGGGCGCCACTTCCATGAAATCGTCGCGCTCGATCCAGACCTCCCGGCCGAAGGGCAGCGGGCGCGTGCCCATGGCCTCGTCCTGGGGATGGTTGGCCACCTCCAGCTGTTCCACCTGTCCTTCCGGGTAGGAGGTGATCACCACCTTGAGGGGGTGCAGCACCGCCATGCGCCGCGGCGCGTGTTCGTTGAGGTCCTCGCGGATGCAGTTCTCCAGCACACCCATCTCCACCGTGTTGGCGGACTTGGTGACGCCGATGCGGTCGCAGAAATCACGAATGGAAGCCGGGGTGAAGCCGCGCCGGCGCAGGCCGGCGACGGTAGGCATGCGCGGGTCGTCCCAACCCTCCACGTGGCCCTCTTCCACCAGCAGGGTGAGCTTGCGCTTGCTCATGACGGTGTATTCGAGGTTGAGGCGCGAGAACTCGATCTGCTGCGGATGGCAGTCGATGGAGATGTTGTCCAGCACCCAGTCGTACAGCGGGCGGTGATCCTCGAACTCCAGGGTGCAGAGAGAATGGGTCACCCCTTCCAGCGCATCGGAAATGGGATGGGTGTAATCGTACATGGGGTACAGGCACCATTCGGTGCCGGTCTGGTGATGGATGACACCGTGGCGGATGCGATACAGGGTGGGATCGCGCAGGTTGATGTTGGGCGAGGCCATGTCGATCTTCGCGCGCAGCACCTTGGCGCCGTCGGGAAACTCACCGGCGCGCATGCGTCGGAACAGGTCTAGGTTTTCCTCTACGGAACGCTCGCGCCAGGGGCTGGCGCGGCCCGGTTCGGTGAGGGTGCCGCGGTACTCGCGCATCTCCTCGGCGTTCTGCTCGCAGACGAAGGCCTTGCCCGCCTCGATCAGCTCGACGGCGTATCCATAAAGCTTTTCGAAATAGTTGGAGGCGTAGTAGAGACGATCCTCCCAGTCGAAGCCCAGCCAGCGCACATCGGCCTGGATGGACTCCACGAACTCCACGTTCTCCTTGTGGGGGTTGGTGTCGTCGAAGCGCAGGTTGCAGCGGCCCTGGTAGTCGCGGGCCACACCGAAATTCAGGCAGATGGACTTGGCATGGCCGATGTGCAGGTAGCCGTTGGGCTCCGGCGGAAAACGGGTCACCACCTGGCCGTCATGCTTGCCGGCGGCCAGGTCGGCCTCGATGATGTGGCGGATGAAGTTGCTCGGTGCCGGTGTCGTGTCATTCATGATGCGTGTTGACCAATATGGGCAAGGGCCTTGTCGATGCGGCGCAGGCAGGCCTCGCGGCCGACCAGCCAGAGAGTGAGATCCAGGTCCGGCGAGGGCGCGCCACCGGTGACCGCGAGACGCAGCGGCATGCCCACCTTGCCGAAACCGACACCAAGTTCCGCCACCACCTGCTCCATGGCCGCATGGATGGCCGCGCGGTTCCAGTCCGACAGTGCGGTCAGGGCCTGTTTCATGTGGGTGAGCGGTGCCACGGCCGCGGCCTTGAAGGCCTTGGCGGCGGCCTTTTCATCGTATTGCTCGAAATCCCGGTAGTAGAAGGCGCTGATCTCGGCCAGCTCCACCAGGGTATGGGCGCGCTCGCGCTGCGCCATGACCACGTCCACCAGGTCCGGGGCCGGCGCCGGGTCGATGCCCAGTCGGCCCAGGTGCACACTGAGATAGCGCGCCACGTGGGCGGGCTCGCTGTTCATCAGGTACTGCTGGTTGAGCCAGTCCAGCTTGCCGGTGTTGAAACAGGAGGCCGACTTGTTCACCTCGGCGATGTCGAACAGCTGGATCAGCTCGTCCACGCTGAACACCTCCTGGTCACCATGGGACCAGCCCAGCCGCGCCAGGTAGTTGAGCAGCGCCTCGGGCATGTAGCCCTTGTCACGGTATTCCATGACGCTGACCGCGCCGTGTCGCTTGGACAGCTTGGCCCCGTCGTCACCGTGGATCATGGGCACGTGGGCATAGACCGGCGGCTCCACGCCCATGGCGCGCAGGATGTTGATCTGACGCGGCGTGTTGTTGAGGTGGTCCTCGCCACGGATCACATGGGTGATCTTCATGTCGGCATCGTCCACCACCACGGACAGGTTGTAGGTGGGCGACCCGTCGCTGCGCGCGAGGATGAGGTCATCCAGTTCCTCGTTGCGAAACACCACGCAGCCACGGATCTGGTCTTCCACCACCACCTCGCCCTCCAGGGGATTGCGCAGGCGCACCACGAAGGGCGCGTCGGGCGTGGGCGGCGTAGCGCCGGGGCGGCAATGGCCGTCGTAGCGGGGCTTCTGCTTGGTGGCCATCTGCTGTTCGCGCAGGGCGTCCAGGCGCTCGCGGCTGCAGTAGCACTTGTAGGCCTGCCTGGACGCCAGCAGTTCGCCGATGACCTCCTTGTACCGGTCGAAGCGCTCGGTCTGGTAGAAGGGACCCTCGTCGTACTCCAGGCCCAGCCAGGTCATGCCTTCGAGGATGGCATTGACCGATTCCGCGGTGGAGCGTTCCAGGTCGGTATCCTCGATCCGCAGCACGAACTGGCCGCCGTGCTTGCGGGCGTGCAGCCAGGAAAACAGCGCGGTGCGGGCGCCGCCGACATGGAGAAAGCCCGTGGGGCTGGGGGCAAAACGGGTACGGACGGTCATGGCGATGGGGTACGGCCTTGCATCTATAAGGAAGGCGGGATTGTAGCAGATGGGCCGCGAGCGCAGGCAGGACACCCAGCCCCTGGTGGGCCCCCTCGCCCGGCCGTTGACCGCCGCCGGCCGCGCCTCTACAATCCTCGCTCTTGAGCATCCCCGGGCGGTTAGCTCAGCGGTAGAGCACTGCCTTCACACGGCAGGGGTCACTGGTTCAATCCCAGTACCGCCCACCAAATAAATCAGGAAGTTACGGAATTTAGCCAGACTGGTGAAATTCCATGTGCGCAGGCACTGAAACCCCGCCAGGGCAACCCTGCGGGGTTTTTTCTTGCCCTTCAGTAACCACGCCGGTCGCTGTGCGCACGGCACTGGCGCCGCGTTTACAGCAGCCCCGAAAGCAGGGTCGCGATGCCGAGGAAGCTCAGGAAGCCGACCACATCGGTGATGGTGGTAAGGATGATGGACGACGACTGCGCGGGGTCCTGGCCTGCGGCGGTCAGCGCGATCGGGATGCTGGCACCGGCCAGTCCGGCCGCGGCCATGGACAACACCATCGCCAGTGCAATCACCAGCGCGAGCCCCGCCGAGCCGCTCCACACGAACACGCCGACCGCCGTGGTAAGCGCGATCAGCAGACCATTGATCATGCCGGCGCTGACCTCCTTGACCACGACCCGCAGTAGATGGCGGGTTCCGATCTCGCGCAGTGCAAGCCCGCGCATGGTCACGGCCAGGGCCTGCGCGCCGGCATTGCCGGACTGGCCGGCGACCACCGGCAGCAGCACCGCCAGCGCGGTGAACTGCGCGATGGTGTGTTCGAACAGGCCCACCACGGAAGCCGCCAGAAACGCCGTGAGCAGGTTGATGTGCAGCCACGGCAGGCGTTTGCGCACGGCGAAGCTGACATCGGACAGGGCGCGTTCGTCGCGGCTGGCGCCGAACATGGCCTGTATGTCGCCGCTGCTATCCTCCTGCACCGCGCCGAACAATTGATCATGATGGATTACACCGATGAGGTGGCCCTCCTGATCGGTGACCGGGACATCGGATATGCCGTGGCGATCGAGCTTTTCCAGCAGTTCATCGCGATGCTCCAGCGCGGTCACCACCATACGCACCGGCCGCAGCACGCCGTCCACCGGTTCGTCACTCTCGGCCAGCGCCAGGGCCTCGATCTCGACCATGCCCTGCAAGCGGCGCTCACGGTCGACCACGAACAGATGATGAGTGAATCGCGGCTTGTCACGGCGCAGGCGCTCGAGTGCCTCGCGGGCGGTCATGTCGCCACGCAGGGTGACGGTGCGCGGATCCATGAGGCTGCCTGCGCTGTTTTCGGGAAAACCCATCAGGCGTTCCAGGTCCTGACCGACCGCCGGAGACAACCGGGCCAGAATACGTGCGCGCAAGCCGGGATCGGCGCGGCGCAACACACTGGCGGCATACACCGGGTCCAGCCGGTTGAACAGGTCGCCCAGGTAGGTGTCATCGGCGTGAGCCAGGATCGCTTCGGCCGCATCGGTGGGCAGTCGGGTCCAGACCGTGGTGCTGTCGCCGATCGGAATGTCCTGTATGGCCTGCCAGCCCTCATCCGCCGGCACGCCGGAGAGGAATTCAGCAACCTCATCGGGATAGCGCCGGCAATAGCCGCGGTTGAGGCGCGTCGTCGGCGTCTGCGTCGCCCAGGGCTGGGTACGCTCAGCCACGGCGGTTCGCTCCCTTCATCAGCAGTTCCAGCAACAAGGCACTGCCGGCGGTATAGCTCTCCAGAAACGTCTGGGCCATATCGAACGGTCCACCACTGTCCTTGCGCGGGGTGCGCTCCGGTTCGGACAGACGGTCACGTCGGAGTTCGCCGACCAGCCGCCCTTCCGCGTCCACCACCGGCAGGCTGGTATGCCGCAGCCAGGCAGGATGACCGACGAGCCCGGCGCTGCGTGCGCTTGCAGGCAGGGCCGCGATTGGTGTCAGCGGCAACGAACCCACGCGGTTGTGCGGGTGAGCCGAAAACAGCCTGCGCAACGGCAGCATGCCCGCGAAACGGCCGTGTGCGTCGGCCACATAAACCTGGCAGTCGTGATCCGCGGACTGCCGGTCCAGGCTTTCCAGCACCCGCTGCACCGACGTGTCGGGCGGGTGCGCCGAGACCTGGGTGTCCATCAGGGCGGCCACGCTGTCGCGCAATCGCATGAGTCCGATGCGCAAGGGCCGGGCGGCATGCGCCGGCAGGGCATCCAGATACTGCTCGCGCGTCTGCGGTGCGAGACGATTCAGCACGTTTATCGCTTCACGCAGCGGCAGGCCTGCCAGGATGGCCGTGACCTGTTCCGCGGGCAGGTGCTCCAGGCAATGGGCCGCCGCGAGTGTGGGCAGGCGCACGAACAGGGCGAGCGCGGCGGAGGTTTCCAGCCTGGCAATGGCCGCGGCAGCCGCGGCCGGTGGCAGTGCTGCGAACTCCTCGGCGGCAACGTCGGGGTGGCGCTCCAGAAAACACTGCGCGAGCTCCTCAGCCGGCTGCATGTGTATCCTCCGGATGCAGCAATTCGCTGGTGTGCAGCTCGAAGAGATGGGCCGGTATGTTACTTTCGCCCTGCCCGGTCTGCAGGCGCACATGTGTGGCGGCGACTTCCAGCACCACGCCTTCCAGCACCTGATCCGGCGTCTGGATGCGCAGGCGCTGGCCAACCTGTAGGGACTGGCGCAGGTTGCGCGCGGCCAGCAGATTGCTGACAAAGTGCCGCGCACCCAGACCGAAGGCGAGCGCGGAGCCACCCAGCACTGCGGCGACCAGCACGGTGAGAATGCCGGTGAGGAAGCTCACCTGGATGCCGATCTGCTGGGCTCCGATCAGCAGCGCGGTGGCGAGGATGGCGAGCTGCACGCCGCGGCCGAGGAACTCGCTCTGGGCAATGCCGGCCGATTCGGCGGCCGCCTCGACCAGATCGCGGGCGAGATTGCCGATCACCACGCCGGCCAGCAGAATCACCACGCCGGCTATCAGCGCCGGCAGGTAGGCAACCAGCTGGGCCAGCCAGTCGGCAAACACCTTGACGCCGAGAACATCCGCGGCCGCCGTGATGAAGAACAGCATCACCAGCCAGAACAGCAGACTGCCGACGGCCTTCCCGGGCGGACGCGGCAGGCGGCCCGCGGGCAAGGTGCCGCGAGTGACGAAGCGCTGCCAGAGTCGGTCGGCGCCGTCGAGCAGACGGATGCTGAGCGCCTTGAGCAGACGCGCCACCAACCAGCCGATCAGCAGTAACGCTAACGCGGCGAGCAGGTTGGGCAGGTAGCCGATGGTCCGTTCCAGCAACACCTGGCCGCTCTGACGCAATTGCTCGACCCAATCCACGTAGCTGTCCATCACGCCCTCCCTCGCTCGGCCTGCACAGCGCCTATCAGCATAGCAGGCTCGGCCCGATGGCGCACATTGCCGGCGTGGACACAGTGCACGCTGCACAGTCGGCTAGGGAATCGATGTTCTTGATTAGGGTGATGCTCGAACACCCCTTGGACACGCGTCAGGCAGGCAAAGAGACCAGCCTCACCTCACGGACTCCTCACGGGATGCCAGATGAGGAGTACCATGGCCCCCCAATCAACTGTGATGAGACCCGCCGATCTCCTCGGAAAGGATGATTTCCACGCGCCGGTTCAACTGCCGGCCCATGGCGGTGTCGTTGCCGGCGACCGGAGACTCCTGGCCGTAACCGCGGGTACTGATGCGGTCGCTGTTGATCCCCATATCCAGCAAGGACGTGCGCACGGCATTGGCACGACGGTCGGAGAGCCCGAGGTTATAGTCGGCACTGCCGGTGCTGTCGGTGTACCCCTCGATCCGCACATTGCGTCCCGGGTACTGCTTGAGAAAGCCGGCAAGCTTTTCCAGGCTGCGGATACCGCCTGCCTTGAGTTGTGCCTTATTGGTGTCGAACAACACGTCGCCGAGGGTGATCACCATGCCACGTTCGGTCTGTTTCGCATTCAACTCCTCGAGCTCCGCCTCGAGCCGGCGGGTGCGCAGTTCCGCATCGCGTGCCTGTTCCTGCGATATTTCAGACTGCATCCGTGACAAGGCCGCCTGCTGCCGGGCCGCCTCCGCGCTTTGCAGGGCCTTGTCCACCTCGGCCGTCCTGGCCGCGAGGCGAATATCGCCGCGCTCCTTGGCCGCGCTCGCGACCGTTTCCTCAGCCATCTTCTGCCTGGTGGTTTCCTGCGCGATGGCGGTTCGCTGCTTGGCCAGATAGGCCAGATGACTGACCGTGGCCGCATCCTCCTGCTTGCTCGCAGCGTCCGTTGCCTTGGACAAGGCATCGCCGGCCTGTTTCAGTTCATACGGGGCAAGATTGGCGACTTGCGGATTGGATTGTGCCGCCTGGTAATCACTGCGCGCCTCATTCAAAACTGAATTCTGCGGCATGGACGCACAACCGGATAGTGTGGCTGCCGCGACGAGCGCCGTAAAATAATACTTCTTGATACTCATAATGAACTCCCAGAAATTGATTGTTAAGTAACCACTGATAAATGGTTCTTTCGTCATTCCGGCGAATGCCGGAACCCAGATGAATCATGGGCATGGATTCCCGCTTTCGCGGGAATGACGGATAATTCAGAGCATTCTTGATTATTTACGGTCGATTTCCTGGCGCAGCACGCGACTGTCTTCCACTACAGTGGCAGCCGCTTGCTGCGCCTTGGCGGAACCTGCCTTGGAAGCCGCCAGCTGGGCATCGACTTCCGCCTGCTCGGCCAGCAGGCGGGCATTCTCATAGTCTTTCTCTGCCATCGCCTGAATGGCGCGATCGAGCTTGTCTTGTGCCGCACGCATATCCGCGGATGCATACTCGTTTCCACCCGCACTGGCGGCACTGGAGACGGCCTGTTGTGAAACGGCGAGCTGTTCTGTCGGAGCAGGAACGCTGGCACAGCCACCGATCAATACAGCAGCAAGGCCGATCCCACTCATGCTTCGAGACCACCTGAGTTTCGAAATTGATTTCATTATCTTGTCATCCATACAGGGTAAATGTCGGCCAAACCGCGCCTACTTTGGCCACGCTGCCACCATCGTCCTCCCAACCATCGAGCCCGGAGTTCGGCCAGGTTGCTGGCTGGTTGCCGAGAGCTTCAGCCCGCAACGGCATGACAGCCGTGTGGCTGCTAAAGGGCATTGATGGGCCGGGTTGGCTGGGGATGGGCGTGGGAATATTCATACGCTAAGAATGGCCCCTTGAACCCGGGCTGTCGGTGCGTTATCGAACCAAGGGGATACAAGGTCAGGCATTGCAAATGTTCGGTATCGCACAGACCGCCGCATAAACCCCGGTAACATCTTGAAAGCGGGCTGTATCTGACCTTTTGAGACGTGCCTCATGTCCGCACTTGATCGCCAGGCAAGTCTGCCTGAAGTCCATTAGTCCGTTGGTTGGTCTTGGTTTTGCTGTACAGTGTCCGCTACCGCACACAGGCAACGCCGTGACAGGCTAGACCGCATGAGCCAGGAAAGAGGCATGCCCGGCGATTCGTATGGATAAGGAGGTCGATATGACCAATACACATTTACCCATGGAAAATCACCTTCTCGCCGCCCTGCCGGCTGTGGTACAGGACCGCCTGCTCCCCCACATGGAACTGGTTTCCATGCCGCTTGGCAAGGTCATGTACGAATCCGGGGACAGCCTGCGCCATGTCTATTTTCCAACTGATTGCATCGTGTCACTGCTCTACGTAATGGAAGACGGGTCGTCAGCGGAAATCTCCGTGGTGGGAAACGAGGGCATGGTCGGCATAGCCGTGTTCATGGGCGGTGGCAGTACGCCAAGCCGGGCGGTGGTGCAAAGCTCCGGTTCCGCCTACCGATTGGAGGGGCAACGACTCAGGGACGAGTTCAATCACCAGGACGCGTTCATGCGGCTGTTGATGCTCCGTTACACCCAGGCCCTGATCACGCAAATGGCCCAGACTGCAGTCTGCAACCGCCACCACAGTATCGACCAGCAGCTGTGCCGCTGGATCCTGCTTTCCCTGGACCGCCTGCCGAGCAATCAGCTGAGCATGACCCAGGAGCTGATTGCCAATATGCTGGGTGTGCGCCGCGAGGGTGTAACCGAGGCTGCCGGAAAACTGCAGAAGCTTGGGGTAATCAAATACAATCGCGGCCTGATCACGGTGCTGGACCGCCCTGCGCTGGAAAGGCTCAGTTGCGAGTGTTATGCCGTGGTCAAAAAGGAAACCGATCGCTTGCTGCCTGTTCTCGCCAAAATCCTGCAGCCCCCAGGCGAAAATGCCTCCCACAGCCCGTTGAGCGCGAGCTCGCCGCCACCTTGGGGTTCTCTGGATACCAGCCCGTGAAATGCCAGGCAAGCTGCGTGCTGGACGAAGACTGCGGCCATTGCCTGGACAAGGAATCGTTCCGGCCAGCTAACAGACGCCAGCTCAGCTATCCTCCAGGCGAATCGGCTGGCCTTCCAGCTCGACGTAATCGATGCGGGCCTCGTACAGTGCCAGGCCGCTACTCATGACGAACCCGACTCCTCACCCCACAGTTCCTCCAGTCGCTGGTCACGCCCGCAGCTGAAACGATAGTAACGATACCGGAGGGGGTTCTTCCGGTAGTAGTCCTGGTGATATTCCTCGGCGGGATAGAATTCGCCCGCCGGGTTGATCTCGGTCACGATGGGATCGGGAAAAGGTTTGTCGGCATCCAGTGCGGCCCTGGATGCCTCGGCCAGGCGGCGCTGCTCCTCGTTCAGGTAGAAGATGGCGCTGCGGTACTGGCTGCCTCGGTCACAGAACTGCCGGTCGGGCGTGGTCGGGTCGATGCTGCGCCAGAACACGTCGAGGAGCTTCTGATAACTGACTTGTGCAGGGTCATAGGTGATGCGCACAGCCTCGGCGTGGCCGGTGCCTCCCGCCGAGACCTCGTCGTAGGTGGGGTCAGGCCGCTCGCCGCCAATGTAGCCGGACTGGGTATCGAGCACGCCCGTCACCTTGTCGAAATCGGCCTCGACACACCAGAAACAACCGCCGGCGAAGATGGCGGCAGCCGACTCCTGCTGGGCGACCAGCGAGCCCGGCCATATCAGGATAAGGAGCAAAACGAGTGCGGTGCGTGTCATGGGGTACCTCCCAGGATGTTGCCGGGCTCAGGCCGGGATGAAATCGAGGGCCAGGCCGTTGTTGCACCAGCGCTTGCCGGTAGGCTCGGGGCCATCGTCGAACACATGCCCCTGATGGCCGTCGCAACGGGCGCAATGGTATTCCGTGCGCGGCCAGATCAACTTGAAGTCGAGGCTGGTTTCCACCGCGCCGGGCAGGGTCGTGAAGAAACTGGGCCAGCCGGTCCCGCTGTCGTATTTCATCTCGGAGGTGAACAGCGGCAGGGCGCAGCCGGCGCAGACATAGGTGCCTTTGCGCGTCTCCTTGTCCAGCGGACTGGAATACGGGGGCTCGGTACCGTCCTCACGCAGGATTTCGAATTCTGCGGGCGTCAGTATGCTGCGCCACTCCTCCTCGCTCTTTACGATCTTCTCGATGGGAGGCCTGGCCGGCTCGGCGCCGGTTGCGGTTCGGGTGATGGCCGGGGGCGCTGCAGCGACACCCGCCAGGCCGATGATGAAATGTCGTCTGTTCATGGCGAGCCTCCTGTGTTGCCGGGACAGGCCCAGACAGTGGTCCACTATCAAATCCCGTCATTCCGGCGCATGCCGGAATCCAGTGGTTTTCCTGTCCATGGATTCCGGCATGCGCCGGAATGACGGAATACTTTGCCCCATTGTGTAAAGTATAGCTATCTGACAGTTGGCGCTTACAATCAATGGGTTATGATCACAGGTGAGGATCAGGCAGGGGCGAGGGGCTGCTCGCCGCCCCCTTTCACTCAGCGCCGGCCGAGCATGGAACCGAGGATACCGCGCGCGATGCTGCGCCCCAGGTTGCTGCCGATGCTGCGCATTACCGACTTGGTGAAGGCCTCGACCACGCCCTGGCGCTGACGACCTGCACTAGCGCGCGGCTTGCTCTCCGCCGGTGTCGCGATACGCTGCTCCGCCAACTCCTCGGCACGCTTCTTCAGGATTTCAAAAGCCGACTCCCGGTCAACGGCGTTTTCATACAGGCCCTGCAGCGGTGACCGGGACATGATTTCCTGGCGTTCCTCCACACTCACGGGCCCGATGCGCGAACGCGGCGGCGCGATCAGGGTACGCTCCACCATGCTCGGCACCCCTTTGGCATCGAGGGTGGACACCAGGGCCTCGCCCACGCCCAGTTCGCCGATGGCGGCCTCGGTGTCGAAGGCGGGGTTGGGACGGAAGGTCTGTGCCGCCGCCCGCAAGGCCTTGCGATCGTTCGGTGTGAAGGCGCGCAGGGCATGCTGGATGCGATTGCCCAGCTGGCCGATCACCTGCTCGGGCACATCATTGGGATACTGGGTGACGAAGAACACCCCCACGCCCTTGGAACGGATCAGGCGTACCACCTGGGTGATGCGTTCCAGCAGGGCCGGCGGCGCCGTGTCGAACAGCAGGTGCGCCTCGTCGAAGAAGAACACCAGTTTCGGCAAGGGCGCGTCACCCTGCTCCGGCAGCTGTTCCATCAGTTCGGACAGCAGCCACAGCAGGAAGGTCGCGTAGATGCGCGGGTTGTGATACAGCGTGGTGGCATCCAGCAGGCTGATCACACCATGCCCGGAGAAATCCCGCTGCAGCAGGTGCTCGATGCGCAGTGCCGGTTCGCCGAAAAACTGGTCACCCCCGGCCTGTTCCAGCACCAGCAGGCGACGCAGGATGGCGGTGACGCTGGCCGGTGACACACGACCATAGGCGCGACCCAGTTCTGTGGCGTTGTCGCTGACCCAGTTCAGCATCGCGCGCAGGTCCTTCAGATCCAGCAGCAACAGTCCCTGATCATCGGCCAAGGCAAAGGCGATGTGCAGCACGCCTTCCTGGGTCTCGTTCAGTTCCAGCAGGTTCGCCAGCAGTACCGGACCCAGCTCCGAGATGGTGGTGCGCACGGCATGACCCTGCGTGCCCAGCACGTCCCAGAACAGTACCGGCGAGCCGGAAAAGGCGTGGTCCTGGATCCCGATGGATGCAATGCGTTCATTGACCTTGGGGTGCTCCCGGCCCGGCCTGGCCACCCCCGACAGGTCACCCTTGATATCGGCTGCGAACACCGGCACGCCGAGTCGCGAAAAGGATTCCGCCAGTACCTGGAGGGTGACGGTCTTGCCCGTGCCCGTGGCACCGGTGATGAGTCCGTGGCGATTGGCCATGGCCGCATCCAGCCACACCTGCTTGCCGGCCGCGCCCCCCACCAGGATTCCGTTTTGCATGTTGTAGTTCTCCGCTGTGTTAACGCCCGTACCCAAGGACAGGATTATCCCTGAATCGGGAGCATCAATCCTAGAGAAACCCTGAACAGGTCGGGAGTGTGATTTACTTGGCGCCGAATACCTGCTGCAGCAGTTCGGTGGTGCGCTTGACGGGATTCTGGCGGATGGCGGCCTCCTCCCGGGCAAGGTAATGGAAGATCCCCTCCATGCCCTGGTCCACCACGTGCTCGGTGAGGTCGGCCTTGATGTCGGGCACCAGGGGCAGGTTACGATAGCGGTTCATCACGGCATCATAGGACTGGACCGCGCCCACCTCCGCCAGGCTTTCCGCTACCAATGGGCGCATCTCCTCAGCCAGGGGTTCCGACATCCTGTCCTGGAAATAGCGGGTCGCGGCATCGGGCGGGCCCTGGTAGATGCCCATGGCATCCTTGATGGTCATGGCCTCGATGGACTGCATGAACAACTGCCGGGCCTTGGGTGTGGCGTGCTCGGCGGCACGATTCAGCTTCAGCTCCAGGTCATCGAGCATGCCGGACATGCCGACCCTGCCCAGGGCGGTACGCACCCGGTC
The DNA here is from genome assembly GCA_026197075.1 of Gammaproteobacteria bacterium. Classification (GTDB taxonomy): domain Bacteria; phylum Pseudomonadota; class Gammaproteobacteria; order DSM-19610; family DSM-19610; genus JAIVHA01. The sequence goes on along the minus strand of JAPHQV010000013.1, from coordinate 7,139 downwards.
GAGGCTGGGCGGCAGGGGGATACGCACCTCGGGATCGGCGTTGAAGCCATCCAGGGTGCCGAGTTGGCCGACCACGGTTTCCGAACCCACGCGCAGGGCCTCCTTCAGCCCCGCGGCCACCTTCTGACTGGAGAGGTTGGATGAGGTCTCGGTGGCCGGCGCCACATTCCGCAGCAGTTCGCGGCCTTTTTGCCACCAGTCACCCTGTACGGAGGTTACCAGGGATAACAGCAATACGGCCGTCAACAGGGCCTTGTTGGCCAGGCAAATGGAAGTGAGTTTCATGGGGTCGACTCCCTGACAAGAACGCCGGCCTCGTTTGGCATGCGGCATTCCCGAGTATAGGCCTCATGCCGGCCCATTCCACCTCGATCGCGCACCATGGCATCGGCGAATGCTTGGTGTATTCATCACCGACCCCCTTTCTACTTCATCCCAACCGTAGCTCCAGCTCCCGCCCCGCATCCTTGAGCCGCTCAACCCATTCCTCGCGGCGCCGCTCGATGGGCGCGGAGATGGACAGGCCGGCCACGATATTGCCGGCATCGTCGTGCACCAGTACTCCGATACAGCCCACGCCGGTCTCGGCCTCTTCATCGTCGTAGGCGAAGCCGGAGCGCAGGCAGCCGGAAACATGCTGCACCAGTTCTTCCTCGTCGGTGAAACTGTAACGGGTATAACCCGGCAGGCCGGTGCGACGCGCATAGTCACGGCAGGCGGCCTCCCCCGCCTCGCCCAGCATGAGCTTGCCCACCGCCGTTACATGCAGGGGGGCGCGGCTGCCGATACGCTGTTCCACCCGCATCATGCGCTCGGGCAGGGCACGATCCAGGTACACCACCTCGTCACCCTGACGCACGGTGAGGTTCACCGTCTCGCCGATTCCATCGCGCAAGGCCTCCATCAGCGGCCGCGCCGCGCGGCGCAGGTCCTGGTGCGAAGCCACGCGACTGCCCAACTGCAGCAGGCGGATGCCGAGCCGGTAGCCGGTGCCCTCGCGCGCCACCAGGCCGTTCTCGGTGGCGGCGGCCAGGATGCGGAAGGCGGTGGAGGGATGCAGGCCCGTGTCGGCGGCCAGCACCTTGAGGCTCACCGGGTCGCGGTGACGGGCGATGGCCTCGAGCAGGGCGGTGAGGCGGTCTATGACCTGGATGGAGCCGGGATCGGAGTTTGCCATATTTCGTATTGTGAAATCGATTGCGTATTGCGGAATATTACGCCCGGGCCTATGGTGGTCGCAACTGGTTTTGAGCCCCAAGGAGTCCCGCCATGAACACCGCCACCGAACTTGCCCTGTCTCCCGCCGATTTCCGCGACGGCATCCAGTACTTCGCCCCGGCCTGGCCGGGTAGTGACGAACTGGCTGCCCGCCCGGCCATCGCCGAGGGCCAGACTGCCCTCGCCGATCCGAGCGCGCCGGAGTCCGCCTTCCAGACCCTGCTGGCCGCCGACGCCCTGCGCTACCTGACCCTGCAGGTCTGCGGCAGCAAGGCCTCCGGCCACCCGGGTGGCCATGCCTCCTCGGCCGAGGCCCATGCCGCCCTGATGATGCTGGGCCACAAGCACATCGTCACCGAGGTGGGTCACCATGCGCCCGGCTTCTACAGCGCCATGTTCCTGGATGGTTCCCTGGAGGCCATGGATATCCGCACCGTGTCCGACCTGCGCGCGCGCTTTCGCGAACGCCACGGCCTGCTCGGCCACCTGTCGGGCGCCATCCCCGGCCTGCTCGCCCCCGCCGGCCCCCTGGGCCAGGGCCAGCATTTCGCCATGGGCGGTGCCCTGCTCAACCCCGGCACCCTGTTCCCCGTGACCATCGGTGACGGCGGCCTGGGTGAACCCTACATCATGTCGTCGTTCATGCACTTCAAGACCGCCTTCCCGCAGGTGACCAACTACCTGCCGGTGCTGGTGTGGAACGGCTACAGCCAGGAGCACCATTCCATGGTGTCCCTGATGTCCAACGAGGCCATGACCGCCTACTGGCATGTGCATGGCTTCGATGATGTCATCCTGGTGGACGCGAAGGACTTCGACGACAGCAATCAGGACGGGGCCTACGTGGACAGCAGCCGCTTCTCCCTGTCACAGCGCCTGGCCTTCCAGGGCGCCGTGCTCGAGGGCCTCGACCGCGCCGCGAAGCAGGCGCTGAGTGGCACGCGCACTGCCTTCATCCTCAAGCAGCTCAAGGGGGCCGGCGTGCATGCCATCGGCGCCAAGGCCCACAACCTCTATCCGGCCGATACCCTGGATGCCGAGCACATCATCCAGGGCCTCAAGCGACGCGCCCTGCATGTGGATGCCTGGGACCTGGTGCGCACCAATCTCAGCCGCGCCGGCGGTGGTCCCGCCAGCCAGACGGTGGCCACCGAGCGCGAGCGCACCCTGGTAGATCTCGGCGACCTGCCGCTCAAGGACTTCCCCCTGGGTGAAAGCCAGGTGCCGGCCACCTGCTTCGGCGCCGTGGTCGCGGCCGTGGGCCAGCGCGACCCGGCCTTCGTGGTGACCAACGCCGACGGCAACGAGGCCTCGGCCATGAAGAACATCAACGACGCGCTGAAGATCCGCCACCCGACCGCGGACCCGCTCTACAACCAGTCGCCCAACGGCCAGGTGTACGAACCGCTGAACGAGGACGCCTGCGCCGGCCTGGCCGCCGCCATCGCCCTGTTCGGCGGCCGTTCCCTGTGGCTTTCCTACGAGAGCTTCGCCATCAACGGCTGGCCCATCGTGCAGACCGTGTCCCAGGCCATGGCGGAACTGCGCCGCAGGACGCCCTCGCAGGTGAACATGTTCACCGCCGGGGCACTGGAACAGGGTCGCAACGGCTGGACCCACCAGCGTCCGGAGATCGAGTCCTATTGCGCCGCCATGATGCGCAACGGCAACCATTTCCCCCTGTTTCCCTGTGACGCCAACATGATCCAGGCGGCCTACGAATGGGCACTGGGCACGCACAACAAGTCCATCGCCATCTTCGCCTCCAAGACCGCCCTGCCGGTGCGCACCACGCTCGCCCAGGCGCGCCAGGCCATCGAGGACGGTGCCGTGACCCTGTATGAAAGCGCCTCCGGAAGCGGCCCGCTCCTCGTCCTGGCCGTGGCTGGCGACATGGTCCTGCTGCCGGCCTTCACGGCCCGCGAGGCATTGGAGCAGGCCGGCGCCCGGGTGCGCATCGTCAGCATCGTCAACCCGCGCCGCCTGTATCGCGCGAGTGACGTGAGCTGGAACAGCGTGAGCGAACCCGACGGCACTTTCATGGATGATGCGAGCTTCGCCAGACTGTTCGACGCCGACGCCTTGCTCGCCATCAGCGGCGGCCCCAGCGCCACCCTGGAACCGGTGCTGCTGCGCAGCCAGTGCCGACGCGACACCCTGTGCTGGCAGCGCGGCGAGACCGTCGCCGCCGCCGGCGAGTTGATGAGCTTCAACGGCGTGGACGCCCCGGCCATCGAGGCGCGGGCGCGGATGCTGCTGGGGATGTAGATGGATTGCAACCGCAAAGGCGCAAAGGACGCCAAGAACAGCCCGTCCTCGTCATTCCCGCGGATGCGGGAATGACGGAAGAATCAGGCCAATCAATTGTTAGTGGTTTTCTTGGCGACCTTTGCGCCTTTGCGGTGAACAAATGATTTCTTGGCGCTCTTGGCGCCTTGGCGCCTTGGCGGTTCATAAAGGATTTAAAAGAGAAAAACATGGCAGAAACCAAAATCGTCGTGCTCGACGACGACCCCACCGGTTCGCAGACGGTGCACAGCTGTCTGCTGCTGACACGCTGGGATGTCGCCACCCTGCGCGAAGCGCTGCTGGACAAGGCACCGCTGTTCTTCGTGCTCACCAATACCCGCGGCATGAGCGCGGCACATGCCAGCGTGCTCACCCGCGAGGTATGCCAGAACCTCCAGCAGGCCCTGCGGGAACTGGCGGACAATGGTCGCGTGATCGAGCCGATCCTGATCAGCCGCTCCGATTCCACCCTGCGCGGGCACTATCCCGTCGAGACCGACATCATCGCCGAGGAACTGGGGCCCTTCGATGCCCATTTCCTCATCCCGGCCTTCATCGAAGGTGGGCGCATCACCCGCGACGGGGTGCACTATCTGCTGGTCGACGGCACGCCGGTGCCCGTCAACGAGACCGAGTTCGCCCGTGATTCGGTGTTCGGCTACCGGCATGCCTTCCTGCCCGATTACGTGGAGGAAAAGACCGGTGGGCGTATACGCGCCGAGCAGGTGGAACGCTTCGGTCTGGCCGAGATACGTGGCGGCTGCCTGGAACGTCTGCTGGCCCTGTCCGGCAATGTCGCCTGCGCGGTCGATGCCGAGAATCACGAGGACCTGGTTGCCTTCGCCGCCGACCTGAACGCCGCGGCCCGCCAGGGCAAGCGTTTCCTGTGTCGCAGTGCCGCCGGCATCGTCAGCGCCCTGGCCGCCCTGCCACCGCAACCGGTGGCCGCGCAGGACATGCGCCAGTATGTGCGGGGTGGACGCGCCGGTGCCGTATTGGTGGGTTCCCATGTAAGCAAGACCACGCGCCAGCTGCAGCAGCTGTTGGCAGAGGCCGATGTGGCGCCCGTGGAAGTGGACGTGACACGGCTGCCTGATCAGGCGCGGGAATTACTTACCGAGGTCATGGAACGCATCGAGGAAGCCCATGCGCGCCACCGCACCCCGGTGATCTTTACCAGCCGCCAGGAGATCGTGTTCGAGAATGAACAGACTCGCCTGGCCTTTGGCGAGCTGGTATCCACCTTTTTGATGGAAGTGGTGCACCGCCTGCCCGCCGATATCGGATTCCTGATCAGCAAGGGTGGCATCACGTCCAATGACGTGCTGTCTCACGGCCTGTCACTGCGTACCGCCCGCGTGCTCGGCCAGATCCTGCCCGGCTGCTCGGTAGTGCGCTGCCCCGACGATCATCCCCAGTTTCCCGGGCTGCCGGTGGTGATCTTCCCCGGCAATGTCGGCGACGATGCTGCGCTGGCCATGGCCTACCGCCGATTGGCGGGCTCCTAGTCAAAGGATCGACTTAGCGAAAGTTTTTCAGTTTGATCGGCTTGTTGCCATCATGCTGCGCCATCTGCACCAGGAAGAGCTCGGCACAGGCCAGCGCGTCGCTGAGGGCATTGTGCAGGCGATACCGGGGCAGGCCGTGACGCCGACGGCATTCCGCCAGGCGCAAGGTCTGCGGGCCAATGACCTGGTTGCTTCGCTCCAGGCCGCGCCTGGCGATTCGCTGGGTATCGATCACCGGCATCAGGAATCCCGCCCCGTACAGCCGCTGGCAGGCCTGGCCCAGAAAGCGCATCTCGAAATCGGCATGGTGGGCCACCAGCACCTTGCCCGCCAACCGTGCCAACAACCCGGGCAGGACCGATTCCAGCCGTTCACCGTCGGCGGCCTGATCATCGGTAATGTGGTGAATGATCACGCTCTGTTCCGGGATCGGTCGATCGGCACGCAGCAGGACATGACGCGCACTGGAGAGGTCGATGCGCAGCCGGTGAATCTCCACCAGTCCAATGCTGAGGATCGCGTCGGTCCCGGGATCCAGGCCGGTGGTCTCCAGGTCCAGGGCGACAAAGCGGAGTTCGCGGCAATCACTTCCCCCCGCCACGAAGGGCTGGCGATAGAACTCCCGCAGGGGTCCGGCGCCGGCCCGTCCGAGCAGGCGCCGACGCCGGTAATCCATGGCCCAGCCAGCGAACATGCTCAGGCGATCCTGGCGGTCTGGTAGCGTTGCTCCAGGGCCTCTTGCAGGATGCTGATAATGGAGAAGGCATCCTTGAGCTGGTTGCGCTCGGGACGGCTCAGGCTGTCGGGACGCAGGTAATTATCCATGGGCAGGCCCTCGAGATGCTGCTGTGCCTGGTGTCGCGCGCGCAGTGTCGCGATGAATTCCAGCGCATACAACAGGTCCTGTGCCCCGCCATGGCTCAGCTCACCGCAGGCCTCGGCCGCCTGGATACGCTCCCGGGTATTGGTGGCGGGCAAGCCGGCGGCCAGGGCATGAACCCGCACCATGTCCACGATCGGGATCACACCACGATGCTTGATATCCAGGGTGTCGTCATGCTCACCGCCGTGGATCAGCACGAGCTGGCGAAAGAAACCCAGCGGCGGGCGGTAGTGCAGGGCGTTGGCGGCCAGGTGGGCGAGAAAGATGCTGTTCCTCCGGCACTGTCGCAGCACCTCCTGTTGCAGGCCGGAAAACAGTCCCGGCTCACCATGCAGGGCGCGCATGTCGAAGAAGATACTGGCATGCATCAGGGCCTTGGGGTCAGGATTATCGATCCAGTTTCGAAAGTAACCTTGCCAGACCTTGCGTGGCTGACGCCAGACCGGGTTGGTGGCCATCACGTTGCCCGGACAATAGACAAAGCCGCAACGGGCCAGTCCGTCACTGACGAAACGTGCCAGCGCCTCGAAATAGGCTGCATGCTCCGCACCGTAACCATCGTCCAGCAACAGGGCGTTGTCCTGATCGGATACGGCGGTCTGCTCCCGTCGCGCCTGGGAGCCGCACACTACCCAGGCATAGGGAATGGGCGGCGGGCCGAGTGTTTCCTCGGCCATTTCCAACAGGCGCCGGGTGATGCCGTCGGTGACCGCGCACAATGCCTGGGTAAGCTGGTCGGCGCCCATGCCGCCGCGGATCAACTGTGCCTGCAATTCCGGTAACTGGCGGCTGGCCACGACCAGGGCGTCCAGGTCCTGACTGTGCCGGATGCTGCTGGCCAGTGAAACCGTGTTGAGGTTGTAATGGTGGAGTATGTCACTGGCGGTAATCACGCCCTGCAACCGGCCCTGCCCGTCCAGGATCGGCAGATGATGAACATGCAGCCGGGTCATGTGGATCATCGCCTCGAATACGGTGGCACTGGCAGGCAGGGTTTGCGGATCGCGGGTCATGACCTCGCCCAGGGGGCGCTCGACATCGACCCCGGCGGCGATAACCCGCTGGCGCAGATCCCGATCGGTGAGAATACCCGTCAGTTTTTCATTCGCCACCACCAGCAGGGAGGAGGCCCGTTCGCTGCTCATGCGCTGGGCGGCCTGGCGGATGGAGCCCTCGGCACCGATGGTCACCGGCTCGCGCCAGATCAGTGTATCGACCTTCGCCTGCATCAGGCGGCTGTC
>JAPHQV010000056.1 GCA_026197075.1 Gammaproteobacteria bacterium | reverse complement strand
TTGCACCGGTTTCGGTACCGGAGTCCGCGCCCGTCCCCGCCCGACCGGTGCCGGCGGAAGCCTCCCGTCCGGCACCGGCCGCCGCTCGTGTCCTGTGCCCGGAGAATTGGTGCGAGGTGGTGGCCACCCTGGAACTGGGTGGGGTGGTCCGGGAGCTGGCGCAGAACTGTGCCCTGGTGGAAGTGGCCGATGGCCAGGTGCGCCTGGCCCTGGAGCCCGCCTGCAAGCAGCTCTACAGCAAGGAGCGCGAGCAGCGCCTGGCCCAGGCCCTGGCGGCCTGGCTGGGCGAGGCGGTGCGGGTGGTCGTCGATATCACCGGACCGGCGGTGGAAACCCCGGCCCGGCTGCAGGCGCGCGCCAGTGACGAACGCCAGCAGGCGGCAGTCAAGGCCATTGCCGAGGATGCCAATGTGCAGGCCCTGCAGGAGGTGTTCGGGGCCCAGGTGCGCAGCGATACCATCCGGCCGTTGGATGCCTGAGTACTACCGAATTTCTGTCCGCGTCCGGGGTCTGCCTGTGCTGCCACAGTCCTGTCGGCGGGTGTCGGCCGCATGGACGCGGCCGTCAAGCCTACAGGGATGTATTCACGGCGTCCCGCCGACAGGACTGTGGCAGCACAGGCAGCTTGCCATTTTTATCATGTGTAAAGGTTGACGAGGTGAAGCAATGAAAGGTGGTCTTGGAAACATCATGAAGCAGGCCCAGGCCATGCAGGAAAACCTGCAGAAGGCCCAGGCGGAACTGGCCAACCTGGAAGTCAGCGGCGAGTCCGGGGGCGGCCTGGTGAAGGTGGTGATGACCGGTCGCCACGAGGTACGTCGTGTCAGCATCGACGACAGCCTGTTGGCGGACGACAAGGACATGCTGGAAGACCTGGTGGCCGCGGCGGTGAACGATGCGGTGCACAAGGTGGAGAGCACCACCCAGGAGCGCATGTCCGGGCTCACGGCGGGCATGAACCTGCCCGCCGGCTTCAAGATGCCCTTCTGATACCCGGTGAGCGTCTCCCCCCTCATCGCGCAGCTCATCGAGGCGCTGCGCTGCCTGCCCGGTGTCGGCCCCAAGTCAGCCCAGCGCATGGCCTTCCAGATCCTGGAGCGTGACCGCGACGGCGGCCGGCGCCTGGCCGCGGCACTGGTCGAGGCGGTGGAACGGATCGGTCATTGCCGTGACTGCCGCACCCTGACCGAGGCGGAGGTCTGCGTCCTGTGCAGTCGCGCCGGCCGTGATCGCAGCCTGCTGTGCGTGGTGGAGAGCCCGGCGGATGTGCAGGCCGTGGAACAATCGACCGGGTTTCAGGGTCTCTATTTTGTACTCATGGGCCATTTGTCGCCGCTGGACGGTATCGGCCCCGAGGAACTGGGCCTCGACCAGCTGGCGGCCCGCCTGGACCAGGGCGAGGTGCGGGAGATGATCCTGGCCACCAATCCCACCGTGGAGGGCGAGGCCACGGCCCATTACCTGGGGGAAATGGCCCGCGCGCGTGGTATCCGCGCCACGCGCATCGCCCATGGCGTGCCCCTGGGCGGGGAACTAGAATACATCGATGGCGGGACCCTCTCCCACGCCTTCGCCGGGCGCCGGGAGCTGTAACCTCAATATTAGGGAGGATTTCGGCCAGCCATGGATATCGGCCGCCTTTCCGCGATCACCCCGGGACGCCCTGCGTACCCGCACACCGGCCCCGGCCAGCGGGAAGCCGGCCCGCGGCCCGTGGAGCCGGCCGGCCCCGTCGGGCGTGAGCCGCCGCGCCGGCCGCGCGCGGCGGAGCCGGCCATGGAAGGTGAACTGCTGCGTCATCGTCCGGTCCCCGGCCAGTCCACCCAGGATTTCCTCGACAGCCGCCAGTACCAGGCCGGCAGCGCGGAAACGCAGCGCGACGCGGTTCGCGCCAGCCTTTCCGCCAGTAACCGCCAGGCCCTCGGTCTCTATCTCGACAACACCCGCCCCGAACCTCGCCAGGCCTTCACCCACGGCCGCAGCGTGGATGCCTTCGTCTGATTTTTGCTAGGCTAGGAAGCATGCAGCTGTCGGGCTGAAGCCCGACCTACAATGTAACGAACGAACCTGCCCGCCACAGCCTGAGTATGGCTCTTGTCTGGTAGGTCGGGCTTCAGCCCGACAAGGTTCGGGCAACCATTCAGGGGGAAACCTATGAGCGACTGTCTGTTCTGCCGCATGGTGAAGGGTGAGATCAAGCCCGACGTGGTCTACGAGGACGAGGAGGTGCTGGCCTTTCGTGACCTCAATCCCCAGGCGCCGGTGCACGTGCTGGTCATTCCCAAACAGCACCTGGCTACGCTCAATGACCTGGACGAGACCCATGCCGCCCTCATGGGCAAGCTGTTCCTGGCGGCCAGGAAAGTGGCGGAGCAGGAGGGGTTGGCCGAGCGTGGCTATCGCACGGTGATCAACTGCAACGCCGAGGCGGGGCAGTCGGTATATCACATACACCTGCATGTGCTGGCCGGACGCGCTATGCACTGGCCGCCGGGCTGAGGTAACTGTGCAAGCGGTTCAGCGGGTGTATGATCAAGGTATCTTCAACGGGAGGTACGTGTCATGACACAGAATATGGGTTCGGTGGATCGCGGGATCCGCATCGTGGTGGGACTGGTGCTGATCGCACTGGTGTTCGTGGGACCGCAGACCATGTGGGGCTGGATCGGCATCATCCCACTGGCCACGGCACTGATCGGCTGGTGTCCGGCCTACACCGTGCTGGGGCTCAAGACCAGCAAGTAAGCACCCGTAGGAGCGGGCAGAGCCCGCTCCTGCACATCCTCCGGTCGCTTTCCTACGGCGACTCCGCCTGCACGATCCTGCGATAACTTTCCAGCCGCCGCGCCGCGATGGCGCCACTGCGTGCGGCTTCCTGGATGGCGCAACCCGGTTCACTGAGATGTCGGCAGTTATGGAAGCGACACTGGCCGAGATAGTCACGGAATTCCCGGAAGCCATGGGAGACCACCACCGGGTCGCAGGTCCAGAGATCGAAATCCCGTACCCCGGGTGAATCGATGAGATCACCACCGTCGGGCAGGTGGTAGAGCGTGGCCACCGTGGTGGTGTGGCAACCCTGGCCGGTTGCCTCCGAGAGGGCACCGGTGCGGATTTCCAGATCCGGCAGCAGGGCCTGCACCAGGGACGATTTGCCCACCCCCGATTGACCCACCAGCATGCTGGTGTGACCGCGCAGGGCCTCGTGCAGGTCTTTCAAACCGTCGCGGTCGAGGCTGCTGGTGAACAGCACCCGGTAACCGATGGCCTCGAAGGGCCGCAGCCGCTCGTTCATGGCAAAACGTCCACCCGCATCCAGCAGGTCCGCCTTGTTCACCACCAGCAGGGGTTCGGCGCCGATGATCTCGGCGGCGGCCAGGTATCGATCCAGCAATTCATCGGGAAAGGAGGGGCGGGCGGCCACCACGATGATGACGCGATCCAGGTTGGCGGCCATGGCGCGGGTCTTGTCGGGACCGTCGGGACGCAGCAGCACCGTGTGGCGTGGCAATAGTTCGGTGATCACGCCTTCCTTGCGGCCCGTCGGCATCCAGCGTACCCGGTCACCACTGACGCTGCGCGGCACGTTGCGACGGGCGGTGCAGCGATGCAGTGCGCCGGAATCATCTTCCACCAGCGCGGCGCGGCCATGGTTGACGATCACCAGCCCGGTCTGCGCAGCGGGTTCATCCCGGGCACCGGTCTTGTGACCGTCGCGCGGGCGGCGTGGGATCGCAGGCTTGCGGGACACGCGGCTCAGGTCAGAGGAAAGCAGGGCATGAAGCCGGTTCAGTCCGATCCGGGCTGCAAGGCATCGAGCCGGGCGGCGCAGATGAAATCGTTCAAGGAGAGCCCGCCGATGGAATGGGTGCTGAAGTGGACGGTGCAGCGGTTGTAGCTCACTTCCAGGTCCGGGTGGTGATCTTCCTGGTTGGCGATCCAGGCCAGGGCGTTCACGAAGGCGATGGTCTGGTAGTAATTCTTGAAGCGGATTTCGCGCACCAGCGTGCCCTGTTCGACATCGGCCCGCCAGTCCTTGTCCAGTTCTGGCAGCAGCTTTGCGACAGCCGCCGCATCCAGCACCGGGGTGCCCTTTTCAAGGGGCTGGCAATGTTGTTTGAGCAGGTCGTTCACTGGAATTTATAGAAGGCGTCGTTGAGGTATGCGGCGACGTTTTCCCGGTCCTCGTCGAACCACTGCAGGTCCAGCGTCAGTTCGCAACGCGCTACCTGGGCATGCAGCGCCTCCATGGACTGGATGCGGCGGTCGGGTCGGGTGTAGACGCCACTGTCGTGACAGCGCACGCAGTTGGCATCATGCAGTTGCTTGCCCTTGACGGGGTCGGCCGCGGACAACGGCAGGGTGGTGCCGAGCAGCAGGCCGTACAGCAGTATCGCGGGGACGAATCTGTTCATGGGTTTGCCTCCATGGCCGGTTGCAGTCTCGAGGACAGGTGCGCCACCCTTACTGGTGCCGGCGGATGTGAGTCGTGGAATGCTGAGTATAGCGGGTCCGGTGTCAGGGTGCTGGCGTTTTCCTGGTAGAGCTTCACCAATGCCCTGATGAGATCATGGGCATTGGCCTGGTGCGCGGCGAAGTCGTCGGCCTCGAACTCGTGGCGGCGTGACCAGAAGGCGAACAGGGGTTGCAGGAAGAAGCTGAACACCGGTACTACCAGCAGGAACAGCAGCAGTGCCATGGCATGGGAAGGCTGGTTCACACCCAGGCCCGTATAGAACCAGGTCTGTTCGGCGAGCCAGCCCAGCAGGGCCAGGCCTGCCAGGCTCATGAGCATCATGGACAGCAGGCGTTTCTGCACGTGCTTGCGCTTGAAGTGACCCAGTTCGTGGGCCAGTACCGCTTCGATCTCCGCCGGTTCCAGGCCCTTCAGCAGGGTGTCGAAGAACACGATGCGCTTGTTGCGGCCAAAGCCGGTGAAGTAGGCATTGCCGTGGCCGGAACGACGCGATCCGTCCATGACATGGATGCCCTGGCTGCGGAAGCCGCAGCGGTCGAGCAGGCGCTGGATGCGTGCGCGCAGCGCCTCGTCCTCCAGTGGCGTGAAACGGTTGAACAGGGGTGCGATGAAGGCCGGGTAGGCCCACATCATGAACAGGCTGAAGCCCACCCATACGGCCCACAGGTACAGCCACCAGAGGCTGCCCGCCTTTGCCATCAGGGTGAGGGCTATCCAGGCCAGGGGGGCGCCGATGACGGCAAGCAGCAGGCCCTGCTTGAGGAGATCGCCGAGGAAGGTGGCGGGTGTGGTGCGGTTGAAGCCGAAGCGCTCTTCCAGCACGAAGGTGTGGTAGAGCTGGAAGGGGAGATCCAGCAGCGCCATGATGGCAAAGGCGCTGAGCAGGATGCCGATGCCGGCGGGGATGTCGCCGAGTCCGAGCCCGTACCACCACCGGCCGAGCAGGTCGAGCCCCCCGCCCAGGGTCCAGAGCAGGAGCAGCAGGCTGCCGTACAGCAGTTCCACCATGCCCAGTTTCACCCCGGCGCGGGTATAGTCGGCGGCCTTCTGGTGTTCCTGCAGGGAGATGCGTTCGCGGAAGGCCTCGGGCACCGCCGCGCGGTGGGCGCCCACATGGCGCAGGTGGCGGCCGGCCAGCCACAGGCGCAACAGCACCGACAGGCCCAGCAGGGAGACGAAGAGCAGGGTGAAGTTGTTCATGGTAGGAAGCAGGGTAGCCTCTGGTAGAATGCAACTCAAGCCCACGCCGGATACGCCAATACCATGCCCCAGAACGCCAACAACCTCATCTGGATCGACCTGGAGATGACCGGGCTCGACACCGACCACGACGCCATTATCGAAATCGCCACCATCGTCACCGACGCCGAGCTGAATATCCTCGCCGAAGGGCCGGTCATGGCCATCCACCAGCCCGAGGAACGGCTGGCCGCCATGGACGAATGGAATACCCGGCAGCATGGCCAGTCGGGCCTGGTCGAGCGGGTGCGCCAGAGCACCCACGACGAGGCCGAGGCCGAACGCCTGACCATCGCCTTCCTGGAGCAATACGTCCCTGCCAAGGCCTCGCCCATGTGTGGCAACAGTATCTGCCAGGACCGCCGCTTCATGGCGCGCTGCATGCCCGTCCTGGAAGCCTTCTTCCATTACCGCAACCTGGACGTGAGCACCCTCAAGGAACTGGCACGCCGCTGGAACCCTGCTGTCGCCGCCGGCTTCACCAAGGAATCCAGCCACCTGGCCATGGATGACATCCGTGACTCTATCGCCGAACTGAAGTACTACCGCGAGCAGTTGTTCAAGTAGGCTCCCGTGAGGTATCCCTTCTCAAGCCCATGGCCAGGCGCCACACCAGGGGGATGGCGAACAGGGTGAGCAGGGCGGAGAAGCCCAGGCCCCAGACGATGCTGGCGGCCACCGGGCCCCACATGAGTGATTTTCCGCCCAGGCCGATGGCCAGGGAAAACAGGCCGCCGATGGTGGTGACGGTGGTGATGAGGATGGGCACGACGCGCCGGCGCGCGGCATGGATCACGGCGTGCTCCAGGCCCATGCCGGCGTCGAGCCGTTGGTTGGCAGCGCTGATGAGAACGATGGCGGCATTGACGGAGATGCCGGTCAGCGCCACCACGCCGTACAGGGTATAGAGCGACAGCGGGTTGCCCGACACCAACAGGCCGAGCACTACGCCGGTAAAGGCCAATGGCACCGTCACCAGGATGATGAGCGGCTGGAAATAGCTGCGGAACTGCGCCGCCAGGATCAGATAGATCAGCCCCAGCCCGAACAGGAACAGCCGCGCCATGGAATCCAGGCTCTCCTGGATGTCATCCAGTTCCCCGGAGAAATCCAGGTCCACGTTCGGATAGTCCGATTGCAGTTCCTCCCAGGCGGCCTTGAGACGGTTGTTGGCGGTGACGGTGTCGATCACCTCCCGGTCCAGTTCCGCCTCCACGGTGATGGCGCGCTTGAGCTGGTAATGACGGATGTACCCCTTGCTGATGCGGGTCCCGGCATCCACCAGGCTGCCGAGCGGGACCTCTCCGCCACTGGCCAGCGGCACCGGCCGCTGCAGCAGTTCCTCGATGTCGGTGAGCACCTCGGGCCGGGCGCGTACCACCACTTCCAGCTTCTCGCCGCGGTCGCGGGTGGTGGCGACCATTTCCCCTTCGCCATAGAGGCGCAGCAGGCGTGCCACTTCCCCGGGTGTGACCCCGGCACGGGCCAGCTTCTCGCGGTTGGGTAACAGGCGCAGCTCGGAGCGGCCCGCCACGTCGTCGTCCTGGATGTCGCGGGTACCCTCGATATCGTGCAGGGCCGCCAGCAGGGCATCGGTGGCGGCGCGCAGCTCCCCGTAGTCGTCTCCGCGCACCTTCACATTGATGGGGCGCGAGGTGGGGGGGCCGCCCTTTACTTCCAGGAAACTGAAACGGGCGACGCCCTCGAGGGCCTGTACCGGCTCCCGCAGCGCCTCGACGATGGCGCTGGTTTCGCGCATGTCGCCCCGGCGCGGTTGCAGGGCGACGATCACCTGCCCGTACTGGGGGCCGTACAGGGGCTCGGTATCCGTGAACTTGACGCCGGCCATGGGGGTGAGGGAGCGCAGTTCCTCCGGCGCGATGCCCTCCAGCGCCACCGTGACGGCGCGCTCGGCCTGTTGCAGGCTGTGCGCCAGGGGCACTCCCGGCGGCAGATCCACGTGGATGTAGAACTGGCGCACGGAATCGAAGGCAAAGAAATCCCGCTTCACCACGCCCTCGGCCACCAGGCCGATGGCGCCCACCATGGTGAACAGCACCACCGCCAGGCCGGTACGCGGCCGGCGCATCACGCCCACCAGCAGTTGGCCATAGCGCAGCCGCAGCCAGCGCGTGGCGCGCACGCGCAGCCGCTGGGCACGCGAAACCCGGCGGGTATAGTCGGGGCGTATCATCAGGATGTGGGCGGGCAGGATCCAGAAGGCCTCGAACAGGCTGATGAGCAGGGCGGTGGTGACCACGAAGGGGACCACGAACATGAAATCGCCGAGGATGCCGGGCAGCAGCATGAGCGGCAGGAAGGCGGCGATGGTGGTGAGGATGGCGGCCAGCACCGGAGAGACCACTTCGCGGATGCCGTTCATCACCGACTCCAGGGGCGGCTCTCCACGGCTCAAGCGATAATAGATGGCCTCCACTACCACCACCGCGTCGTCCACCACCATGCCCAGGGCGATGACGATGCCGAGCAGCACGGTGAGATTGAGGGTCGAGCCGATGAGATTGGCGGCCAGGAAGGCACCGGCCAGGGCAAACGGAATGCCCATTGCCACCAGCACGGCCAGCCGTGTGCCGAGGAACAGCCAGCACATGCCCAGTACCGCGATCAAGCCGATCAGGGCATTGGATTCCATCACCGCGATGGCGTGTTTCGTGGCATGGGTCTGGTCGTCCACCACCTCCAGTTGCACACCCTGTTCATGCAACAGGGGGTTGCGCTCCGCCGTGAAGGCATTGAGACGCTCGACCAGTTGCAGGGTGTTGGCGTCGGCCTGTTTGGTGATGGACAGCAGGATGGCGGGGAAACCCTGGTAACGCACCAGCTGCGTGCTGCGTTCATGGCCGCGGTCCACCACGGCGATTTCGCCCAGCGCAACCCGACCCGCGGGCGTGATGACGGCCGCTTCGGCCAGGCGCCCGGGGTCGGCGGTCTTGCCCTGCAGGCGCACCAGCCATTCCGTATCCTGGGCGGTGACCCGTCCCGCCAGCGTATTGCGGAACCAGGCCGCCACGGCATCGCTCACCTGCAGGGGCGACAGGCCGGCAGCCGCCACCTTCGCGGGATCGAAGTTCACATGCAGTTCCGGTTCATCCAGGCCCAGGGCCAGCACCTGGTCCACGCCCTCGAGCTGTTCCAGGTCCTTCTTGAGCATGGCGGCGGTCCAGCGCAGGTGTTCGCCGCCCGGGCCATAGACGGCGATGTGGGCGGTGGGGAAGCCATTGGAGGTGGTGATCTCGAGGATCTGCGGATCGTTGGACTCCAGGGGCAGTTCCGCCGCGTGCTTGTTCTGCACCTCGCGGCGCAGGTCGTTGACGCGCTTGTCGAACACCCGTTCGGAAAGCTCTTCGAAGCGCACCAGAATGGAGGACAATCCCTCGCGTGAGGAGGAGGACACGAACTTGATGTCCTTCACCTGTGCGATGGCGTCCTCCAGGGGGCCGGTGATCTCCAGTTCGATATCCTCGGCGGAGGCGCCGGGCAGGGTGGTGATGATGTTCACCCAGTTGAAATTGATCTCCGGATCCTGGGCGCGCGGCATGGCCAGGTAGGTGAGCAGGCCGCTCACCAGCACCAGTACGAAGGTGATATTGGCCAGCGGGTGATTGGTGATCAGCCGCTCGTAGAGCCGGTTCACTGCGTTGCACCCGCTCCTGCCGGCGGCAGGCCGAGGCGGAAACGACCTGCATCGATGACGCGGGTATCGGACGGCCAGTCGACGGCCACCGGTCGTCCCACGGCGGCATGGGATAGCCCGATAAAGCGGGCCTGCCCCTGTTCCTCGATCCAGGCCCCGAGGCGGCCGTCCCGTTCCACCAGGTATTCACCGGGCAGGTGGGCCTGCGGGCTGCGCCAGCGCAGTTCCCCCGCCCGCCCCGGGACGAGCCCCGTGTCTGCTGAAAACACCACGACCTGGGTCTGACCGGCAGGTTCCACCACGGCCAGGATGCGCTCCAGGCGCAGGCCATGGGTCTGGCCATCGAGCCACAACCGCCAGTCCGCGGCGGCAGGCAATGCCTCGATCTGCGCCGCCGGCACCTGGGCCTGGACCTCGGTGTCGCGGGTGGATACCAGTACCAGCAGGGGTGTGCCGGCCGCGGCCAGGTCGCCGACACTCGCCAGTCGCTCCCGCACCAGGCCGTCGAACGGCGCGCGGATCACCGTGCGGGCCCGTTGCAGTTCGGCCGCCTCCAGTGCCAGACGCGCCAGTTCCAGCTCACTCTCCAGCACGGCGTGCTCGGTCACCTTGATACGCAACTGGTCCTCGCTCACATGGCCGTCCTGCGCCAGGATGCGGAACTGGTCGAGCTGGGTTTGTGCCAGGCGCAGACGATTTTCTCCCAGTTCCACCCGTGCCGCGGCCTGTCCGGCCGCGATGCGGTAGTCGGCCGTATCGATGCGCGCCAGCTCCGCGCCGGCCTGCACCGCCTGGCCGACCCGGACCGGCAGTGCCTCGATCCGTCCGCCCACCTCGGCGGCCAGGTGTGCCTCGTTGAGGGCCAGTACCCGGGCCGGTGCACGGAATTCCGGGTACACCGCCAGCTCCGCCAAGGGACGTGTGGTCCATTCGCTGGCCGAGACAAGGGTGGGCATGAGCAGCAGGAAGTAAAACAGGCGCTTCATGGAGGCGGCAATAATCGCTGGAGGGATTGGTTATGGTGCTCCAGCATTACACACTGGCCGGAAATTTTACAGTCGTGCCGGGCCGGCCCTGATCCGGGCGGCAGTTGCGATCAGCCCGTGCCGGACCGGCAGGCTCAAGAGAACCAGCGCAGAAAGGCCGCTGCCGTCAGTGCCACGATGCCGAGGCCGGCGAACCCTTGCCAGTTGCGTGGATGGAGGCCTGTGCCCCGTGAACGCAGCAAGAACGCCGCCAGGGCCAAGCCCAGTATCGTACAGAGGATCTTGACCGTGAGCGCGGTGGTGGCAACGAGGGTGAGGTCCGGGAAGCGGCCGTAGAAAAAGTAGCTGACCGCACCGAATCCACTGCCGCTCAAGGCCTGGATGCCCCAGGCGAGCAGTACCAGCCACAACAGCTGACGCTGGCGCCCCGACCATGCCTGGCCGACGGCCAGGGCGGACAGCGGGATGGCGACCGCGCCGGCCGCCCCGAAGTTGTGCAATACCTGAACCAGGGCATAGCTCAGGTTCTCGATGACCACCGGGGTCTACTCCATGTGTACCGTGACGCAATCCTCGATCCCGATGGGAACATGGGCCTTGTTGACCACGCGCACGCAGATTTCGTGCTCACCCGTACCGATGCTCGGCAGTGTGTAAGTGCCGGTGAGTTCCCGCAGGATATCCACCTCGACATTGTCGATGTAGACGTGCACATGATCGCCGCGCGGTCCGGGGACCACTTCATAGGACAGCTTGTGTTGTTCCATGACGTCCAGTTTTGCCCCGGCTTCGGGGCTCGTGATGGTCACAGAGGGTTCATCGGCCCTGGCAACGATGGCGGCGTTCAGGCCCAGGATGAGCAATAGCGTCGTGATGACCGAGGCGAGTCTGCTGTTCATGTCGCACCTCCATGCCTGGATGTTTGACCGGGGAATCCTTGATAAATGCTTCTTTCGTTCAGTGAAATGAGTGTAGTTGCGGTGCTTCGCCTCGCAAGGCAACAGGCGAGCGGGAGCAGTTTCCCCCGAATATATGGATATAGTCCTATATTCGGAATCGCTTGAATTTGTTCTGAAAGGCTGTTTCGCACCAGTGCCGTCCTTTGTATGATGCGTGGACATTTGGATAAACTGGGGCGCGGCGCGCATCCCCCGCGCGCCGCGACCTCATCACCCGGCCAGGATGGTCGGGGCATCGCACAGGGAGTGC
>JAPHQV010000032.1 GCA_026197075.1 Gammaproteobacteria bacterium | reverse complement strand
CGGGACACGCTGTGAATACATCCCTGTACGCTCGACGGCCGCATCCCTGCGGCCGACGGTCCCGGATAGGGGACCCCGCGCCACCTGCCGCGTATTCAGTGGGTGCGTTCGATGATATAGCTGGACAGCCAGCGTAGCGGATCCGCCTCGGTGCCGGATTCCACCAGGCTGGCCAGGGCCGCCTCGTGTAGTTCCCGCGCCCGTTGCCGAGCGCCTTCCAGCCCCAGCAGGGCGGGATACGTGGGCTTTTCCAGGGCCTGGTCCGCCCGGGCGGTCTTGCCCAGCACCTCGGTGCTGCCTTCCACATCGAGGATATCGTCCACCACCTGGAAGGCCAGGCCGATGCACTTGGCATAATGATCCAGTGCCTCCAGTCGTTCCGGTGCCAGTTCCGGATTGGCCATGGCGCCCAGCAGGACACTGGCGCGGATCAGGGCACCGGTCTTGTGGATGTGCATGTCTTCCAGTTCCGCGATGTCCAGGTGCTTGCCTACGGATGCCAGGTCGATGGCCTGGCCGCCCACCATGCCCCGGGAGCCGGCCGCCAGGGCCAGTTGTTCCACCATGGCCAGGCGGGCCGCGGGGGCAAGACCGCCCTCATGGTCGTGGGCCAGGATATGGAAGGCGAGGGCCTGCAGGGCATCACCGGCCAGTATGGCCTGGGCCTCGCCGAAGGCGATGTGGCAGGTGGGCTTGCCGCGCCGCAGGGCATCGTCGTCCATGGCGGGCAGGTCGTCGTGGACCAGGGAATAGGTGTGGATCAGTTCCACGGCGCAGGCCGGGGTATCGAGGCGTTCCGCGGGGACCCCGGCCACCTGGCCGGCGGCGTACACCAGCAGGGGACGTACCCGCTTGCCGCCATCGAGGCTGACATAACGCATGGCCTGGTGCAGGGAGGCGGGGTGGATGCCGGCAGCGGGCAGGCAGTGATCCAGTGCGGTTTCCACCCGTGCCTGGCAGGCGGTCATGAAGGCCAGCAGGCGTGGGTCAATCATCGCGGGAAGCGAAATCCTGCAGCTGTTCGCCGCCGTCCTTTTCCAGCAGGACCTGGACCTTCTGTTCCGCCTCCTGCAACGCCTGCTGGCAGTTGCGGGTGAGCTGGATGCGGCGTTCGAAGGATTGCAGGGATTCCTCCAGGCTGAGGTCGCCCTGTTCCATCTTCTCCACCAGCGCCTCCAGTTCGGCGAGGGCCTGTTCGAAATCGGGGGGGGTAGTGCGTTTACGGCTCACAGCGGGCAACTCCTGTAGGGTGGGCTTACGTTACCCAGCGCGGACCCCGCGGTCAAACCTCTCCTCCCTGACTGCAAAGGGCTTTTCCGTGTTGACACGGCCTTTTGGCTGGGCTATTGTCTTGTCCAGTTTAGACTTGTTCTAAATCAATCGCCGGAAGGATTTTCCGGCATTCCATGTTCAACCGGAGGAAACCACCATGGATCTGAAAGGCAGCAAAACCGAAGACAACCTGAAGGCCGCATTTTCCGGCGAATCCCAGGCCAACCGCCGTTACCTGTATTTCGCAGCCAAGGCCGACGTGGAAGGCTACAACGATGTGGCTACCGTGTTTCGTTCCACCGCCGAAGGTGAAACCGGCCATGCACATGGTCACCTGGAATACCTGGAAGCCGTCGGCGATCCCGCCACCGGCCTGCCCATCGGTGGCACCAGCGACAACCTGAAGGCCGCCATTGCCGGTGAAACCCACGAGTACACCGACATGTACCCGGGCATGGCCAAGTCCGCACGTGACGAAGGCTTCGACGAAATCGCCGATTGGTTCGAAACCCTGGCCAAGGCCGAACGTTCCCACGCCAACCGGTTCCAGAAGGCACTGGACGCGCTGGACAGCTAAGGTTAGGAAAGGCCGGGCCGGGCGTTGTCCCGGCCCTGTGTCTGTTAAGGGAGTACCGGGTTACGCCTCTTTTCGTCATTCCGGCGCATGCCGGAATCCAGGGGTTCGGCATCTGGATTACTCGCTACGCTCGCCCTTCGGGCCGCCCCTGCGGGCGTTCAACACGCTACGCGCTTTTGTCCGGCATGCGCCGGAATGACGGCGTATCATGGGTTCCGAAGATAATTTCATTACCTGATAGTCTGCGCACAGTGGGAGAGCGAACATGACGGCACGGGAAGGTAGTCTGGAGGCGCCGACACGGCACAGCCTGGATTGGCAGAACCCGGAGTTCTATGACGAGGGCAGCCTGTTCACGGAGCTCGAGCGGGTCTTTGACATCTGCCACGGTTGCCGACGTTGCTTTAACCTGTGCAATTCCTTTCCTACCCTGTTCGATGCCATCGACGAATCCGAGACCATGGAACTGGACGGTGTCCCGCGCCAGGTCTACTGGGACGTGGTCGACCACTGTTACCTCTGTGACATGTGCTTCATGACCAAGTGTCCCTACGTGCCGCCCCACGAATGGAACGTCGATTTTCCGCATTTGATGCTGCGGGCCAAGGCGGTCAAGTACAAGCAGGGCAAGACCCGCGTCCGTGACAAGCTGCTGACCTCCACCGACCTGGTGGGGAGCCTGGCAGGCATTCCCGTGGTGTCCGGCGTGGTCAACACCAGCAACCGCAATCCGGCGGCGCGCAAGCTGCTGGACAAGGTGCTGGGCGTGCATCCCGACGCCAAGCTCCCCGAATACCACAGCAAGACCCTGCGCAAGCGCCTGCGCGATCACAATCCCGCCAGCGCCAGTGTCGAGGAAGCCGGCCCGACCCGGGGCAAGGTGGCGCTGTTCGCCACCTGCTATGGCAACTACAACGAACCGCACATCGGCGAGGACCTGGTGGCGGTGTTCGAACACAACGGCATCCCGGTGCGCCTGGTGGACAAGGAACAGTGCTGTGGCATGCCCAAGCTGGAGCTGGGCGACCTGGAATCCGTGGCCAGGGCCAAGGAGGCCAACATCCCCGTGCTCGCCAGGCTCATCGATGAAGGCTGGGATATCGTCGGTCCGGTACCTTCCTGTGTGCTGATGTTCAAGCAGGAATTGCCACTGATGTTCCCCGACGATGCGGATGTTGCCAAGGTACGCGACAATATCTACGACCCCTTCGAATACCTGATGCTGCGCCACAAGCACGGCAAGCTGAAGACCGATTTCAAGAACCCCCTGGGATCGATTTCCTACCATGTGGCCTGTCATCTGCGGGTGCAGAATATCGGCATGAAAACCCGTGACCTGCTGCAGCTGGTACCCGACACCCGTGTGGACGCCATCGAGCGTTGTTCCGGCCACGACGGTACCTATGCCGTGAAATCGGAGTTCCACGAGATTTCCATGAAGATCGCCAAGCCGGTGGTGAACCGGGTGGAAAAAGCCAGTCCCGATCACTACAGCAGTGATTGTCCCATGGCCGGCCACCAGATCAGCAATGGCCTGCAGGGGAATTCCGAACCCGAACACCCCCTGTGCCTGCTGCGCAAGGCCTACGGGATCTGATACCGACGAAAAATTTCCGTCATCCCGGCGAAAGTTTCTCGTCATCCCGGCGAATGCCGGGATCCATGCCTCTGACCGCACTGGATCCCGGCCTGCGCCGGGATGACAAAATCAACGAGTGATTTTCAAGAGGAGCAGTTCCATGAATACGCAATACGGGACACTGACCCGTGACGACCTGTTCAACCTGGAGCGCTACGCCGAGACCCGGCAGGATTTCCGCGCCCAGGTCATGGCCCACAAGAAACACCGCCAGGTGCATCTGGGTGACATGGCGACCCTGTATTTCGAGGATCGTCTGACCATGCAGTACCAGATCCAGGAGATGCTGCGCGTGGAGCGCATCTTCGAGTCCGCAGGGATCCAGGAAGAACTGGATGCCTACAATCCTCTCATTCCCGATGGCAGTAACTGGAAGGCCACCTTCATGATCGAGGTGCCGGACGAGGACGAACGGCGCAAGGTACTGGCCCGGCTCATTGGTATCGAGGACAAGGTCTGGGTGCGGGTCGAGGGCTTCGAACCGGTGTTCGCCATTGCCGACGAAGATCTGGAGCGGGACACGGTGGAAAAGACCTCCTCGGTGCATTTCCTGCGTTTTGAACTGAGTCCGGAGATGGTGACCGCGGTCAAGGGCGGCGCGGCCATTGCCGCCGGCATCGCCCATGAGGGTTACACCACCCAGCTCGATCCGCTACCCGCCGGCGTGCGCGATTCCCTGGCGGCGGACCTGGCCTGACGCTTGGCGGGCTGAAGCCCAACCCAAAAGGGGTCAGAGCCCTTTCCGGGCATGGCCCATGCGTACGTGAAGGGCTTCCCTCCTGTCATCACCGTCCCGCCCGCGCTACACTGTGCCGGTTTTCCATTCCGGTAGCCTGTAACGTTTTATGAGCAATGCCTACGACGCCGCCTCCATCGAGGTATTGAGTGGTCTCGACCCGGTGCGCAAGCGCCCGGGCATGTATACGGACACCACCCGCCCCAACCACCTGGCCCAGGAAGTCATCGACAACAGCGTCGACGAGGCCATGGCCGGCCACGCCAAGACCATCGAGGTCACCGTCTACAAGGATGGTTCCCTGGAGGTGCGCGACGACGGTCGCGGCATGCCCGTGGATATCCATCCCGGGCAGGGCATCAGCGGTGTCGAGGTGATCCTCACCAAGCTGCATGCGGGTGGCAAGTTTTCCAACAAGAACTACCAGTTCTCCGGCGGCCTGCATGGCGTCGGCGTGTCGGTGGTCAACGCCCTGTCCAGCCACCTGGAAGTCTGGGTCAAGCGCGCTGGCGCCGAGTACAACATCGCTTTCAAGGGCGGCGAGAAGGCCTCGGAGCTGGAAGAAGTCGGCAAGGTCGGCAAACAGAATACCGGCACCCGGCTGCGCTTCTGGCCCGATGGGAAATATTTCGATAGCCCCAAATTTTCCCTGCCCAGCCTACGTCACGTGCTGCGTGCCAAGGCGGTACTCTGTCCCGGCCTTACGGTGCGCCTGCATGATGAGCGCAGTGACGAGCGTGAGGAATGGTGTTACCAGGATGGCCTGCAGGATTATCTGCTGGAGGCCCTGCACGGCGCAGAGCGCCTGCCGGAAACCCCCTTCATCGGCAGCCTGCAGAGCACCCACGAGGCCGCCGAATGGGCGCTGGTGTGGCTGCCGCAGGGTGGGGAGGGCGTGGGTGAGAGCTATGTGAACCTGATTCCCACCCCCCAGGGCGGCACCCACGTGAACGGCCTGCGCATGGGGTTGACCGAAGCGGTGCGTGAATTCTGCGAGTTTCGCAATCTGTTGCCGCGCGGCGTCAAGCTCTCTCCGGAGGATGTCTGGGACCGTTGTGCCTATATCCTGTCGGTGAAGCTGGAGGACCCGCAGTTCAGCGGCCAGACCAAGGAACGCCTGTCCTCGCGCGAGTGCGCCGCTTTTGTCTCCGGCGTCGTGAAGGACGCCTTCGGCCTGTGGCTCAACCAGCATACGGACGCCGGTGAGAAGATCGCCGCGCTGGCCATCCAGAGCGCCCAGAACCGGTTGCGCGCGGGCAAGAAGGTGGTGCGCAAGAAGGTCACCAGCGGTCCGGCCCTGCCCGGTAAGCTCGCCGACTGCTCCAGCACCGATCCTGCCCGAGGCGAGCTGTTCCTGGTGGAAGGGGACTCCGCCGGCGGCTCGGCCAAGCAGGCCCGCGATCGCATCTTCCAGGCCATCATGCCGCTGCGCGGCAAGATCCTGAATACCTGGGAGGTGGATTCCACCGAGGTGCTGGCCTCCCAGGAGGTGCACGACATCTCCGTGGCCATCGGCGTGGAGCCGGGTTCCGACCGGCTCGAAGGCCTGCGTTACGGCAAGGTCTGTATCCTGGCCGATGCCGATTCCGACGGCGCCCATATCGCCACCCTGCTGTGTGCCTTGTTCCTGCGTCATTTCCTGCCCCTGGTGCAGGCCGGTCATGTGTACGTGGCGATGCCGCCCCTGTACCGCATCGATGTGGGCAAGCAGGTGTTCTATGCCCTGGATGACGCCGAGAAACAGGGGGTCCTGGACCGCATCACCGCCGAGAAGGTGAAGGGCAAGGTGAGTGTGCAGCGCTTCAAGGGCCTGGGGGAAATGAACCCCATGCAGTTGCGCGAGACCACCATCGCCCCGGAAACCCGGCGCCTGGTGCAGCTCACCATCGAGGCCGGTGACGACAGCCACCAGATCCTGGACCTGCTGCTGGCCAAGCGTCGCGCCGCCGACCGGCGCGGCTGGCTGGAACAGAAAGGCAATCTGGCGGAAACCGTCTGACCGCGTCCAACGCTTCGCGCCGCCGGTCTCATTCCGGGATACCGCCCTCCGTAAGCCGCCGGGGATTGAGCAGGCGGCGCAGTTCCTCCTCGTCCAGTTCGGTACATTCCAGGGCCACGTCCAGGATGGGGCGGCCCTCGGCGTAGGCCTGCCGCGCGATGGCGGCACCCTGTGCATAGCCGATGCGGGCATTGAGCGCGGTGACCAACATGGGATTACGGTCCAGGGCCGCGGCCAGCCGGGCCTCGTTCACGGTGAAACCGGCGATGGCCTGGCGCGCCAGCAGGCGTGATCCGTTGGCCAGTAGCTGGATGCTTTGCAGCAGGTTGTGGGCGACCAGGGGCAGCATGACATTGAGCTGGAAGTTCCCGGACTGCCCGGCCAGGGTGACGGCCAGGTCATTGCCGGTGACTTGGGCGCAGGCCATGGCCACGGCCTCGGGGATCACCGGGTTGACCTTGCCCGGCATGATGGAACTGCCGGGCTGCAGGGCCGGCAGCTGAATCTCGGCCAGGCCCGCCAGCGGACCGGAGTTCATCCAGCGCAGGTCATTGCAGATCTTGAGCAGTGTGGTGGCCGCGGCACGCAGCTGCCCGCTCATCTCCACGGCCGCATCCTGACTGCTCAGGCCGGCGAAACGGTTTTCCATCAGGGTAAGGGGCACGCCCGTGGCGCTTGCCAGGCGCGCCACCACCCGCGCGCCCAGTTCCGGATGGGCATTGAGCCCGGTGCCCACCGCGGTCCCGCCCAGTGCCAGCTTGCGCAGCCGCGGCAGGCTGGATTCGATGCGCGCGGCGGCATCCCGTACCTGGGCCGCCCAGGCCGACAGTTCCTGGTCCAGGCGCAGTGGCAGGGCATCCATCAAATGGGTGCGGCCGGTCTTGACCAGCCCATCGAACTCCGTGGCACGCCTGGTGATGGTGTCGGCCAGTTCCGCCAGGGCCGGCAGCAGCTCGCGGTGCAGCGCCAGGCTGGCGCTCAGGTGGATGGCGCTGGGGACGACATCATTGCTGCTCTGTCCCAGGTTCACATGGTCGTTGGGATGTGCCTCCACACCCGCCGCGCGCGCCAGGCCGGCGATCACTTCGTTTACGTTCATGTTGCTGCTGGTACCGGAACCGCTCTGGAACACGTCCACGGGGAACTGGGCGGCGTGCTCGCCGCGGGCGATGGCCGCGGCCGCGGTCTCGATGGCCAGGGCCCGCTCCTCATCCAGCAGGCCCAGTTCCCGATGCACCGCTGCACAGGCCCCCTTGATCATGGCCAGGGCCTGGATGAAGGCCGCCGGCAGGGGCAGGCCGCTCACGGGGAAGTTCTGCACGGCCCGTTGTGTCTGCGCGCCCCACAGGGCCTCGGTCGGTACTTCCAGTGCGCCCATGCTGTCCTGTTCGAGGCGGGTGGTGGTGGATGTCATGAAACCAGTCTCCTGCGGTGGCCGGTGGCGGGATGATGCCCCCATTCTAGCCCGCATTACCCTGGCCACGGGGGCCGGCTGGAGAAATCAGGGGCCGGGCCGATATGTTGCAATGGGGCTTGGTGTATCGGCCGGCCATAATATTTTCCGACACAAAAACAATGAGATGAGCGAACAAGAGCACGAGATCCGGGTGCATCACTATCGGCGTGTCGATACCCGTTCCAATTCCAAGGAACTGGTGACCGAGATCGTGGTGGCCCATTCCGACACCGGTCGTTTCCTCAAGAAGATGGAGGAGACGCGCCTTACCCGTCCCTGTTACCAGGTCCTCGACATGCGCGGCAAGGTGCTGGGGGAATGCCGGCCCTACGTGTTCAACGACCGGGTGCACTACCTGGATGACATCTCCTACGCCATGTTCCAGCGGGGTCTCGAACAGAACCGGGGACACTATACGGTGGGTACCTTCGAGGCCATTATCTTTGGCGCCCATACCCTGCATGCCATGAACGCGGCGCGGGAGGAGGAACAGCAGCGGACCTCCGACCAGACACGACGCCGGCAGAGCCGGGAACGGGAACTGCGGGACACGACGGGCGAGGCCGATGCGCAAGCCTCCACCAGCATTACCTTCTATAACCCGGAGATCATTCCCTTTGGCTACTACCGGCAACGCCAGGAAGGCCGTCTGCAGTATGCCACGGCCGTCCAGCTGCAGGGCAAGGCCGGCCCCGTGCGCGCCACCACCCGGGACATCTCGGTGGGAGGCGTGCAGCTCGTCGTCAAGGGTCCCTGCCCCTATGAGCCCGGCGAGGAGTTGCAGGCCAATTTCATCGGCCTGCAAGGCCAGGCCGCGGGCGCGGCCCTGAAGGGGGTACGCTATGCCATCGCCCTTCTGCAGCGCCGCGAACTGGAAACCACTCTCTGCCTGCGCCGACTGGACCGGGAAACGCCGGCGGGCTTTACGGAATGCATCGAGGAGCTGGTGGAGCGCTACCAGCGCAAGTACAAGCTGGATGTGGAGGACGACTATCTCAGCGCCGTGAGCCTGTTCCATGAACGCATCTATACGGAAAGTCTGGTCCATATTCCCTTTTTCGTGACGGAACACGGCGGTCGGCCGCGCCTGGCCGCGGTGGCGCAGAGCAATGGCAATCGGCCATTGATGCAGTTTTTCAGCACCGACCACAAGCAGTATGATTTTCGCTGCCTGCAATTGCCGGAACGGCTCGTGGCCCTGCAGGAACAGGGCAGCCTGCTGTTGGTTCTGTACCGGGAGCGGGGCGAGGACGGTCATCTGCAACTCCATTCGGCAACGCCGGAGGAATTCGAATCGCCCGGGGATTTCCACCGCTTCCTGCAGCATGCCATGGGCTTCGAGGAACACATGATCGTGCGTGTGCAGGTGGACAACGACCGTGCGCAGCGTCTGGATGACCGCAAGGTCGAGTATTTCCTGGAACGCCTGTCCTATAAGTCCGCCGAGGATGCGCTGGGCCTGCGCAACCGGCTCAAGGTCATGCTTTTCACCGGACTCCTGGTGGATGTGACCCGGCAATGGCGCGAGGCGCTGTCCCGGCATGGGGAATTCCCGTCATTCCCGCCCGTGCATGGCCTGCACGCCTGGGTCGGTGGGCGCCAGCTGGACCTGGAAACCGGGAATACCGGCGCGGACGTACTGGCGGACGTTGCCTGTCCGGAACTGATGCACTTCGGCTATGTGGAGTGCCGACGCGAGGATCGCTACCTGGTGGAGACGGCCGTGAGCCTGGCCGTGGGCAAGCAGGAATTTTCCGGTACCACCCGGGATATCTCCACCCGGGGCATGTGCGTACGGCTACCGGAACCACTGACGGCGGAGGCCGGCCAGGAACTGCGTGTGGGATTGGTAAGCCTGCAAAAGAAGCGGACTGGCACCAATCTCATGGATATTCCCTACCGGGTGATACGCTCCGACACGGATCGCTCGCTGTTGATGCTGGAACGGATCGTGGGTCGCTCCCAGGAAGGCTTGAGCCAGTTCTTTGTCGAGCTGATCGCCAAGAATCAGCAGAAACTGGGTATCGATGCCGGTGATATCTGGACGGCCACCGCGGCGCGCATCTTCGAGGGACTCATGGCCATGAACCTGGGTACCTTGCCCTTTTTCATTGGCCGCAACGAGGCGGGCGTGACCGTGGCGCAGGCTGTGGCCGTGCCGCGGGGGGCGAATCGTCTGGCGCGTTTTTTCCAGGCCCCGGATGGGGAGTACGAATTCTATCCCATCGGTGATCCGCGCCTGGTGATGGCCCTGCGCGAGGCGATCACCGGCATCCGCCGCCAGTCTGGCGGCAAGGAGGACAGGGCACCCCATTGCGAGCTGGAACTCTATTGCTACAAGGAACAGGAAGGGGATGGTGGCGACTGGGTGCTGCGCTGGTGCTCCGAGCTGGAACTGGACAGCGAGACGGCGCGCGAGGCCTTCATCCGCAAGGCCATGGATCATGGCGAATACTGCTTCCTCAAGGTGGTCGGGACCTTCGTCCAGGATTTGCCCACCAAGCAGTTTGACCGCCTGCTGGAGCCGGTCATGGGCCAGTCCCGCCACCGTGGCCTGAAATTGAGTGAACAGCTGCGTTCGGTGATCGGCTTCGGAGAGCTGGTCGATATTACCGCCGACATGGTCCTGGCCCGGTCACTGGCTGACCCGTCGGACTGAAGCCCCGACCTCCCATCCGTGGGAGGCACTCCCGGACCAATGCCATGCTGGTACGCCGGCCAATCCCCCGTATAATCCCGCCGCATCCCCTCCGCTTTTTCCCGGCAGGTTGTCATGGACCAGAATGAAATGAACTATGAAGGCGTGGAGCGCTTGCCGCTGCGCACCTTTACCGAAAAGGCGTACCTGGATTACTCCATGTACGTCATCCTCGACCGCGCCCTGCCGCACATCGGTGATGGCCTCAAGCCGGTGCAGCGGCGCATCGTCTATGCCATGTCCGAACTGGGCTTGTCGGCACGCGCCAAGTTCAAGAAATCGGCGCGCACCGTCGGTGACGTGCTGGGCAAGTTCCATCCACATGGCGACAGCGCCTGCTACGAGGCCATGGTGCACATGGCCCAGTCCTTCTCCTACCGTTACCCGCTGGTGGACGGGCAGGGCAACTGGGGCTCGCCCGACGATCCCAAGTCCTTCGCCGCCATGCGTTACACCGAGGCGCGGCTGGCGGCCTATGCCGAGGTACTGCTCGCGGAACTGGGACAGGGCACCGTGGACTGGGGGCCGAACTTCGACGGTACCCTGGACGAACCGCAACTGCTTCCGGCGCGCCTGCCCAACGTATTGCTCAACGGCGCCACCGGCATTGCCGTGGGCATGGCCACGGATATCCCGCCGCACAATGTGCGCGAGGTCACCAGCGCCGCCATCCGCCTGCTGGAGGATCCCAAGGCCACGGTGGCCGACCTTTGCGAGCACATCCAGGGCCCCGATTTCCCCACCGAGGCGGAGATCATCACGTCACGCAGCGAGTTACGCACCGCCTACGAGACTGGTTCCGGCAGTGTGCGCATGCGGGCCCGCTACGAGCGCGAGGATGGTGACATCGTCATCACCGCGTTGCCCTTCCAGGTGTCCGGCGCCAAGGTGCTGGAGCAGATCGCCAACCAGATGCAGAACAAGAAGCTGCCCATGGTGGAGGATCTGCGCGACGAGTCGGACCATGAGAATCCCACCCGGCTGGTGATCGTGCCGCGTTCCAACCGCATCGATGTGGAGGCGCTGATGCTGCACCTGTTCGCCACCACCGACCTGGAACGCAGCTACCGCATCAACCTCAATATCATCGGCCTCGACGGCCGCCCGCAGGTCAAGGACCTGCGCACCCTGCTGGCAGAGTGGCTGGAGTTCCGCACCCGTACCGTCACCCGCCGGCTCGAATACCGGCTCAAGAAGGTGGTGGATCGTCTGCACCTGTTGGAAGGCCTGT
Source organism: Gammaproteobacteria bacterium (assembly GCA_026197075.1). Lineage (GTDB taxonomy): Bacteria > Pseudomonadota > Gammaproteobacteria > DSM-19610 > DSM-19610 > JAIVHA01. The sequence goes on along the minus strand of JAPHQV010000032.1, from coordinate 3,675 downwards.
TGATCGCCTTCCTCAACCTGGACGAGGTGATCCGTATCATCCGCGCCGAGGATGAACCCAAGCCGGTGCTGATGAAGCGTTTTGCCCTCGACGAGGTGCAGACCGACTATATCCTCGACACCCGCCTGCGCCAGCTGGCGCGCCTGGAAGAGATGAAGATCCGCGGCGAACAGGACGAACTGGCGAAGGAACGCGACCAGTTGGAGAAACTGCTCGGTTCACGCACCCGCTTGCGTAACCTGATCCGCAAGGAGCTGATCGCCGATGCGGAGACCTTCGGCGACGCACGCCGTTCCCCCATCGTGGAGCGGGCCGCGGCATCGGCACTGGACGAGACCGCCCTGGTGCCCAGCGAACCGGTCACCGTGGTGCTGTCGGAAAAGGGCTGGGTGCGCGCCGCCAAGGGGCATGAAGTGGACGCCGCCGCCCTCGGCTACAAGGCCGGTGACGGTTTCCGCCAGGCGGCGCGCTGCCGCAGCAATCAACAGGCCCTGTTTCTGGACTCCACCGGCCGGGTCTACGCCCTGCCGGCCCACAGCCTGCCTTCGGCGCGGGGCCAGGGCGAACCGCTCACCGGGCGGCTGAACGCCCCCGACGGCGCCAGCTTCGTCGGTGTCATGGCCGGGGATCCCGATGACCTGTACCTGATCGCCAGTGATGCCGGTTACGGTTTCGTGGCCAGGCTCGGCGACATGATCAGCCGCAACAAGGCCGGCAAGGCCCTGCTCAGCGTGCCACCGGGCGCCCAGGTGTTGTCACCGGCACGGGTCCAGGACCCGGACAGCGACCGCATCGCCGCCATCACCCGCGATGGCCACCTGCTGGTCACCGAGCTGGCGGAACTGCCGCGCATGGCGCGGGGCAAGGGCAACAAGATCATCGGCATTCCTTCCGCCCGCCTCAAGAACCGGGAGGAATACCTGGTGGCCCTGAGCTGCGTGCCCGCCGGTGCCAGCCTTACCGTGCATGCCGGTAAGAAGTTCAAGACCATGAAGGCCGCCGAACTGGACGAGTACCAGGGCGAGCGGGGCAAGCGCGGACTCAAGCTGCCACGCGGTTACCAGGGTGTGGACCGGGTGGAGGTGGAGGAATAGCCTCCCGCCTGTCCTGCCCTTGAACTTTGTCGGGTGGCCCCCATCTAATGCTGGGCATGACAACCTGTACCTCGTCATTCCGGCATGCGCCGGAATGACGAGGTCGGTTCCAAGCATCCGTAACCCCGTATTTCGAGGATAACGATCCATGTTCACCCGTGTCGGACTGTTCCTGGCCACCAACTTCGCCATCCTGATGGTGCTCGGTGTCTCCATGCAGCTGTTGGGCATCGATGCCTACCTGGCCGATGGTGGCCTGAATCTCACCGGCCTGCTGTTCATGTCGGCGGTCATCGGCTTCACCGGTTCCTTCATCTCCCTGGCCATGTCCAAGTCCATGGCCAAGCGTTCCATGGGTGTGCGCGTCATCGAGCAGCCGCGCAGCGCCGAGGAGCGCTGGCTTGTGGAAACCGTGCAGCGCCAGGCCCGACAGGCCGGCATCGGCATGCCCGAGGTGGGCATCTTCGATTCACCCCAGCCCAATGCCTTCGCCACCGGCATGAAGCGTAACGCCGCCCTGGTGGCGGTGAGTACCGGCCTGTTGCATCACATGCGCCCGGACGAGGTGGAGGCCGTGCTGGGCCATGAGATCAGCCATGTGGCCAACGGCGACATGGTGACCATGGGCCTGTTGCAGGGCGTGCTCAATACCTTCGTGATCTTCTTCTCGCGCATCATCGGCATGCTCATCGATCGAGTGATCTTCAAGGTGGAGCGCGGCTACGGCCCGGGCTACTGGATCGGCAGCATTTTCGCCCAGGTGATCCTCGGTATCCTGGCATCCATCATCGCCGCCTGGTTCTCGCGGCGGCGTGAGTTCCGTGCCGATGCCGGCGGTGCCGACCTGGCCAGCCGCGAGAAAATGATCGCCGCCCTGCAGCGCCTGCAGATGGGCCGCGAGACCGAGGACCTGCCCGGCCAGATGGCCGCCTTCGGCATCGCCGGCGGCATCGGACAGGGCCTGGCGAAGCTGATGGCGACCCACCCGCCTTTGGAAGTGCGCATCGCCGCCCTGCAGCAGGGCCGCTAGGCCGTGCTATCACCGCAAAGGCGCAAAGGACGCAAAGTTTGCTGTTTTTACTCTGCGTCCTTTGCGCCTTTGCAGTAAATACTTTCGTCCCCGCTTTCTCCGTGCCTTTGAACAGCTCTGCCCGGCGGGTCGCGAACCTCTGGACCAGCATGTACAATGCGCCTTCCTGAATGTATCGACCCCAAGGAACCCAAATGTCCCTGATTCGTCCCTTCGCCGGCCTGCGTCCCGTGGCCGGCCGCGGCGCCGACGTGGTGGCCCCGCCCTACGATGTCCTCAACAGCGCCGAGGCGCGCGCCCGCGCGGCCGGCAAGCCCTGGAGCTTCCTGCACATCTCCAAGCCGGAGATCGACCTGCCCGAGGGCATCGACCCCTACGACCCTGCGGTGTACGCCAAGGCGAAGGAAAACCTCGACCGCATGCTGGCCGAGGGCGTGCTGGCCCGTGACGAGCAGCCCTGCTACTACGTCTATCGGCTGACCTGGAACGACCATGTGCAGACCGGCCTGGTGGCGGCCGCCTCGGTGGCGGACTACGACACCAACCGCATCCGCAAGCACGAGTTCACCCGCCCCGAGAAGGAAGACGACCGGGTGCGCCAGATCGAAGCCCTCAACGCCCAGACCGGCCCCGTGCTGCTGGCCTACCGCGCCCAGCCGGAGGTGGATGCCCTGATCGCAGGCGTGACCGGCGCCAAGGCCGAGCTGGACGTCACCGCCGACGATGGCATCCGCCACGAACTGTGGGTGCTGCGCGATGCGCAGCAGATCGAACGTCTCACGGCCGCCTTCGACGCCATGCCGGCCCTCTACATCGCCGACGGCCACCACCGTTCCGCCTCGGCATCAAGGGTATCCGCCTCCCGCAAGGGCAAGGCGCCCCCCGACGGCCCGCAGGATTATTTCCTGTCGGTGATCTTCCCGCACGATCAAATGAAGATCCTGGACTACAACCGGGTCGTCACCGACCTGAACGGCATGAGCCCCGAGCAGTTCCTGCCCCGGGTCGCGGAGCATTTCGATCTCAACGCCAGCGCCGAAGCGGTGCATCCGCGCGGTCATGGCGAGTTCGGCATGTACCTGGCCGGCCAGTGGTACCGCCTGAACATCCACGAGGAGCTCATCCCCGACGACCCGGTCGCCAGGCTGGATGTCAGCCTGCTGTCGGACCAGCTCATTGCCCCCATCCTGGACATCAGCGACCAGCGCCGCGACAAGCGCATCGACTTCGTCGGCGGCATGCGCGGCCTGGGCGAACTGGAGAAGCGGGTCGACAGCGGCGAGATGGCGGTGGCCTTTTCCTTCTTCCCCACCACCATGGACGACCTGATGGCGGTGGCCGACGCCAACGAGGTCATGCCACCCAAGTCCACCTGGTTCGAGCCCAAGCTGGCGGACGGGCTGGTGTCGCATATGCTCGATTGAAAATCAGATGATTTTCAACGGGGTCAGATCTGGGTGAATCGTCTCAGGCCACTTCGTCGGAGAAGTCGTAGCTGAGCGAGGTATCGGGTTCCTGCAGGAAATAGCCCTGGATATAGTGCACGCCGCT
>JAPHQV010000059.1 GCA_026197075.1 Gammaproteobacteria bacterium | reverse complement strand
CTGTAGGAGCGGGCTTTGCCCGCGAATGTTCGCGGGCAGAGCCCGCTCCTACAGGGACTGGAGCACGAAAAAGGGAGCGCAAGCTCCCTTTTTTCATGCAGGTGCCGGTGCGATCTCAGGAGGCCAGCGGCAGCTCCAGCGGGGCCTCCAGGCCATGGACCCGGAGGTCGTGGGCCTCGGCAAAGCCCAGGATGTCCTTGTAGATCTCCGGATGGCTGTGGCACAGGCCACGGTTCATGCGCAGGCCTTTCACATCGTTGATCATGACCGGCACCAGCAGGCTGGAAAAGGACAGGCGCAGGTGGCGATCATAGCTGGCCAGGTTGCCGGCAAAGCGTTCGGCCCAGTTATGGGGTCGGATAGGGGTATTGCTGGAGGATGTGCCCTCCACAATGACAAAGCGGTCATCGCGCGACATGCTGGTAGCTCCCAAGGATAATAAATAATAAAAGATTTAAATTCATTGGCTTGTAGATCTTCTAGGTATCGCCATCAATTCGGCATATAGTAATTGACTGATTGACTTACATCAATAAATTTATGGCACCCCATTAGCCTGGCTTATTGTGGAGTCCCGCTTTGGCGTGTGGCCACCCGCAGCGGGTGCGGGATCCGCCCGTTCGGATCCAGGCGGGTCGTATCCGCCTGCTTCTCAGAAGTCATCCGAACTACCCTCACCAACCCACTGATTTTCCATTCCTTCGCTAACCGCTACCACCCTCCTGTTCTTCTCCTAAGTGCCTGTCAGCAAAGCAGGAATTTCCATATTGCCCTTGACAATGATGGGTGGCCGTTCCTATAGTGTCGAAATGTGGGGATTAGTGGAACAAAGTGGATAAAAGGGATGGTCAAGGGGGAATGAGTGTTCATTGGTGGTAGCACCGTCAACCTGGACGCCAAGGGGCGTCTGGCTCTGCCTACCCGCTACCGGGGCATCATCGCGGACCGTTTCGAGTCGCGCCTGGTGCTCACGGTGCACGACGACGGCTGCCTGCTGCTCTACCCCCTGGCCGAATGGGAAGACATCCAGCGCAAGCTGGTGCGCCTGCCCAACCAGAACAAGCGCGCCCGCACCCTGCAACGCATGATGCTCGGGTACGCCACCGAGGTGGAAATGGACGGCAACGGCCGCATCCTGGTGGCGCCACGCCTGCGTGACTTCGCCAAGCTGGACAAGCGCGTGTCCCTGGCCGGCGTGGGCAACAAATTTGAAATCTGGAACGAGGAGGTTTGGGAGAAGAACTGTGGTGACTGGGTGACGGGTCCCGATGGGGATGCCGACCTGCCCGACGCACTCGAATCCCTGACCCTCTAACGTTTCATGTCGGAAGCATATGCGCACCGCCCCGTATTACTGGAGGAGGTGCTGGCAGGGCTGAATATCCGCCCCGATGGTGTGTACCTGGATGGCACCTTCGGGCGTGGTGGACACAGTCACGCCATCCTGGAGTGCCTGGGTCCGGATGGTCGCCTGATCGCCATCGACCGGGATCCGCGCGCGGTAGCGATGGCGGAACAAACCGCGGCGCGCGATGCGCGCTTTCACATTGAACGGGGTGCATTCGCCATGCTGGGTCAACTGGCCGCGAATCTGGGATTGCAGGGAAGGATCGACGGCATTCTGCTGGACCTCGGTGTCTCTTCTCCGCAGCTCGACGACGCCCAACGTGGCTTCAGTTTCCTGCAGGACGGTCCCCTCGACATGCGCATGGATCCGGACAGCGGTGCGAGCGCTGCGCAGTGGCTGGCGCAGGCCGGCGAGAGTGAGATCGTGCGGGTGCTGAAGGTGTATGGAGAGGAGCGTTTCGCCAAGCGCATCGCGCGGGCCATCGTCCAGCAACGCGAGGAAGCTCCCCTGGTAACCACTCGTCAACTCGCCGAACTGGTCGCGGCGGCTGTGCCGGTGCGGGAAAAACACAAACATCCCGCCACGCGCAGTTTCCAGGCGATTCGTATCTTCATCAATCACGAACTCGAGGAACTCGAGTCTGTGCTGCCTCAGACCGTGGACGCGTTGACACCCGGTGGCCGTCTGGCGGTGATCAGTTTTCATTCCCTGGAGGATCGCATGGTGAAGCGATTCATCCGCCGCGAATACCAGGGTGAACCACAGCCGCGGGGTCTGCCGCTCATGGGTCATGGCCATGAGCCGCGGCTGCGTCCCGTCGGCAAGGCCATCCGTGCCACTGAACAGGAAGTGCAGGAAAACCCCCGGTCGCGAAGCGCCGTGTTGCGCATCGCGGAGCGTGTGGCATGAGCTCTTCCTGGGTGTTGAACCTGTTGCTGGCGGCGTTGGTGGTGTTGTCCTCGCTGGGTGTGGTGTATGCAAAACATGAAAGCCGCCGCCTGTTCGGCGAGCTGCAGGTACTGGAAGCGGAGCGTGATCGCATGAATACCGAGTGGGGGCAGTTACAGTTGGAGCAGGGCACCCTCACTACACATGGCCAGGTGGAGCACGCGGCCCGCACCCGCCTCGGTATGGTGATCCCCGATCCCGGTCAGGTCGTGATGGTGCGTCCATGAGTCGCGCATCCACCAGCGGGGAATTTCATGGTCGCCGCCGCTTGTTGCTGGTGGTGATGGCCTGCGCCTTCGCGGCGTTGGTGTGGCGTGCCGTGGATCTGCAGGTGCTGGACCGTGATTTTCTCCAGGGTCAGGGGGATGCACGCCATTTGCGCGTGGTGGAAATGCCCGCCCACCGCGGCATGATCCTCGACCGTCAGGGCGAACCGCTGGCCATCAGCACACCGGTGCAATCGGTATGGGTCAATCCCCAGGAGATCATTACCGCCCGCGAGCAACTGCCCCGGCTGGCCAGCACCCTGAATCTGGATATGGACGATATCCAGCGCACCCTGGCGAGCCGTGCCGGGCGCGAGTTCGTCTACCTGCGGCGCCACATCAGCCCCGACCTGGCCACCCAGGTGCGTGCCCTGGAGATCCCCGGGGTGTTCCTGCAGCAGGAATACCGCCGTTACTATCCGGCCGGCGAAGTCATGGCCCATGTGCTGGGTTTTACCAATATCGATGACGCGGGCCAGGAAGGGTTGGAGCTCGCCTACGGGGAATGGCTGCGTGGTACGCCCGGCGCCAAGCGGGTCATCAAGGACGGGCGACGTAATATCGTCGAGACCGTGGAAAGCATTCGTCCGCCGCAGCCGGGCCGCGAACTGCGGATCAGCATCGATCGTCGCATCCAGTTCCTGGCCTACCGTGAGTTGAAGGCTGCGGTGCAACAGCATGGCGCCCGCTCCGCCTCGGCGGTGATCCTGGATGTGCAGCGCGGGGAAGTGTTGGCCATGGTCAACCAGCCTTCCTACAACCCCAACAACCGTGACCATCGCCGCAGCGATCATTTCCGCAACCGCGCGGTGACCGATGTGTTCGAGCCCGGTTCCACCATCAAGCCCTTTACCGTTGCCGCGGCACTGGAGGCCGGGCGCTATCAGCCACACACGCTCATCGATACCAGCCCGGGCTACCTGACCGTGGGTCGCAACACCGTCAAGGATGTGCGCAATTTCGGACCCATGGATGTGACCGGGGTGATGCGCAAGTCGAGCAATGTGGGCGTGGTCAAGATGGCCCTGTCCATGCCCCCCAAGACCCTGTGGGACATGTTGTCCCGGGTGGGTTTCGGGGCCACCACCGGCAGCGGCTTCCCCGGCGAGTCGGCCGGTCTGCTGGTGAACCATCCGCGCTGGCGTGATATCGAACTGGCCACCCTGGCCTTCGGCTACGGCATGTCGGTCACCCCCTTGCAGCTGGCCGAGGCCTACAGCGTCATCGCCAATGACGGCCTGTTGCGGCCGGTGTCCTTCCTGTACCAGGACAAGGTGCCGGAGGGCGAGCGGGTAATGTCCGCCCGGGTGGCCCGCGAGGTGCGCACCATGATGGAAGAGGTGCTCGGCCCCGAGGGTACGGCACCGCTCGCGCGGGTGGCGGGTTACCGGGTGGCGGGCAAGACCGGTACGGTGAAAAAATCCATCGCCGGCGGCTATGCCGATGATCGCTACCAGGCCCTGTTTGCGGGCATGGCGCCGGCCAGCCAGCCGCGCCTGGTGATGGTGGTGGTGATCGATGAACCCAGTCGCCAGGAGTACTACGGTGGCGTGGTGGCGGCCCCGGTGTTCTCGCGGGTGATGACCGGCGCCCTGCGCCTCATGAACATCCCGCCCGATGACATCCCGCCGCCCCTGCAGGCCTCTCGTCCCAGGGGGGCATCATGATGCCGCTCCATACCCGGCAGCCCGGTTATCCCTTGCAGGCCCTCCTCGAGGGGTTCGCCCCGGTGGAGTCGGAGCTGTGCGTAACGGGACTGGCTACCGATTCACGCCAGGTGCGGCCCGGAGACCTGTTCCTGGCCGTTGCCGGCTTGCAGCACCATGGCCTGGACCATGCGCGTGAAGCCGTGGCGGCCGGTGCCGCGGCCGTGTTGTGGGAGCCGCGTGCCGAGCGTCCGGAACTGGCGCAACAGGCCGCGGTCCTGCAGGTGCCTGCCATCGCCCTGTCCGGCCTGCGCGCGCGGCTGGGTCTCATTGCCAGTCGTTTCTACGGGGCGCCCAGCCACGAGTTGTTCGTGGTCGGCGTGACGGGCACCGATGGCAAGACCTCCTGCACCCATTTCCTTGCCGAGGCCTTCAGCGAGCCGGGTTGCCCGGGTGCCCTGCTGGGTACGCTCGGTTATGGTCCCATCGGCCGGCTCAAGCCCGCCACCCACACGACCCCCGACGCCCTGGTGATCCAGCGCGAGCTGGCCGAGATGCGTGACGCGGGCCTGCATCGTGTCGCCATGGAGGTATCTTCCCACGGCCTGCACCAGGGCCGTGTGAGTGGTGTTCATTTCGATGTGGCGGTGTTCACCAACCTCAGCCGTGACCACCTGGATTACCACGGTGACCTGGCGGCCTACGGCAATGCCAAGCGGCTGTTGTTCCAGGCGCCGGACCTGCGGGCGGCGGTGATCAACGGTGGTGATCCCTTCGGCCGTGAACTGATCGGCCAGCTGACCTCCATACCGCGCATCATTGCCTATGGCCTGGAGGAGGACCTGGCGGGACTGCAGGATGTGGAGCGTGTGAGTGGTCATGACCTGCGGCTGGATGAAACCGGCCTGTCCCTGCGGGTGCGCACGCCCTGGGGCGAGGGCGAGCTGCAGGCTGGCCTGCTCGGTGGTTTCAATGCAGGCAACCTGCTGGCGGTGTTGTCGGTGCTGGGTATCGCCGGTATGCCGCTGGTGGAAATCCTCGCGCGCCTGGCGCGTGTGCGCACGGTGCCGGGTCGCATGGAACGTTTCGGTGGCGAAGCGGGGCAGCCCCTGGTGGTGGTGGACTATGCCCATACGCCGCGCGCCCTCGAACAGGTGTTGCTGGCCCTGCGCGGCCACTGCCGTGGTCGTCTCTGGTGTGTGTTCGGCGCCGGCGGCGATCGCGATCGCGGCAAGCGTCCCTTGATGGGCGCGGTGGCGGAACGCCTGGCGGACCGGGTGCTGCTCACCAATGACAACCCGCGCAGCGAGGCACCGGATGCCATCCTGGCGGAGATCCAGGCGGGCATGGCGCGGCCGCGCGCAGAGCAGCTGATGCCCGACCGCGCCGCCGCCATCCGTCATGCCGTGAGCCAGGCCGGCCCCGGAGACCTGGTGCTGGTGGCCGGTAAGGGCCACGAGGACTACCAGCAGATCGGCGCCGAGCGCCGCCCCTTCAGCGACCGCGCCCAGGTCCTGGCCGCCCTGGCCGGGGGTGCGGCGTGATTCGCATGCGCCTGGCCGAAACCGCCGAACTGCTGCAGGCCGGTTTGCAGGGTGCCGACGCCTGGTATACGGGCCTCGGAACCGATACCCGCAGCCTGGAAGCGGAGAACCTGTTCGTGGCCCTGCGCGGCCCGCGCTTCAATGGCGAGACGTTTCTCGAACAGGCCCGTGCGCGGGGTGCCGTCGGCGCCCTGGTCAGCCGGGACGTTGCGGCGGCGGACCTGCCCCTGCTGGCGGTGGACGATACCCGTCACGCCCTTGGCCGCCTGGCGGCCCATTGGCGTAGCCGCTTCAGCATCCCCCTGGTGGGCATTACCGGCAGCAACGGCAAGACCACGGTGAAGGAAATGACCGCCGCGATACTGGGTCGCCGCGGTCCGGCCCTGGTGACCCGCGGCAACCTCAACAACGATATCGGCGTGCCGCTCACCCTGGCGCGCCTGGGCCTGGAGCATGGCACCGCCGTCATCGAGATGGGCGCCAATCACGCGGGTGAGATCGCCTACCTGACCAATCTTGTCCAGCCTACCGTGGGGCTGGTGAACAATGCCGGTCCGGCTCACCTGGAAGGTTTCGGCAGCCTCACCGGCGTGGCCCGGGCCAAGGGTGAACTGTTCCAGCATCTCCCGGCCGGCGCCGTGGCGGTCATCAATGCGGAGGATCGCTTCGCACCCCTGTGGCGCGAGTTCGCCGGCGATCACCCGCAGCTCAGTTTCGGCATCGAGGGCCGCGCCGATGTACAGGCCACCTGGCGTGGCGACGCGTCCGGCAGCGAACTGGATATGAGCACCCCGCAGGGCAGCCTCTCACTGCGGCTGCCCCTGCCGGGTCGCCACAATGTCATGAATGCGCTGGCCGCCACTGCCGCCTCCCTGGCCGCGGGCGCCACCCTGGAAGAGGTCCGCGCGGGCCTGCAAGGCCTGCCGCCGGTGCAGGGTCGCCTGCAGCGCATCGCGCTGGCCGACGCGGCCGTGCTCATCGACGACACCTACAACGCCAACCCTGGATCCCTGCGTGCCGGCATCGAGGTGCTGGCCCTGGGCCAGGGGCCGAAGTGGCTGGTACTGGGGGACATGGCCGAGCTCGGCCCCGAGGGCGAGCGGATGCACCGCCAGATGGGCAAGCTGGCGCGGGAAACCGGTGTGGAACGCCTGTTCGCGCTGGGTGATCTGGCCGCCGCCGCCGCCGAAACCTTCGGCGCGCACGGTGTCACCTGTCCCTCCAGGGAAGCACTGATCAGTACCCTGGAGCAGGACTGGTGCGCGGGCGTGCAGGTGCTGGTGAAGGGCTCGCGCAGCATGGGTATGGAAGCGGTCGTGAATGCCCTGCGGGCCCGGCATGGGGAGGCGCGCTGATGCTGGTCTATCTCGCCGATTACCTGAGCCAGTTCCACACCGGTTTCAATGTGTTCCAGTACCTGACCCTGCGCGCCATCCTGGGAGTGCTGACCGCGTTGCTGATCTCCTTCCTGGTGGGTCCGATGATGATCCGGCGCCTGAGCTTCCACCAGATCGGCCAGTCGGTGCGCGCCGATGGTCCGCAGACCCATCTCGCCAAGGCAGGCACGCCCACCATGGGCGGTGCACTCATCCTGGTGGGTGTGGCGGTGGCCACCCTGCTGTGGGCCGACCTCGGCAACCGCTACGTGTGGGTGTTGCTGGTGGTCACCCTGTTGTTCGGCGCCATCGGATGGGCGGACGACTACCGCAAGGTAGTGGCACGCAACAGCAAGGGTTTGTCCGCGCGCGGCAAGTTCTTCTGGCAGTCGGTGGTGGCGCTGGGCGCGGCCCTGTTCCTGTATTACACGGCACAGACGCCTGCCGAGGTGCAGCTGCTGGTGCCCTTCTTCAAGAACTTCTATGTGGACCTGGGCTGGGGCTATGTGCTGCTGGTGTACTTCGTGGTGGTGGGTTCCAGCAATGCGGTGAACCTCACCGACGGGCTCGACGGCCTGGCCATACTGCCCACGGTGATGATCGCCGGTGCCCTGGCGGTGTTCGCCTATGTGACCGGCCATGTGCGCTTTGCCGACTACCTGGCCATTCCCTTCATTCGCGATGCGGGCGAGGTGATCGTGTTCGCCGGCGCGCTGATGGGCGCGGGCCTCGGCTTCCTCTGGTTCAACGCCTATCCCGCCCAGGTGTTCATGGGCGATGTGGGCGCGCTGGCCCTGGGCGCGGCCCTGGGCATGATGGCGGTACTGGTGCGCCAGGAATTGGTGTTCTTCGTCATGGCCGGCGTGTTCGTCATGGAAACCGTCTCGGTCATCCTGCAGGTGGCGTCCTTCAAACTGACCGGAAGGCGCATTTTTCGCATGGCGCCCCTGCATCATCATTTCGAGCTCATGGGCTGGCCGGAACCGCGCGTCATCGTGCGCTTCTGGATCGTCACCGTGATCCTGGTACTGATCGGCCTGGCAACACTGAAGATACGGTAGGAGGTTGTATGGACGTACGCAGTCAGATGGCAATCGTAGGTGTAACCCTGGCAGTGATCTCGCTGGTGCTGCTGGTGGTGGTGTAGGGAGTCACGGAAACGACATGGGGTTTGCCGCGGGGATCATGCCAATGGAACAGCCGATCACAGCCAGCAGAACGCTGATCGTCGGTCTCGGATCGACGGGGCTGTCGTGCGCCCGGTTCCTGGCCCGCCAGGGTGCCGAGGTGGCCATCACGGACAGTCGCGCGCAGCCGCCTGCCCTGGAGCAGCTGCGCCGCGAGCTGCCCGGCATCCCCCTGTTCGTCGGCGGCTTCAACGAGGCGGCCTTTGCCCGCGCCGAACGCATCGTGCTGAGCCCGGGTGTTTCCCTGGAGGAACCCTTCCTGGCCCGCGCCCAGGCGCGTGGTGTGGAGGTGATCGGCGACATCGAGCTGTTTGCCCGTGCCGTGACGGCCCCGGTGGTGGCCATTACCGGCACCAATGGCAAGAGCACGGTCACCACCCTGGTGGGCGAAATGGCGATTGCCGCCGGCAAGGAAGTGCGCGTGGGCGGTAACCTCGGCACGCCGGCCCTGGACCTGCTCGACGATAGCCGTGCGGATTTCTATGTACTGGAACTCTCCAGCTTCCAGCTGGAAACCACCCATAGCCTGGTGGGTCACATCGCCGCGCTGTTGAACCTGAGTCCCGATCACCTGGACCGCTATCGCAACCAGGAGGCCTATGGGCTGGCCAAGCAACGCATCTTCCGGAATGCGGCCCTGCAGGTGGTGAATCGCGATGATGTGGCAGTGCTGGCCCTGGCCGACGCGGCCCGACCCATGCGAGGTTTCACCCTGGGTGTCCCGGCCGCCGGGGATTTCGGCCTGCGCCGGCGGGAAGATCGCGAATGGCTGGCGCAGGGGGAGGACCTCTTGTTGCCAGCGGATGAATTGCGCATGGCGGGCCGACACAACCTGGCCAATGCCCTGGCGGCACTGGCCATTGGCACGGGCATGGGCCTGACCATGGACGCCATGCTCGAAACCCTGCGCCAGTTTCCCGGCCTGCCCCATCGCACCCAGTGGTTGCGCGAACGCCAGGGCGTCACCTGGTACAACGATTCCAAGGGCACCAATGTAGGGGCCACGGAAGCGGCCATCGCGGGCATGAGCGGCCCGGTGGTGCTGATCGCCGGCGGCGAGGGCAAGGGCCAGGACTTCACGCCCCTGGCGCGGGTCATGGCAACCGCCGGTCGCGGTGCGGTACTGATCGGACGCGATGCACCACTCATCGAGCAGGTGCTGCGCGGCGTGGTGCCGGTGGTGCATGCGCGCAGCATGGAAGAGGCAGTGGCCTGTGCCGACGAGATGGCCGTCCCCGGGGACTGCGTGTTGTTGTCACCGGCCTGCGCCAGTTTCGATATGTTCGAAAACTACGCACAGCGCGGGCGCGTATTCACCGCGGCCGTGGAGCGTCTGTCATGATGGCCGTCGCCGCCCGCCTGGGTGCCCGCTTCCGGCCGGCGGGGCGTTGCCCACGCCTTGACACCGGCCTGGTGTTGGCGACCAGTGCCCTGTTGCTGCTGGGACTGGTGATGGTGTCCTCCGCCTCCATCACCATGGCCGACCGCCAGCTGGGGCAGCCCTTCTACTATGTCACGCGCCAGCTCGTCCACCTCGGCCTGGGTCTGGTGCTGGCGCTGCTGGTACTGCAGGTGAAACTCTCGGTGTGGGAGCGGGGCAGCTTCATCTGGCTGGCCTTGGCGCTGTCGATGCTGGCCCTGGTGCTGGTGCCGGGTCTCGGCCGCGAAGTGAACGGCAGCGTGCGCTGGCTGGTGCTGGGTCCGTTCCGTCTGCAGGTGTCGGAGCCCGCCAAGCTGTTGCTGATCCTCTACCTGGCCGGTTACCTGGTGCGCCGGGGCGAAGAGGTACGCACCCAGGTGGCCGGTTTCCTCAAGCCCATGGCGGTGCTGGTGGTGGCGGCCGTGCTGTTGCTGCTGGAGCCGGACTTCGGCGCCATGGTGGTGCTGATGACCACCGTGCTGGGCATGACCTTCCTGGCCGGGGTGCGGCTGTGGCAATTCGCCGTATTGTTGGGCATGGCGATGAGCGCCTTCGCCCTGCTGGCCATCACCTCGCCCTACCGGATGGCGCGCCTTACCGCCTTCCTGAACCCCTGGGCCGATCCCTTCAACAGCGGCTTCCAGCTCACCCAGTCGCTGATCGCCATCGGCCGCGGCGACCTGTTCGGTGTCGGCCTGGGCGCCAGCATCCAGAAACTCTTCTACCTGCCAGAGGCGCACACTGACTTCATCTTCTCGGTGCTGGCCGAGGAGCTGGGTCTGGTGGGTGTACTGCTGGTCATCGCCCTATATGCCTTCCTGGTCTGGCGCGCCTGCGCCATCGCCGAGGTAGCGCGCCAGGGTCAGCAGCCCTTCGCCGCCTACCTGGCCTATGGCATCGGCATCTGGATCGGCCTGCAGAGCGTCATCAACATGGGCGTGAGCATGGGCCTGCTGCCCACCAAGGGCCTGACCCTGCCGCTCATGAGCTACGGCGGCAGCAGCCTGCTGGTCATGTGCGTGGCCGTGGCCCTGTTGCTGCGCATCGATTACGAGACCCGCTGCAACGTCCACAACCTGAAGGCGACCGGTACGGAACCGGCCCAGCGACGGAGGGTGCGGGCATGAGCGCGCGGCCCATCCTGATCATGGCCGGCGGTACCGGTGGCCACGTGTTTCCCGCGCTCGCCGTGGCACGGGTACTGCGCGCCCAGGGCATCGCGGTGACCTGGCTTGGCACCCGCCAGGGCCTGGAGGCACGGGTGGTACCGGAGGCCGGCTTCCCGATGGCCTGGATCCGGGTCAGTGGCCTGCGTGGTAAGGGCCTGGTTCGGCGTCTGTCGGCGCCTTTCATGCTGGCCCTGGCCCTGCTGCAATCCTTCTGGGTGCTGGTGCGGTTGCGTCCCGCGGCGGTGCTGGGCATGGGCGGTTTCGTCACCGGCCCGGGCGGCCTGATGGCCTGGCTGCTGCGGCGGCCCCTGCTCATCCATGAACAGAATTCCGTGGCAGGCATGACCAACCGCTGGCTGGCGCCGCTGGCGCGACAGGTGATGGTGGCGTTCCCCGCGGCCCTGCCCGGTGCCTTGCTCACCGGCAATCCGGTTCGCGAGGACATCGCTGCCCTGCCGGCGCCCGGGGAACGACTGGTGCAGCGCACGGGCGGGCCACGCCTGCTGGTGCTGGGTGGCAGCCTGGGGGCGCAGGCACTCAACGAGACCGTTCCGGCGGCCATTGCCCGCTTGCCCGAAGACCTGCGTCCCGAGGTCTGGCACCAGACCGGTATCCGCCACCTGGATGCCGGCCGCGCGGCCTATGCCGCCGCCGGTATTTCGGCACGGGTGGAGCCCTTCGTGGACGACATGGCCGCCGCGTACGGCTGGGCGGACCTGGTGGTCTGTCGCGCCGGCGCACTGACCGTGGCCGAGCTGGCGGCGGCGGGTATCGGCGCCATCCTGGTGCCCTATCCCCATGCGGTGGACGACCACCAGACCGGTAATGCCCGCTACCTGGCGGAGCAGGGCGCGGCCCTGCTGCTGCCGCAGCCGCAATTGAATGCAGCGCGACTGGCGGAACTGCTGCAGCCGCTCCTGGCGGATCGCGCCCGCCTGGTCGCCATGGCCGGACAGGCGCGCGCCCTGGCACAGTCCGAGGCCGCGCGGCGGGTGGCGCAGGCCTGTGTGGCCGCGGCGGGCCTGGAATGGAGGGCGGCATGAGGAAGATGACGCATAGCCCCGCCGTTCCCGCCGCCGGCATGGGCCGCATCCAGCGCGTGCATTTCGTCGGCATCGGTGGCGTGGGCATGGGCGGCATCGCCGAGGTGCTGCTCAACCTGGGCTACGAGGTGAGTGGTTCCGACCTCAAGGAAAACGCTGTGACCCGGCGCCTGGGCGAGCAGGGCGCGCGTTGCTGGGTCGGACACAATGCCGAGCATGTGCGCGACTGCGACGTGGTAGTGGTGTCCAGCGCCGTGCAGCCGGCCAACCCCGAGCTGCAGGCGGCGCGCGAACTGCGCATCCCGGTGGTGCCGCGCGCCGAAATGCTGGCGGAGCTGATGCGCTTCCGCTACGGCATCGCCGTGGCCGGTACCCACGGCAAGACCACCACCACCAGCCTGGTGGCCAGCGTGCTGGCCGAGGGCGGACTCGATCCCACCTATGTCATCGGTGGCCGCCTCAACAGCTCCGCCAGCCATGCGCGCCTCGGTGCCGGCTGGTACCTGGTGGCCGAGGCCGACGAGAGCGATGCCTCCTTCCTGCACCTGCAGCCCATGCTGGCGGTGGTCACCAATGTGGATGCGGATCACCTGGCCACCTATGAAGGTGACTTCCAGCGCTTGCGCCAGACCTTCGTGGAGTTTCTGCATCACCTGCCTTTCTATGGCCTGGCGGTGTTGTGCGTAGACGATCCGGAAGTGCGCGATCTGCTGCCGGAACTCACCCGTCCGGTGCGCACCTACGCCATCGAGCAGCCCGCCGATGTGCGCGCCGTGAAGGTGCGCCAGCAGGGCTTGAAGATGCATTTCGACGTGGAGCGGGAAGGCCATGCATCGCTGCCGGTCACCCTGAACCTGCCCGGCAATCACAATGTGCTCAACGCACTGGCGGCCATCGCCGTGGCCACCGAGTTGGAGGTGGCCGATGCCGCCATCCAGCACGCTTTGGAATCCTTCCAGGGTATCGGCCGGCGCTTCCAGGTCTATGGCGAGGTTGCCACGTCCCATGGCGCGGTGCTGCTGGTGGACGATTACGGCCATCACCCGCGCGAGTTGGCGGCGACCCTGGCCGCGGTGCGTGGTGGCTGGCCGGAGCGGCGCCTGGTGCTGGCCTTCCAGCCGCATCGCTACAGCCGCACCCGCGACCTGTTCGAGGACTTCGCCCAGGTGCTGTCCGAGGTGGACGTGCTGCTCATCATGGAGGTCTATGCCGCCGGCGAGGAAGCGATCCCCGGCGCCGATGGCCGCGCCCTGTGCCGCGCCATCCGTACACGCGGCAAGGTGGATCCCATTTTCGTGGAAACGGTGGAACAGCTTCCGGAGGCACTGGACGGGGTGCTGCGCGAAGGTGACCTGGTGCTGACCATGGGCGCCGGGGATGTAGGCGCGGCGGCGCAGCAACTGCCGCGGCAATTGCAGTCGGTTGGGGAGTAACGGGTATGAGCCAGGACAACAGGTATCAGTTTCACATGGGCTGTGGTGAGCCGCTCTGCAGCCAATGGTTGCGGGCCACACTGGCTGAGCCGGCGGCGCGCAAGACGACGGTCAGTCGGCCGCGCAAGACGGTCACCGCCGACAAGGCGCGAGGTCGGCGCAAGGCATGATGACGGCGCCCCTACAGCCAGCCCTGCGCGGTGAATTGCGAGAGCGGGAGCCCATGTCCGCCCATACCAGCTGGCGGGTGGGTGGTCCCGCGGATCGTTTCTACCAGCCGGCAGACCTGGATGACCTGGCCGGCTTCCTGGCCAGCCTGCCGGCGGAAGAACCGCTGTTGTGGCTGGGCCTGGGCAGCAACCTGCTGGTGCGCGACGGCGGCATCCGCGGCACGGTGGTGTTCACCCTTGGCGCACTCGACGAGCTGCGCCGGGTGGGGGACGACCGTCTCCATGCCGGTGCCGGGGTCACCTGTGCCAAGGTGGCGCGGGCGGCGGCGCGGGCCGGGCTCACCGGGGCGGAGTTCCTGGCCGGCATCCCCGGCACCCTGGGTGGCGCGCTGGCGATGAATGCCGGTGCCTTCGGTGGCGAGACCTGGGGCCTGGTGACGGTGGTGGAGACCCTGGACCGGCGCGGTGTGCTGCATCGACGCGCGCCGGATGAATACGAAGTGGCCTACCGCAGTGTGCAGGCACCGCGCGAGGAGTGGTTCGTGGGCGCGGAACTGCGCCTCACGCCGGGCGACGTGAGCGCGGCCCAGGCGCACATCAAGGAACTGCTGGCGCGTCGTGGTGCCACCCAGCCAACCCAGCAGCCGAGTTGTGGTTCGGTGTTCCGCAATCCCCTCGGGGATCACGCCGCGCGCCTGATCGAGACGGCGGGCTTGAAGGGGCTGCGTCGCGGCGATGCCCAGGTGTCGGAGAAACACGCCAACTTCATCGTCAACCTGGGCGCAGCGACGGCGGCGGACATCGAGGCGCTGATTTTCGAGGTTCGGGAGAAGGTGCAGGCCGTGCATGGTGTGCGCCTGGAGACCGAGGTACGCATGGTGGGTGAGGCAACGGCATGACGGACGTCCAGGCCTTCGGCAAGGTGGCGGTGCTCATGGGCGGGCACGCGGCGGAGCGGGTGATCTCCCTGCGCAGTGGCCAGGCCGTGCTGGAAGCACTGCGCCGCGCCGGTGTGGACGCCGAGGCGGTGGACGCAGGGGATTCCGATGTGCTGCGGCAACTGGAACAAGGCGGTTACGACCGGGTGTTCAATGCCCTGCACGGTCGCGGTGGCGAGGACGGTGTGATGCAGGGCTGCCTGGAATTGCTTGGCCTGCCCTATACGGGCAGTGGTGTGCTGGCCTCGGCGCTGGCCATGGACAAGCTGCGCACCAAACAGCTGTGGCATGGCGTGGGTCTGCCGACGCCGGAGTTCGCGCTGCTCGACAACGAGGCGGACCTGGAACGGGCCGCGCGGGATGTGGGCTTCCCCATGATGATCAAACCGATTCACGAGGGTTCCAGTATCGGCATGAGCAAGGTGGAGGAAGCGGGACAACTGCCTTCCGCCTGGGCACTGGCACGGCAATACGACCAGGCGGTGCTGGCGGAACGCTGGATCACCGGCGCCGAGTACACCGCCGCGATCCTGGGTGACGAGGCCCTGCCGCTGATCCGTCTCGAGACCGGCAATGTGTTTTACGACTACCAGGCCAAGTACGAGTCGAACAGCACCCGGTATCACTGTCCCTGTGGCCTGCCCGTCGAACAGGAACGTATCTACCAGCAGCTGGCCCTGGCGGCCTTCCGGGCCCTCGATGGTCGCGGCTGGGGGCGGGTGGATTTCATGGTGGACGGCGAGGGCCGGCCCTGGCTCATCGAGCTGAATACCGTGCCGGGCATGACCGACCACAGCCTGGTGCCCATGGCGGCGCGCCAGGCCGGACTGGATTTCGAAACCCTGGTGGTGCGTATCCTCGCCACCAGCCTGGAAGGGGAGCAGGACTGAGATGGCCGAGCGCGCGCGCAAGACAACAAGCGGACAGGCCTCGCGGCCCGTCAGCCTGTTGGCGCGTCTGCAGCCCTGGTGGCCACGGCTGGGCCGGGGCGCGCTGGTGCTGGCCCTGGTGCTGGCCGGTGTCGGCCTGGTGCGCTGGACCCAGGATCCCGACAGCCTGCCCATGCGCCAGTTGCAGATCGAAGGGAGCCTGCGCTACCTCAGCGAGACGGAATTGCAGGCACGGGTGCTGCCCCATGTGCGCGGCGGATTCTTCAACGTGGACGTGGTCGCCATCCAGCGGGCTGCGCAGGAGCTGGACTGGGTGGACCGGGTGTCGGTGCGGCGGGTCTGGCCGGACACCGTGCGTCTGCATGTGCAGGAACAGCTACCCGTGGCGCGCTGGGGCGACGGCGCGCTGCTGAACCCGCGCGGCGAGCGCTTTGATGCCGCCGGTCGCGAGATACAGGAACCCCTGCCGCGCTTGCAGGGACCGGAGGGACGCGAAGCGGCGCTGCTGGCCCAATACCAGGAGCTGGAGCAGCTGCTGTCCACCGCCGGACTGACGGTGACGCGGCTGCGCCAGGATCCGCGCCGCGCCCTGGAGCTGACCCTGGATTCGGGGGTCAGCATGCAACTGGGACGTATCGATGCCAGGCAACGGGTGCGGCGCTTTCTGCGCGCCTACCCCAGCCTGGTGGTAAGCAGGGAGGAGCGTTTGCAACACGTGGATCTGCGCTACAGCAACGGCTTCGCCGTACGCTGGACGGCGCGCAACGGGACCAAAGAGAGCTGAATGCCCATGGCCAAGAAGATTGAAAAAAACCTCATCGTGGGACTCGACGTCGGCACCTCCAAGGTGGTGGCCATCGTCGGTGAGATCACGCCGGAGGGCGGTGTGGAAATCATCGGCATCGGTTCCCATCCCTCGCGCGGCCTCAAGAAGGGTGTGGTGGTGAATATCGAATCCACGGTGCATTCCATTCAGCGCGCCGTGGAAGAGGCCGAGCTGATGGCCGGCTGCCAGATCCACTCGGTCTACGCGGGCATCGCCGGCAGTCATATCCGCAGCCTGAATTCCCATGGCATCGTCGCTATCCGCGACAAGGAAGTGACCCCCAGCGACGTGGAGCGGGTCATCGACGCGGCGCGCGCCGTGGCCATCCCCGCCGACCAGAAGATCCTGCACATCCTGCCCCAGGAATTCATCATCGATGCCCAGGACGGCATCCGCGAGCCGGTGGGCATGTCCGGCGTACGCCTGGAGGCCAAGGTACACATGGTCACCGGTGCGGTGAGCGCGGCCCAGAACATCATCAAGTGTGTGCGCCGCTGCGGCCTGGAAGTGGACGACGTGATCCTGGAACAGCTCGCCTCGAGCTATTCGGTGCTCACCGAGGACGAGAAGGAACTGGGCGTATGCCTGGTGGACATCGGTGGCGGCACCACGGACATCGCCGTATTCACCGAGGGCTCCATCCGTCACACGGCGGTAATCCCCATCGCCGGCGACCAGGTCACCAATGACATCGCGGTGGCACTGCGCACCCCGACCCAGAACGCGGAAGAGATCAAGATCAAGTACGCCTGCGCCCTCACCCAGCTGGCCAGCAGCGAGGAGAGCATCGAGGTGCCGGGCGTGGGCGACCGCGGCAGCCGCCGGCTGGCGCGCCAGACCCTGGCCGAGGTGGTGGAGCCCCGCTACGAGGAACTCATGACCCTGGTGCAGGCGGAACTGCGGCGCAGTGGTTTCGAGGACCTGATCGCCGCCGGCGTGGTGCTGACCGGCGGCAGCTCCAAGATCGAAGGCCTGGTGGACCTGGCGGAAGAGATATTCCACATGCCGGTACGGCTGGGCTCGCCCCAGTATGTCACCGGCCTGTTCGATGTGGTGCGCAATCCGATCTATGCCACGGGGGTCGGCTTGCTGCTGTTCGGCAACCAGAATCGCACGCACCGTAACCTGGACGTGCATCTGGGCCGTGGTTTCAAGGGTGTATTGAACCGGATGAAGAGCTGGTTCCAGGGCAATTTTTAGTGTTGTGGTGATTGCCGTCGGGCTTCAGCCCGACAGCAAAATGGGTGTTGTTGGTCGGATTTCAATCCGACAACGGGCGCGATCGTAGAGTACAACTGAGGAGGCAAGACAATGTTTGAACTAATGGACGCATACAGCCAGAACGCGGTCATCAAGGTGATCGGTGTGGGCGGTGGCGGCGGCAACGCCGTGCAGCACATGGTGGAGGCCGACATCGAGGGCGTGGATTTCATCTGCGCCAATACCGATGCGCAGGCCCTCAAGAACATGGAATCGCGTATCAGCCTGCAGCTGGGCAGCAGCATCACCAAGGGGCTCGGCGCCGGCGCCAACCCCGAGATCGGTCGTCAGGCGGCGCTGGAGGATCGTGATCGCATCATCGAGGTGATCGAGGGCTCCGACATGCTGTTCATCACCGCCGGTATGGGTGGCGGCACTGGTACCGGCGCGGCGCCGGTGGTGGCACAGCTGGCCAAGGAGTTGGGTATCCTCACCGTGGCCGTGGTGACCAAGCCCTTCCCCTTCGAGGGTGGCAAGCGCCTGCATGCGGCCGAGGCGGGCATGAAGGAACTGAGCCAGTACGTGGATTCCCTGATCACCATCCCCAATGAAAAACTGCTCACGGTACTGGGCAAGCAGGTCAGCCTGCTGGATGCCTTCAAGGCCGCCAATGACGTACTGCTGGGCGCGGTGCAGGGTATCGCCGAGCTGATCACCCGTCCGGGCCTGATCAACGTCGATTTTGCCGACGTGCGTACCGTCATGTCCGAGATGGGCATGGCCATGATGGGCTCCGGTGTCGCCAGTGGCGAGGACCGCGCCCGCGAGGCGGCGGAAAGCGCCATCAACAGCCCGCTGCTGGAAGACATCAACCTGATGGGCGCGCGTGGCATCCTGGTGAACGTGACCGCCGGCATGGATATGTCCATCGGCGAGTTCGAGGAAGTTGGCAACACCATCAAGGAGTTCGCCTCCGAGAACGCCACGGTCGTGGTGGGGACCGTGATCGATCCCACCATGCGCGACGAGTTGCGGGTAACGGTGGTGGCCACCGGCCTGGGCGCCCAGGCACTGCAGCAGAAGGAGCCGCCCATGAAGCTGGTGGAACGAAACAAGGATGGCGAGGTCGATTACAAGGACTACGAACAGCCGACCATCAAGCGCAAGCGCGCGGTAGGTGAGGGCCTGGCCCCCATCACCAGCCAGGAGGACCTGGATTACCTGGATATCCCCGCCTTCCTGCGCCGGCAGGCGGACTAGGTACCGGCCCCGTCGCGCCACACACCCCGCGAAGGGGGAAGGGTTTCGTTCGCCCTGCCACCTACCCGTTTTCCTCCTCAGTGCGGGGAGGGGGCGGGCGAGCGAGCTGTCTATCGATTTGGCTTTCAGGTACCCGTAGGAGCGGGCTTGCCCGAGAGGGTGCTGACCATGCCCTGTTCGCGGGCAAGCCCGCTCCTACAGGGTCGGCTCCTGCAGGAGCTGGCCAGCCGGTTCTGGAAGCGGGATTGGCGCGTATTTTGCTAGTGTTTTCAGCAAAGTATGGGTGCCGGGAAAACAGGGACTTAGCCGCAAGAGTGTGACTGGTTTCTCTTTTCCTGATATTGCAGCTGTGTTACCATCCGCAGCCATCGCCTAAGCTCCGGATCGGCAAGCACTTTTAGGGAAAGACCCATGATACGCCAACGTACACTCAAGAATGTCATTCGCGCCACCGGCGTGGGGCTCCACACGGGCGAGAAGGTATACCTCACCTTGCGTCCCGCCGCGCCCAACACCGGTATCGTGTTTCGACGCACCGATCTGGAGCCCCCGGTCGAAATTCGTGCACGCCCCGAGAACGTGGGCGACACCGTGCTGTCCACCACCCTGGTGAACGGCGATGTGCGCATCTCCACCGTCGAACATCTGTTGTCGGCCATGGCCGGTCTCGGGATCGATAATGCCTATGTGGACCTGAGCGCCACCGAAGTGCCCATCATGGACGGCAGCGCCGGCCCCTTTGTGTTCCTGATCCAGTCCGCGGGTATCGAGGAACAGAATGCACCCAAGCGCTTCATCCGCATCAAGCGCCCGGTACTGGTGGAGGACGAGGACAAGTGGGCGCGCTTTGATCCCTTCAACGGTTTCAAGGTGGGCTTCACCATCGACTTCCAGCACCCGGTCTTCAAGGAAGACACCCAGCGCGCGGAAGTGGATTTTTCCACCACCTCCTTCGTCCGCGAAGTGAGTCGCGCCCGTACCTTCGGTTTCATGCGTGACATCGAGCAGTTGCGCGCCCACAACCTGGCCCTGGGCGGCAGTCTCGACAACGCCGTGGTGCTGGACGACTATCGGGTCTTGAATACCGATGGCCTGCGCTACGAGGATGAGTTCGTCAAGCACAAGATCCTGGACGCCATCGGCGACCTGTACCTGCTCGGCCAGAGCCTCATTGGCGCCTTCCACGGCCACAAGTCCGGACATGCCCTCAACAACCGGCTGCTGCGTGCCCTCATGGCGGAGCAGGATGCCTGGGAAGAGGTCACGTTCGAAGACAGCGAGCAGGCACCCATCTGTTTCACCCAGCCACTGCCGGTTTCCTGAGGTGTTTGTCGGGCTTCCGCCCGACCAGGGCCGGCGCAGCCGGCCCGGCTTCAGGTTTTCTCTCCGCGGGACGCTACCCGTAACAGGGCGGCGCGCAGGCGCTCATCCTTGAGGGAACGGGCGGTCTGTCGCACCAACTGAGCATTGGCCGCTGACAAGGGCTTGTTGCGCCGGGTTTTTTTCTGCCGTGGCACGGCCTGCGGCAGGACCTTGATCTGGATTGTGCGCACCGTCACGGATTCCACAGACGCAAGCTGCTGTAGTAGAGTTCGGGTCTGGAAGCGCAGGCGGCTTGCCCACAGGGGGTTGTCCACCGCCAGGATCAGGCAGTCCCCGCGCAGGTTCAGTAGCTTGCAGTGGAGGTCCAGGGGCGGTGGCAGGTTCCGGGACAACAGGCGTTCCAGTTCGGCCAGCAGTTGCCGCCGTTCCAGGAACCGGGACAGGGCTCCACCCGTGAACAGTTTGCCAACGGAGACCGGTTTACGGGTGGGCATGATGCTTGCTTCCTGTGGACTGCCATGAACCGGGAATGAACGGATACACTAAATGAATATCATGCTCTTTACCAACCGCCGCGGACGCGCCGCGAGCATCGCCCTGGGAAGGCCGCAGTTCCTGCTGCCCCTGCTGACGGGGCTGTTGTTCCTGTGCGGGGCGCTGCTCTACGGGGGCTACCGCCTCGGGGTGGCGCAGGCGGTCGGGAATATCCCCGTCGGCGCGGCGCCACCGCCCTGGCAGGCCGAACTGGAACAGCAGCAGGCCGCCATTGAAATGGCCCGTCAAGATGCCGACGCCCATCTCAATGCCCTTGCGCTGCGACTCGGACAGATGCAGGCCCAGCTGCTGCGGGTGGATGCCCTGGGCACGCGCCTGGCGCGCATGGCGGAGCTGGACCTGGCCGAATTCGATTTCGACAGCTTGCCGGGCCAGGGGGGTTCCACTGAAGAGGTGCAGGAACTCGCCGAAGCCGTCCCCGCGAATACGGAACTGCCGGATTTCCTGCGTACCCTGGAGGAGCTGCAGCTGCAGCTCAGCGACCGCCAGCGCAAGCTGACGGTGCTGGAGGGGCTGGTCATGGACCGTAACCTCAAGGCCCAGATCGAGCCCTCCGGACGTCCCATCGAGCAGGGCTGGCTGTCCTCCCACTTCGGCAAGCGTACCGACCCCTTCACCGGCAAGCCGGCCCTCCATTACGGCATTGATTTCGCCGGCAAGGAGGGCGCCAATGTCGTGGCGGTGGCCGCCGGTGTAGTGACCTACGTCGGCCATCGTGGTGGCTACGGCAACCTGGTGGAACTCAGCCATGGCAATGGCTACGTCACCCGCTACGCCCATAACCGTGACCACCTGGTCAGCGCCGGGGAACGGGTGGAAAAGGGCCAGGTCATCGCCCGCATGGGTTCCTCCGGCCGTTCCACCGGTCCCCACGTGCACTTCGAGGTGCTGCGCGACAACAAGGTGGTCAACCCCGCCAAGTACATCGCCGCCCGCTGAATCCGCCTTTCCCGGCAATTTGTCCCCTACGCATTAGCCCCCCGCTTCGGTTATCATGTCGCCTTTATCTGAAGCCGGAATCCGCATTCCCTGGTCCCTATGGTAAGTCAACTCCTCCGCAAGCTGTTCGGCAGCAGCAACGATCGCACCATCAAGCGCATGACCAAGGTGGTCAACAAGATCAACGCCTTGGAAGACAGTATCCAGGCCTTGAGCGACCAGGAACTGCGCGCCAAGACCGACGAATTCCGCCAGCGTCTGCAGGATGGGGCCAAGCCGGATGAGCTGCTGCCCGAGGCCTTCGCCGTGGTCCGGGAGGCCGGCAAGCGCACCCTGGGCATGCGTCACTTCGACGTGCAGCTGATCGGTGGCATGGTGCTCAACGAGGGACGCATCGCCGAGATGCGCACCGGCGAGGGCAAGACCCTGGTGGCCACCCTGTTCGCCTACCTCAATGCCCTGCCCGGCAAGGGTGTGCACGTGGTCACGGTGAACGACTACCTGGCACGGCGTGACGCCGAGTGGATGTCCCGCCTCTACAACTTCCTGGGCCTGACCGTGGGCGTCAGCGTCGGTGGCATGAGCACCGAGGAAAAGCGTGCCGCCTACCACTCCGACATCACCTACGGCACCAACAACGAATTCGGTTTCGATTACCTGCGCGACAACATGGCCTTCAGCATCGAGGAGAAGGTGCAGCGTGAGCTCAATGCCGCGGTGGTCGACGAGGTGGACTCTATCCTCATCGACGAGGCGCGCACACCGCTGATCATCTCCGGCCCCACCGACGACAATTCCACTCTCTACGCCAAGATGAACGAGATCGTGCCGCGCCTGGTGCGCCAGGCGCCCAAGGAAAACGAAGAAGACGAAGGCGGCCCCGGTGACTACTCGGTGGACGAGAAGCAGAAGCAGGTCTACCTCACCGAGGAAGGTCATGAGCACGTGGAGGAGGAGTTGACCCGCGCCGGCCTGCTGGAAGAGGGCCAGAGCCTCTACGATGCCGCCAACCTCATGCTGATGCATCACCTCAACGCGGCCCTGCGTGCCCACGTGCTGTACCAGAAGGACGTGGACTACATCGTCAAGGACAACCAGGTCGTCATCGTCGACGAGTTCACCGGCCGTACCATGCCGGGCCGGCGTTGGTCCGAAGGGCTGCACCAGGCGGTCGAGGCCAAGGAAGGGGTGAAGATCCAGAACGAAAACCAGACCCTGGCCTCCATTACCTTCCAGAACTATTTCCGTCTCTACGACAAGCTGGCCGGCATGACCGGCACCGCCGATACCGAGGCCGCGGAGTTCCAGCAGATCTACGGCCTGGAAGTGGTGGTCATCCCCACCAACAAACCCATGATCCGCAACGACATGGGCGACCTGGTATTCCTCACCTTCGAGGAGAAGTTCAACGCCATCCTCGAAGACGTGCGCGATTGCCGCCAGCGCGGCCAGCCGGTGCTGGTGGGCACCACCTCCATCGAGACCTCCGAATACCTGTCCAAATTGCTGAACAAGGAAAAGATCAGCCACGAAGTGCTGAACGCCAAGCAGCACGAACGCGAGGCACAGATCGTCGCCCAGGCCGGTCGTCCGGGCGCGGTGACCATCGCCACCAACATGGCCGGCCGCGGTACCGACATCGTACTGGGCGGCAGCCTGGAGGCGGAACTGGCGGAACTGGGTCCCGAGGCCGACGACGCCGCACGAGCGGCCCTGCGCCGCGACTGGGAACAGCGCCACCAGCAGGTGCTCGATGCCGGCGGCCTGCACATCATCGGCACCGAGCGCCACGAATCCCGGCGCGTGGACAACCAGCTGCGTGGTCGTTCCGGACGCCAGGGCGATCCCGGTTCCAGCCGTTTCTACCTGTCCCTGGAAGACAACCTCATGCGCATCTTCG
Source organism: Gammaproteobacteria bacterium (assembly GCA_026197075.1). Taxonomy (GTDB): domain Bacteria; phylum Pseudomonadota; class Gammaproteobacteria; order DSM-19610; family DSM-19610; genus JAIVHA01. The sequence goes on along the minus strand of JAPHQV010000059.1, from coordinate 10,892 downwards.
CCTCCGGTCGCGTGGGCGCGCTGATGCAGAAACTGGGCATGGAAAAAGGCGAGGCCATCGAACATCCCTGGGTCACCAAGGCCATCGTCAATGCCCAGCGCAAGGTGGAGGCCCACAACTTCAACATCCGCAAGAACCTGCTCGAATTCGACGACGTGGCCAACGACCAGCGTCGCGTGATCTACGAGCAGCGCAACGAGCTGATGGCCACCAACGACATCTCCGATACCGTCGAGGTCATACGCGCCGATTGCGTCAACGGTGTCATCAACCAGTTCATCCAGCCGGGCAGTCTCGACGAACAGTGGGACGTGGCAGGCCTGGAAAAGGCCCTGGAAGAGGAATTCGCCCAGCCCATGCCGATCCAGCAGTGGCTCGACGAGGACGATTCACTGCACGAGGAATCCCTGCGCGAGAAAATTCTCCGGGAGTTGGAGGCGGTGTACGCCGAGAAGGAGAAACAGGCCGGAGCCGAGACCCTGCGCCACTTCGAGAAGGCCATCATGCTGCAGGTGCTCGATTCCAGTTGGAAGGAGCATCTGTCTTCCATGGATTACCTGCGCCGTGGTATCAACCTGCGCAGCTATGCGCAGAAGAACCCCAAGCAGGAGTACAAGCGCGAGGCCTTCGAGATGTTCAACAACATGCTGGAGCGCATCAAGCACGATGTGATCAGTGTGTTGAGCAAGGTGCAGGTGCGCACCGAGTCCGACGTGGCGGCGGTGGAGGAACAGCGGCGCAGCAAGGCGCCCATGGAATTCCAGCACGCCGAGGCCAGCGCCATGGCCCCCGAAGGCGCGGAAGCCCGGGATGAAGGTGACGAAGAACACGAGCCCTTCGTGCGCGAGGGCCGCAAGGTCGGTCGCAACGAACCCTGCCCCTGTGGTTCAGGCAAAAAGTACAAGCAGTGCCACGGGAAGCTGGGGTAGGGGACCGAGTCTCGTGTTTCGTCATTGCGAGGAGCGCAGCGACGAAGCAATCCCCTAGGTATGAGTGTGAAATCGAGAGATTGCTTCGTCGCTGCGCTCCTCGCAATGACGGGGACGATCCTCGTTTTGCGTGAGCGAGACTGACATCATGGCCGTAGGCTATTCCCAACTTCCCGAACTCCTGCCCGTCGCCGGCATTCGCTGGGGCATCACACAGGCGGGTGTGCGGTATAAAAACCGTCGCGATCTGGTGGTGATGGAGCTGGCCTCCGGCAGCACGGTAGCCGCCGCCTTTACCCGCAATGCCTTCTGCGCCGCACCGGTCACGGTGGCGCGCGAACACCTGGCGGCCGCCGCGCCACGCTACCTGCTCATCAACACCGGCAATGCCAATGCCGGCACCGGCGCCCCGGGTCTGGCCGCCGCGCGCGAGTGCTGTGCGGGGCTGGCCGGGCTGACCGGCATCGGGCCCGAGCAGATCCTGCCTTTCTCCACCGGCGTGATCGGGGAACCGCTGCCCGTGGAACGCATCGTCGCCGGCCTGCCGGCGGCGCTGACGGCCCTCGACGCGGGCGGCTGGGCCGAGGCGGCCCATGGCATCATGACCACCGACACCGTGGCCAAGGGCCTCTCTAAACAGGTGGAGATCGCGGGCAAGACCATTACCGTCACCGGCATCGCCAAGGGCTCGGGCATGATCCGTCCCGACATGGCCACCATGCTGTCCTATATCGCCACCGATGCGGCCGTGTCGCGGGAACTGTTGCAGGAAGTGCTCGACCACGCCCTGAACCATTCCTTCAACCGCGTCACCGTGGATGGCGACACCTCCACCAATGATGCCTGCGTGCTGGTGGCCACCGGCGCCGCCGGCGTGACCATCGATGCGCCGGGTGCGGCCCTGGAGGCCCTGGGCACGGCCATCACCGACATCTGCCGCTTCCTGGCCCAGCTGCTGATCCGCGACGGCGAGGGCGCCACCAAGTTCGTCAGTGTGCGGGTTGGCGGTGGCCGTGACACGGACGAATGCCTGCGCGTGGCCTATACCGTGGCCCATTCCCCCCTGGTCAAGACCGCCCTGTCCGCCAGTGATCCCAACTGGGGTCGCATCCTCGCCGCCGTGGGCCGTGCCGGCGTCGAGAACCTGGTGCTGGAGGACGTGGAGATCTACCTCGACGAGGTGTGCATCGTGCGCCAGGGCGCCCGCGCTGCCGACTACACCGAGGAACAGGGCAAGCGGGTCATGAGCCAGGCCGACTTCCTGATCGATATCCGCCTGGGTCGTGGCAGTGTCACCGAGACCGTGTGGACCTGTGATTTCTCCGCGGAGTATGTGCGCATCAATGCGGACTACCGTTCCTGAGGCGGGCATGAGCGCGCTGGCGGTCGCGGCGGCGGTCATCGTCGGCACCGACGGCCGCATCCTCATCAGCCGGCGTCACGATCACCTGCACCAGGGCGGGCTGTGGGAGTTTCCCGGCGGCAAGCAGGAACCCGGCGAGGACGCCCGTCAGGCCCTGTGGCGCGAACTCCACGAGGAACTGGGTATCGAGGTGCTTCAGGCGCGACCGCTGATTCGCGTCCTCCACGACTATGGCGACCGCCGCGTACTGCTCGATGTGTGGCGCGTCGAGGCCTTCAGTGGCACGCCGCAGGGGCAGGAGGGTCAACCCCTGGCCTGGGTCACACCGGACGAGCTGGGCCGGTACGAGTTTCCCGCCGCCAATCGCCCCATCCTGCGCGCCGCCCGGCTGCCGGATCGCTATCTCATCACCCCGGAGCCCGGCCCTGACCAGGATGCCTTCCTGGGCCAGCTGGCAGCCACCCTGGCGCGCGGCATCCGCCTGCTACAATTGCGTAGCAAATCCCTGTCACCCGACGCCTATGCCCGTCTGGCGGCGCGGGTGGTGCCCCTGGCTCGGGAACAGGGGGCGCGGGTGCTGCTGAACGGCCCGGCGGAGCTGGTGCGGGAACTGGGTGCCGCCGGCCTGCACCTGTCCAGCGCGGCCCTGCGGACCTGCCAGGAGCGCCCCCTGCCGGAGGAGTACTGGCTGTGCGCCTCCTGCCATGACGCTATCGAACTGGCCCGGGCCGTGCGCCTGGGCGCCGACTGTGCCCTGTTGTCGCCGGTGCAGGCCACCGCCAGTCACCCGGGCGTCGCGCCCCTGGGCTGGGCCGCCTTCCAGGCCTTGACCGATCCCTGCCCCCTGCCCGTGTACGCCCTGGGCGGCCTGGGCCCTGCGGACCTGGAAACGGCCTGGCACCACGGCGCCCAGGGCATCGCCGCCATCCGCGGCCTGTGGGACGCCTGATGCGCGGTCGTGGCCTGCTGGCCCTGGTACTGGGCCTGGTGCTCGGGGTACTGGCCGTCCAGTTACCCGACTGGCTGCGTCCGGCCGACGAAGGCATCGCCCCGCCCACCATCACCCTGCCGGCGGCGGACCCGGCCTGCGATCCCAGCCAGACCCTGTGCAGTGCCGGCGATGACAAGCGTCGCCTCGCCCTGCGCCTGAAGGGCCCGGTGACGGGCCTGCGGCCCTTCCGGGTGGAGCTGGTGGCCGCGGGCATGAAGGTGCGCGAGGTGCAGCTGGAGTTCACCATGCCCGACATGGACATGGGCCAGAACCGCTACCGGCTGCTGCCCGAGGGCAATGGCTGGGTGGGCCTGGTGACCCTGCCCATCTGTGCCACCGGTCGCAGTGACTGGTGGGTGACGGTGCGGGTGCTGGGAGACGAACAGCAGTGGGAGGCGGGTTTTCCCTTCGAGATGCAGGGGCGGTAGGTGGGGCTTTGTCATTCCGTTACAACGTAACCTGGTAATCCCCGCCATCCGCCGTCATTCCCGCGCATGCGGGAATCCAGGACCAACCGGCTCCGCCATGCATGGATTCCCGCATGCGCGGGAATGACGGGGTAATGGCGTACCGGGTCCCCTGTAGGAGCGGCCTTTGGCCGCGAACACCCTTAGAAAATGGGGTCTGTCCCCAATTTACTACCTTTCTTCCGGCTCCGAATCATCCTCCCCCGGCCGTTCCTCGCCCGCGATCCGGTGGCGTTCCTCGAACCATTCCCCCAGGTCGATCAGGCGGCAGCGGTCACTGCAGAAGGGCCGGTGGCGTTGCTCGGCGGTCCAGGGAACGGCTTTGCCGCAGGTGGGGCAGGGGACCGTGACGGGGGTCTTCATGGACACTCAGATGATGCAGCAGCCAAGGGAGAAGGAAACATCCTGGCGGGTCTGCACCGGGCGCTCGCCGATTACCGGCACTTCCAGGAAGCGCACCGTGAAGCGGTGCTTGCCACCGCTGATCTCGGCGAAATAGGGGGCGCCGGCGGGTACCGCCACGCGCACCATCTGGCAGGGCAGGTTGGGGTCGAGGGTCTTCTGGAAGAAACCGCCGGGTGCTTCCTCGGGACGCATCACCGCGCTGTCGCGGGTCAGGCGCAGGATGAGCTGGATGGCCTCGGCAATGCTGTCGAAGTGATGCAGCCAGCCGGACAGATCGCGGGTGCGCTGCTCCGTTGGCTGCTGCAGCCAGAAATGGTATTCGGGCAGATCGAAATCGCAGGTGCCACCGGGAATGGCGCTGCGCTGCATGATGGCGGAGAGGAATTCGTTCTTCTTGAGGGTGCTGATGATCTGGCCGTTGATGCCGTGCAACTGGTCGATGAGCCGGTCCAGTTCGTCGAGGATGCCCACCAGCAGGCTGCGGTCCACGTTGGGGTTCTGTTCCAGCTTGGCCAGATTCTGGAGATGGCGGTCCAGTTCCTTCATGGCCTCGGTCTTGAGGTCGGCGCGGCCGAAGATGTGCATGATCTCCAGCAGGCTGTTCAGGGTATTGCGGCTGTCCCACTCGCTGTCGCCCGCCAGGTAGCGGGAGGTCTGGCGGAACAGGAACTCCAGGCGCAGAAAGGTCCGGATGCGCTCGTTCAGCGGCTGTTCGTAGTGGATGCGCTCGGCCACGGGGGCGGGTTTTCGGTGCGGTTGCTGCATGGCGGACTATTGTCCACCAGTGCCGGAGTGGGTGCAAATGTGGCCTCAGCCCGACACAACCCGCTGCGCCGCCAGCGCCAGGTAGGCGGCATGATGCTCGTCCACGGCCTGGCGCAGGGCCTCCGGGGTGCCGTCGTTGACAATGATGTCATCGGCCATGGCGCGGCGTTGTTCCCGGCTCGCCTGGGCCGCCAGGATCCCCTCCAGCGTGGCCCTGTCGAACCCGTCGCGGGCCTGTGCCCGCTGGCGCTGCAGGGCCTCGGGGCAGTCGATCAGCAGCACCCGGTCCAGGTCTTCGCGGGCGCCGGTTTCCACCAGCAGGGGGATGACCCAGATGCAGTAGGGTGTCTGCAGTACGGCGATACGACGCAGGGATTCCGCCCGGATCAGGGGGTGGAGCAGGGCCTCCAGTTCCTGTCGTGCGGCCGGATCGGCGAATACACGTTCCCGTAGTAACTCGCGCCGCAAGCGGCCCTCGTGATCCAGGAGGTCGCTGCCGAAGCGCGCCACGATGGCCTCCAGGGCCGGTTGACCCGGGGCCACCAACTCGCGGGCGATGACGTCGGTATCGATGACGGGAACACCCTGTTCCGCGAAGCGGGCCGCGGCGGTGGACTTGCCGCTGGCGATGCCCCCGGTGAGGCCGATGATGAGGGGGGCGGTATGGGGGGCAGGCATGGCCGCCCTACAGCCCCACCCAGCGCAGGTAGGCGCCGCTGATCTCGCTCCCCCACAGCAGGGCGATCCAGCCGGCGGCGGCCAGGTAGGGGCCGAAGGGAATGGGCAGCTGGCGGTCGCGGCCCAGCAGCAGAATCATGGCGACCCCGACCACGGCGCCCACCATGGATGACAGGATCACGATCACCGGCAATGCCTGCCAGCCCATCCAGGCGCCGAGCAGGGCCAGCAATTTGAAATCCCCGTAGCCCATTCCCTCCTTGCCGGTGAGCAGGCGGAACAAATGGTAGATGCCCCACAGCGCCAGGTAGCCGGCGGCGGCGCCGATGATGGCGCTGCGGCTGTCGGCGAACAGGGGGAACAGGCTCAGCACCAGCCCCAGCCAGAGGAAGGGCAGGGTGATGGCATCGGGCAACAGCTGGTGATCGAAGTCGATCATGCTCAGCGCGATCAGCGCCCAGGTCAGCAACAGGGCGGCGGCGGCCTCCCCGCCATAGCCGAAATGCCAGGCGACCACGGCGGAAAAGCCGGCCGTGGCCAGCTCCACCAGCGGATAGCGCAGGCCGATGGCGGCCTGGCAGGAGGAACAGCGTCCGCGCAGCCAGAGCCAGCTGAGCACCGGGATGTTTTCATACCAGCGGATGCCGTGGCCGCAGTGGGGGCAGCGCGAGCGCGGGGACACCAGGCCCAGGGGCGGCTCCGCGTCGGCGGGCGCTGTCTCACCGTTGGATTCCAGCAACTGCTCCCGCCACTCGCGCTCCATCATGAGTGGCAGGCGGTGGATGACCACGTTGAGGAAGCTGCCCACCACCAGCCCCAGCAGGGCCGTGAGGATGATGAAGGCCGTCGGGCTGTCTTGCAGCAGCTGGAGGAGCAGGATCTGGTCCAAGGTCGTCCCTGTCTGGTTATCCGGAATGATGCGTCATCTTGCTACCCGGAATGAGGCACCCGTAGGAGCGGCCTTCGGCCGCGAATGTCGTTTGTGGTAACCCCAGACGGTTCGCGGCCATGCCCCAGGGCACTTTCTCGACCGCTACGCGGCCTCACCTTGAGGCCGCTCCTACAGGCAGTATTCCCCGGCGCTTACACCACCGCACCCAGCTTGAAGATGGGCAGGTACATGGCGATGATCAGGCCGCCGATGAGCACGCCCAGTACCGCCATGATCAGCGGCTCCAGCAGGCTGCTCAGGCCATCCACGGCATCATCCACTTCCTGTTCGTAGAAGTCCGCCACCTTGGCCAGCATGCTGTCCAGCGAGCCGGATTCCTCGCCGATGGCCACCATCTGCACCACCATGTTGGGGAACAGGCCGGTCTGGGCCATGGCCAGCTGCAACTGCTGGCCGGTGGCCACCTGGTCGCGCATCTGGTAGACGGCTTCTTCGTAGAGGATGTTGCCGGTGGCGCCGGCCACGGATTCCATGGCCTCCACCAGGGGCACCCCGGCGGCGAACATGGTGGACATGGTGCGCGCGTAGCGGGCGATGGTGGCCTTGGTGAGGATGTCGCCCACCACGGGGATTTTCAGGCTCAGGCGCCCCAGGATGTGGTTGAACTTGCGCGAGCGCTTCTTGCCCTCGATGAAGGCATAAATCCCCAGGCCGATGCCGCCAAACACCGCCCACCACCAGGCCTGCAGGAACTCGGACAGGCCGATGACCATCATGGTGAAGGCGGGCAGGTCGGCGCCGAAACTGGCGAACAGCTCCTGGAAGGTGGGGACCACGAAGATGAGCAGGATGGCGGTGACGATGAAGGCCACGACCACCACGGCGATGGGGTAGAACATGGCCTTCTTGATCTTGGACTTCAGAGCCTCGGTCTTTTCCTTGTAGGTGGCGATCTTGCCCAGCAGGGTTTCCAGGATACCGGCGTGCTCGCCGGCTTCCACCAGGTTGCAGGTCAGGTCATCGAAATACAGGGGATGCTTGGCGAACGAGGCGGCCAGGGTGTTGCCGCCCTCGATGTCGCCCTTGATGGCCATGATCAGGTCCTGCATGGCGGGGTTGTCGTGGCCGCGGCCGATGATCTCGAAGGATTGCACCAGCGGCACGCCAGCGGACAGCATGGTGGCCAGCTGGCGGCTGAAGATGGCGATGTCCTTGGGGGTGATCTTTTTCTTCTTGGCGGCGGTGAGGGCGGACTTCTTGCGCACCTTGGTGGGGGTGACCCCCTGGCGGCGCAGTTCGGCCTTGATGATGCCCTCGTTGGTGCCGAGGCTCTGGCCCTTGACCTTGTTTCCCTTCTTGTCCTTGCCCTCCCAGTGGAAGGTGGCTTGCTTCGCTGCGGTTGCGGCCATGGTCTAGTCCTTGGTTACCAGGTTGATTTCTTCCAGGCTGGTGAGCCCGTCCTTCACTTTCTTCAGCCCCGATTCGCGCAGATCGGGGACGCCTTCCTTCTTGGCCTGGTCGGCGATCTGCAGGGCCGAGCCGCCTTCCATGATGATGCGGCCGATGGCGGCGGATACGGGCATGACCTGGTAGATCCCCAGCCGGCCCTTGTAGCCCCCGGTGCACTGTTCGCAGCCCACCGGGCCGTAAAGCTTCAGCCCGGCCTTCACGTCCTGCTCATCGAAGCCCTCTTCCAGCAGGGCGGCTTCCGGTACCTCCACCGGCTTCTTGCAGTTATTACATAACCTGCGCGCCAGGCGCTGCGCTATGATCAGGTTCACAGAACCGGCGATATTATAGGCCGGCACGCCCATGTTCATGAGTCGGGTCAGGGTCTGGGGGGCGTCGTTGGTGTGCAGGGTGGACATGACCATGTGGCCGGTCTGGGCCGCCTTGATGGCGATTTCGGCGGTTTCCAGGTCACGGATTTCCCCCACCATGATAATGTCCGGATCCTGGCGCAGGAAGGCGCGCAGGGCGGTGGCGAAGGTGAAGCCCGCCTTGGGGTTGATGTTGCACTGGTTGACACCCGGCAGGTTGATTTCCACCGGGTCTTCACAGGTGGAGATGTTGCGGTCCGCGGTATTGAGGATGTTCAGGCCGGTGTACAGGGACACCGTCTTACCGGAACCGGTGGGCCCGGTGACCAGGATCATACCGTAGGGCTTGTTGAGGTTTTCCATGTAGAGCTGCTTCTGCTCTTCCTCGTAGCCCAGGGCATCGATGCCCAGCTTGGCGCTGCTGGGGTCGAGGATACGCAGCACCACCTTTTCCCCGAACAGGGTGGGGCAGGTGTTGACACGGAAGTCGATGGCCCGGTTCTTGGACAACTGCATCTTGATGCGGCCGTCCTGGGGCACGCGGCGCTCGGCGATGTCCATGCGGCTCATGACCTTGAGGCGCGCCACCAGGCGGCTGGCCAGCCCGATGGGCGGGGCGCTCACTTCATGCAGCACGCCGTCCTGGCGAAAGCGCACGCGGCAGGTTTTCTCGTAGATCTCCAGGTGGATATCCGAGGCGCCCTTCTTGATGGCGTCCAGCAGCAGCTTGTTGATGAAGCGCACCACCGGGGTATCGTCAATTTCGGATTCGGAGAGTTCCCCTTGCTGGTCGGCTTCCTCGCCGCTCATGACCTCCAGGTTGTCCAGGTCGTCGTCCAGCATGTCCGTCATGGAGGTGTCCATGGCTTCAAGGGCACGGTCGATGGCCTTGTGCAGCTGGTCGTGCTCCACCAGCACCGCTTCGGTGGCGATGCCGGTGTGGAACTTGATCTCGTCCAGGGCCTGCAGGTTGGTGGGGTCGGAGACGGCCACGAACAGGCGGTTGCCGCGCCGGAACAGGGGCAGGGCCTGGTGCTGGCGGATCAGTTTCTCGTCCACCAGCTTGGAAGGAGCCGATTCCAGGTCCATGACCGAAAGGTCGAATAGCGGGGCACCGAACTCCTGGCAGGCGGACCAGGCGATATCGCCGGCCTTGGCCAGCTTGTGGTCCACCAGGTACTGCACGAAGGGCATGCGGCTCTTGAGGGAGGCCTGGGCGGCACCCTGGGCGGCGTCCTCGTCCAGCAGGCCATCTGCCACCAGGCGCCGGGCCAGCCCGCTGAGCTGGGTCATGGGGTTTACAGTAGCCATCGTATCGTCGGGGTCCCCGCGGATGATTCCATGTGTTTGGCGGCTAGAATAGCAAAAATTCCGTTTATTTCCAGCAGTTACTTGAAGTTCCGAATCTGGCCCGTCCGCTGGCCAGCCGGGTCTCGGCGCACGGTATGCCGTCCCTGCCGCGTCTCCCTGTTACTTCGTCCATTCAGGGGAAAACTTGATGGTTCAAGGACCTCTACTCATGGGCGAATTTGATACTATCAGGCCTTCGCCTGCGCAGCCGGCAAATTCAAAAAGACCACCAGGTATGAAAATCAGCATCGTACTACCGGCAAAAAACGAAGCGGAGAACCTGGAAGGCCTGCTGCCCAGGTTACTGCAGGCCTACGGCGAGCAGGAGATCATCGTAGTCAATGACGGTTCCACGGACACCACCGCCGAGGTCTGCCAGCGCCACGGGGTGCGGGTGGTCAGTCACCCCTACAGCATGGGCAACGGCGCCGCCATCAAGAGCGGCGCCCGCGCGGCCACCGGCGAGATCCTGGTGTTCATGGACGCCGACGGTCAGCATGACCCGGCCGACATAGCGCGCCTGCTGGCCCGTTTCGAGGAGGGTTTTGAAATGGTGGTCGGCGCCCGCCAGGTGGATACCCACGCCTCGAGCGGCCGGCGCCTGGCCAATTACTTCTACAACCGCCTGGCCTCGGTGATGACAGGCTACCGGATCGATGACCTGACCTCCGGTTTCCGCGCGGCCCGTGCCCGTCACTTCCGAAAGTTCCTGTACCTGCTGCCGAACGGCTTTTCCTACCCCACCACCAGTACCATGGCCTTTTTCCGATCCGGTCTGCCCGTGGCCTATGTGTCCATCCGGGCGGGCGTGCGGGAAGGGAAGAGCAAGGTCAGGGTGCTGCGCGACGGGCTGCGGTTTTTCATCATCATCGTCAAGATCGGCGCGCTGTTTTCCCCCATGCGCCTGTTCCTGCCGGTCAGCACCTTCCTGTTTACAGTGGGTTTGGCCTATTACGGCTACACCTACTTCCAGTGGCAGCGTTTCACAAACATGAGTGCTTTGCTGTTCAGTTCGTCATTGCTTACCTTTTTGATGGGAATCATTTCGGAGCAGGTATCGTCCTTGCACTATAAAGGTGCAGATAGTGACTGGAGGCGAATAGATAGGAGCGAGGAAGATAAATAAGTATTCAGGCTCTTCCCCCGATCGAGTGGGTAGATTACCGTACGGGGTATGAGAGACAAAGAGCTTTATACCCAGATATTAGGCATCCGTTCCCCGTGGCAAGTGG
>JAPHQV010000046.1 GCA_026197075.1 Gammaproteobacteria bacterium | reverse complement strand
CGGGCTTCGCCCGCGAATGTTCGCGGGCGAAGCCCGCTCCTACAGGTGCTGTCACATACTTGTGTTGGGTTCGATAAGGGTAGCCGATTCGGTAGTTCGTTACCGGCCTATGTGCGCTGCCACCGCTCCAGCCCCTCGCGCCAATCCTGCGCGAACTGTTCCAGGGATTCCACGAAATCGGCGTCCTGTTCCCGGCGATTGATGCTGAGGTGGATGACGATGGTGTCGGGGTCGGGTGGCAAATCGGTGGTCAGGCTCCAGGTGACGCTGTTGATGCAGTTCAGCAGGGTGAAGCGCACGCCGCCCTGGATGGGAGTACGCACCACATCGAACTCGCCCCAGACGCAATAGACGCGTCCCTGGTCACCCTCGCAGCGCAACACCGAATCGATCGACCCGCACAGGTCAGGCAGGGAGGCGATGCTCAGAGCAGCCTGAAGTTCGCTGGCCGACAGTTGGCCCGGCAGGGAGGCGAAGAATTCCATGATGGCATTCCGTCAGTTTTGGTTTTCCGCTGACCGTAACGGGAAAAGCCCCGCAGTGCGGGGCTTTTCCTTGTTCAGACCGTTCCGTTGTACTCAGTCGTTGCTGCCGAAGGCGCCCAGCAGGTGCAACAGGCTGGTGAACAGGTTGTAGATGCTGACGTACAGGGTCACCGTGGCCATGACGTAGTTGGTCTCGCCACCATTCACGATCTGGCTGGTCTGGTACAGGATCAGGCCGGACATCAACAGGATGAACATGGTGGATACGGCCAAGGCCAGGCCGGGCATGTTGAAGAAGAACGCCGCCAGGCCGGCCAGGAAGGCCACCAGGATGCCGACCATCAGGAAACCACCCAGGAAGCTGAAGTCCTTGCGGGTGGTCAGGGCGTAGCCGGACAGGCCCAGGAAGATGGCGCCGGTGCCGCCCATGGCGGTCATGACGATCTGCGAGCCGCCGGGGATGGACAGGTAGGCGCTGATGATGGGGCCGAGGGTCAGGCCCATGAAGCCGGTCAGCGCGAACACGAACAGCACGCCCAGCCCGCTGTTGCGGAACTTGGCAGTCAGGAACAACAGGCCAAAGTAACCCACCAGGGTGATGAGCAGGCCCGGGTGGGGCAGGTTGAGGGCAACGGACAACCCTGCCGTCGCCGCGCTGAACAGCAGGGTCATGGACAACAGGATGTAGGTGTTGCGAATGACGCTGTTGGTCGCCAGGACCGATTCCTGCGAGCGTGCAATGGTGCGTCCCATCGTATTCATTGGTGTAGAGCCTCCCCGAAAACATTCACGATTAATTGCGCCCCGGCAGTTGCCGGCAGTCACGCAGAGTATGACCCTGGCGCACATCAGGAGTTCAGCATATCGGTTTGATCCCGAAACAGCAACCACGACAAGCTCTTGGAATTCAGGCATTTCCAGGCAGAAAGGCTGGATATTGGCGGGGCCTTTCGGGTATGCTTGCCGCCTTCCGGAGAGGTGGCTGAGCGGTTGAAAGCACTGGTCTTGAAAACTTACGTTCAGGCGGTTTAATTAGTAGTAAAAACAAAGTGTTATTGTATTTCTTGCGGGGCAGAAAAAGCTGGCCGTAAGCAAAGCACAGAATTGGCGGGGTGGCAGAGTGGTCTAATGCACCCGACTTGAAATCGGACGAACCGCAAGGTTCCGTGAGTTCGAATCTCACCCCCGCCGCCATACGAAGCCCCGGGCTGCAAAGCCTTCGGGGCTTTTATTTGCCTGTTGCGCGGCGCTGAAACTTGCATAGAGAAAGCATTCTACGCATGAAACGATTGATCTATGCGATAGACTGGCATATCATGCAAAGACTAGGTCACTTGCGGAGAGCAGCATGGCATTCAGAGCAGACGAAGCAGCACGAGCCGGATACGAGAAGGTAGAGTCCTACCTTGTTCCGAGACCACAATATGCAGACGAATCGATAAGGGCGCGCAGTAAAGAAGCCCTGATGGACATCGTGGAAGAGATTGGTCCCGTTGTTGAAAGCTACCCCACTTGGCACCCACTGGTCTGCAACCATGACAGGCACCACCCTGAAATCGCACCGAGTGACCGCTGTGGTTACCTGGGGCTCGACCACACACGGTTCTTCTTCAACGGATTCATTACCTGTCCCTACACTGCAAGCGGACAAGTCGAGAGGATTATTGAGTCGGTTAAAGCATTACCTCGCCACCCCATCGCGTACATCACTGCCGAAAAGCTGGATGTAAAGCTATACCACCCGGATACAACTGCTGTATTGGTCAAGTGCAATTGGGATGTGCCTCTCGGCACGGATGGGATGATACCGCTCTCCGTTGCTATGCCCCTGATCCTTGAGCAAGAGGTTCCGTGCTGGCGCTGGTCTCAGGTCGGGGAAACCTGGGAGACCATGCGCTACTACTTCCTTGGCAGCCCGCACGGCGCACGCTCCTCACTGTTCGTCAATCAGGAAACGGGGCAGGCCATCAAAAAGATTTGGAACTCACTCATCTATACTGGGATGTTTGGCCCGATCAAAGTCTGACCACAGACATGCAACCGCTACAGGCTGCGCAGGACTTGCCAATACCCTAGCGGCAACCCTGTGGTGATCGTGGCCCCTGCCGCCCCGTACTGCCGCGCAGCACCATAAACGACAAGCCCCCGCAGGGCAGGGGCTTGAAGGCGGGTTCGGGTCGGTAAGGAGGGGTTCGACCGTCCGCTGGTGTCCGATGGTTTATCGTACGTCGGTTTCCTTTAGCACGCCTCCACAACATGCTCTCACGTGGAAGTCGCTCGCTTCACTTGCTCCTGCTTGTGTTTCAGGTACTCGCGGGGCCCAGCTTCAACCTGTTTCTTGTACGCTTGGTATAGGCGTTCGTGCTCCGCCTGCGTGTTTACCTGCTGCTGCGGACATTCCTGAACTGGTTCCCAGTCGATGTATTCGCGTGTCAGGAATACCAGTTCCGCCTGACTGGCCACAGCTTGCGCCTCCCACTCGTCAAGGTCGTAGCAGATGGGCGGCCACCCGCCACGCGGGCGTGCCGAACTGCGGGACTGCTCGACCCGCTCCAGCCGTTTCAGTAGCGAGGCAGGTACCCGGCGCATGCTCAGTGACACTCCCGGTCACCAGTAAACTGACTCACTTGTGTCAGCAACCGTGCAGCTTCCAGCCTCACTTCAGCGTCTGGGCAATCGCGGATAGTGTCGAAGCATGTGGCGACAATCAGTGCCACGTCTGCCTTTAAATCAATGCCTGTTAAGGCCAGCGCCTTCTCCTGCGATACGGGCGCGATGACTGCATTACACGAACCATGCGGCGGATTGTGCAGCATGTATTCAAGCAGGTGATCTTTCGCGTGTTTGATACTGCGCGAAAGGTTACCTGCGTCTACAAGGAAGGATTGGTTTTCATAGGTCACATGGACTGCAACCGCGCCGCGTGGCCCTTTGCTAACGTGAATCCGTTGTGAGAGCTTGAACTTTCGACCTTCCTCGCTATCCCATGAAACAAATCTGCTCATTTCCTTCCCTCCAACGCGATAAGGCGCGCTTCAAGATCATCTACCTGCTTGAGGCCAGCGAATGCGGATATGGCGTCAATCAGGAGCTTTCCGGTCTCCGGGTCAATGTCACCAGCAGCAACGGCGGTCAGTATCTGCTGCGCCTGCTCGGTGAGTGGTGCATCGGGTGTCAGTTCAAACATCACCTTTTCAGCGCGTGCCCGTAGCGGGGGAGACAGACGTTGAAGCACCATGTTGGCGGCGGTCATGTCACCTTTCAGCGCGGCCTTCATAACCACACGGGCGACCTCGCTAGCTTCCTTCTCAAACTCCTGCGCAATGACATTCTTTTTGTTCCGCGTACCCTTAGGCCGTCCCTTCGGGTTCCCAGACTGGCCGGGTAGCCACCCGCGCTGTCCTGCCGATGAAGTGTTGGCTTCACGGTGCGCTTTGAGCCATTCCGGTGTATCAACATCACTCATGTTTGATTACCTCGACATCTTGTTGAGTGCAGGGATTTACAGCGCTTCCTTGAGAATGAGCGCTGCTTCGGCTTGGGACTTCGCTTCCCGCAACGCCTTCACCTTGTGCGGGGGCGCGCCTACCGCCTTCTCCATCTGGCCGAACACCAGTCCGGCACGTTCTTCGATCATCGTCCTGGCTGCTACCATCACCTTCAGTTTCTTGGCTACCTCGGGCGATGATGCTTCATGGTGCAGGCGGGTTCTTACCTGCCGTTCGGTTTCGGATACGCCAGACAGATAACCCGGTGCAGCAAGCACCGCCGAAATGGTTAGGTGATCGCCTGCCTTCTGCGCTTCATCCAGAAACTTGTGCCGGTCTTCCGTTGACAGCCCTTTCACGTGAGCTCTGATCTCCTGCGAAATGCTGGTGCTGCCCGTATTCTGCAAGGGTGTGGCAAGCTGCTGTTCGATAGCTTCAATGCCCTTGGTGAGGTTGCTCATGGACGCGTCAAATTGTCGAGTGATTCGCGCTAACTTCTTCTGAGCAAAGTCGTCGGTGTGAATCATCGCCATCGCTTCATTCCAAGTCGGATTCTTGGCCGCTTGCTGCTTCGCGTGCATCACAGCTTGTATACCTTCGTAGGCTTCGCTGAATGCTGTGGCCACATGGGCGATATACGGCGCAGTATGCTCGTCGTAACCTTCGATAGTCTTGAGGTTGTCCGGGTGCAGTGCCGGGGTAACGTTTGTAGAGACCTTGGACATTTCCATGCTGTTTTCCCCTTTGATGTGAGCAAAAAAGTTATGTACGGCTTACAGCGTATGGCAAAACAAAAAACATCTACAAATTTATTATTTGTTTACAGCAAATGAACAGCAGTTAAGCAATAACTCGTAATAGAAGTTTCTTGTGATTACCACAGCATCACGCATGAATGCGAAAGTCGTTGCAGGTCGCCGGAGATGTGTCTTAGCGTTGCATCGTCCATCAACAACCCACAAGGAGAACGACCATGCAATCCACCAAGACATACACGAACCGCACTAACGCCCGCCGTGCTGGTATCGCCGCAGGCATCCCGAAGGAACAGGTAGAGATAACCGTTCATAAGAGCGGGGGAGAGGTGCGGTTCGGTTGGAAGGCGGCAGTACAGGCTCCGCAGGCCGCGAAAGCTACCGCCAGCACCCATACGGCAACCCCTACCGGAAAACGGCCCCAGCCGCCCCGCAGTGCTGCACCGGGCAAGGTTCAGCGCGAGGAACGCAACGGGGTCAAGCGGCCAGCACCCGGCGGCCTGTGCGCTGCCGTTTGGAAATGGCTTGACGCGCACCCCACAGCGACGGTGAAGGAGGCGAAGGCTGCTGCACCTAAGCACGGCTGGAATGAGAACAACGTAGCCTGTGAATATTACGGCTGGCGCAAGTTCAACGGCATCAGTGGACGGCAGCAGGCAGCAAAATGAGTTTATACTTCCGGCAATCCTGCTAGCGAACCCCGGCCCCTTGTAAGCTGGTATTTTCGCACTTGCTGCTGGCCGGGGGGTTCCCTTGCCGGGGGTTCGCTGCCCTAAAGGGTTACACCCCCCTAGCGAACCCGAGAGTTCGCGGGGGTGCCAGGGTTGTGCCGGGTTCACTAATGAACGGCTAGGGAACCCCGAGTGAACCCCTAGCGAACCCGGCACTCCTAGGGAACCCGGCAGCTCATTCGTCCACATGTGGGGTATCCATCACTCGAAGCCACTTGTTCCCAGATGGTGACGTTGAGGGGGCATAGGCAACCCGGCTGCACGCCATGAGGCGTTCGATTGCCGCCCCGATTCGTTGCTGTGTGATGTTCCGCTTTTCCTTCATCACGCTGAGCTGCTGCTTGAGCGAGTTTTTGCTTGGGAAGTTTCCGGCGTCAACCTGGCCCTTGATCCATTCCTCAATAAAGTCGTCATCCTGCGAGTCCCGCATAACATCGGAGACCGGGGCGGGTTCCTGTGGGTTAATGCGGGGGATCACCGTCAGGGAGCTGACCCCCTCGTCGTCCTCGTCATATCCTAGGTGAACTGGCAGCATCGAAAAGTCGAAGGTCTTTCCGTCTTCCCCATCCTTCACCTTATCGAGCACAAACTGGGCGTTTAACTTCGGGACGTTCTTGCCTTCCTCCTTTTGGCACTTGATGGAGAAGTCAAGCGCTCCCCGCAGGCCTGACCAGCCGCGCATTCCGGCAGACTCAACCTTGCCGCTGTGGTGGATGACCAGCACAGTTCCGCCGAGCTTGTGTTGCAGCTCTTGGAATACGGCGATCATCTCGCCCATGCCTTCACTGCTGTTCTCGTCAATGCCCGCGCCAGCCTGCGCGAGCGTGTCGATGCACAGCACGCCGCCAGCCCATCCGCGATCGATCAAGGTGCGCACCAGCTTCTCACGGTCCCCCGCGTCCCGAAGGTTCATGGGGTCGGTGATGAAGGCCATATTCGTCGTTATATCTCTATTCGTTTCATGGGAACGGTGAAGCTTCCACGCTGCAACCCGCTTCGGGATTCCTCCGCGCCCCTCGAACGGGACGTAGACCGCTGGTGCAGCTTTCACTCGATGACCGAACCAAGGTTGACCGTTGGCAACATGCGCCAGCAGGTCTAGCGCGAGGAATGACTTGAAGGTGCCCGACTGACCGAAGATGGTTCCAATGCCACCCTCGGGAATGATGTTCTTCACCAGCCAGCGCTGGGGCGGGAGACCGGCTAGGTCTTTATCACTCAGAATGCGGAAGTGCTCCGAGCTTGCTTTGGGTCGCCAGAAAAGTGCCTCAGCAATAGCCTTGCCGTGTGCCACTTCCTGCTGCTCCCTGCTTCGTATCCTAATCAGCGAGGTGTTCAGGTAGCGGTTATTCTTCTGCGCCTTCTCACGCTTTCCCAAGGCTGACATGCGAAATAGACGCCGTACCTGCTCATTGCTCTTGCTGTGGAAGGTAAGGATGCTCAGTAGTGCAAAATCAGCCTCGCTCTGCGATGGGTAGTCCCCTTGCCACCGTCCATCCCACAGCTTGCAGAACTTCCCGCCGTTGGCTGCTTTAGATGCGCGTTCCCAGATGGTTTCGTCATTGTCGGTGGGTTCCACCTCCGTCAGTTCAACGTCAGGTGTCTGGGCTCGCATCTCCGCAACAAGGGTGTTGAGCAGTTCGGGGCGGGCTGCAATGGGTTTGTCACTCACCACGTCGCCGGTGCAAATTATGAACCGCTCCTGTGAATACACCTCCACACCATCACAGCGGCGACCTGATCCGATGTTACCCTCAACCCACACATGCAGACCCTTGCCGCTGCGTGACCGCTCGGTGTAACTGTCGAAGCTGGTAACGATTCGGTCGAATAGCTCGATATGCTCCTGTGGGGTCGTCTCCTTCACGTCAAGGTCAATGCAGGTGAAGGGGTCGTCCTCGTGCAGCGTGTATCCAATATGCAGACCCTTTTTCTGAGCTGCAATGGTTGCCGTATCAAAGTCACACCATGTCGCCGGGTCGGTACTGCTCGCGGTTCGACCGTCAGCGGTCAGGGGGTGTTTGTTAGCACTAGCGAGTACCCATTGCGGGCGGTCGCGTAGCGCTGCCGGTATATTCGCCCAGCGCTCGGGTTGTGGGGGTGCAGGGGTCGCGATCCCTGCGGGGGTGCTGCTACCCCCTTGGTTGCTGTTATGCGTGGCTTGTGCGTGCTGCTGCGCGGCCTGCATATTATCCAACATGCCCGAGCTGGCTCGTGCTATGCTGTTTGTGCTTTGTGTGATATCCATTGCTGTACCCCTTGAAAAGCCGTCCTGACCCGACGGCTTTTCTTTTGACTAAGTTACGCAGCGCTTTTCAGCGGGTGTGCGGGTTCGGCAAGTTGCGCGGCTGCATTCGGTTTTTTACCCGACGAACGTCAAATAGCTTGTTTGGCGTTCGCTGAATAGGCACTGGTGCTGCTGAATGATTGCCGTTCCAGCCAGTCGAAAATCTCGGGGCGCATATAGCGGATTGGGGCTTGCTTGTGTTCGCCCATTTTGACGAACTTTGGGCCTTTGCCTTTCGTGCGCCAGATTTCGAGCGTGTTGGGTTTGATGCCGAGCAGGTCGGCGGCTTCTTCGTTCGTAATGAGATCGGGGTTGAGCGCGGATACTGTGGCCATTTGCTAGTCCTCGGACCAGCCCACCGCACGCACAAAAAAAGGCAGTGCGGTGAGCAATCAGTATCTGTTTCCAGACACCTGATGCCCGCCGCACTGCCCATGCAGTGATTTCAGTCCCGGTTGATCCCTGCCATGCAGAAACCAGCCTGTGCACCCCGAAGGGTGTCCCGCCCCGTGCATTGCGCACGTGACGGATAGCGAGTTAGTTGGTGCTATGCTAACACAGCTTTACGAAAAACGGTTTGATTATTTAAGCCGTTTCGTTTTGTAAACAGCCGTTACCCGCCGCCCGCTCTGTTATCCAATCCGCGATACGCTGCACGTCAGGCTGGAGCCAGCTTAGGTGCTGCGTCTCGATATAGTGGCTGAGGGTCACATCCATGGTCTTGTGATTCGTCAGCATGTCAATTCGGACTTTCTCAATATGGCAATTCGTCATGCCGATGGTGCAGAAGGTGCGGCGCATGTCGTGCGCGGACAGTGGCACCCCTGCAACCTTGCTCAGCTTGTCCCACAGTCCCCGAGGGTCCCTGATGTGGCGGCCTTTAATCTTGCCGGGGAAGACATAGGGGTTGTCCTTGACCCGCTGGCGCGTTTCCAGCAGGTGCAGCGCCTGCGACGATAGAGGCAACCACACAGGCTGGCGATTCTTCGGGTCGGGCAGGTGCCACCAGCCTTCTTCAAGGTTGACTCGGTCCCACGTCAGCGCGGCGGCTTCCCCTATGCGGGCGCCAGTGAGCAAAAGGAACGTCACCACGTCTACACCCGACAACGAATCGCGGGTGTATGCAGTTTCGCGGGCCTTGGTGAGGAATGACCACACTTCGCCCACCTTGTTGTCAGGTATGCGGCGCGTGCGAGGTTTCATCGGTGCCCACTTCTTGTACAGCACGTCAATGGGGTTGTCCGTGATAATTGGTGCCCCGTTAGTCTCGCGGTACTCACGGATGGCGTAGTTGAAGAGGGCGCGTAGGACGCTGAACCCTTGGTTCGCCTGTGCAGGGGCTGGCCCCTTGCCCGTGGTGCCCTCGGCTTTCACCTCGTTGAAGCGCTTCGTCACCAGCTCGCGGGTGATGCTTCTGATCGGTTTGTTGAGCCATGCGGAGAAGGTTGTGGTCACATGGCGTTCAATCTCGTGCTTGCTACTAGGCTTCAATTCCCGGTCGCGTAGGTAGGCGTCTGCCACCTCCCGAAGCGTCACGCCTTGCACTGCCTCGCGCTTGGCTACCGCTCGCGGGTCAATTCCCATGCGCATGGTGCGCAAGTGTTCGCGGGCAACGTCGCGGGCTTGATCGGGGGTGAAGACCCCATGCGGGCCGATGCTGATACGTGGCGTGCTGCCGTTGACGCGCCCCTGCACGATGTAGGTCATTATCCCGGTGGGCGTGACGCGAAGGCCGAGACCTTTCAGTTCTGTATCCCAGTACAGGATGTCTTGCGGGTTGTTGGAAGTGTCTGGCTTGGCTTCGTTATCAATGTTTCTCTTGTTGAGCTTCAGCTTAGGCATGCTGCACCTCGCTGATCGAGGCGGTTGTGGTTATCATTGTCATGTCGGTTCCTTGGTAGGTAAGGGACTGGCCATGCGGTCGGGGCTGTTCGCACAGTCGCCGACCGCCTCATTTTGGCACTCAAAAGCGGCTCGTAAGCGCTTGGGGTAAAGTTACGACACCAATACGCCAAACGCAAAGCGCCCGTAAGCGATTGACTTGTAAAGGTGTGTATGGCTTACTAAAGGAGCAAAAAGTAGGGGAAAGGTGCAGTGCGGGAAACTTGAAAACCAGCGAGGATGCGAGTCCTCCCAGGGTTCGAATCCCTGCCTCTCCGCCAATTCCTTCCTTGCCGTGCCCTTCGTTCCGGTCTGTTTTCCCGGCGGGTATGGGCAAGCGCGTTCAGGGCCCGTCATCATGCCCGGGTACCTCCGCATGTGACCGTTTGATCCACATCAATTACTATGCCAGCACTGCAAGCCCAGTATGGTACCTGGGATACGCGAGCGAGCGCTTGGGAGAATGCTGCATGGACCATGCCGTTGCCATGAAAACCGGGGACAGTCAGCTTCCGGACCCTGCCCTGGCCGGGCTGGAGGCGGAGGGCCTGGCCTGTCGGCGCGGTGACCGACTGTTGTTCTCTGGGCTCAGCTTCACCCTGGCGGCCGGGGAGGCCCTGCAAGTGGAAGGCCATAACGGCAGTGGCAAGACCAGCTTGTTGCGTATCCTTTGCGGCCTGAGCCGGCCCGCCGAGGGCGAGGTCCGCTGGCGTGGGCAGGCCATCGATCGTATGGGCGAGGCGTTCAATGCCGAACTTCTCTATATCGGCCACCAAAACGCCGTGAAGGAGGAACTAAGCGGCTTCGAGAACCTCATGCTCGCCGCGGGACTGCGCGGCGAGACGGCAACGCCGGACGCCTGCCTCGATGCCCTGGCCAGAATGGGTCTGGCAGGCCTGCAGGAATTGCCGGCCGCCATGCTTTCCCAGGGGCAGCGGCGCCGGCTTGCCCTCAGCCGCCTGCTGCTGAGCCGCGTACCCCTGTGGATCCTCGATGAACCCTTTTCCGCCATGGACCGCAAGGCCGTGGCGCAGATGCAAGCCACCATCGAACGACATCTCGCCGACGGCGGCTCGGTGATAATGGTCACTCACCAGGACGTTCCCATCACGGCACCGCAACGCCGTGTGCGTGTCGGGGCGGGATGATTCCACGGCATGGCATCGATCCTGTGGACGCTACTCAAACGCGATTTGTCACTGGTCATGCGCCGGCGCCAGGATATCGTGACGGCGGTGGCCTTTCTCGTCATCGTGGTGACCCTGTTTCCCCTGGCGGTGAGCCCGGAACAATCCGTGCTGCGGGAGATCGCCCCTGGCGTGGTATGGGTGGCGGCGCTGCTTGCCACCCTGCTGACCCTGGAGCGCCTGTTCGGGGACGATTATCGCGACGGTACGCTGGAGCAGCTGCTGTTGTTGCCCGCGCCGCTGACGCTGGTGGTCCTGGTCAAGCTTGCCGCCCACTGGCTGGTGACCGGCCTGCCCCTGGTGCTGGTTTCACCCTTGCTGGGCATGCAACTCGGCTTGGCGGCAGGCGAGATCGGCATCCTGTTCATCACCCTGTTGCTGGGTACCCCGATCCTGACCCTGGTCGGTGCCATTGGCGCGGCGCTGACCCTGGGGGTGCGTGGCGGCGGCGCCCTGGTGGTGGTGCTCATGGTGCCCCTGTACGTGCCGGTGCTGATCCTGGGCGCCGGGGCCGTGGCCACAGTGACAGATGGCGCGGGCTTGCAGGCCCATCTTTCCCTGCTGGGGGCCCTGTTGGCCCTGGCGCTGCCGCTTGCGCCCTGGGCAGCCGCGGCCGCGCTGCGCATCTCGGTGCAATGAAACGGAGTCCTGCTCATGTCCGATGACGCCATCCGCTGGATGAAGTATTCCTCGCCGCGGAATTTCTATTTCCTGGCCGGCCGGCTGGTGCCCTGGTTCGGCTGGGCGGCGGTGTTGTTCGCGGCGATCGGCCTGTATATCGGTTTTTTCGTTGCGCCCGCCGACTACCAGCAGGGTGACAGTTACCGGATCATGTTCATTCACGTGCCCGCGGCCTGGATGTCCATGTTCCTCTACCTGCTGCTGGCGGGCTATGCCCTCATCAACGTGGTATGGCGCATCAAGATGGCCGATGTGATGGCGCGTTCCCTGGCGCCCACCGGGGCCATGTTCACCTTCCTGGCCCTCTGGACCGGGGCGCTGTGGGGCAAACCCACCTGGGGCACCTACTGGGTATGGGACGCGCGCTTGACCTCCGAGCTGATCCTGCTGTTCCTGTATCTTGGTTACATCGGTCTGCACAACGCCATCGACGACCGCGAGCGCGCCGCCCGTGCCGCTTCGCTGCTGGCCATGGTGGGCGCGGTCAATGTGCCCATCATCTATTTTTCCGTGCAATGGTGGAACACACTGCACCAGGGAGCGTCTATAACGGTGACTGGTGCGCCGACCATGGCCTGGAGCATGTTCTCGGCATTGATCGCCATGGCGCTGGCCAGCTGGATGTACAGCATCGCCGTGGTGCTCATCCGCGCCCAGGCCGAGACCCTGAAGCGGGAACGGTTTGCCGCCTGGGTGTCGGAGGTGGTCGGCGATGACGGATCACCAACCACATCCCGAATAAGGAATTGATCGCATGCTGGAATTTTTTTCCATGGGTGGCTATGCACTCTATGTGTGGGGATCCTACGGCGTGGCCGCGCTGTTGATCCTGGTGGAGGTCTATTTGTCCATGCATAATCGGAAAGCACTGGTGGGGCAGCTGCGGCGCACACTGGCGTCGCTGAAGAGAGTCGAATCATGAAACCGCGTCACAAAAGACTGGCCTTTATTGCTGCGGCCCTGACCGGCCTGGTGGTGGCCATTGCGCTGGTGCTGAACGCCTTCCAGGATAACCTGGTGTTCTTCTTCACTCCCTCGGAGGTGCTGGCCCGGGAGGCACCCCTGGATCGAACCTTCCGCATCGGCGGCATGGTGCAGGAGGGCAGTGTGCGTCGTGACCCGAAAAGCATCCGGGTGCACTTCGTGGTCACGGACGGGGTCGCGCATCTGCCAGTATTCTACGACGGCATCCTTCCGGACCTGTTCCGCGAAGGGCAGGGTGTGGTCGCCCAGGGCACCCTGGCCGGCGATGGCATCTTCCGTGCTTCCACGGTACTGGCCAAGCATGACGAGAACTACATGCCGCCGGAGGCCGCCGAGGCCATGATGCGGGCGCGCCAGAATCTGTCACCCGAGGCCCTTGTCAGCGACACCGGCCCTGCCGCAGGGGATTACCGATGAATGCCGAGCTGGGGCAGGTCGCGCTGGCGCTGGCGCTCTCCCTGGCGCTGGTGCAGGCCGTCCTGCCCATCGTCGGCGCCGCCCGCGGCAACCCGGCCTGGATGAGGATCGCCCCCTATGCGGCCGTGGGTCAGTTCTTCATGGTGGCCCTGGCCTTCGCCTGCCTGGTCGCGGCCTTCGTCAGCAGTGATTTTTCCGTCCGCTACGTGGCCAGTCATTCGAACCTGGCCCTGCCGACCCATTACAAGGTGACGGCGGTCTGGGGCGGGCACGAGGGCTCGCTGCTGTTGTGGGTGCTGATGTTGTCCGGTTGGGGTGTGGCCGTGAGTCTTGGTTCACGCAGCCTGCCCCTGACCATGACAGCCCGCGTGCTGGGGGTGATGGGCCTGGTCAGCCTGGGCTTTCTCGCCTTCATGATCTTCACCTCCAATCCCTTCGATCGTCTGCTGCCCGCCCCCCTGGACGGACGGGATCTCAACCCGCTGTTGCAGGACCCGGGGATGATCTTCCATCCGCCGCTGCTCTACATGGGCTACGTGGGTTTCTCGGTGACCTTCGCCTTCGCCATCGCCGCCTTGCTTGGTGGCCGCCTGGACGCCGCCTGGGCGCGTTGGTCGCGTCCCTGGGCGGCCGTGGCCTGGGCCTTCCTCACCTTCGGCATCGGCCTGGGCAGCTGGTGGGCCTACTACGAGCTGGGCTGGGGCGGCTGGTGGTTCTGGGACCCGGTGGAGAATGCCTCCTTCATGCCCTGGCTCACCGGCACCGCGCTGCTGCATTCCCTGGCGGTGAGCGAGAAGCGCGGCAGCTTCAAGAGCTGGACCGTGATGCTGGCCATCCTCACCTTTGCCCTCACCCTGCTGGGCGCCTTCCTGGTGCGCTCCGGGGTGATCACCTCGGTGCATGCCTTCGCCACCGATCCCGAGCGGGGCGTGTTCCTGCTGGCCTTCCTGGCGCTGAGCACCGGTCTTTCGCTGGCCCTCTATGCCTGGCGCGCGCCGAAGGTGGGCATGGGAGGCAGTTTCGCGCCTTTTTCGCGCGAGTCGCTGCTGCTGTCCAATAACGTGCTGCTGGTGGTGGCCATGCTCGCGGTCATGCTGGGCACCCTGTATCCCTTGGCCATGGATGCCCTGGGTCTGGGCAAGATATCGGTCGGTCCCCCCTATTTCGAACGCGTCTTCGCCCCCATCATGATGCCGCTACTGTTCCTCATCGGCCTGGGTTCGCAGACGCGCTGGAAACAGGACGATCCGATGACGCTGCTGTGGAAGCTGCGCTGGCTGCTGCTCGCCAGCCTGGTGATCGGCGGATTGTGGCCCTTCGCCGTGGGCCACTGGTCACCCCTGACCAGTGGCAGTCTCATGATCGCCGCCTGGATCGGCCTGACCGTGTTGCGGGATATTGTCACCCGGCTGCAGGGCAACGCCGGCCATCGTGGCCTGGCGGCGCGCCTGGGGAGCCTCAAGCCATCCTACCTCGGTATGCAGATGGCACACACGGGCATCGCCGTTTTCCTGGTCGCGGTGGCCATGGTCATGAGCTACGAGGAGGAGCGTGACGTGCGTCTGGTCCCGGGCGAAAGCGTCGAGGTCAGTGGCTATGATTTCCGTTTCCAGGGTACCAGCCGGGTGCAGGGGCCGAACTACAGCGCCGAGCGTGGCGTGGTGGAGGTCAGCCGCGATGGTCGGGTGTTCACGACCCTGTATCCGGAGAAGCGCCATCATCCCGGCCAGGAGATGCCCATGACCAATGCCGCCCTGGATCGGGGACTGTTCCGTGACCTGTACGTTTCCCTGGGGGATCCCCTGGGCGGGGGTGCCTGGGTGGTCCGCGTCTACTACAAACCCTACATGACCTGGATGTGGAGCGGCTGCCTGCTGATGGTGTTCGGTGGCCTGCTGGCGGCCGCCGACCGGCGCTACCGCCTCGCCAGCACCCGGCGCGTGGCGCCAGCGGTCGGCACGACTTCGACCTCGCCGGCCGGAGGCAGATAGGATGCGCCTGGTCGTCTCATTCTTCGTCTTCGGCCTGCTGGTCCTGCTGTTGTGGGCGGGCCTGGGGCTGAACCCGCGGGAGCTGCCCTCCCCGCTGGTGGGGCGGCCCACGCCGGTCTTCGAGCTGCCGGAATTGCTGGATGGAGAAGGTCGTTTCCAACACCAGGCCTTGCGCGGGCAGGCGAGCCTGTTCAACGTCTGGGCCTCCTGGTGTGTCTCCTGCCGTGCCGAGCATGGCCTGCTGATGGAACTGGCCCGTGCCGGTGTGCCCATCTACGGGCTCAACTACAAGGATACCCGGACGGAGGCCATCGCCTACCTGCGTCGCGGTGGCAATCCCTACCGCGCCATCGGCTTCGACGCGGCGGGCCAGGTGGGGATCGACTGGGGGGTCTACGGCACGCCGGAAACCTTTGTCATCGGTCCCGATGGCGTGATCCGCTACAAGCACGTGGGGCCGCTCTCGCGCCGCGTGTTGACGGAGACGATCCTGCCGCTGCTGCAATCCCTCGATGGAGCCGCATCATGAGACGGTTGTTCGCGTGCCTGCTGATCTTGGCGGCCATGCCTGTTGCCGCCATCCCGGTGGGCACACCCCTGGAATTCGCAAACCCGGCCCAGGAGGAGCAATACCAGACGCTCATCCGGGAGCTGCGCTGCACCGTGTGCCAGAACCAGTCCCTGGTGGATTCCAACGCCGGCCTGGCCCGGGATCTGCGGCGTAACATCTACCAGATGACCCGCGCGGGCCAGGACCGGGAACAGATCACCGAATTCATGGTGAGCCGCTACGGGGATTTCGTGCTCTACCGGCCACCGCTGCAGCCCAACACCTATCTGCTCTGGTTTGGTCCCTTCCTGTTCCTGCTGGTCGGTGTGCTGGTGCTGGTGGCGGTGATCGGACGCCAGCGTCGCGCCCACGACAGGGGACTGAGCGCCGAGGAACGCGCCCGCCTGGCCGAACTCACGAGGCAACGGCCATGACCACGGTGACCGCCGTATTCTGGGGGCTCGCCCTGTTACTGACCGCAGGCGCGGTGCTGCTCGTGCTCTTGCCCTTGCTGCGTTCCGGTTCCGGCGTGATGACACCAGCCGCCATGGAACAGGCACGCCTGTCGGTGCATTACCAGCAGCTGCGGGACCTGGAAGCCGATCGCGCCAATGGCTTGCTCGAGGACAGCCAGTTCGAGCGCGCCCGGGCCGATCTCGAACGCGGCCTGCTGGAGGACAGCCGGGACACGGATCCCCCCGAAGGCGGGCATTCGGCATCGAGCCGCCGGCTGACCCTGGTACTGCTTGGACTGGGGGTGCCGGCCCTGGCGCTGGCCACCTACCTGCAGGTGGGGAGTGGCCAGGCCGGCCTGGAACCGGCACGACAGGCGCCGACCATGGCGGCACCGGGCGAACACGACATGGACAAGCTGCTGGATGACCTGCGGGCCCGCATGGCGGACCGGCCCGATCCCCATGGCTGGGCATTGCTGGCGCGTTCCCTGGTCGCCATCGGACGGGAGGACCAGGCGCTGGAGGCCTATGAGCAGGCCCTGGCCCAGGGGGGAGATCGTGACCCCGTCGTGCTGGCCCAGTACGCGGAATTACTGGTCATCACCACGGGCAGCGCCCTGGGACGCCCGCTGGAACTGGTGCGCCAGGCGCTGGCCCTGGATCCCGACCATCCCCAGTCCCTGTGGCTGGCCGGCGCCGCCGCCTACCAGGACCAGGACTACCTGGCAGCGCGACAATATTGGCAACGCCTGCGGGACCTTCTTCCGGCGGACTCGGAGGGTGTGCCCGTCATCGAGGAGGAATTGCGTGCCCTGGAGCCGTTGCTGGGAGAGGGGGGCTGAGCAGGGCAGGCAAAACCGGTTCCGGCCCGTGCCAGGCTGGCGGAAACCACAGTGCATGGCCTGACAAGCCTGGCGGTTACTGCTAGCATCCCCCGCAGGATGAAGTATTTACATAGGGACTGAAAAAGGTGGCGGGATGATTCGGGTTCTCATTGTCGATGACCATGAACTGGTGCGCACGGGCATCAAGCGCATCCTGGAGGATACCCGGGACATTCGGGTCATCGCCGAGGCCAGTACCGGAGAGGAGGCCCTGAACCAGGTGCGCGAGCACGGTCCCGATGTAGTGCTCATGGATGTGAACATGCCGGGCATTGGTGGCCTGGAGGCTACCCGCAAGATCATCCAGAGCCATCCCGGCCTGCGCGTCATCGTGGTCACCATCCACGTAGATGAGCCCTATCCCACGCGCCTGCTCGAGGCCGGGGCCTCCGGCTACCTGACCAAGGGTTGTGCCGTGGAGGAGATCGTCGATGCCATCCAGGTGGTGCATCGTGGCGAACGCTATATCGGTGCCGACATTGCCCGCCAGCTGGCCTTGTCCATGCTGCCCGGCGGTGAGCGCTCCCCCTTCGACAAGCTGTCCCAGCGCGAGATGCAGGTCATGCTGATGGTGACCCAGGGCCACAGCATCCAGGATATCTCCGACCGCCTGTGCCTGAGCCCCAAGACCGTCAGCACCTACCGCTATCGCCTGTACGAGAAGCTCGGGGTGGACAATGACGTGGAGCTCACCCACCTGGCGATGCGCCACGGCATGATCGAGTTCGGTCAGGCGCCGGGCGTTTGAATGAGACCGCGATTCTTTTGATGTTATTTCTCATAAGAAAAGATTAACTGGCTGTTATAGTTTGGAAAATATGTTGCAATCCCTTCAAGGATCCTGGTCCTTGGCCGCTACAGCCTCCAAGCTTCCCTGGATGCGCTAGTCATGGCACGCCTTATTTCGTCCGTCGTCAGTCCCACCACCCCGATCCGCGTCCTGCTGGTGGATGACCTTGCCTTGGTGCGCGCCGGAATCCGTCGCCTGCTGGAGGATGCGGGTGGTGTCACCGTGATCAGTGAGTCCGGCAGCAGCCAGGAGGCCATGGAGGTCGCGCGCCGGGAACGTCCCGATGTGGTACTGATGGGTATGAACGGCCTGTGCCTCGCGGTACTGGACGGGGCGCGGCGTTTCCAGCGCCAGATCCCTGCCGTGAAAATCGTGGTCATGAGCGTGGACGCATCCATGGTGATCCCCGACCGGCTGGTGCAGAGCGGCATACAGGGCTGTCTCACCAAGAACTGCACCGAGACGGAACTGCTCGAGGCCCTGCAGGCGGTGCACCGGGGCGAGCGTTACATCAGTCTCCAACTGGCGCGCCAGCTGGCGCACAAGCGCCTGTCGGCGGAACCCCAGTCTCCCTTCGAACTGCTGACCCACCGGGAACTGCAGGTCGCCCTGCTGGTCACCCAGGGCAAGAACACCGCCCAGATCGCCAAGTCGCTCTGTCTCACCGGCAAGACCGTGAACGGCTATCGCAGCCGTATCATGGAAAAACTGGGTGTCCGCACCGAGGTTCAACTCACTCACCTGGCCCTGCGTCACGGCGTCATCGAGCTGGCTTGCGGCTGTTAGGCATCCCGCCAGCATTTCTGTGCCCCCTTTATCCAGGATTGACCCAGTGGCGCTCTTGTTCAACCCGTCATGCGTCGGGATTACAAAAACATAAAATACAATATGTTAAAGTTAAAACCTAAGTATTTACTAGAGGGTGTGGTTCTGGTCGTCGTGCTGCTGGTGGCGGAGGCCTTCCTGACCCGGGATGCGGTGCGAGGTCCGGCGCCCCCCTTTCAGGCACAGACCCTGGCTGGCAATTCCTTCGATCTGGCGGAGCTGAAAGGGCGTCCGGCGGTGATCCACTTCTGGGCCACCTGGTGTCCCGTGTGTGACCTGGAGCAGGGTATGGTGGAGCGGCTGGCACGCGGCCATCCACTCATCAGTATCGCCATGCAGTCGGGGACGGAGGAGGAGGTGGCGGAGTGGATGGCCGGGCGAGGCGTTACCTACCCGGTGATCAATGATCCCACCGGTGTGTTGGCCGGGCGCTATGGCGTCACCGCCGTACCGGCCAGTTTCGTGCTGGATCGCCAGGGACGGGTACGATTCGTGACCCGCGGCTACACCAGCGGCCTGGGCATGCGGGCGCGGTTGTGGCTGGCGGGCTGGTACCGCTAGCCCGGACGCGGCGTGCTACCATCGCCGTCGTCAGGATGGGACAGAATAAGGACACACCGATCATGAACGCAGCACGTACCCGGGCACCGGAACTGCCGCTGGACTTGCAGTGGTTCAATACCAGTCGCCCCCTGAGCCTGGAGGAATTGCGCGGCCGGGTGGTGTTGCTGGATTTCTGGACGTACTGCTGCATCAACTGCATGCACGTGTTATCTGATCTGAAATATCTCGAGGAAAAATACGCTGACCGGCTTACTGTCATCGGTCTGCATTCCCCCAAATTCCCCAACGAGCGCGTCGGTGCGCAAGTGCAGAAGGCCATCAACCGTTATCACATCCGTCACCCGGTGGCCAATGACCCGCGCTTCCAGGTGTGGCGCAGCTACGCCATCAAGGCCTGGCCCTCGCTACTGGTGATCGACCCGGAAGGCTACGTGGTGGGCGTCATGCGCGGCGAGGGGCGGCGTCAGCAGCTGGATGAACTGATCGAGAAACTGCTCGTCGACGCCGAGCAGAAGGGTTTGGAGCCCCGCGGTCGGTTGCCACTGCAAACGCACTCGGAAGAACGGGCATCCATGAGCTTTCCCGGCAAGGTCTACGCCACCGAGCATGCCCTGTACATCGCCGATACGGGGCGCAATCGCATCCTCGAGACCTATCACGACGGCACCATTCGCCGCATCTTTGGCAGCAATACCGCCGGTTTCCTCGACGGCAACCAGCAGGAGGCGGCCTTCGACAGTCCGCAGGGCATGGTGCGCGTGGAAGACTTCCTGTTCGTGGCCGATACCGGCAACCATGCCATCCGGCGCATCGAGCTTCGGGACGGCGAAGTGGAGACCTTCGCCGGCACCGGGCAGCAGGGCCGTTACGTGGGCCGCTACTTCGACAAGCCGCGGGAGGCACCGCTCAATTCCCCCTGGGACCTGGCCTATGGCCGGGGTGTGCTCTACGTGGCCATGGCCGGCCAGCACCAGATCTGGGCCTATCAGCTGGCCAAGCGTACCCTGGAGGTGCTGGCCGGGTCCGGGCGCGAGGACCTTGTCGACGGTTCCCTGTTGACCGCCGCCCTGGCCCAGCCCTCGGGACTGGCCATGGGCGACGGCCGCCTGTATCTTGCCGATGCCGAGACCTCGGCCATCCGGGTGATCGATCTGGAACAGGAGACACTGCACACCCTCGTGGGCCAGGGCCTGTTCGAGTTCGGCGACCTGGACGGGGTCGGTACCGCGGCCCGGCTTCAGCATCCCCTGGGCGTACACCTGGACACGGCCCGAAACTGCCTTTGGATCGCGGATACATTTAACTCAAAGATCAAGATGATATCTTTAAATTCTAAGAAGGTTTCGAGTATGGGGCTGAGCCTTTCCCTCAACGAGCCCGGTGGCCTGCACGGGGTGGGCGACTCGCTGTTCGTGGCCGACACCAACCACCACCGGGTCATCCGCATCGATCTGAAAAAGGCCGAGGCCGAGATACTGGATGTCCATGAGTAGTGCCCTGTTCGACCCCGATTGCCGCCGTTGTCCACGGCTGGCGGAATTTCTCGATGAAGTGAAGCAGCGCCACCCGGACTACCATGCCCGGCCGGTGCCGTCCTTCGGTGACCCGCGCGCGCGTCTGCTCATCGTTGGTCTTGCCCCTGGCATGCATGGCGCCAACGCCAGTGGCCGACCCTTCACCGGCGACCATGCCGGTATCCTGCTGTACGAGACCCTGCATGCCTTTGGGTATGGCAGCCGTCCGGTGTCCGAATCGGCCCGCGATGGTCTGAAGCTCAGGGATTGCCGCATCACCAACGCCGTCAAATGCCTGCCTCCCGGGAACAAGCCGGAGTTGGCCGAGGTCAAGACCTGTAACACCTTCCTGCGTGCGGAACTGGCGGGCTTACCCGGGGACGCCGTGGTGCTGGCCCTGGGCAAGATCGCCCACGATGCGGTGGTGCGGGCCCTTGAGCAGAAACCCGGCCAGTACCCCTTTGGTCACGGCGCGTGCCACCGCTTGCCGACCGGGCAATGGCTGCTGGATTCCTATCACTGCAGCCGCTACAACACCCAGACGCGCAGACTCACCCCGGAGATGTTCCGCGAGGTGTTCCGCCAGGCGCAGGCCTTGTTATCGGCCCCGTAGGAGCGGGCTCTGCCCGCGAATATTCGGTGCCACGGCCATTCGCGGGCACAGCCCGCTCCTACAGGGCAATATCCCCGTTATTGCCGTTCGTTACCTTGCCATGACCACGAAACCCACTGCCGCCCAGTTCGACCCCAAGGCCTTCCTCAAGACCCTGACCACCCGTCCGGGGGTATACCGCATGCTCGACAAGGCCGGCGAGGTGCTGTACGTGGGCAAGGCCGGCAATCTCAAGAAACGGGTATCCAGTTATTTCCAGCGCACAGTGCAGAGCCCCAAGACCCAGTCCCTGGTGAGCCAGATCCAGGGCATCGAGGTCATGGTCACACGCACCGAGGGCGAGGCACTGCTGCTGGAAAACAACCTCATCAAGGAATTCCGCCCGCGCTATAACATTCTGCTGCGCGACGACAAGAGCTATCCCTATATCTTCCTGTCCGACCACGAGTATCCGCGCCTGTCCGTGCACCGGGGCCCGAAGCGCGCTCGCGGTCGCTATTTCGGCCCCTATCCCAATGCCGGCGCGGTACGTGAGAGTCTGCACCTGCTGCAGAAGGTGTTTCGCGTGCGCCAGTGCGAGGACAGTTTTTTCCGTAATCGCAGCCGCCCTTGTCTGCAGCACCAGATCGGTCGCTGCAGCGCACCCTGCGTGTCCTGGGTCAGCCCGGGGGATTATGCCGAGGACGTGCGTCACACGGTGCTGTTCCTGGAGGGCAAGAGCAACCTGGTCATCGACGAACTGGTGCAACGCATGGAGGCGGCGGCGGAGCGCCAGGCCTTCGAGCAGGCGGCCCAATACCGCGACCAGATCATCAACCTGCGCCGGGTGCAGGAACGCCAGTATGTGAGCGGCGAGGGCGGCGACCTGGATATCGTCGCCGCCTCGGTCAAGGGCGGGGCGGCCTGCGTGCAGGTGTTCTTCATCCGTGCCGGGCGCAACCTGGGCAACAAGGCCTTTTTTCCGCGCCTGCCGGAGGAGACTAACGTCGAGGAGGTGTTGACGGCCTTCCTGGGCCAGTTCTACCTGGATCATGAGATTCCCCGCGAACTGTTGGTCAGCCATGGGCTGCCCGAACAGTCCGCGCTGGAGGAAATGCTCACGGAGCGCGCCGGGGTGAAGGTGACCCTGCGCCACCGGGTGCGTGGCGAACGGGCGCGCTGGCTGCAACTGGCGGTCACCAACAGCGAGCAGGCCCTGGAGGCGCGCCTTGGCAGTCAGTCGGGCATGCGCCGCCGCCGCGAAGCCCTGCGGGAGGCACTGCGCCTGGAGGCCCCCCCCACGCGGATGGAGTGCTTCGACATCAGTCATACCCAGGGGGAGGCCACGGTGGCCTCCTGCGTGGTGTTCGATGCCGAGGGGCCGCTGAAGAGCGATTATCGGCGCTTCAACATCGAAGGCATCACGCCCGGGGATGATTATGCCGCCATGGAGCAGGCCCTGACCCGGCGCTACACCCGCCTGAAAAAGGGCGAGGCACGGTTGCCCGAGCTGCTGTTCATCGATGGTGGGCCCGGACAGACCAACGCCGCCGTGCGGGTGCTGGAGGAATTGCAACTCCCCGAGGTGCTCATCGTCGGTGTGGCCAAGGGGGTGGAGCGGCGCCCCGGCCTGGAAGTGCTGCATATACCCGGGCAGGAGAGAGCGGTAGAATTGCCGGCGGATTCCCCGGCCCTGCACCTGATCCAGCAGATCCGCGACGAGGCACACCGTTTCGCCATTACCGGTCACCGGGCGCGTCGTGCCAAGGCGCGCAGTCGTTCGCCCCTGGAGCGTATCCCGGGTATTGGTCCGAAACGCCGTCAGCAGTTGCTCAAACAGTTCGGCGGGCTGCAGGAAGTGGCCCGTGCCCAGGTCGAGGAGCTGGCCAGTATCGAAGGCATCAGCCGGGCCCTGGCCCAGCAGATCCATGACGCCTTTCGCGAGGAAAAGAATTGACCATGCCTCTGAACATCCCGAATTACCTGACGCTGTTCCGCATCGCCCTGATCCCGGTGTTCGTGCTGATGTTCTACCTGCCGGTCACCTGGAGCCATTTTGCCACGGCGCTGATCTTCGGCCTGGCCGCCATCACCGACTGGCTGGACGGCTACCTGGCGCGTCGCCTGGGACAGATGTCCCGCTTCGGCGCCTTCCTCGATCCGGTGGCGGACAAGCTCATGGTGGCCGTGGCACTGGTACTGCTGGTACAGGCAAACCCCACCATGTTGTTGGCCATCCCGGCGCTGGTCATCATCGGGCGCGAGATCGCCATCTCGGCCCTGCGTGAATGGATGGCCGAGATCGGCGAACGGGCCCATGTGGCCGTGTCCTCCATCGGCAAGGTCAAGACCACGGTACAGATGATCGCCATCCTGCTGTTGCTCTACCATGCGCCGATCGGACCACTGCCCGTGTACGCCATCGGTGTAGTCCTGCTCTACATCGCTGCCTTGCTGACCCTCTGGTCCATGTTCGTCTACCTGCGTGCCGCCTGGCCGCTGCTGACGGATCCGTCCTCCCAATGAGCTGACGGGCGCAAGCCCGTTCCTCAGTCCCCTTGCCCGCCGATGATACTGGCCGGCACGAAGGTCTTGCCTGGTTTGGTCTGTGGCGGGCCCAGCAGTTCATCGAGTCCTCGTCGCAGTTGCGTGAATCCATCCCGCAGTGCCCCGGTGTATTGCGTTTGCGCATTCGCGCGCAGCTGCTCGAATTCGCCACGGATGGCCTCCCGCAGTTCCGCTTCGAAGGCGTCGCGGCGCAGGTATTCCTCTGCCTCCAGCGCACCCTTGTCCACCAGCACCCAGGTCCCGATGCCGGCCACGATACCGCCCACCAGGGCACAGCCTGCCACCAGGGGCGCCGCCACGACGCTGGCACCGCACAGGGCTGCACCGGTTGCGGCTCCGCCACCCGCACCCGCGAGGGCGCCGCCGGCCGCCTTGAGCCCCAGCTTGCCTGCCGTGGCAAGCCCGAGCTTTTTCATGGCCACGACGCCCGCCAGCGCACCGGCGGAGGCCGCGGCTCCCTGACGCGCCAGGTCCTCGGGGGCGAGACCCAGGTGCGGTTCCAGGCGTGTCGAGAGTCCATCGCCAAGGCTGCGGCTTTCCACTACCCGCAGTTCGACCGGGCCTTCCGTTTCCACGGCCAGTTCGCGCACCATGCTTGCCAGCAGGGAGTTGGCCGCCTGGGCCGCCGTGCGCAGCTCCATGTCCAGTTCCTGGTCCAGGCGGGTGAATAGTTCGTCGAGACCGGCCGCGGTGGCGGCGGGTTCGAATACATGCTCCACCATGCGCTCTGCCACGAAGCTTGGCAGCTCTCCAAGGGCGGCATGGAAGAGGCGCGCGTACTCGCCCTGCAGGGAGTAATACCAGTCGGCGAAATGGGGCACCCGGGCCAGGGTCTGGTCCAGCAGCACGACATGACCCCTGTCCAGTTCCTGTTCCAGGCGCTGCCGGGCCTTACGTTCCTGCCGGTCGATCCAGTCATGGGTCCGTGCCTGCAGGGCGGGGAGGGCGGCGGGGTCGAGGTGGAGGGTTTCGCCGCCGAGCAGGGTGATCTGTACGACCTCGGACCAGAGGCTGGGTGGCTGGGCCTTCTCCTCCAGCTGCAGGGCGGCCCACTGGGCCGTGCCGCGGATACCGGCGAACAAGGCCAGCAACACCGCGGCCAGCAGGATGATCAGGAAGCCGGCCCAGAACCAGCGCCAGGGGAAGCGGCGCGGTTGAGGGGATTGGCTATTGGTTACCACCATGTTCGGGTTTCCATCTCGACTGATTCGGTATTCATGTAGGAGCGGCCTCTGGCCGCGAAGCGGGTTGTCAAGCGCT
>JAPHQV010000043.1 GCA_026197075.1 Gammaproteobacteria bacterium | reverse complement strand
GCGGCCTCTGGCCGCGAAGCGGGTTGTCAAGCGCTTCGCGGCCAGAGGCCGCTCCTACAGGCCGTCCCGGGAACTGAACCGCCAGGGTCTGGCCATGACCCCGCCCAGTACCCCGCTATAGGCCCAGGCCAGCAGGAAGGAGAGACCAAAGGCGGCGAGGAAGCCGACCCAGGCCAGCGTGACCGACATTCCTTCCAGTCCGGCAAACAGCTGTTGTGCCGTCCACCAGCTCGCGGTTTCCAGCACCGCGCCGGTGCGTGCCAGTATCGCCAGGGCATCGCAACCGAGCTCGACCCGGGTCGCGCCATGACGCAGGGCCTCGCTGAAGCCCACGGCGTAGTAGTCGTCCCGGGCCGTGAACAACAGGGATACCAGCAGGCCCAGCCACAAGAATACGGCATTGATGCGCCGGGCCCAGGCCCGGGCCAGTGCCGCCTGGTACTGGAATATGACCTCGTTCCGCAGCAGGCGGTTCAGCAGCCATAACAGGGCTCCCAGGACCAGGATATCGAACAGCAGGAATACCCATTGGGACGGGTTCAGCAACAGGAGGGCGACCACCAGGAACAGGGCCAGGGCCAGGGCCTTGACTCCCTGCCAGACGTACAGGAGCAGGCGGCGATCGAGCCAGCGGGCCAGGAGGCCACGGGGCTGCAGGCAGGCGCGAATGAACAGGTGACGGCGCAGCAGGGCGGTTTCGTAGCCGGCCAGGAAGATCAGCACCCACAGGGCCAGGATCAGAGGCAGCGTGGCGGCACAGCCGAGCCGTCCGGCCAGCGTGGTCCAGAGCGCCAGCACCAGCCAGACTCCCGCCATGGCGGCCAGGTGCCAGGAGAGCTTCCCGGGTGTGTTGGTGAGGTCCTGTGTCATCCCATGTACGCCTGTGCCCGCTCCTGAAGTATCTTGACTTTACCCGATCGCGCATTAGAATAGCGGGCTTCGTAGTGAGGCGGGAATAGCTCAGTTGGTAGAGCACAACCTTGCCAAGGTTGGGGTCGCGAGTTCGAGTCTCGTTTCCCGCTCCAAATTCCGAAACCTCGGTTCACCGCCGGGGTTTTTTCATGTGAGCAGTGTCATTGGCGCCATACGCGGCGCGAATGCTACACTCGCGACAACACCCTGGCCGGGTGGCAGAGTGGCTATGCAGCGGATTGCAAATCCGTGTACCTCGGTTCGACTCCGGGCTCGGCCTCCATTTCCCCGCAATTCTCCCTGTATATCCGTGCATTCCGTCTATTCTCCGCTAAACTTGAATCAGTAAAATAACCGGTCCTTCCGGCTAGCCAGTCAAGGAGTGCGCCCCTTGGGTCATGAGAAGAGCCGGATACCGGTGCATCACACCCAAATCCATTCGAAGAAACCATGGCTTTATGCCCTCCTGGTCGTGTTGCTGGTGCTCCTGGCGGAGCAGTTTGTCGAGCATTACCAGAAACTCGCGGCCCTGGAGACCGAGCAGGTTGGTACCCTCAACCATCTGGCCACCCTGCGTGCCCGCCTGGAAGGGGAGGTCAACGCCAATATGTTCCTGATCCATGGGCTCACGGCCGTCATCGCCGCCGAGCCCGACATGGACCAGGAAGGCTTTGCCCGCATCGCCCGGGGCCTGATCGGCGGCAATAGCGCTCTGCGCAATATCGCCGCCGCCCCGGACCTGGTGATTCGCCTGATGTACCCCCTAGCGGGCAACGAGCAGGCCATCGGGCTGGATTACCGTACGCATCCAACCCAGAGTGCCGCCGCCCTGCGTGCCATGGAGGAGGGCAAAGTGGTGGTGGCCGGTCCCCTGCCGCTGGTGCAGGGTGGTGTGGGCATTATTGCGCGACAACCGGTGTTCATCCCGGCGGAGCTGCCCGGCGCGCCTCCGCGGCCCTGGGGCCTGGTCTCATCCGTCATGGATGCCGACACGCTCTACGAAAAAGCCGGCCTGAACGCGGTGCATGGTGATTACCGCCTTGCCATCCGTGGCCGGGACGGTACCGGCGAGCTTGGCGAGGTGTTCTACGGGGACGAGACGGTCTTCGACCTGCACCCCATCACTCAGACCGTCACCCTGCCCGGTGGCAGCTGGCAGATTGCGGCAATTCCCGATGCCGGCTGGGGGCAGTCCGGAGCAGCCGCACTTTGGGGTATTCGCCTGGCCGGGCTGCTTCTGGCGCTGGGCCTGGCACTGGTTATCTTCCATGTCATGCGCAATCGCGAGGCGTTGGCTCAGGCCAATCTTCATCTCAATACCCTGCTGGATACCATCCCCGACCTGGTCTGGATGAAGGATGCCGAAGGAATCTACCTCGCGTGTAATCGCCGTGTCGAAGAGTTGATGGGTAACACTACGAATGCGATTATCGGCCGGCGCGCCGAGGATTTCTTCCCGGCCGAGACCGTCGAACAGTTCCGCCTCAACGACCGCGCGGCCATCGCGGCCGGCAGCCCGATAAGCAATGAAGAATGGCTCGAGTTTTCGGGCGGAACCCGGATCCTGTCGGAAACCATCAGGACACCTGTCTACGATGCCCGGGGGCAATTGATCGGGGTGCTGGGCATCGCCCGGGACATCACCGAACGTAAGCAGGACGAGGAACGTATCCGGCGCCTCAATCGAGTCTACGCGGTACTGAGCGGCATCAATCACGCCATCATGCACCTGCGTGACCCCCTGTCCCTATACACCGAGGCCTGTCGAATCGCCGTGGAGGTTGGTGGTTTCCGCATGGCCTGGATCGGGCTCGTGGATTTGGATACTAGTGACGTGCGTCCGGTGGCGCATGCGGGCGTGACGGGCGATTACCTCGAAAATCTGAAAATCGATCTGAAAGATCAGGATCGTTCCAGTGGACCCACTGGCCGTGCGCTGCATAAGGGGGCGTATGTGGTTTGCAACGACATCGCCAATGATCCCAATATGTCGGCCTGGCGCGATGCGGCCCTGGAATTGGGCTACCGCGCCTCCGTCGCATTTCCCTTGTGCGTGGATGGGGTAGTCCGCGGTACCTTCAATCTTTATGCCGAAAGTATCGATTATTTCGATGCCACGGAGTTGAAGCTGCTGGAAGAACTGGCCAGCAATATCGGTTTTTCCATGGAGCTTGTGGAACGGGAGGAACAGCGTCAGCAGCAGGACCGGGCATTGCGTGCCAGTGAACAGCGCTACCGTTTCCTGCTGGAGAATGCCCCTTTCCCCGTGGTCCTGACCCGCGTCAGTGATGGCATCCTGCGTTACGGCAATCACCGTGCCGAGGCCTTGTTCTGTATCCCGAGGGAGCAGGGGATTGGCCTTCCGGCCAGTCGTTTTTATCACAATCCACAGGAGCGGGATCGCTTCATCCAGCGTTTGCGCCAGGAGGGTAATGTCTTCGACCAGGAGCTACGCATGGTGAGCACCACCGGGCGTGTCTTCTGCGCCCTGGTTTCCGCTTCGATTGTGGAATTCGAGGGGGAGCCGGCCATTTTTGCTGCCATCAATGACATTACCGAACGCAAGCGTATCCAGACGGAAATGGAATTGAACGCCAAGGTGTTCGAGCAAAGCAGCGAAGGCATTATGATCTGTGATGCCCAGAACAACATGGTATCGGTCAATCGTGCATATTGCGAAATCACCGGTTACCCGCAGGAGGAATTACAGGGTCAGAATCCCCGGATCCTAAAATCCGGCCGTCACGATGCGGCTTTCTATCGGAATATATGGGCACAAGTTCTCAACCGCGGGCAATGGGAAGGAGAGATCTGGAACCGGCGCAAAAGTGGCGAGATTTTCCCCTGCTGGCTGTCTATCACTGCTCTGCGTGGAGGCGGAGGTGAGATCACCCATTACATTGGTGTGTCACGCGATATTTCGAAGCATAAACAGGACGAGGAGCAGATACGTCACCTGGCGCATTATGACGTGTTGACCGGGCTGCCGAACCGTTACCTGCTGAACGACCGTATTGAACAGGCCATTTCCCAGGCGCACCGGGAGAGGCATTCCCTTGGGCTCATGTTTCTGGATCTGGATCGTTTCAAGAATGTAAATGATTCGCTTGGTCACCAGGTGGGAGACCGGATGCTCATGGAGGTTGCCAAGCGCCTCAGGGGACTGGTACGTGAAGAAGATACGGTATCGAGACTGGGGGGTGACGAATTCATCATCCTGTTGCTGGGTGTGGATGCCGAGGGGGCGGCGCATGTGGCCAGCAAGATCATTCGTTCCATGGCGGAACCTTTCATGATTGGCGGTAACGAACTCACCATTACCCCCTCTATCGGCATTGCCATGTATCCCGAGGACGGCCAAGGCATCGAAACCTTGCTGCAGTGTGCCGATTCCGCCATGTACAAGGCCAAGGATACCGGCCGCAATACCTATCGTTTCTTCACGACGGAAATGCATTCCCATATCCGACGTACCTTGCAACTGGAAAATGCCCTGCGCCGCGCCCTGGAACGCAATGAACTGACCTTGCACTATCAGCCCCAACTGGAAATTTCGAGTGGCGATATCGTGGGCGTGGAGGCCTTGCTACGTTGGCACCACCCGGAGCTCGGCATGGTGTCGCCAGCCGACTTCATCCCAATCGCCGAAGACAGCGGTCTGATCCTGCCCATTGGTGAGTGGGTACTACGCTCCGCCGTGCAACAGAATCGGGCCTGGCAACAGGCGGGGTTGGGCCATTTCGCCATGGCGGTCAATATTTCCGCCGTGCAGTTCCGCCAGGCCTCGCTGGCGCAGATGGTAGGACAGATACTGAGAGAGTTCGGTCTGGCGCCTGGGTGGCTCGAGCTGGAGCTGACGGAAAGCATCACCATGGAAGACCCGCTGACGGCGATCGGAATGATGGACCGGCTGCATGAGCAGGGGGTTCGGCTCTCCATCGACGATTTCGGTACCGGCTATTCCTCCTTGTCATATCTGAAACGATTCCGGATCAACAAGCTGAAGATCGATCAAAGTTTCGTCCAGGACATTACCAGCGACCCGGACGATGAGGCCATCGTGGATGCCGTGATCAGCCTGGCGGACAGCCTGCAATTGCGTACCATCGCCGAGGGTGTGGAGACGGCTGAACAGCTGGAATTTCTGCGTAGCAAGGGATGTGACGAAATCCAGGGATATTATTTCAGCAAGCCCTTGCCGGCACAGAAACTGGAAGCGCTGTTGCGGGCCCATAACGACCGTAACAGTTGATTCTTTATTGCGCCGGCCTCCAATGCCGTTACAATGACACCCTTCCAGCCCGGGTGGCGAAATTGGTAGACGCAAGGGACTGTATGTAAGATTGTCGAAAACGGCCAAAAGCGTTTTAGGCAGAAAATGGGAAAATCGGGTTTTCATGGATAATACCCGACAAAAGAAAATGGTTATTTGAAGCCTTTTATTTGATCAAAGCCCAGATGGCGAAATTGGTAGACGCAAGGGACTTCACTGGCTGTAAGCCATGCATTGGAGCACCAGGTCGGGAAACCACCTGACTGAATGGAGTCAAATTCGGGGAAACCTCAGCGCGTTGTGGCGGTGGCAATCCCGAGCCAAGCCCCTTAATCGGGGAAGGTGTAGAGACTTGACGGCTCCCACCTAAGCCTTGACGAAGGTAAGGTGAAGAGAAAGTCCAGCGCACAAACAGTCGATGACTGGCAGTGAAAGCTGTAGTGTGACGAAAATCCCTCGGCCTTAGGCCGTCCCGGTTCGACTCCGGGTCTGGGCACCATCTATATTGAGTAAGTGGAACCGTTTATGAAAACAATAAAGGCATTCTTATGAGAAAATGTTATTCGTATATAATTGCGTTTATGATTTTGCTTATGGCGAATGCTAGTTTTGCTGGGTGCGCGACGTCACCCCATCTTGAGTAGCAGTCCTGTTTAGAGTCCGGTAGCAATGGTAGCCGATTTCTCAGCCAGGTGTTTCGCATAGGCAGAGGGTGTCAATCCGCCCAATACCTTCTTCGGCCGCTCCTCGTTGTACTCGCGCCGCCATCTTTCGATGATGGCCCGCGCATGTGCCAGATTCAGGAACCAATGCTTGTTCAGGCATTCATCGCGCAGGCGCCCATTGAACGACTCGATATAGGCGTTCTGGTTCGGCTAGCCAGGCTCGATTAGCCGCAGTGCCACCTGGTGGGCATGAGCCCAGGTCAGCATGGCGCGACCGCAAAACTCCTTGCCGTTGTCGGTCCGGATCACCTGCGACAGACCACGGGTTGCTGCCAGCCGATCGAGGATCCGTGTTACCTGCTGGCCTCCAATCGCCCGTTCCGGCACGATGATCACCGACTCGTGCGTGGCATCATCGACGACCGTCAGGCACTTGATGACCCGGCCCTCCGCGCTGCGGTCGAACACGAAGTCCATGGACCAGACCTCATTGGCCGCCTCCAGCCGCACCAGCGGCTGCCGCTCGCCCACAGGCACCTTCTTGCGCTTGCGGCGGCGGACCTGTAAGCGGGCCTCGACGTAGAGCCGCTCCACCCGTTTATGGTTGACCATCTGGCCCTGCTGGCGCAGCTTCAGGTAGATCATCCCTGCCTCGTAGCGCCGATGGTGGTGGGCCAGGGTCACGATCGATTCCCGCAGCGCAACATTCCGGTCCGGGGCGGGCTGGTACCACAGGCTGCTTGCGCTCATATCTGCCACCATCAGGGCGCGGCGTTCCGACAGCCCCCGGCCACACATCCAGCGCACCATCTCGCGTCGAGCCGGTGCGCCTACCACTTTTTTCGCAGCGCCTCGCGGGTCACCTCCTGCTCCAGCAGGGACTCGGCCAGCAGCTTCTTCAGCCGTGCATTCTCCTGCTCAGGGCCTTCAGTCGCTTGGCCTCCGAGACCTCCAGGCCACCGTACTTGCTCCGCCACAGGTAGTAGCTCGCCTCCGAGAAACCGTGCCGCCGACAGAGCTCCTTGATCGGCATCCCGGCATCCGCCTCCCGCAGGAAACCGATAATCTGTTCCTCCGAAAACCGCTTCTTCATGTCCAATCTCCTCGTTTCAGGGTATTGGACTCTAAATCCTCGTGCTACTCAATTAGGGGGTGACGTCGCCTTTTCAAGACAGGTGACTTAGGCTGTACTAAGGTGGAAAATTGTCTACGCACATTCATATGATGAAATTGGTATGGGGGGGTTATGGAGAGGGAAAAACTACGGGTCGCTCTTCGGGTAAGGTTCGGAAGGGCGCTTGGACACGCGCTCGCCGATGCGCTATATGAACAGCCGGGAGATGCATTCAAACCCCAAACTTGCTGGTCGATAAGGCAAGCAGAAAAACAATTGTACCGAATGACGAATAACGCCGATCATGGCCATTGTCAGTTGATTGATCCAGGAGGTAAGGACCTCTTAATGATTTCGTTGGAACAGCTAGAGTGGATTATTTACGTAGCCGCGAATTATAGGAAATCCCAAGGCACGAAATGATAGTTCTCTTGCCCATGGCGATTTTTATTTAGTATTAAGCTGGCTGCGAAAGCCATCAAGCTAGAAAATCGAAATTCTTCTGATGGCTGTTTCGGTGTGGGCGACCGTCTATTGGACTTCTTTCAAATCCGTAGACACTCCTAACCAGATACTCTGAAACTTGCACGGAGAAGGTGCTAAGACTGGATGATTGTTTGTACCTGACGGACCGAATACCCATGACAGCATCGCACGTGGATCTGTTGCCGCAGCCCACCTTGCAGAAGCGTGTTCCCATGTACCAATGCGTCAACGGAGTTCCCATCGCCTGCCATACCCATAAGCTTCGGGACTTGGAAACCCTCTTTACCAATATCTACGCAAAGCGGGGTCGATTCCCTCACCCAAACGAAAGGGCGGGGCCAAGATTCCATCCACGTACACACTGAAGCTGCCCGGCCTGGTTGGTGTTGATGTCGACAACACGAATATGGTCGTAACCAGCGGTGGCTGGAAGGCCGAAAATTCGAAATATCTGAACCAGTTTCCTCGGCATCCCGAGTAGAACCTGACCATCAATACCACGTGGAGCATCCTAGTGGAAGGTCTGAGTACATTACCTTCGTAGGAGCTGGGGATACCGGAATTAGAATCCTAAATTCTCCGCAGATGTGCGCACCACGCACCCATCACCGCGGCAGACTCTGATACTTCTATCAAGACTGTGCAAACCGCTGCGTAATCCCCAGTCGCGCCGCCGCTCGATTCCTCCAGGGTTGGGGCGAGGAGGGGGCGGGTAGGTTGCGCCTCCGACAGTCTAAAATGCGATATCCTGACCGTGCTTGAAAAGGACCCATGGAATATTTGTACCTAAAGGACTGGAATTCGTATAGTGAAGTAGGCATAGAAGGAACCAGCTTGCTCAGTAACTGGTGGATTCTTGTACCTAGCGGATCGGATTATCCACAGCGAAGGGTGCCAAGAGGACTGAGTCTATGGCCTCAATGGATTTGGGGGCTTGTACCTGACGGATTGACCGATGGGGTAGGAGAGTTAAATGAAATCCCTTAACTATTACCGATGCCCATACTGTAAATACAAGTGGGAAGATGTATGGGATGCCATGCCGGATGATGTG
Source organism: Gammaproteobacteria bacterium (assembly GCA_026197075.1). Classification (GTDB taxonomy): domain Bacteria; phylum Pseudomonadota; class Gammaproteobacteria; order DSM-19610; family DSM-19610; genus JAIVHA01. Next base: position 1,109 of record JAPHQV010000043.1, on the reverse strand, counting down.
ATCGTTTGTACCTTATGGATAGGCCACGTGAAAAGGTGGCTATTCGGTCCGTCAGGTACAAAGACCTTTGGTCAACGCGGAGATGGAACTGCAGCACAGGCAGGTGAAGGTGTCTTCACGGAACATTAGCCAACAGAATTCGACCTCCCCACTCTCGAGGGTACGGAAGGCCAGCAGTATCGAGAGAAAGCCCTTTTTGTTATTTTATCAGGACTTCTTGATGCGGACGTGCGGACCCTTGGACGAACTGTTCTTGCGACCATAGTTTGGCCGCTTTGGCCAAACTATGGTCGTATAGGGTACGAGAAATGGCCGATTTTTCTTGGGTAACATGCCAGTCGCCCTCACTGTCGAGCTGATCCATCAATATATATTGGCTGAACGCCGCCGATCCAGCCTGTCCGATCGGCATCCCATTAAAAACAAAGCCCCATAAAATTCTTACAGAGATCAATCAGCTCGAAATACCGCGAATAGCATAAATATATGTAGCATATTTTTATGCTATTTCTTCAATGAGCACCCCAGACGAATCATCTGATACCAAGGGCTCAGGAAAACGCTAATTAATGTCCTTTTCGTCATTCCCGCGTAAGCAGGAATCCAGATAATACAAAAATATGGATGCCCGCCTACGCGGGCATGACGAATATATCAGAGCATCCTTAGATGAGCCTACTACTGTTGCTGACATACTATTGATACCCTAATTTTCATGGCCAAATACAAAAACCCACCCACGGCCGCCACATCGGAAAACTGACGGCCTAGGCCGATTAGTGGCCCCACCAAACTTTCTAGCCCGATCGGGCGTGTCCACAACTCCGAAGTAATATCAGCCCTCTCTAAGGCTTCATGGAAAAACTCGACCTCTGCTTTCCCCACTCCTTTGGTTGGTACTGGGCTGAAACAGCCTGTAAGCTACCAAGATCAATTGAACCGCCTATACAACAATATATTGATTTTACGGAATATTCTATGCCCCTAACCCTCCCGCAACTGGAACGCCACCTGTTCCGGGCCGCCGACATCCTGCGCGGCAAGATGGATGCCTCCGAGTTCAAGGAATACATCTTCGGGATGCTGTTCCTGAAGCGCTGTTCCGATGT
>JAPHQV010000012.1 GCA_026197075.1 Gammaproteobacteria bacterium | reverse complement strand
CAGCCGCCGCCGGCGCACTGCCCGCGGGCGCGGCCGGTTGCGCGCCGGCCGCCGGACGGAAGGCCAGCATGCGCAGCAGCACCATTTCCAGGCCACCACGCGCGTCCGGGGCCAGGGGCAGGTCGCGGCGGCCGATGAGGCCGATCTGGTAGTAGAGCTGCACGTCCTCGGGCGCCAGGGCCCGGGCCAGCTCCAGCACCGCCTCGCGGTGGTCCAGGCTCTCGTCCAGGGCCTCGGGCACCGCCTGGGCCAGGGCCACCTGCTGCAGCAGGGTCAGCAACTCGGCCAGCAGGCCGGCGAAATCCGGCACCTGCTGGGCGGCCTGTTCCACCGCCGCCAGCACCGCGGCCGCGTCATTCGCCGCCAGGGCACGCAGCAGGCGCAATACATGATCGTGCTCCAGGGTGCCCAGCATGGCGCGCACCTCCGCCTCGTGCACCGCGCCGCCGCCGTAGGCGATGGCCTGGTCGAGCAGGCTGAGGGCATCGCGCATGCTGCCGTCGGCGGCGCGGCCCAGCAGTTTCAGGGCCGGCGCCTCGGCCGCGAGGGTCTCACGCCCAAGGATGTCTTCGAGGTGCGCGGTGATGCGGTCCAGGGGCAGGCGCTTGAGGTTGAATTGCAGGCAGCGCGACAGGATGGTCACCGGCAGCTTCTGCGGGTCGGTGGTGGCCAGCAGAAACTTCACGTGCGGCGGTGGCTCCTCCAGGGTCTTCAACAGGGCGTTGAAGCTGTGGTTGGAGAACATGTGCACTTCGTCGATGAGGTAGACCTTGTAGCGGCCGCGGCTGGGCGCGTACTGCACGTTCTCCAGCAGCTCGCGGGTCTCGTCCACCTTGGTGCGCGAGGCGGCGTCCACCTCGATCAGGTCCACGAAGCGGCCGGCGTCGATCTCGGTGCAGGCGGAGCAGACACCGCAGGGCTCGGAGGTGACGCCCTTGTCGCAATTGAGGGATTTGGCCAGGATACGGGCGATGGTGGTCTTGCCCACGCCGCGGGTGCCGGTGAACAGGTAGGCGTGGTGCAGGCGGTCGTTGTCCAGGGCGTTCACCAGGGCGCGCAGGACATGTTCCTGCCCCACCATTTCATGGAAGTTGCGCGGGCGCCATTTGCGCGCCAGAACCTGGTAACTCATCGCCGTCTGCTCTCGAACCGGCCCCGTCGGCCGTTGCCGTCAGGGTAACATGCTGAGCGGGGATTATACCCAAGCCAGCGGCCCGGGGAGGAATAGGTGGCAACCTGCACCAGCCACACCCCGGCGCCCGAGTCCACTGCTGCCGCTGCTCCCTTCCGGGCCTGACGGGGTTCACAGTCTGTCGTCGCGAGGGGACCGGCACAGGTCACCATAACGGGTGGGTTCATGCACTGAGGGGCGCCAGGAACCACGGCAGCGCACGGCGCTGCAAGGCAAGCTAGGCATTCTCCCCCAACCCCTCCCGCATTTCAATGCGCGTGCCGAGACGCGGCCCCAACCAGCTGTAAAAACAGCAATTATGGGTAATGCCTGAAGATCCGCGACGAACGCCGCGCAATTTTGGGAAAATGTTCTACGCTGTTGCGAACTACCGTGCTCCCCTTGAAACCCGGGGGCCGCATGCCTACAGTGTGCGGCCCGCTCATCCATCCACAACAGGAGGAGCATGATGGCGAAAGGAAAGCAGGCCGTCCGGCTGGCAATACACGAACCGGCCGACAGCGAAACCGCGGGCCACGGACCCTGGCCGACCTTCCAACAGGAATGCGCCGCGCCCGCCCAGGATCACTTCATCCGTCGCGATGGGGTCCAGTTCGCCGGCAGCCATTTCATTCTCGACCTGTGGGGCGCCACGGGCATCGACGACCTGGCGCTCATGGAGACCACCCTGCGCCAGGCCGTGGAGCGCTGCGGCGCCACCCTGCTGCACATCCATCTGCACCATTTCTCACCCAACGGCGGCATTTCCGGGGTGGCGGTGCTGGCGGAGTCCCACATCAGCGTGCACACCTGGCCGGAATATGGCTATGCCGCCTTCGATGTATTTATGTGTGGCAACGCAAATCCGGTAGAATCTCTCCCCATATTCGAACAGGCCTTCCGCCCCGCGCGGTCGGACATCCAGGAACTCATGCGAGGACGCATTCAGAATGGCTGATCTTTTCCAGGAAAACCTCTACTCCGATTATTCCCAGTGCTTCAAGAAGGACGAAGTGCTGTTTCAGAGCGAAACCGAGCACCAGGAACTGATCATTTTCCGCAATGATTCCTTCGGACGGGTGATGGCCCTGGATGGCATCATCCAGACCACCGAGCGCGATGAGTTCATCTACCACGAAATGATGGTGCATGTGCCCCTGTTCGCCCACCCTGCCCCCCGCAAGGTACTGATCATCGGTGGTGGCGACGGCGGCATCCTGCGCGAGGTACTGAAGCACCCGAACATCGAATCCGTGACCCAGGTGGAGATCGACCAGGCGGTCATCGACCTGTGCACCAAATTCCTGCCGCGCCATTCCGACGGTGCCTACCAGGATCCCCGCGCCCACATCGTCATCAACGATGGTGCCGAATTCGTGCGCAACTGCCAGGACAAGTTCGACGTCATCATCTCCGATTCCACCGATCCCTTCGGGCCCGGCGAGGCCCTGTTCACCAAGGATTTCTATGCCGCGGAGAAGAAGTGCCTGAACGAAGGCGGGATCATGGTGGCCCAGAACGGCGTGGCCTTCATGCAGTTGAGCGAAGTGGTCACCTCGAAGAAGCGCCTCAAGCCCCTCTACCAGGACGTGCATTTCTACAGCGCCTCGGTACCCACCTACATCGGCGGGATCATGTGCTTTGTCTGGGCGACGGATGACGAGACCCTGCGCCAGAACACCGCCGCCAGCCTGCGCCAACGTTTCGAGGCCAGCGGGGTCAAGACCCGCTATTACAATCCGGAAATCCACGTCGCCAGCTTCGCGCTGCCGCAGTATGTGATGGAGGCGCTGGCGACGGTGTAATCTTCATTGTCGGGCTGAAGCCCGACAAGCCGCCCTACACGAAATAGGCCTTGAGCGGCGGAAAACCGTTGAAGGCAATGGAACTGTAGCTGGTGGTATAGGCGCCGGTGGACAACCAGTACAGGCGGTCGCCTTCCTCCAGGGACAGGGGCAGGGGCACCTTGTTGTCTTCGTACATGATGTCCATGCTGTCGCAGGTAGGCCCTGACAACACCGCTTCCTCCGGCTTGCCCTGGCGCTCGGTGAAGATGGGGTACTTGATGGACTCCCCCAGGGTCTCGATCAGACCACCGAACACGCCGATGTCGGTGTATACCCAACGGTGCAGACCGTAGCGGGACTTGCGGGAAATCAGCACCACCTCGCTGACGATCACCCCCGACTCGCCCACCAGGGAACGGCCCGGCTCCAGCATGATCTCCGGCATCTCGTCGCCGAAATCCTCCTGCAGGAAGCGGGTGATCTCCTGGCAGTAATGGGGGATCTCGTGGGTACGGTTGACATAGTGAGCCGGGAAGCCACCGCCCATGTTGATCTGGCGCAGCTTCACACCATGGGATTCCAGCTTGTCGAAGATGAATTTCACCTTGGCCAGCGCCGCGTCCCAGGCCCCGAGGTCGCGTTGCTGGGAACCCACATGGAAGGAGATCCCGGCAGGGTCCAGGCCGAGGTCGCGGGCCAGCAGGATCATATCCACCACCATTTCCTGTTGGCAGCCGAACTTGCGCGACAGCGGCCAGTCGGCGGTTTCCGTGCCCTCGGTGAGCACGCGGATGTGCAGGTGGGCACCCGGTGCCTCGCGCGCGATGCGGCGCACATCCATTTCCGAATCACTGGCAAACACCCGCACGCCCTTCTCATAGGCATAGCGCACGTCCACCGCCTTCTTGATGGTGTTGCCATAGCTGATGCGGTCCGGCGTCACGCCCAGGCCCATCACCAGGTCCAGCTCATAACGCGAAGCGATATCGAAGCAGCAACCCAGGCCCGCCAGCAGGTTGAGTACCTCCGGTGCCGGGTTGGCCTTGACCGCGTAGTAGATCTTCGCGGTCGGGAAGCCTTCCCGCAGCTCCTGGTACTTGGCGCGCACCGTATCCAGATGCACCACCAGGAAGGGGGTCTGCTGGGTATCCGCCAGTGCACGGATACGGGCCCACTCTACATCGCTGAAATGTCTGCGTAGCTGTGACTTATTCATTGGCTGTTGGCACCATCGCTCCCGTCAAGGGGTGAATTGAGATGTGAAAAAACCGTACGCGCCCCGTGACGGGCACATGAACCGTAAGGATAGTCGCTCTCCCGAGCTCGCCACCGGTGTTCCCTGCGAATCAAAAAAGGCCCCGCAAGGGAGCCTTTTTGGATTCGTCGGCCGCGCCCGTAACCTGGCGCACCCGCAATAACCATATGAATTCTATAAATATCAACCCGGAATTGGCATCTCTGCAGACCGTGCCAGTGTGCCAAATTCCCCGCCTCAACACCAGCAGCAATTGTTCTGTCCCGAACTGCTAGAATGGCCCCGATCTTCGCTTCCACGAGGCGCAACGGAGTCCTTCCATGACCAGAACCCTGAGCCAGAAAATCACCTTCACCATCGCCCTGCTCTGCTACCTGGCCGCGGCCGGTTGCGCCGTTGGCGCATTTACCTATGCAGGAGTTGGCGAAGACAGCGGCATCATGAAGGCCAGTCTCGCGGCCACCGCCTTCTTCTTTTTCACGGTCGGCGTCGTACTGCATGTGATCGGCAACGCGAAACTCAAGGGATTGCTGCAATTTCACCATTGAAGGCACGTCTGGCGGCGGACCACGTCCTGACCGACGACGGTTACCGCTTACCGCTTTCTCACTGGGGACCGCAGGGAACGCCACGGGCGGTGGTTCTCGCCCTGCACGGCTTCGGCGACTATGCGGGTTCCTTCCAGCCCCTGGCCGAGAGCTTTGCAGACGCCGGCATCGCCCTCTATGCCTATGACCAGCGTGGCTTCGGAGCCACGGCCGGGGCCGGCCGTTGGGCGGGCCATGCCCCCATGGTGGCAGACGCACGCACCCTGGCGCGACTATTGCGCCAGCGCTACCCGGACAGCCCCTTCTATCTGATCGGCAAGAGCATGGGCGGGGCCGTTGCCCTGCTGGCCATGGCGGAGCAACCGCCGCCGCCCGTGGATGGAGTGGCCCTCATCGCCCCGGCCATCTGGGCACGGAAGACCATGCCCTGGTACCAGCGCCAGGGCCTGCGCCTGCTGGCACGGATCACGCCCGGCCTGGCCATTGGTAACCGCGCCGCCCGCTACCTGGGCATCCGACCCACCGACGATCCGGCGGTGATCCGCAGCCTGCGCCTGGACCCGCTGGTACTCAAGCGCCACCGCATGGATACCCTCGATGGCCTTGCCCGCCTGATGGACGCGGCACTCCAGGCCGCGCCACGCCTCCCGGGCCCGGCCCTGCTGCTTTATGGGGAGCAGGACCAGGTGATTCCGCCCGAACCGGTCTGCGAACTGCTGGCGCGCATGCCCGACCCTGCGCAGGGTACCTGGCGCATGGCCCTTTATCCACGGGGTTATCACATGCTCACCCGCTACACGGGCGCCGCGCAAACCCACCAGGACCTGGTGGCCTGGGTGTTCGACCCCGCCGCTCCGCTGCCCTCGGGACAGGAAGTGGACCGTGACCAGGCCCGGCAACGGCTGTGCGGATCAGCCGAACGGGGCCAGTAGCGGTAAATGCGTCAGCCCACACACAGTGTTGGATAGCAACTCGTTACGCTGCAGTCCTACAGTTACCACCAAGAAGCAGACTATGGCCAAGAGCTGGAACACCCCCCAGGCGGGTGCGCCCCGCGAGGAAGTTGCGGCAGTTCCCGGATCACGCCCAACGACCTTGGCAATCTCCGTCAGAATATGACCGGCTTTCTTGAGCGCGTAAATCTGGTATCGTTCCTCCTGGATAGTCTGCGTATAGCTCATCTGTACTCCTCTTACTCTGGTCGGTGCGAGAAAGCATCGATCTACCGCAGCTTGCCCGTTCATCGACACTGTAGAGCTGCGCTTACGCGTTAATTTCAAAGAAGGATGCACCATGGATAAATCGAAGCACTACGTTGGCCTCGACAAGGAAATAAATGGCGGCATGACCACCATTGGCAAGATCATTCGCGATGCCTGGGTGTTCGGGATTATCCCGGAAACGGAAACCTGCGAGGGATGGAATCTCGGCAGGATCGATGCCTTGCTGCAAAAGGTCAACCAGGAGTGGGATAAGTACAGTTGCATGGTCAGCCACTTGCCACCGGACCTGCGTGAGCGCCATCAACGAATTCATGACGAAGCCATTGCTCGTGCCAAGGCGACCGGGTGGGGTGGCGAAGCCGAAACTGACGGCGAAACCAAGTGACGGCTTCGCCAAGGGCATCTTCGGTATAAATAACTACACTATCATCGACAACGTGCAGAAACTGCCGGAGAAGCTGCCGGTACTGTTCGCCACCATCACCAAGCAGGAAGCACGACCATGGCGCTGGTCAACATGCGGGACATGCTGGAGCACGCCTACCACCACCAGTACGCGGTGGGCGGCTTCGACCTGGTCAGCCTGGACTTCCTGGAGGCCATCATCGATGCCGCCGAACGGCAGCAGGCCCCCATCATCCTGAGCCTGGCCGAGTCCCATTTCGAGTACTACGACTTCGAACTGGCCATGGCCGCCACCGTGGCGGCGGCGCGGCGCACGCGCATCCCGGTCGCCATCCACCTCGACCATGGCGCCAGCCTGGAATCCGCCATCCGCGGCATCAACCTCGGCTGCACCGGCGTCATGGTGGATGCCTCCACCCATCCCTTCGAGGAGAATATCGCCCGTACCCGCGCGGTGGTCGACATGGCCCATGGCTGCGCGGTGCCGGTGGAAGGCGAACTGGGCTACGTGGCCGGGGTCGAGGGCGAGGATGCCGAGAAGCATCCCGGCGAAGTGATCTATACCTCACCGGAGGAAGCCGCCGAGTACGTGGAACGCAGCGGCGTGGATTTCCTGGCCGTGTCCATCGGTACGGTGCATGGCCGCATGGCCGGCGAACCGCGCCTGGACCTGGAGCGCCTGGCGGCCATCAACGAACGGCTCGGCATCCCCCTGGTCATCCACGGCGGCACCGGCCTGAGCGACGCCCAGTTCCGCGCCCTGATCGAACGCGGCGTCACCAAGATCAACTACTACACCGCCCTGGCCGATGCCGCCGCCGCGCGCATGCGCGCCAATGCCGACAGCGACCCGCGCGCCGGCTACACCGGCCTGGTGAAGGGTGTGCGCGCGGCCATCGCCGCCGAGGTCGAACGCTGCATCGAGCTGTGGGGCGGGTCCGGCCGCGCGGACGCGGTGCTGGCCGAGGCGCGCCCCTGGCGCGAGGTGGCACACCTGATCGTCTACAACCTGAGTGAGGCCGGCGAGGCCGGGGTGGCGGACATGATGCAGGAAGGGCGCAAGGTCCTCAGCGCCATCCCCGGCGTGCGGCGGGTGTTCACCGGTGATGCCGTCGCGGCGGATGCCCGGTATCGTCATTGCTGGCTGGTGCGCTTCGCCAGCGAGGCCGTGATCCCGAACTACCGCGATCATCCGGCGCACCGTGCCTTCGCCGACACCCGTTTCCGCCCGGTGGCAGACGACCGCGTCAGTATCGACTACCTCGCCGTGGAGGATCCACCGGCGGGCGTATAGGCCGGGGCCCGGTCCCTGCCAGGGAGTTACGCCATGCTCTACGATCTGGCTGACCTGCCACGCTACAGCAGCGCGGACATCGAAATGGATGCCGCCCTGTACAACCGCGTCAGGATCGCCCTGCACCGTCTCGGTTGCCCGTTGCGCATCCCCCTGCCCATGCTGCGCCACCTGGACATCATCCTGGATGAAGAAACCTGGATCGTGGTGGACAACAGCCTCAACGATATCCCCATCATGGCCTGGCTCCACTTCGAGGCCGGACACCGCAGTGCGCTCCACACCCCCATCCCCTGCCAGTTCTATACATACCATTGCCATGCCGAGGTCATCCGCCCCCAGGTGCTGGAAACGGTCGCCGACGAACTGGCCCGTCGACTGGAATCCCACGAAGACACGCCGCTACCGGAGTGATGCCCATTTCGTCTGTCGTCGATGGGCAACAATGGAAAGGCCGGTTCTACAAGACCTTGCATGAAAGTCCCTGCTTTGCTGTAGCCAGCAGGTGACAGACGGTGCCGCCCGGCACTGTGCCCACCCTCCCACCGGGCATCCGTAATTTCGTCATCAAAACCAGGGCTTGCATCGTCTCCCCGGGAAAACCTCCTGCCTGGCACCGATCTTGCTCCCTTCCCTTGCAGGCACAAGCGCGTGAAGCATCAGGAGCCGTTCATGAATGGAAACTTGCCAGTACCCATCAGTCCCATCTCCAGCACCAACCCCACCCCCACCCCCCTGCAGGGCATCACCGCAAACCTGCTCAAGGCACTGAGCGAGGGGGTGGTCGTCGTCGACCCCGCGGGGTGTGTGCATTACCTGAACCCGGCGGCACGGCGTCTGCTCGCCTGCCACGCCGAGCATGCCCTGGGACTCCCGCTCGGCCATTGCCTGCGGCTACGGGATGGTGAAACCGGGCAAGCGCTGAGTGCTCCACTGGAGAGACTCCTGCAGCGCGGGACAGGACACCCGCTCCAATATGACGCACTGGTGCTGGCCGACGGACGCGAAATCCCCATCGAAGCTTCGGCCATCCCCCTGCATGACGAGACGGGCCGGCATATCGGAAGCGCCATCGTGCTGCACGATGCCACCCAGCACCACGCCGCGGTGCAAAAGCTCAAGGAACGCGCTACCCGTGATCACCTGACGCGCCTGCTCAATCGCGGCGAATTCGAGCGTCGTCTGACACAATGCGTGGAACATTTGCGAGAAGGTGAAATCCACGCGCTGCTGTACCTGGACCTCGACGGTTTCAAGATGGTCAATGATTCCGCCGGGCACCTGGCCGGTGATGCCGCCTTGCGCCAGGTCGCCAATGTCTTCAAGAGCACGGTGCGCGAACGCGACACGCTGGCGCGCATCGGTGGTGACGAGTTCGGGCTTCTGCTCGAGCACTGCCCCTACCAGATGGCCCTGCAGCGAGCGGAGGAACTACGCCTGGCGCTCCGCAACAGCGAATTCCGCTGGAAGGAACGCCACTATCGTCTCGGCGTCAGCATCGGCGTAGCCATGATCCCGGGGGGATCCAGCCACACCATGCATGATTTCATGATGGAGGCAGACCTGGCCTGCTATACCGCCAAACATTCTCGCCGCGTGGGATCACGCATGGCCGCCAACCAGGACACCAGGTTGAACTGACCGAACCCATCGACCAGCGCCCCATTCGACTGGCCATCCCTCGAGCAGCCGACTAGACTGGTGCCAGCAGAAACAGGCCGTGACCGGTGGAAACCCCAACAATGAATTCACCCGCATGATGGATACACAGTCGAAAACGGCTGTCCTCAGCCGCAGCCTTTCCGCCTGGGGCAGTGGCGCATTCGAACCCACCTTGAAGGAAGAAATCGCGCAGCTGGGTGCCGACGTCCTGCCCCTGCAGCAAGGCCTCAGCAGCGGCAGCACCAGTCTCGACGCCAACCTGGAGGTCATGGTCCTGCGCGTCACCGAGGAGTCCGACAGGCTGCGGGTACGCGCCGGGATTTTCTACAGCAGCATCGTATCCGGCTGCTCCTGCGCCGATGATCCCACCCCTGTCGATGAGAATCGCGAGTACTGCGAAGTGGAACTGGAGATCGATCGGGAGACCGGCGAGGCCCGGGCCGCCCTGGCAGGGGAATGATCCCGATCAGGGAAAGGCCGGCACCGTCGCTTCCGTCCCTTCCACCTTGACCCCGGGATGATGCTGGGTGATCAGGTCGATCACGGCCTGTTCGGACTTTTTGGAGACATCCACGATCACCAGGATCTGACCGTCCCGGATCGCGTCCTCGAAGGCCTTGAGTCGCGAACTGGGGGCGGACAGGCCGATCATGCTGGAGGCCCAGGCTCCCACCCCCGCACCGGCCATGGTCGCCCCGAGTATCGCGCCACCCCCGAAGGCGAGTCCGAGACCGGGAAACACCAGGGCCGTCACGCCCACCAGGGCACCGGTGGCGCCACCCAGGGCCAGGCCGCGTTCCATGGCGGGAATGAAATCCGACTCCTGCAGCAGGCTTGCCTCGGGAAGATCCGCATCGATCACGGCCTGCTCATCGGACGCCAGCACGTGGATATGGCGCTCACTCACATGGTGCAGCAACAGGTCATCCACGATGCGACGGGTACTTTCCACATCTTGCGCAAGGAAATATAGCCTTTTCATGGCACTCCCTCCTCGTTCAGTGAACAGGGGCCTCTCCTTGTATATAGCAGAGATTGGCTATGCAGGTGACGAGCAGGAAGAGCGCGGCGCAATTGCGTGACAACCGCTGGCGACGTCGCGACCGTCCCTCAACGTTTCAGGAGCAAGGGCAGGCCATGCGCGGCCCAGGCCAGCAGTGCCATGACGAGCAGCACCCCGGCCCATGGGCTGAGCCCTGCCTGCGGGAATATCTCCGCGAGGATACGCAACAGCGCGGCCAGGTTCAGCGTCCAGAATGCCGCCCAGACCGGCGCCGTGGCCACCGGCGCCAGGCCGATATGCACCCGCGCGATGCGCGTGCCCATCGCCATGGTCATGCCCAGCGCAAAACCGATGCCCAGGGCATGCAGCGGCGCGCGCACCAGGCCATCGGGCCGCCCCAGGAACCACTGGAGGCTGCTGGCGCCGTAGAACAACATGGCGATCACAAACCAGGCGAAGGATACATGGAACATGGCCAGCAGCCGGTTCCGCAGGCAGCGGGCAAAGGCCCAGCAATGCAGGTGATAGGCGGCGATGAGCGCCAGCGGCAAGTCCACCAGCCATAGCCAACGCAGTTGTCCCGCCAGTTCCAGCAGCCCATGCAGCACGACCAGCACAAGCATGACATGCAGCCCGCCGCGTGGCTGATCGACCGGATCTGTCCCGGCCACGCAGCTGGTGAGGAACGGCAGCATGCGGTGGCTCATGGTCACCAGGATGGGGATCAGGAACCCCCACAGGCCAAGGCTGCGCAGCACTGGCCACAGCTGCGGGTGGCCCTGTAGCGCCGCCAGCAACAGGACGATGCCACCCGCCCCCAGCGCCAGGGCGATATTCAGGTAACGCTCGTACCACCGGCCGCGAATGCGGCCGTAGGCCTGCGTCTGCCACAAGCCCCACCAGGCCCACAGGTAGCCGCCGAACAAGGTCAGCACCCCGACGGCCAGCAGCGAAGTCCGGACGTACAGCCCCCCATACAACAACAGCGCCCCGGCGCCCAGCAGCAGGGCCGCTGGCAGGTACTGGATAGGCCGCAGGGCCGGTGCGTCCAGCCAGCGGGGATAGGTGGTCATCAGGAAGCCGAAGATGAAGAAGGGAAACACCCCGTAGAGCATCAGCAGGCCATGGACGTTGCCGGGCGTCACGCCTGACGCCATGGGCAGCCACAGGCCGTAGCGGCGGTCAATCAGCTCCAGGCTCCAGACACCCAGGGTCGCCAGCAGCTGCAGCGTGCCGAATGTCAGCAGGATACGGTAGGGTTCCGCCGTGAGCGCCCGCAAGCTCATGCTGCCTTGCCGTACCCTGGCGCGGAGACCTCAAGCACCGCCGTTGCGCGGGCGCCAGCCATCGAGGAAGGTGGAGATCATCAGCTCGGCCTGTTCCTCCAGCACGAAGCGGAACTCGGACAGGATCCAGCGAAAGGCCAGACCCTGCACCGAGGCGATCAACAGGCAGGCGGACTGCTGCGGATCGAGATCGGCACGCAACTCGCCGCGCTGCTGCCCTTCACGTATCTGGGCGCCGAGGAACTCCAGGAAGAAACCGATCAGCCCATGGATGCGCTCGCGCAAGACCGGATCACCGGTCTGGATCTCTTCGGAGAACAGCAGGCGGGGGATGCCTGGCTGTTGCTGGATGAATTTCAGATGGAAGCGGATCACCATGCGCAGTCGCTCCAGCGGGGTGAACTGCTGCAGGTTCTGGCTGCGTAACCCCTGCTGCAGCTGCTCCTGGACATGGTCCACCAGGGCCAGCAGCACCTGGGTCTTGTTGCCGAAGTGCAGGAACAGGGTGGGTTGGGCGATGCCAACTGCCTTGGCCAGTTCGCGCGTCGTCAGGCGGGAGACGCTCTCGGTGCGCAGCATCTCCATTGCCGCGATGATGATGTCATGGCGCCGCACCTCGGCGGTCTTGCGCGTGCGCCGTTTGGGGTTGTCCACGCCTGCTCCCTTGTGTTCCGGCCGCCCCGGATCTGGACCAGCGACCGCATTACTCTAGCAGACTGACCAGGATCGAGAAAGAAGTGCCGGGCGACACCGCCCGGCACACGAAGTACTGCATTCAGGTCACGAGCAGCAATCCCCCTCACGCACGCCGCTCTTCTTCAGCATGAAGGCGAGCGGGCAGAATCGAGTGAAGCCACTCTGGAGCAGGTTGGCACCTACGAAGACCACCAGCCAGATCCAGTTGGGATGTACGAACTGGCTCAAGGCCACACCGGCGAGGATGGCAATGCCGGCGAAGATATGCACGATGTTGTCGACTGTCATGGGTAGTCCTCCTGGTCAGAATTTGTAGGTAACCTGAAGATTCACGATGTTCTGCTCCAGTTCGATCCTGGTGTTGCCATCCGTACTGACCACATCGTTCTTGAAGGCATGTACATAGGACAGCGAGCCGAACACCTTCTGGCCGATCTGACGGGTGGCGCCCAGTGCAAGATGATGCTCGGTCACGGCCAGGGAACCGATGTTGTTGGCTACGTCCTCGGGACCGATGGGACTTTCGCCGTAGTTGTACCCTACCCGCACCTGGGTCTTGGGATTGACCTGTTTGGTCACGCCGATGGCGAACACCGTCTGGTCATCCCAGCCGAAGTTCATGGTGCCGGCTCCCCCCGGTGTGGTGAAGGCTTCGCGATCGAGCACATCGGAGAACCAGATCTGCTTGATGTCGGCCTCGATCACCAGGCCCGGCATGGGGGTCAGCGCGACGCCCACCGTGAGCGTGGCGGGCGCATCCATGTCCAGAACATACCTGCCAGCAGTCGTGTTCCATTCGAACTCCCCCATCGCCTGCTTGGTGACGTAGGAAGCCCCCAGTCGTACCTTGTCGTTGAGGTCATAGGTCAGGCCCAGGGTAGCGCCCCAACCGTAGACCTGGGTCTGCGGCAGGGTGAACATGCTGTTGTGGATCGCCAGACTCTGGTAGTCCAGGTTGAAGGCGGCACCCAGGCTCAGCTTGTCGTTGACCCGGAAGCCGAAACCCGGGGCGATCTTGTAGAACTGCTTGGTGGTGACCACGGCCTGGTTGCCCGGCAGGGGCGCGATGTCGTCGAAGTCGACGCCCATGCCCGACAGGCCGGCCATGCCCAAACCGAACACCAGGCGCGGGTTCACGCGCAGGGCCATCGCTCCCGAGGGGATGAGGTAGAGATCGGAATCACTGTCCACGCCGTTGGCCTTGCGCGGCGGGTTCAGGAAGCCGAAGCCCAGGTCCACCCGGACCTCCTCGATATCCAGGTTGGCCAGCGCCGCCGGGTTGGTCAGTACGGTGCCGGCATCCTCGGGCATGGCCACGACGGCCCCCGCGCGTCCCCATTGGGTCGCCGTGACGCCCAGCATCTGGTCCCCGTCGGTGGCGAAGGCCGCCGGAGACAGGCCCAGTGCGGTACCGGCTGCTGCAAATGCAATCGCTCTTTTCATGTCTGTCATCCTCTGGTGGTCAAACCATCTGCGTGGTCATGATCAATCGGCGCCGAGCAGCATCTTGGAGACGCCGGGCTGGCCGCGGAACTTCTGGTGACAGCCGACACAGGCCACCATGATCTCGCTGAGTCGGCCCGCGGCCTCCGCCATGTCGCCGCGATCGGCGGCCTCGGCCAATTTCAGGGCCGTGCCCTCCACCGCCGCGTTCATGGCCGGCAGGATGCCCATGTCCGTGTCGTTGATGTTCTCCAGGGAGAAGTACGGATACAGCCCGCCCTTGGGCAGGCGGTGCCCGGCCAGGCGCCGGGCGGCGTCGGCGGCCATTTCACCGTTGTCGGTGGCGATGCCGACGCTGATGGCCTGGTAGTCGGACATCACCTCTTGCATCACCTGGCGGAAGGTGGCCTTGTTACTGCGATTGGTGTGGATGCTCAGCATCTGCATGAGTTGTTGGCGCGTTTCCGGTGACAGCGCCATCACCTTCTCGCGCAACTCCGGCTTGTACATCTGCAGCATCTTCTGCATCTGCTGCTGGGCCGGTACCGGCTGCTCGGCCAGGGCCTGTGTGCCAACCAACAGGGCTGCGCCCAGGACGGCCGCGACACCGAGGCTGACAATCTTCATAGAGGACTTCAGGGGCATAGGGGGCATCTCCAGATATGATTATGATCAATAGCTCATGTGATCCTTTAATCACATGATCGGACGATCTTATAGCACCCGAAAAACCCCATTGCAATATCTGCAATACATATTGATATATGTCAATAATCAATGACTTATAGATGATTAAGGCCCGTACGCGGGAGTGGCGCACAAGCTCTTGCCGGGGCAGGGAAATGACCGGTCAGTGGCCGCCTTCTCGTCCGCGGCCCGCCAGGAACAGGCAACGGCAGCGCTGTCCCGGCGCCAACCGTGTCCGCCCATACGGGCCCAGACCTTATCGCCTCCCGCATGCCAGCACTAACTCCATGAGCCTGCTTGGTTTTTGAACCATGTGCTATAACTACGCTCTAAGTATGGATTGCATGTCCCTACCATCCACAGGAGGTTCCCCCCATGAAGCGGAAGTTACTGCCCCTCGCGGCCGGCCTGGCCGCGGCCCTGCTGCTCCAGCCCGTGCAGGCCGAAGAGCCCATGACCTACAACATCAAGCGCCTGAGCATGGAAACCGCCCTGCGCATCGCCCAGGCCACGGTCACGGCCTGCCGCAAGGAAGGAGTGCAGATCGCCGTCACCGTGGTGGACCGGGGCGGCCATGCCCAGGCGGTGCTGCGCGATGTGCTGGCCATGGACATCACCCTGCCGCTCAGCCAGAAGAAGGCCCACACCGCCATGGCCTTCAATAGTCCCACCTCGGAACTGGAAGGACGTTTCGGTGGCGCCTACGGTGTGCCCAAGCTCGATTCGCTGGTCATCAGCGCCGGTGGCGTGCCCATCAACATCGCCGGCAACATCATGGGGGGCATTGGCGTCAGCGGCGCACCCAGCGGAGAGACCGATGAGAAGTGCGCCCGCGCCGGTCTGGAGGCCGTGCGCGCCGACCTGGAAATGGGCGGCGCCATGTAGTCGGAAAATACCCGTCAGCCGGCGCCCTGTGCGCCGGTTGTGCGGCGCATCAATATCACCCGCTCGTCGAGCCGCCATACCTCGAATCCCAGTTCCCGCCCCAACCACTCCAGGGTCGCGGGGCTGTAGAACGCCACGTGGGTGGGATCACCCTTGTATCCCCAGGTGTGAAAGGCCCGCGCATGCGCGGAGTCCATCAGCCAGGTCATGACCCCCAGCCAGCCACCGGGACGCACCAGGCGCGCCAACCGGGGCCAGTCCGCGCCCGGGTCACGGAAATGCTCCACCACTTCCGTGCAGGTGACAAAATCATACTGGCGTTGCAGGACCGTCTCGTCTGGTCGATAGACGGGGTCGTATTCACACATGAGCATGCCGGCCTCGCGCAGCATCAGGCCCAGGGTGGGGCCCGGCCCGCAGCCGTAGTCCAGCCCCTGCATGCCCGGCGTCAGCCGTTCACACAAGGGTTCGGACAGCCGCGCCAGGAAGGTCCGGTAACGGGCATCAGCGGGGTCGTTGCAATGCAGGTCATAAACCGCCTTCTCCCCCTCCGTGTCGAGATGGCTGGCGGGATCGGCAAAGACCAATTCGCACCTGTCACAGCGATAGAAGCGACGGCGCCGGTCCGCGCAGAATTCGGCGGCGGCACCTGCGCACAACGGGCATGAAAGCGGGGAGGACATGGGACCATTGTCCCCCAGACGGCACCGCCATTGGAATCCACACGCCCCGGGAGGGTAGTATGATCGTGCCGAGCGATATCCGGATGCTCGCGAACGGGGAATAATGATATGAGACTCTTGCAACCCAGCGCCTGGCTGCTCGGCTTCCTGCTGTCGCTGCATGGCACCATCGGCACCGCGGAGATCCATAAATGGCAGGATGCGGAGGGTCGCTGGCATTTCGGCGACACCCTGCCGGAACACCTGCGTCCCCAGCGCCAGGAAGGCAACGGCAGCGAAAGCCCGGGCAGCACGGCCGCGCCCGCGGCGGCGGCCGGAGACAGCGGCGAAGCTAACACCTTGCGCGACCGCCTGGAAGGCAGGTACGGCACCGATTCACTCATCACCCACCTGACCCAGGCGGTGGTCGCGGTGGAAACCGTCGCCGGCAGCGGCTCGGGCTTCTTCATCAGCGATGCGGGACACATCGTCACCAACCGCCACGTGGTGCGCCCCGGTGACACCAATCAATGGCGCACGGCGCAACAGCAGCTGGAAGACCGCAAGCAAAGCCTGGACGAGGCCGGCGTTTCCTTCGACGAGGAACGCAAGAATCTCGCTCTCCTGGATGCCGACCTGCGGCGGCTGCGCGATCAGCTGGACAACGAACCCAGGAACAGCCGCTACCGGGTCGAACTGCAGCGCGAATACGATCAATACACGGCGCGTTACCAGAGCCGAAAATCCCATTATGACCGCGAGCTGGCCCGTTACCAGGAGACCCTGCGCGCGGTGGAAAAACAACTGGCGGACATCAACTGGAAATCCAGCCTGGCGGGCGTGGCGAGAACCTTCAAGGTCTATCTCAAGGACGATACGGTCCTGCAGGCCAACCTGCTGCACGTCAGCACGAAGCATGACCTGGCGCTGTTGAAGATCGAGGGCGAGGTCACCCCCAGTCTCAAGGCCGGGCAGTCCGGGGCACTGCGGCAAGGGGAAAAGGTGTATGCCATCGGCAGTCCGCTGGGCATGCGTGACTCGGTCACGTCGGGCATCATCACCCGCCTGGGAAGGGACTACATCGTCACCGACACACAGATCCTGCCCGGCAACAGCGGCGGGCCGCTGATCAACGAGGCCGGTGAAGTGATCGGCATCAACACCATGAAGATGTCCCAATCCTCCGCCATGATGCAGGGCTTCGGTATGGCGATTCCCGTGGAGATGCTGTACGAGGAATGGGGTCGTTACCTGCCCGCCCGTCCCTGATCCTCAGCCGCGCGTTCCGCGCAGCCAGGTCAACGGTACCTCGTGCTGCCCCCGCTCATCGGTGACGAACAGGCTGTTCTCGCTGATCATCACGCCCCAGCGCAGGTTACGGGGCAGTTCCTGCGCCAGGTCTTCCAGCGCGGCCGGGTCGACCGCGACGATCTCGAGGTTCGGCACGCCTTCCACCAGGGGAAGCAGCTTCGGCGCCCATACGCGCAGGTTGCCGTAGGCCAGCAGGGAGATGCGCTCGGCCTTGCGCCCATGGCGCACCAGGCGCTCCGCGTCGGGCTGCCCGACCTCGATCCAGTGCAGCAAGCGGCCATCGAGACTGGAAACCGACAGGGCGGGGTCATTGCTCTCGGACAGGCCACGGCCGAAGCTCAGCTGTGCGTCGTACCACAGCGCGTAGGCCAGGATGCGCACCACCAGTCGTTCGGCGGTTTCGGAAGGGTGGCGCGCCAGGGTAAAGCGCGGGCTTTCGTAGATCCCGCGATCCAGATCGCTGAGTTCGAGTTCAACCTTGTACGTGGTCGCGGAAAGGGCCATCAGGGATGCTCAATAGAGGTGCAAGTGTTTCCACATGGATACCGGCATTCGCCGGCATGACGGTGAGGCCTGGTCTGGCCTTCCCCTGACCGATACCTACCACATCAGATCGTCGGGTACCTTGTAGTCCGCGTAGGGATCGTCTTCCCCGCTTTCCTGCTGCCCGGATGGCGTGCTGACGATACTGGCTTCATCGCGCAGCAGGATCTTTTCCGCCACGGCCAGGGGGATCACCGCGTAGCCGTCATCGAACCTCGCGATGGCAAGCTGACCCCGCGCCAGTTTGCCGCGGACTTCTTCCGTGACGAAGAGCTTGCGGATCAGCGTGCCATCCTGGAAGTGATAATCCACCTCCCCGCCTTCGCAGGACACGCGATTCGATTCAACCAGCTGGCGAACCTGCGCCTGCGCGGCCTTGCGCGCGGCCTCTTCCTTTTGCTGGCGATTGAGTTCGCGGTCACGCGCCACCTTCTCCGCCGCGGCCCGCCGGGCGGCCTCCGCGGCCTCGTCGTTCACTTCGATCTTCTGCTTTTGTTTCTGTTTCTGCTGTTTGCTTTTCGACTTCTGCGCTTCATTGAGCCGGGCCTTGTTCACCAGGCCGGCCTTGAGAAACTGATCACCGAAGGAATTCGCCATAGCCTGTACCTCGCCGCTCCATCACACGCGTTTCGAATAGCGCGTCTTCGCATCGAACCGGTCCATGGGCAGCACGCCCACCGCACGCGGGTAGACCTCCTGGTTGAGGTAGAGCAGCTCCGCGTCCGCTTCCCCCTCCGGCAGGTCCTTGTACCAGGCCTTCAGGATCCCCTCGCCGCCCGGTGACCAGCGATAGCCGCGCGCCTTCAGGACATCCTTCATTTCGAAGGGCGCCTTGACGGCCCACAAGCGCACCTCGGTGCGTCCGGCATTGTCCAGCAGCCGCTTCAACACCCGTGTCCCGCTGGGCAGGGTCTGGCTCAGCAGCTCGATACCCGCCTGGCAGTCGATGGTGGCCCGGTGGCCTTCATAGAAAAAGCCGTGCTTGTACGCCAGGTAATCCAGCTTCACTCCCTCGAAACCTTCCTCGTTCCAGTTCACATCCGCGATGGAACAGGCCCAGGAAAGCCCCTCGAAGCCGGGATGGATTTGTTCCGCGAAGGGACGGTCGAAGCGGGCATTGTGGGCAATGACCAGCTCGGCCTGTTCCAGCAGGCGCCCCACCGCGTCGGGATCGATGGCCTGCCCGGCCACCATGGCATCGGTGATGCCGGTGAGGCGGGTGATGAAGGGCGGGATGGGGCGGCCGGGATCCTGGAAGGCGTTGTAGGCCGGCAGGACGCGGTAGATCCGGCCCTCGGCATCGTACTCGAACGGCACCAGGGCCAGTTCGATGACCTTCTCGATCTCCGGGTCCAGGCCCGTGCACTCGGTGTCGAGGTAGAGTCCGATGTGCTTCTCGGCTCCGCTGTCCGCATGATACCGGTCCACGGGCTCCAGGCGCCGGATGATCCGGTAGTCGCCGCTCGCGGTCAGTTGATCGATGCACGCCTGATTGGTCGCCATGCCTTGCCCTGCTGCTGCTCGTCTTAAAGGTGACAATGTACCAGAAAACAAGCACCTTTTCGGGAAAACATGGCGATCGTTTGGTCCGCTTGCAGTGGCAGGTATACTCCCCTCCTACCGATCCGCGTTCGCGATTGATCCCCCAAGGAGCCTGACCATGAAAGCACGTGCCGCCGTCGCCTGGGAACCCAGAAAACCGTTGTCGATCGAGGAAGTGGACGTGGAAGGCCCGCGCGAGGGCGAGGTGCTGCTGCAGGTGGTGGCCAGCGGTGTCTGCCACACCGACGCCTTCACCCTGTCGGGCGACGACCCGGAAGGCGCCTTCCCCTGCATCCTCGGCCACGAGGGCGGCTGCATCGTGCTCGAGTGCGGGCCGGGGGTGAAGACCCTGAAGCCGGGCGACCACGTGATCCCGCTCTACATCCCCGAGTGCGGCCACTGCGAGTACTGCGCCTCGCCCAAGACCAACCTGTGCCAGTCCATCGCCGCCACCGTATGGACCGGTTACATGCCCGACGGCACCCGCCGCTTCTCGAAGGGCGGCAAGCCGATCTTCCACTACATGGGCTGCTCGACCTTCGCCGAATACACCGTGGTGCCGGAGATCGCCCTCGCCAAAATCAATCCGGCGGCCCCCCTCGACAAGGTCTGCCTGCTCGGCTGTGGCGTCACCACCGGCATCGGCGCGGTGCTGAACACCGCCAAGGTGGAGCCCGGCTCCACGGTCGCCGTGTTCGGCCTCGGCGGCATCGGCCTGTCCTGCATCCAGGGCGCGGTGATGGCCAAGGCCAGCCGCATCCTCGCCATCGACTTGAATCCGGACAAGTTCGAAATGGCCAGGGCCCTGGGCGCGACCGACTTCATCAACCCCGGGGAGATGAACGGATCGCTGGTCGAATACATCCGCGACCTGACCCAGGGCGGGGTCGATTACTCCTTCGAATGCATCGGCAATGTGAACGTCATGCGGGATGCCCTCGAATGCACCCACATGGGCTGGGGCGTCTCCACCGTGATCGGCGTCGCCGGTGCCGGCCAGGAGATATGCACCCGGCCCTTCAACCTGGTGGTGGGCCGCACCTGGAAAGGCACCGCCTTCGGCGGCGTCAAAGGGCGCACCCAGCTGCCGGGCTACGTGGACAATTACCTGGCCGGCAAGATCGAGCTGGACAGGCTGGTTACCCATACCATGCCGCTGGAGGACATCAATCGTGCCTTCGACCTGATGCACGAAGGCAAGAGCATCCGCTCGGTCATCATCTTCTGAGGTGGGAATGAAACAAATCGAACGCACCAAGGAGTTCGGCGGCTGGCTCGAACGCTGGGAACACGCATCCACCAGCTGCCATTGCACCATGACCTTCTCGATCTACCTGCCGCCACAGGCCGCGACACAGCCGCTGCCGGTGGTGTACTGGCTGTCGGGGCTCACCTGCACCGACGACAATGTGCGCGTGAAGGCCGGCGCGCAGCGCTACTGCGCCGAACTGGGGCTGATTCTGGTCATGCCCGACACCAGCCCGCGCGGCGAGGACGTGCCGGACGTGCCCGAGCGCTACGACCTGGGCAAGGGCGCGGGGTTCTACGTCAACGCCACCCAACCGCCCTGGGCGACGCACTACCGGATGTACGACTACGTCACCCGCGAACTACCCGCGCTGGTCGAGGCGGAATTCCCCGTGATCCCCGGCAGGCGCGCCATCAGCGGCCACTCCATGGGTGGCCATGGCGCGCTCGTTTGCGCCCTGAAAAACCCCGGCATGTATGCCTCGGTATCCGCCTTCGCCCCCATCTGCAACCCGGTGCTCAGCCCCTGGGGGCAGGGTTGTTTCGGCGCCTATCTCGGCGAGGACCGCAGCGCCTGGGAAACCTGGGACGCCACCTGCCTGGTGGAGGCCGGTGCCGGGCTGCCGCCCGCCCTGGTCGACCAGGGCAGCGCCGATGAATTCCTGGTCGAGCAACTGTACCCGCAACACCTGCAGGCGGCCTGTACCGCGCGCGGTCTCCCGCTCACCCTGCGGATGCAGGACGGCTATGACCACAGCTACCACTTCATCGCCACCTTCATCGGGGAACACCTGGCATTTCATGCGCGGGCCATGGCCGGCTGACACAAAGGAACGTCATTCCCGCGAAGGCGGGACAAAAGCGCGCAGCGCGTTGAACGCCCGCAGGGGCGGCCCGAAGGGCGAGCGTAGCGAGTCATCCATGGACTACAGCACCGCCGTTTCAGTGCAGCCGCCGCGCCTTGAAGCGGCGCCCCTTCACCTTGCCCTCGCTGAGGGCCTGCAGGGCCTGCCGGGCGACCGGCCGTTCGACGGCGACGTAGGCATGCTGGTCGAACACCGCGATGCGGCCCAGCTGCTTGGCGGGGATGCCGCCGGCGCCGGTGAGGGCGCCGACGATATCACCGGGTCGCACCTTGTCCTTGCGGCCGGCGTCGATCTGCAAGGTCACCATCAGCGGCTTCAGGCTCATGCCGGCCAGGTCGTCCACCAGTTTCACGGTGCCGTATTCGAGCTTCTCGCCGGTATAGGACTCGATGGCGACGACGCGCGGCGCCTCGCTGGCGAGGAACAGTGACAGCGCCACGCCCTTCTCACCGGCGCGACCGGTGCGGCCGATGCGATGCACATGGATTTCCGGATCGTGCGGCAGCTCGTAATTGATCACCAGGTCCAGTTCCTTGATGTCGATGCCGCGCGCCGCCACATCGGTGGCCACGAGGATCGCCGTGCTGCCGTTGGCGAACTGCGCCAGCACCCGATCGCGCTCGCGCTGTTCCAGATCGCCGTTGAGGGCGCGGGCGTAGAGGCCCAGCGCCGCCAGCTCCTCCGCCAGCTCCGTGGTCTGCTGCTTGGTATTGCAGAACACGATGCAGGACTGGGGCCGGTATTCCACCAGCAGCCCGACCAGGGCGCGGGTGCGCTGGCCCTTGTTCACCTCGTAGAAGCGCTGGGTGATCCGCAGCGCCTGTCCCGCCTCGGCCTCGACACGCACCGTGGCCGGGTCACGCAGCACGTGGCCGCACATCGCCTCGATGGCCTCGGGATAGGTGGCGGAGAACAGCAGCGTCTGGCGCGCGCTCGGCAGCGCGGCGATGATGGCGTCGATCTCGTCGCTGAAGCCCATGTCCAGCATGCGATCGGCCTCGTCCAGCACCAGCGTGACCAGATGCTGCGCCGGCAGGCTGCCACGCTCGATATGCTGCAACACCCGCCCCGGCGTGCCGACCACCACATGGGCGCCATGTTCGAGCGTGGCCAGCTGCGGTCCGATGGGCGTGCCGCCCACCAGGCTCACCAGCTTGATGTTGGGAGTGGCGCGCGCCAACCGGCGCAGTTCCTGCGTCACCTGGTCGGCCAGCTCGCGGGTGGGACACAGCACCAGCGCCTGCACCCCGAACAGGCGCGGGTTGAGCCGCGCCAGCAGGCCGATGCCGAAGGCCGCGGTCTTGCCGCTGCCGGTCTGGGCCTGGGCCAGCAGGTCACGACCCGCCAGCACGGGCGGCAGGGCCTGGGCCTGGATCGGGGTCATCGCCGTATAGCCGAGGGTGTCGAGGTTGGTCAGTAGCTCGGGCGGTAGCGGCAGGGAGCTGAAATCGGTATTCATGGGGAAGGGGGTTCCGGGCGGGAGCAGGCGGCAATGGCGCATGATAGCAGCCTGCCGGGGGAATGCCCGCTATTCATCAGCAAACCCGGGGAGGGAAAGGGCAGCTGGTCGTAGACGCTACGGAAATCGGCCGGTTCCGCGACCCTGGACAGGCCCCTGTTCCACGCCACCAGGATTGCGGTTGCCTCAGTGCCAGTGAACACCGCCATCCAGAAAGGGACCGGCAT
The DNA here is from genome assembly GCA_026197075.1 of Gammaproteobacteria bacterium. Lineage (GTDB taxonomy): Bacteria > Pseudomonadota > Gammaproteobacteria > DSM-19610 > DSM-19610 > JAIVHA01. Next base: position 25,008 of record JAPHQV010000012.1, on the reverse strand, counting down.
GCGTGGCAGGCCGGCGCAACAGCGCAAGCACCTCGGCAGTTTCCTTCGCCGCGCAAACCGCCCGTGCCAGGTCGGCGGCTTCCATGACGGACGTCGCGCGAACGGTCCGCGCCAGCCAGGGAATCTGTCCGGCATCCACTGAAAAGGCCCGGTAGCCCAGGCCCAGCAGTAGCGGCAGCACGCCTTCCAGCTGCGGCAGCACCCCGCACAGCTGCACTTCGGACAAACGCGCACCGGCGCACCGGGCCATGTGGGCGAAGAAGCGGTAGAGCAATGGGGCGTAGGGATCGAGATAGGCGCATAGCTCACCGCGATCGCGATCGGCGGCGAACAGGCACTGCATGAGATCGTTGCAGCCGATGGCGATGAAATCGACCCACTCGAACCAACGCTCCAGGTCGAGGGCCCCGGCCGGGGTCTCGACCATGGCGCCGATCGGCACCGCGGACGGCAGACGCTTGCGTATCCGTTCCACCCAGTAGTGCACCTCCTCGTATCGCGTCAGATAGGGCAGGAGGATGCGCACGCGCCCCACGTCGGACAAGCCGCCGATGGCCGTCAGCTGCCCATCGACCACCCGTGCCACCGGACCGCTTCCGAACAGGCGAATCCCCTGCAAGCCCAATGGACTGCGCATGGCAGGCGTGACCGGCAGCCAGGCGGGCAGCTTGTCGCTGGCGATATCCAGCAGCCGGAAGGTCACCTCCAGCGGAGCCGCCGATTCACAGAGACTGGTGAAGGCATGATGGTAAAAGTCCGCATCGGGCGCACGTCCCCCGGCCGGTTCCAGGAATTCCGTGCGCACCAGACCGATGGCGGCCGAACCCTGCGCCCGTGCCCACTGCGCGGCCGCCACACTGCGCACACTGGCGCGCAGGGAGACCGCCACCCCGTCGCGGCTCACGACATCCCCGCCGACTGGTGGCGCCGGCAGCGGCGGCCCGACCGTTTCCAGCCCGGTCGCCAGCCACAACCGGCCGTTGCCGCCATCCAGCAGGACCTCCACGCCCTCCCGCAGGGCAACGGCCTGCGCGCCGGGCAGGATCAGGGTCGGGACGCCCAGGCCAAGCAGGCCGATCGCCGCATGGGAGAAGGGTGCACCATCGAGGAGGAGGATCCCGGCGGGCAAAACAGAGACGGAACCCAGTTGGTCCTGCGTCAACAACAGGATATCGCTGTCTGGATTCGTTACGGATCGGCGCAGCACCCCGCGCGCACGACCGGGCACGAATCCCAGGCCATGTGCCAGCAAGGTCCCTTGCCCCATTTCATCATCCCGCAAAGAAGTATATGGGTGAGTATAGATCGGGGTTGGTGAAGAAACCGGCCTCATTAACTCGACTATATTATTTTATTGCACATGCGTTGCGGCTTCGTGGAAACCGCCTCGTGCGGTTACTGGCGCACTCTTCTCACCCGCGATGAGAGCCTTGATCAGCGCCAGGGATGCTGGCCACGAACGCGTTGCGTAAGGCCTTTCAGGAAGTTGCGCAGAAACTGGTCCCCGCAGGCACGGTAGTTGCTGTGGCCGGGCTTGCGGAACAGGGCGCTCAATTCCGGCTTCGAGACAGGGCATTCGACACTCTGCATGATGGCGTGCATATCGTCGTCCTTCAGCTCGAACGCCACCCGCAACTTCTTCAGCACCAGGTTGTTGGTCATCGGCGGCTTGAAGGAGTACACAGGACGGCTTTCGTCCTTGCCGCGCCGGGAATACACCAGTCCATCGAGAAACTGCGCCAGTGCCTCATCACTGCAGGGTGCGTAGCCCTCTTCATCTTCCTTCTTCAGAAAGGCCGTGATTTCGGATAGCCCGATCTGCGCGTCGCCCAGGCTGAAAATGTCGACCATCTGCGGGTTACCGAGATCGAGCATATAACGCAGGCTGCGCAGTACATCGTTATTCAACATAAATACAATCCTTACTGACGAGTCATTATTTATGGCTACAGTCGAGTCTCGTCATTCCGGCGCATGCCGGAATCCAGAGGAATCAGATGCATGGATGCCGGCATACGCCGGCATGACGAATTGATCAGAGGTCCCCTAGAAACGCTCCTTAGGGGCCAGATAACGCCATTGTCCAGGCTGCAGTTTTGACATGGATACACCGCCGATACGCAGGCGCTTGATTGCGCGCACCTGGAGGCCGACACTTTCACATTGATGCTCGATCTGGCCGGGCTGGGGGTTTTTCACGGCGAAACGCAAACGGAATTCGTTCTGCCAGCTTACCTTGCACGCGGGAACTGGCCTCCCGCGATACCGGAAGCCCTGGTTGAGGCGCTTGAGACCTTCGGCTTGCATCTCCCCGTCCACATCGACGATATACTCCTGCTCGAGCGTACCCTGGTTTTCCTTCAGCTTGCGCTCGACACGCCAGTCCTGGGTCACCACCTGCAAGCCGCTCGCGCCCACCGGCAGCGGCATGTACACCGACAAGCGTGAGAAATGGCGCTTCAGGGGACGAATACCGGAATGGTCATCGGGCCAGTGGTTGTCGGTACCGAGCCGCGGCAGTAGCGATTCCAGGGTATGGTCGGCATCCAGGTGCAACAGCAGGGTGACCGGTTCGGGCGCAGTCGGGACGGCGTCAGGAAGCAATTCAACATGCTGATCCAGCACCTTGAATTGTGGCGCCTCCACAACCTCGCCATCGACCAGCACCCAGCCACCCTCGATATAGCACTCGGCCTCGCGACGGGAGCAACCAAAGAGTTCGATCAGGCGTTTGGACAAGCGGGTTGGTTCAGGCATGGTCGTGGCTCTTGGCGCTCCGGTTACAATGGTTCATATTTGCTGAACGATAGTTCTGCAAATATGAACCATTACGCCTGGCTTTGCCCTGGGTATTTGTGGGGATGGTGTTCCAGGATAATGCAGCCCTGTTTGTCATGCCCGCGAAGGCGGGCATCCAAGTGGACGGGCTGGCGAGGCCACACGGGTATCCTGTCGGTCTTCTGTGCAGGGAGCCGACACAGCGCCTTCCAACGCGGAGAATAAGCCACCTATTCTCCGCATATCATGCGGATAAAAAGCTTGCCCGGGCGGAGTTACCGGGCTATATTCTCCGCATAGTGTGCGGAGAATAACCACCATGTACATCTGGGAACAAACGGACTGGCCCAATTTCCGGTGGGACGAAACCCGGCTCGCGAAGCGACTCGCGCAGGTATCCCGTGAGCAGGGGCGCCTGCTGGGCAAGATGGAATCCCTGGGCTTTGACCTGCGCAGCGAGGCCCATCTGCGCACCCTGACCGAAGACGTCATCAAGTCCAGCGAGATCGAGGGCGAGGTGCTGGAGCGCGAGCAAGTGCGCTCCTCCCTGGCCCGACGGCTCGGACTCGAGCTTGGGGGCCTGGTGACGGCCGATCGCCACGTGGAAGGCGTGGTTGAGATGATGCTGGACGCGACAGGCGCATGCGAGCAGCCGTTGACCGAAGCGCGGCTGTGCGCGTGGCATGCCGCCCTCTTCCCGACCGGCTACAGCGGCATGACCCGGGTCCGGGTCGGGGCATGGCGCGACGACCACACGGGCCCCATGCAGGTCATCTCCGGACCCATCGGAAAGGAAAGGGTCCATTACGAGGCACCACCCGCCGCGCGGGTTGCAGGGGAGATGGCGTGCTTGCTGCGCTGGTTCGAGACGTCGGATGACACGGACCCGCTGCTCCGGGCGGGACTCGCGCACCTCTGGTTCGTCACGGTGCATCCCTTCGATGACGGCAATGGGCGCATTGCCCGCGCCATCGCCGATATGGCGCTCGCCCGATCCGAGCACACCGGCCAGCGTTTCTACAGCCTCTCGACCCAGATCCGCCGCGAGCGCGATACCTATTATCGTCTGCTTGAAACGACGCAAAAGGGAGAGCTGGAGGTGACGGCCTGGCTGGAATGGTTCCTGGATTGCCTGTTGCGCGCCATCGAGGGCGCCGGAGAAACCCTGGCTGCCGTGCTGGACAAGGCCCGGTTCTGGGAGCGGTTCGCAAAAGCGCCTTTGAACGAACGCCAGATCAAGGTGCTGAACCGCGTGCTGGACGGCTTCGAGGGCAAGCTCACCAGTTCCAAATATGCCAAGCTGGTCAAGTGCTCACAGGACACCGCGTACCGGGATATCCTCGACCTCATCGAGCGTGGCGCGCTGCGTAAGGATGCGGGTGGCGGACGGAGTACGAGTTACTCGCTGGTGCGCTAGCGCAAGGCTACAGGCTGCGACGTCAGCACCGGCCAGTCAATCCTCACCGTACGCCAACTCCAGGGCCTCGGCCACCGACCGCAGGCGCTTGTCCCGTGTCCACAGGCGCGTCGAGCCATCCAGGGTCACGGCGGCCAGCAAGTGCGCGTCCACATAGCCGATGCCCCGACCCATCAGCGCGTTGCGTTCAATAAAGAACAGCACTTCTTCATCGCTGGCGACCGGCGCCTGCGGCAGGTCCTTGAGCAGCCGCAGCACCTCGTCTCGGTTGCGCAGGTTGCCGCAGGCCAGTTCACCGAGCACAAAGGGGTGCATCAGCACCTGGCTGCGGTTCAGCAACGCCCACAGCGCCGCATCACCGGCGCGCAGGTGGTCGACCCACACCGAGGTATCGACCAGGATCATGCGGGATCGGACTGCCGACGGGGCACGGACTCCAACTGCGGTTCACTGCCACCCAGCCGCGCCAGCCGCCGGGCGCTCTCGCGCTCGATCAAGGCGCGCAGCCCCTCCCGCACCAGGGCGGCCTTTTCAGTCATGCCGGTAATACGCTGGGCCTCGTCCAGCAACTGGTCATCGATATTCAGGGTCGTGCGCATGGGAGCACCTCATTCAGTTCAGATGCATCAAAGAATACATCATTTGATGCCTATTGTCGTGCCTGGCTGGGGATGGTGTTCCAGGCAGTTACGCAGGCCAGCCGCGACATCGCATAAAACACCGGCATGGATCCCGATTGCGGATGATGATGCGGTCCTGTTTATCAGCCCGCGAAGGCGGGCATCCAGGTGTTTGACGCTATGGATTCCCGCATACGCGAGAATGACGGATCTGAGATTTCTCACGGCCACCTTAGAGGATTGCCTGCTTCTTTCATTCGACTTGATACTGAACTGCTAATTCTTTCCGAATTAGCAGTTGACTGGCAGTTGGGGGAGATGTTCGGCCTCTCCTCCGGCTATCGTGGTATGGAAATCCACCATTCTTCACAGCTGCAGTTCGGGTGAATGTCCGTAAACCCCATGACCGGCAGGACCCCGTCTACCGCCTGCTCCGGAAACAACCTCGGTAACCAGCGCGGCGACAACGAATCCCTTGCTTAGCCCCCAGATTGTGCGGCATCAATATTGCAAGCATGGTTGATCGAGGCCTCCCAGATACGCCACGAGTGGGCAGTGGGCAGTTTTCTGTGGCCTTTTTGACGCCGCTGCTGCTTAGAACGACAGAATCATGGCGGACGGCAGGCACGGACAAACCCAATAAAGAAGGAAAGCAGGCCCCATGGGTAGATTGCTCGCGCTCGCGCTGACCGCATTGGTGTTCGCCGGTCAGGCGCTCGCCATTGATGTCCAGATTTCCCAGCTTGTCGATACGCCGGACCCCGCGGTACGCGGTGGCGAGATCACCTACACCATCACCGTCGAGAACGGCGACCCCGATACCGCGCCGTCCGTGGTACTGTCGGTCCCGTTACCTGCGACCACGACTTTCGCCTCGGTCAGCGGCGATCCCGGCTGCAGTCATGACGGCGGCACCCCGGGCACCGTGACCTGCAGCTTCGGGGATCTCGTCGGCTCCATCGGACCCGCGCCGGCCGACATCCGGGTAGTCGATGTGGTGGTCAGCACCACCGCGGCTACCCCGGGCACCATTGGCGTGACAGCGACCGCGGATGCCACGCCAAGCGACGGCAGCGTCGGCAACAACACGCTTACCCAGAACACCACGGTAAATGACGGTGCGGATCTGTCGGTCACCAAGACCGATTCACCCGATCCAGTGGCGGCGGCGGGTCTAGTCAGCTACGACATTGTCGTGTCCAACGCCGGCCCGAACGCATCCAGTTCGCTGATAGTGACCGATACCTTGCCCGCCGCCATGACCTACCAGTCAGCGAGCGGCAGCGGCTGGAGTTGCGGCAACAGCGGCCAGACAGTGACCTGTACCCGTGCGACGCTGGCCAACGGCGCAGTGGCGCCGATCATCACCCTGGTCGGCAAAGTGACCGGTGCGGTGACGGGCAACATCACCAATGCGGTGACGGTGACGGCGACAACCGGTGATCCCGATCCCAACAACAATACCACCACCGAAGACACCACAGTCACCATCGGCACCGACCTCGCCATTACCAAGCAGGTCAGCGCACCGGTGATCGGCGGGGCGACCGCGACCTTCACGCTGTTGCCGCGCAACCTGGGTCCTTTTGCGGCCAGCAATGTCAGCGTAAGCGATACGCTGCCAGCGGGCTTCACGGTCGTCACCGCCAATGGTGTCGGCTGGAGCTGCGGCGTAGCCGGTCAGACCGTGACCTGCACCCGCGCCAGCTATGCTGTCGGTGCGACCGACAACATCAGCATTCAGGCCACCGCGCCGGCGAGCGGTAGCTTCACCAATACAGCGGACATCGCATCGACCACGGTTGATCCGATCACCGGCAACGATTCCGGCAGTGTCAATTTCAACATCGTGCCCGATGGAGCCGATCTCTCCGTCACCAAGACCAAGTCGCCGAACCCGGTGGCGCAAGGCGCCAACCTGACCAGTACCATCCGCGTGCGAAACAACGGGCCGCAGACCACGACCGGCGTCATCACCGTCACCGACACGCTCAGTCTGGACGAAACCTACCAGTCGTTCAGCGGAACCAATTGGTCCTGCGGCGCGGCCGGATCGCCCGAAACCGTCACCTGTACCTACAGTGGCGCCGCACTCGCGTCTGGTCAGCAGACCAGTGTGCTGACCATTACCACGCTGGCGCTGAACGCCGGCAGCCTCAGCAACACCGCCTGCGCCAGCGATGCCGGCGGACAACCCGATGGTGTGGTCAGTAATGACTGTGTCACGCGCACATCGACCAGTACCGCGCAGCAGGCCGATCTGCAGATCGCCAAGTCCGCGACCACGCCGGATCTGAACACGACCCTGGCCGATATCGAGGACCGCGTGACCTACACGCTGACCGTGACCAACAACGGGCCGGACACCGTATCCGGTGTCGTGGTGACCGATACCGTTCCCGGCTTCGTCAGTGGCGCGGGCGGCACCGCCATCAGTGTCAGTGACGACTCCGGCGGCAAGTTCTCCTGCAGCACCAACGCCGGCAACGGGACAGTGACCTGCACCATGCTGGGCGGGCAGAACATGCTCAACGGCGAAACGGTCGTGTTCACGGTTCTGGTCGACCGGCCCCTGTTCGACGGCAGCCTGACCAATACCGCAAGCGTTAATTCCACGGTGCTGGGCGATCCTGACCGCGGCAACAACTCGGCGACCGCCAATGTGACAGTCGAACCGGTAGCCGATTTGCAATTGGTCACCAAGACGGTGACTCCTGGATCTGTGCAGGCCGGCACCAATGCGACCTATGTCATAACCGTGCGCAACAACGGTCCATCGACTTCACAGAACGTGCAGGTCAGTGACGTATTCACCACGCCGGGCGGCGACACCGGCTACACCTTCATCTCGGCCACGCCGACGCAGGGCAGCTGTGCGGGTTTCAATGCCGGTACCGAGACACTGGACTGCAGTATCGGCAATCTTATCAACGGCCAGACCGAAACCATCACGGTCGTGATCCGTCCCAACTGGATGAGTGGCGAGCCGACACGCACGCTCCCGAATACAGCAACTGTATCGAGCACTACCACTACCGATCGCGACAACAGCAACGATCAGCAAAGCGCGTCGCTCACCATCCTGCCGTCGGCGCTGGATCTGTTGGTGAACAAGACGGATCTGGTCGATCCGGGCGGTTATGATCCGCGCCCGGGCTTCGAGTCCAACAACATCATCACCTACCGCATTGATGTCACCAACCAGGGACCGTCGCTCGCGACAGGCGTGGTGCTCAGCGACACAATGGCACCGAAGGCGAGCAAGACCGTCCGCTTCCTGTGCGACAAGGCCAATGCCGGTGATGATTGCTCCGTGGTCTCCGGCAGCTCCCTGTGCGACAACCTCAATACCGACGTCACGGGACCTGCCACCCTTACCATGAACTGTAATCTGGCGGATCTACCCGCCACCGCAACCACCACGCGCTATCTGGATTTCCAGGTGATCACCGCTCCGGATGCCGCCGGCGACATTCACAACAACAGCGCCGGCATCGCCGCCAACGAGACCGACATCCAGGCCGCCAACGATACCGAAGGCGAATCAACGACCTTCAAGAAGCGCGTCGACCTGTCCATGACCAAGGTGGCATCGCAGGCGACGGTGCAGTTGCGCGAACCGTTCGACTGGACGCTCACGGTCACCAACAACGGGCCGGGCGACAGCGACACCACGACGGTGACTGACACCCTGCCCGCAGGCATGGTGTTCCATGGCGCCACACCGTCCTGGAGCAATACCAACACCGCGCCGGCCTCGGGGACCTGCGGCGTCGCCGGTCAGGTTCTGACCTGTAATCTGGGTCTGCTGGAATCCACCCGGGTGGCGACCATTACAGTGCCGGTACGGGTGAACACCTATGCGGCTAGCTACACCAACTGCGGAACCGCGACGACCGACCAGACCGACCCGATCTCCGGCAACAGCGTCACACAGTGCGGCAGCGTGAATGTACAGCGCTCCAGCATCGCCGGCATTGTCTATCGCGATCTCAACGACAACGGCACGCAGCAGGGCGGCGAAACCGGCATCCAGGGCGTCACCGTCACCCTGACCGGCACCGACGCCTATGGTAATCCGGTCAGCCGCACCGCAACCACCAATGCCAGCGGCGCCTTCACTATCAACAATCTGTCGCCGGCCGACGCAGGCGGCTACACCCTGACCGAGACCCAGCCGGCCGGATTCTACGACGGACAGGATTACGACGGTTCGGCGGTGATCGCCAACAGCAAGACCACCGACGTCATCACTTCCATTGCCCTGGCGGGTAACACTGCACTCACGGGATTTCTGTTCGGCGAACTTCCGGGCACCGGCATCAGCGGGTATGTCTGGCATGACACAGACAACGACGGCGTGCGCGACGGAGGCGAGGCCACCGGTGTGAACGGCGTGACCATCACCCTGAGTGGCACCGATGACCTCGGCGATCCGGTCAGCACGACGGCCACCAGCGGAGCCGACGGCAGCTACAGCTTCACCAGCCTGCGCCCAGGAACTTACACGCTGACGGAAACGGCGCCAACTGGCTGGCTGCCCGGGCGCGCGGCAGCGGGCACGGGCGCGACCTCGGCCGGTACGCCTGACAACGTGCCGGCGTCGATCGATTACGGAAATGTCATCGCCGATCTGGTACTGAGTGCCGGCGATGCCGCGATCGAATACAACTTTGGCGAACTGCAGGCGGCGTCGCTGTCCGGCACTGTCTTCAACGACAACGATAACAATGGCGCGCTCGACGCCGGTGAACCCGGTATCGGAGGGGTGACAATCGATCTGACCGGTACCGATGATCTCGGCAACGCCGTCAGCACGAATACCACCACGGCGGCCGACGGCACCTACAGCTTCGCCGGTCTGCGCCCCGGCACTTATGCACTGACCGAATCTCAACCCCCGATCTATGTCGACGGCGATGACACAGCCGGCACCCTCGGCGGAACGGTCGCCAACGACCAGATCAGTGCCATCACGGTCGCCTCCGGCGATACCGGAACGGGTTATCTGTTCGCCGAACGCAGCGCCGGGCTCGCCGGAAGTGTCTTTGTCGATTCCAACAACGACGGCATGCGCGATCCGGGCGAGGTCGGCATTCCAAATGTAACCATCAGCGTGACCGGCACCGATGCCGGCGGCAACCCGGTCAACCGTACCGGTCTCACCGACAGTAATGGTGACTATCTCATCACTGGTCTACCGGCCAGCAATGGCTCCGGGTATACCGTGACAGAAACCCAACCGGCCGCGTGGCTGGATGGTCTGGACAGCGTTGGCAGCGCTGGGGGCATGCTCGGTAACGACATCATCAGCGGTGTAGTTCTGGCCGCAACCGATATCGCCGCCGGCTACGACTTCGGCGAACGAGGCGGCAGCCTGTCCGGTTTCGTTTACAACGATCTCAGCAATGACGGCGTGAAAGACGCCGCGGAACCCGGTATCCCAGGCGTAATCGTGACCCTGTCCGGAACCGACATCGACGGCAATGCGATCAGCCTTGTCGCAACCACTGATGCGGGTGGTGCCTATCGATTTAGCGATCTTCCGCGCCCGAACGGATCGGGGTACACCCTGACCGAGACCCAGCCGGCCGGCAATGCCGATGGTCTCGATACCCTGGGCACACTCGGCGGCAGCGCCGGCAACGATGTCTTCTCCGGCATTCTGTTCCCATCGGCCGGCGCGACGGGCACCGGTTATAACTTCGGGGAATCAACCGCCACCACCGCGGATGTTTCGGGCAAGGTCTGGCTGGATACCAATCACGACCGCCTCGACAACGATGGAACCGGTGAGGCCGGCTGGACCGTGGAAATTATCCAGCGTGCCGATCCGCTCGACAACAGCGGCTACACGCTGATCGCCAGCACCAGCACAGCTGCCGGCGGCAACTACGATTTCACAGGACTGATTCCCGGTGCCGGCTATGAAATCAGATTCCGACACCCGAACGGCGGTTATGTCTACGGTACACCGATTTCCACCGAGCCGGGTGTCGACTTCAGCTACGGCACCATCCGCAATCTTACCCTGGCCGGCGGCGCCAACGTGCTCAATCAGAGCCTGCCGGTCGATCCCTCCGGCGTCGTCTATGACGCGCTGACGCGTGCGCCGGTTCCCGGTGCAGTGGTCACGCTGAACGGACCTGCGGGTTTCGATCCGGCCCTGCACCTGATCGGCGGCTCCACCAATCAGGTGCAGACCACCGGCGCAGACGGTCTGTATCAGTATCTGTTGCTGGCCACCGCACCTGCGGGTACCTACACGCTGACCGTCGTCGAGCCGGCCGGGTACATTCCGGGTGGTTCGGCCATCATACCGGTCTGCACCAACACGCCGACAGTCGGTGCCGCACCCGATCCCGCGCTGGTGCATGCGGGTGCGAATGCGCCAGCCGCGGCCGCGCCGATCCATGATCCGGCGACCTGTCCGGTCAACTCCGCGATGTTCGCGGCGACGGCTGCCAGCACGCAGTACTACCTGTCCTTCGTGCTCACGCCGGGCACTTCGGCGGACGTGCTGAACAATCACGTCCCGCTCGACCCAGTTACCGATGGCGCCATCACGCTCATCAAATCCACTCCGTCGGTGAATGTCGTGCGCGGCGATCTTGTGCCCTACACGATTCGCATGCTCAACAATCTGAGCGCAACCATTCCGAATATGGATCTGTACGATCAGATCCCGCCCGGCTTCAAATACAAGGTCGGTACGGCACTGCTGGATGGTGTTCCGGTTGAACCGCAGATCAACGGCCGCAGTCTGACCTGGCCGAATCTCAGCTTTTCCCCTGCGCAGGAACGCGTAGTGAAACTTGTGCTGGTGGTAGGCTCCGGCGTCAGCGAGGGCGACTATGTCAACCAGGCTTGGGTGATGAACAACCTGGTTGGGGCGACGGTATCGAATATCGGAACGGCGACTGTGCGTGTGGTGCCTGATCCGACCTTCGATTGCTCCGACATCATCGGCAAGGTGTTCGATGACCGCAATGCCAACGGCTATCAGGATCAGGGCGAGCCGGGTATCGCCGGCGTGCGAGTGGTGACCGTGCGCGGTCTGCTGGTGACCACCGATGAACACGGCCGTTTCCATGTCGCCTGTGCCGATGTGCCCAACGAAGACCGCGGCGCCAATTTCATCATGAAGCTGGATGAGCGCTCGCTACCATCCGGATATCGAGTCACCACCGAGAACCCGCGAGTCGTACGCGTCACCCGCGGCAAACTGACCCGTCTTGACTTCGGTGCGGCAATCCATCGAGTGGTCCGCCTGGATCTCACCGCGGCGGCCTTCGCAGACGACAGCACGGATCTTCGGCCCGAGTGGGAGGCGCAGGTCGATCGTGTAGTCGACCTCCTGAAACAGCAGCCTTCAGTACTGCGTATCGGCTATCAACACTCCGGCACGGCCCGAACCGGGCTCGCGGACGAGCGAATCGATATCGTAAGCAAGCGATTCCGGCAGCTGTGGGGAGAATCGGACTGCTGTTACCCGCTGATGATCGAAACCGAAACCCATGTGGTCGATCAGCCGGGGGGAAGCAACCGATGAACAAGACGCTGCCTGGCCTGATCATTGGACTCAGCCTCATCGGCTCGCTGCACGCCACGCCCGTGGACGGTGATCAGCACTGCGATCACACGGGCAACCGTTGCCAACTGCCCGAGGAATCCGGTAAATCCATCGCCAACAGCCGAGTGCGGCCGCAGGCGCTACCGGCAAACAGCGAAACCGTTACAGATCATGCGCTTGAATCTGGTGCATGCATGGCGGCCGACACAGGAATTGCACCGGCATTTCGAGTCAGTGTCGATGGCGAACCCACCGCCGAGACAGATCCGCGCAACGCGGCCGATGCGCAGCGCTGCACCGATATCGCCCTGGCACGGGCGGATATTCAGATCCGTTATGACGGCGGTGAACAGACGCCCTGGTTGAATGCCCACGCGACGCCGCATCGCGCCACGCTCGGCAAGCCGGTGCAATTCATGGCCTACAGCAACTACGCGGCGTGGGTGAAGCGCGCCGAGGTCCGCATCTTCACGGGCGACACGAGCACGCAGCAGACCCCGGTCGCGGTAGTGCCGGTCGAACTGGGCGAAGCGGCGGCCTGGACTCCCCCACTCGAGGGTTCCGCATCCTATCGGTACCTGCTGCGTGTCTACGATGCACAGGGTCATTTCGACGAAACCCAAGCGAAACCGCTGGCCGTGACGCGCACGGACTATACGGATGCGAGCGCGGTCAAAGCGGAGCAAGGTGACCCGCTGCTGGCCGGCTACGGTGAGAACAGCCTTGCTCTGCACAACATACCGGTGCGCGGCGCAGCGGTTACCGCGAGTGGCACCGGTCTGCGGGCCGGCGACACGGTACACTTCATGGACATGCCCGTGCCGGTCGATGCCGAAGGCCGGTTCGCAGTGCGCCAGATCCTGCCAGTCGGTCCGCATAATGTGGACGTCAGGGTTCGCAATGTACAGGGCGGGGAATCGCGCTTTACCCGAAATATCTCAATCGCGGATGATCAATGGTTCTACGTCGGCCTGGCCGATCTGACCCTGGGTCGCAATGACACCAGCGGTCCGGCGCAGCTGGTGACGGTCGACGACAGCGATCACTATGCCGACAAGGTTTATGTGGACGGTCGCCTGGCCTTCTACCTCAAAGGCAAGATCAAGGGCAAGTATCTGCTCACGGCGGCCGCTGATACGCGCGAGCAGCCGATCGAAGATCTGTTCAGCAACTTCTCGTCAAAGGATCCTCGTTATCTGCTCCGGCGTCTGGACGCTGAGCGTTACTATCCGGTGTATGGCGACGACAGCACGACGATCGAGGATGCGCCCACTCAGGGCAAGTTCTACGTCAAGCTTGAGCGCGGTGATTCGCAGGTCATGTGGGGTAATTTCCAGACTTCCATCACCGGCAGCGATCTGGTGCAGTACAATCGAGGTCTGTACGGTGCGCGCGTAAAGCTGGTGTCGGAAGACGCAACCGGGTTCGGTGAAAGGCGCGGAATATTCGAGGGTTTTATCGCCGATCCCGGCAGTCTGCCCGGCCGCGACGAATTCCGCGGCACCGGTGGGTCACTGTACTACCTCCAGCGCCAGGATGTGACTCTGGGGTCGGAGCGCGTCTGGATCGAGGTGCGCGACCACGACAGCGGCCTGGTGCTGGAGACGCGCTATCTGGCGCCGGCCCAGGACTACGATGTGAATTATCTGCAGGGCCGCATCCTGCTGCGCGAGCCGCTGGGTTCGACCGCGGACAGTTCGACGTTGGTACGCACGGGGTCCCTGTCGGGTCATCCGGCGTTCCTGGTGGTCAGCTATGAATACACTCCGGGCCTTACCGAAACGGATGATCTCGTCAACGGTGGTCGTGCGCAGTTTTGGGCGAACGACCATGTCGGCATCGGTCTGACTGGATACCGTCAGGAAGGCGTCGGCATGGAGCAGACCCTAAAAGGCGCCGATCTGACTCTGCGCAGTACGCCCGGCACTTATCTGAAACTGGAAACCGCCAATTCCGACGGCACCGGCAGCGGCAGCAACCTGTCGCGGGACGGCGGTTTCAATTTCAACGGCGCGGCCTCCCCTGGCGGTGACGCCGATGCCAACCGCGTCGAGGCCGGCGTGGATTTCTCGGAGCTGAAGGCGGACGCCAAGGGACGGGGAAAAGTCTACTGGCAGGATCGCGAGGCCGGATTCTCCGCGCCCGGACAGATCACGGGCAGCGAGGGCATCACCCAGCAGGGTGCGGCCGTCGACTGGAATGTCACTGATGCGACCGCACTCAATCTCAAAGCGGATGAACTGGATGCCGGCACGCGCAGCACCACAGCGGCCGAAGTCAACGTGCGTCAGCATCTGACCGAGAACTGGGCCGTCGCCGCCGGCGTACGCAATGACGACCGGACGCTCAGTGTGCAGACCGCCAGTCCGACCCTGAACGAAGAAGGCCAGCGCACGGATGTCATTCTCAAGGGCGAGTACCGGCCGGACGCGCCGGTCAAAGACGAACCCGATTGGTCCGTGTACAGCTTTATACAGAATACGGTCGACAAGGATGCGACGCGCTCCGACAACGACCGGCTCGGTATCGGAGGCGCACGCCAGATCAATAAACGCTTTGCATTGACCGGCGAGATTTCGGGCGGCGACGGCGGCCTGGGAGCCCTGGCCAGCGGCAACTATACCCTGGACGATCAGAGCAGCCTCTATCTCAACTATGAATTGGATACCGATCGCACCGATACCGGCTATCGTGGCCGCCAGGGCCGTCTCACCAGCGGCGGGCGCACGCGCTTCTCGGACAGTGTCAGCGTGTACGGCGAGGAACGTTTCCTGCACGGCGAGGGTCCGAGCGGACTGACACACGCATATGGCGTCGATCTCGCGCCGAACGATCGCTGGACCTATGGCGTGAAGCTGGAGGCTGGCGAACTGGCCGATCCGCTGGCCGGCGACATGAAACGGCGAGCTGCCGGCCTTTCAATGGGGTATCACCACGATGCGGTCAAGTACGCGGGCAATCTCGAATACCGCAGGGAAGAGGCGACCGCCGGCGATCGTCGCACCTGGCTGTTGCGCAATACCCTGGGCTATCAGATCAACCCGGACTGGCGCTATCTGGGGCGGCTAAATCTGTCGGTGTCCGAAAGTTCACAGGGCAATTTCTACGATGGTGACTATGTCGAGTTCGTGTCCGGCTATGCGTTCCGACCTGTCGACCACAATCGCCTCAACGCGCTGCTGAAGTACACCTACTTCTACACCCTGCCGCCGCCGAATCAGCTGACTGGCAACGACAAGCTAGCCGACTACGCGCAGCGCAGCCACGTGCTGTCCGCGGACGCCATCTACGATCTCAGACCCTGGCTGTCGGTCGGCGGCAAATACGGACTGCGTCTGGGTGAGTTGAAGGACACGCGCGTGGGTGGGCAGTGGCAGGACAGTCTCGCGCATTTGTATGTCCTGCGCGCGGACCTGCACTGGACACACGAATGGGATTTACTGCTGGAAGGGCGCATGCTGGATGTGCGGGCCGCGCAAGACCGCCATTTCGGCGCACTCGTCGGTGTCTATCGACACCTCAACGACAACGTCAAGATCGGCGTGGGTTACAATTTCACCGACTTCTCCGATGACCTTACCGATCTGTCCTACGATAATCGCGGCTGGTTCGTGAATCTGATCGGTAAGATCTAGGAGAAAAGCATGTCACGGACAGCCTCCCGCCGGGGTGGCACATGCATCGAACGCCGGATATAGACCTGATCGTTGCGGAGTCCGGCGAGGTCGGCCGGGCGGACCAGACCGGCGGTGACACTCGGTGCGCACGGTCGCCATCGTCGCCATCAGGGCTCCAGTTGCCGCCGCGAACCGTCCGGTTGCCGGTATGCAGCAGCAGGGATTGCTCGGGAGACAGGCACCAGGCGTCACCGAAACGCGCACGAAGATAGGCGGCGCAGAACACGGATATCCAGTGTCGTGACTGTTAGGGTTTCATGCTGTTCTTTAATTAGGTTATTGTGTCGAACTCTCCCGCGGCAATTCATGTAATCAGGACTATACAACCTGGTTACAGGTATCCTGATGTCATCCAGCCAATCAGGATTACGGGTAACAACCATCGCAACATCATATAGGCCTTATCAAATCCGCCCCCTGGTGCGTCGGCGAATTCACCCGCGGCGACACCGGCCAGGCCTCCAGGGCATTGGCATCGATCGGTTTCAGGTATTCGGTGAGTTTCCGGGTATCGGTGAGTCCCGGGTCGAGCCAGGATTGAGCGTTTTCCAACGGAACGATCACCGGCATGCGATCGTGGATGGACTGGATCAGAGCGTTTGCCGTGATCGTGATGATGGTGGCCGAGCTGATGCTCTGGCTGCCATCCTTCGCCTCCCACTGATCCCATAAGCCCGCCATGGCCATGGGCTCCCCGGATTTGAGCCGGATGTAGAAGGGCTGCTTGCCATCACCGGTAGCCTGCCATTCATAGAATCCGTCCGCCACGACCAGGCAACGGTGCTGGCGAAAGGCTGTGCGGTAGGCCGGTTTCTCCGTCAGGGTCTCGGCACGGGCGTTGATCATGGAAAAACGTCTGTCAGGCCCCTGGGACCAGAACGGGACCAGGCCCCAGTGGAACCAGGTCAGATGGCGGGACTGATCGGGCTCGGCGACCACGGCCAGGATGTCATCAGACGGACAGACGTTGTACGAGGGTGAGGAAGCCTGGGTGAGCGCCGCCTGAAAATGCTCGGCGTATTCCTCTATGGGTCTGGAGCGGGTGAAACGTCCGCACATGGAGTGGTTGCCTTTATCCGGTTAGCCGCGCATCCGCGCTTTTTATCCGAGGTCCTGCATCACCCGACACTTCGGGTAACTGGTACACCCCCAAAATTGCTGTCTTGCCTTATCTCCACGGCGCACCGTCCGGATAACCATCGCACTGCCACAAGCCGGGCAGATGCGATCCGCATCAGGGTCAGCATGCTTTTCCAGGTTCGCAACGTGCTCCCGATGCGTCTGCAAGCCAGGTTTGAGATGGCCTGATTCCAGATCATCAATAAACGACTGCACCTGATCCGTGGTAAACACAGGATGGGTAAACCGCTTGATGTGCCGGATATAGCCAATGCCATGAGTCACGTTTTCAGGCATCGGGGTCTTGAATACACTACCACCCATGAACGCGACAACGGAATGCACCGTGCCGGGCGGAACACCCAGCACTTCCTCCACCGCCTTCACATGCTTGTAGTTCTGCCGTAATGGATTCTGGAAGCGGAAGGTTTTCCGGTAGAGCTTCTGGCTCCATTGCGCCTGTTTTTCACTGCCGAATATCCATCCGGCCATGTCTTTGGTCTCGATCACAAGCACCCCGAATGGAGACACGATCAAGGCTCCACAGGCCTCATCACGCTCCTTAAGCGGCTTGCGGTCCAGCGAATCCAGCGCAGCAGCCGTCGCGATGTTGCAACGCTGTCGTGCCTGCTCGAACTCGCCAGGCTCATCTGCAAGCATGATGCTGGCCTCGGTCGGTCGAAACGAGTTCGCGGCATTGTGTAGGTCTTGCCGGTGCCGGTGGTCATGACCAGCAACACGCGCCTTTTACACTGGCCACCGCCTCGATGGGGCGGTTGATCGCCTCGACCTGATAGTAGCGGGGCCCTTTACCCGACATGTCTTCGTGGTAGGGCTGGGTGACCAGTGCTTCGGCTGCATCTTCAATACCGCGAAAGGCCCTGCTGTATGCCATGGCTGACGCTGTAATGGTTGTCATTGGGTCCCAGCCCGCCTGCTGGATCGCGGGGGTGATGAACAGGTCGCAGATATCCATTTCGCTGAGCTTTTTTGTCTTTGCTATCCATCCGCTTATTCGCTTCGGGCCTGTTCTCTGGTGCCGGTCAGGTGCGTGGGTTCGGTGCCTTCGGCCAGTATGCTGACATATTCATCGTATTTGAATTTGCGGTTGCGCTTGCCGGGAGTGATTTGCTTGAGTATCCCTAAGCCTTCCATCTCAGCGATGAGATTATTGGCCTTGGAGTAACTCACGCCGACGGCCTTTTCCACATCCTTGACGCGCATCACGGGTTGTTCCATGAGTTTGCGCAGCAGCAACACGCCGGCATGGCCGACGTTGCCGGCCAGGATGTGGTCGGTATCGCGCCGCTCCAGGGCCTGGATGCGCTTGGTGGTTTGCACCACCTGTTCGGACACCGTAACCACGCCCTCCAGAAAGAATTTGACCCAGGACTCGAAGTTGCCATCGGTGCGCACCTGTTGCAGGCGGTCGTAGTATTCCTGTTGGTGGGTCTTGAGGTAGGCGCTGATGTAAAGCATGGGTTCATCGAGCACACCGCGCCAAACCAGATAAAAGGTGATCAACAGGCGGCCCAGGCGACCATTGCCATCGTTAAAAGGATGGATGGTTTCGAACTGGTAGTGGATGAGCGCGCAGCGCACCAGCACCGGGCATTCGTCGTCGGCATGCAGGTATTTTTCCAGATTATCCAGGCTGGCCTGCATTTCGTGCGGCGGTGGCGGCACGAAGCGCGCGGTTCTCAGGTTGGCGCCACCGATCCAGTTTTGCTTGGTGCGAAACTCGCCGGGGGTGAGTGCCGATACCCCGCCGCGCACCTGGGTGAGCAGGATTTCATGGATCTCGCGGATCAGCCGCAGCGACATGGGGAACTCGTCATCGAGCAGACGCTTCAGGCCATAGCGCATGGCGTGGATGTAGTTGACCACCTCGCCCACGTCCTGGGTGGGTTCGTTGTCTTCATCCGCCCCCAGCACATCCACCAGTGAGGACTGGGTGCCTTCTATCTGGGAACTGAGCAACGCCTCTTTCTGGATGAACATGGCGACCAGCAATTCGGGGTTGGGCAGGATGCTGGCGATGGTGTTGATGGCGCCCAGGGCGCGGTCGGCATCGGACAGCAACAGACTCAGGCTGCCATCCATGTTAATCGGTGGCTCCGGGGGCAAGTCGGCCGGGAAAAAGGCGGTGTATTCCCGGAGGGTGCGTCGAAAGCTTCCGCTGCGCGGCATGTGGATAAAACCCCTTTATTATCCAATAAGTTATAAATTTATTGTTATTGTTTCATTCAATAATATGCAAGCGCATGGTAATCCATATTATTCAAATGAACAATATGGAGGGCATAAAAGATCCATATTATTTCCGCCTGCCGGACGGCAGGGGTGGATGCGTCATCCTGTTCCAGCAGATGATCGGTCACGCATCCGC
This sequence comes from Gammaproteobacteria bacterium, assembly GCA_026197075.1. Taxonomy (GTDB): domain Bacteria; phylum Pseudomonadota; class Gammaproteobacteria; order DSM-19610; family DSM-19610; genus JAIVHA01. The sequence continues at coordinate 5,435 of JAPHQV010000012.1, read as the reverse complement.
CTCCCACAGTTTCGAGCCGCCTTTTTCGATCAGCTGTCGCACAAGGTGCTCGAACTGCTCGCGCTCATCCGCTGCATCCACACCCTGCGCTTCCAGCACCATCGTATGGCTGGCGGACTTCAGGCGTTGCTTCGCTTTGATCTCGGCACGTTCCCGCACGAGCTGGTCGAGCGGTTTTCTGGGCACGAGCGCGTAGACCAGCTGGCAGTCCAGGGCATTCGCCGCCCGTTCCAGGCTGTCCAGGGTGATCGCACCGGTGGCCTCCGCCTTTTCCATCGTGAAAACGCGCGGCTGGCTGACACCGAGGCGCTCGGCAAGCTGGGCGGCCGTCATGCCCAGGGCCTCGCGGATGGCTTTGATCCAGCCACGCGGCGGACGCACCTGGTTGTGCAATTCCCGCCATGAATTCAATCGCTTATCAAGCTGTCGGCGTGCTGTTGCGCGATCTTCAGGACGCATGATAGTGGCCTATTCTGTATATGAACGGAACAGGAATATAACATTTATATTTGTATAGTCAATGTTTAATATAATATTTATATTATTTAATAAGTTTTATAAAATAACTTTTATATTATTATTTTTCGCATGCTTTGGGGCATCGTGAAAACCGCCTCGGAGAGCTTATACATCCATGCCGTGCCCTTTCATGACGCCGCGCCAGAGCAGCTCACTGGAACTCAACCACTGCAGCCAGGGCCGCCGTGATTTCATCCAGCAGACTCGGCGGCACGCATCCCAGCTTATTGATGAAACGGGCCTGGTCGAGGCAACGTGTCTGCAAAGCATCGCAGACGGAGGGCTTCTTGATGTTATTGGTCGCATCGGGATCGATGCGCACATGCCATATATTTTTGGCGAACTTGTCCTGCCAGCCGGTGATTGGCACGCAGAGCTTGATGGGCAGCCGGCCGATGGCATCAGAACTAATGACGACCACGGGGCGCTTTTTTCTGATTTCACTGCCCACCGTCGGTTCGAGGTTGACCCACCAGATCTCCCCGCGCCGGGGCCTAGTCGTCGAACTCATGGATGTCGCCTCCCTGCCCGTCCCGCCATGCCGCATCCTGCGCATAGTGTTCCACCATCGCTTCGGCCTGTGCCGCCAGCAGGCGGCGACGCTCCTCCATCGGCAATTTCAGGAAGGCACGACGCTGAATCGCCTCCAGACGCTCTCCATCTTCCATGTTCGTCCCCAGCATGGTCTTCCCTTCCTCTACTGTCAGGGCGCCTTCCGCGATGCCACGCAGCACCGTGCGCCGCAGCCACTGTGGTTCTTCCGGTGGCAAGGGTGCCGGCTCGCTGCGGCGCCAACCCATACGACTGATATCGATGCACCACTGCTGATAGTACGTGGCAAGGATGATGTCGAGATCCCGCATGCGGCGCAGCAGGGCCTGCACGCTCATCCCGAACTTCCGCTTGAGCAACACCAACTCGTCCAGGTCGATATGACGGCGGTGCGTACCCACTTCCTCCATGAATTCATCCCGGGGCGCCAGGAAAGCGCCCGCGAAGCGGAAGGCCGCCGCCTCCTCGTCCAGCACCTCGGCGACTTCCAGGACAGTGTGCCCCAGTTCATGGGCCAGGTTCAGGCGCTGGCGATCTCCCGGCACGCCCCGGCGGCTGACCACCGCGGCACCCAGGTGACGGCCGTCCTCGTCGAGCGCAAACGCCGAGATGCCATCGAACTTCGCCGGGGCGTCGATCTCGATGACCTGCACCTGTCGATCCTCCAGGACACCCACCAGGTTGCCAATCGGATCGCTACCCAGGTTCCACAGCTCGCGCATTTTCTGGGCGGCCTGTTCGGCATCTTCCAGGGCCGCCACGGCAAAACGACGCACGGGAAAATCCAGTTCCTCGCGCGTACCGTAGACCCGCTCCTGCAAACAGACGCGCTCCTCCAGTGCCTGACGGACAAGGTTTTCCACCCGCACCTGCTCGCGACTGCCAAGCCCCGAATGCTTGCGATAGGCCACAAACTCCACGCGGCAGGCCGATTCCCCCCAGAGCGCCGAGGACTTCACCCCGAGCACACGGGCAAGCTGGACCAGCACCAGCGCACTGGGCGTGGCCGTGCCGCGCTCATACTTGGATATGGACTGTTTGGTCACAATACCGCCCATCTCGGCGACGAGGGCTTCCTGGGACAGGCCACGAGAAAGTCTTAACTGTTTGATTCTATGAGAAAGCACAATCGAGTCCCGGAGAACAGGGTTGACGAATAGTAATATTTTATATCTATTTGTCAACCAGGATCCAGGCAAGGCCTACGATCCAAGGTGGTTAACGGCCTTTCAGCCTACGCAGCGGAACCCAGTCGCCGCTTCTGTCCTTGAATTGCCAGAAGCCCCAACCACCAGCGGGCTTTTCCAGGGCAGCGGTCGCGGCCGCGTTGGGGCTGTCGTAGACTTGGCCGTCGTAGCGGATGGTGCCGTCCTTCCGCAGTGAAGCCGTGTATTCATAGCCGCCACGCCAAGCCTTGAGTGGTATGCGCTTGTCCACCAAGCCCTTGAGGGCTCCCTTGCCTCTGGCCTTGCGGCCCTTGACTCGCTGGCGACGCAGCGCCACCCGCCCACCGAGGAGCGCGGCTCTTTGATCGGCATCATGCTCGAAGACCAGCCGATTGAGTACGGGATGGAGGTTCTGTGATTTGACGAAGGTGCCGCGCTGCTTGTTCCCCTCCGGTGCCACAATGCGCAACAGCAGGGATTCCAACTCACGGATATGATCGTCGCGGAGGGTGAGGTAAACGCTGAACCGGTCCCATAACCCGTTGTGACGGTCACGAAGGTGGGCCTTGAGTCGCACCATCAGATTACTGGCAAGCCCCACATAATAGAGGCTGTCCTTCCTGTACAGGGCATACACGCCGGCGCGCCGCTTGATCATGTTGCTGACGAGTTGCGGATGATTCTGCAGGATCATCCAGGAAACATCCTCGAGGTGCTGGGTTACCAGTCGTTTACCACGGGGCATCAAATATTCCCTCCGATCAGTATTACTGCATAGTCAGAAACATGCCTTGTAGACTTTCGGCCTGAGGTGGACATGCTGGGTGATATCGCCCCGAAGGGTGAACAACTTGGCGGATCGCCTGAAATCAAATACCCGATACAGCGCATACCGATCCGCGGTGGTTTCTGAAAAAGCCACCTCATTGTCGCTGATCAAGAAAGGCTGATACTTCCCGGAGTTAGTAGTTTTGACCTCGATGAATAACTCTTCATCCCGATGCTCATCAAACGAGCGAATATCGAAGCCTGCCCCGTCGCCACGGACCTTGCTCACCCATTCGACTTCTCTTGCCAAATCGTCACGCCCCGCCCGTTGCAGTCGTTGCTGTTCTAATTCCAGGACAAAGCCCTCACCCAGTTCGCCAAGCCGTCTATTGCGCATTTCCCGTTCGACAAAATTATAATGGAGCGGTGCGAATTCCCTGACCTGATCATGAACAGGATCAGGCAAGCGATCCGGTGGCGTATCGAAAACGGCATCCCAGTCAATATCTCTTATCACAACGGGAATCTCATCGGACAACGCCGAGAATCCAGCTTCGATGCTGCCTGACTTGTTGCGTAATTGGTCAGCCACCACGTTCTTTAGAATCTTCTGGTAATTAAAGGCTGGCTTGTAACCCTGCACATAGGGAAATCCCAGCTCCAACAAAATCGCACTGATATTCTGATGTTTGTATTCAATTGAACCTTCTGAACGGTTATTCAGAAGGTTTTGCAAGGCACGCCTGTGCCCGGCCTTGGAATAAGGTCGCCCAGTCACTTCATCCATGAACATCTGCAGGTAATCCCTTACGATCGCTTCGCACTCCAACTGCGACCACTCAGCCATCCACATCGCCTACTATTTGAAATTTCGATATAAATATCATGCTCATGGTTAACCGTAAGTCACTATTATTTTGGATTACTGTTCAATACCTGAATCAATCGATTGCAGTGACCGGATCGACGGCTATGGAATTCCGCACTTCGCTGAGATATCCACATCCACACTACTTACATCCAATCCATCAGGTTCTGAAGCGGGCTTCTCGTTGGGCCCTCAGCCGCCGCCTAATTTCCATCTGAAAATGACAAACCTTCAGATCATTCATTTTCCACCGTTAACACTTCTTCCACGCTCCTGAACTCCACCAGGGCAGCCTCTAGCTGTTCGACAATCTCGGCCGCCAAGACCGCCGGAGCGGGAAGATTATCGGTGTCTTCCAGCGATTCATCCCTTAGCCAGAAAATATCCAGGGTGGTTTTGTCACGGGTAATGAGTTCGTCGTAAGTGAAGGATTTCCAGCGATCTGTTTTCTTGGACTCTCGGCGCTTGCTGCGGTCTCCGGCCTTAAAGCATTCAATAAACTCATCAAAATCACTCTTGACCAAACGCTTGGTCTTGAGGGTCATGTGCACATTGGTGCGGAAGTCGTAGATCCAGAGTTTTTTGGTCCAGGCGGTTTTGGAGGCGGGCTTGGCATCGAAGAAAATGACGTTGGCCTTAACGCCCTGGGCGTAGAAGATGCCGGTGGGTAGGCGCAGTAACGTGTGGAGGTCGGTGCGTTCGAGCAGGTTTTTACGTACAGTTTCACCGGCGCCGCCTTCGAAAAGGACGTTATCCGGCACCACCACGGCGGCCTTGCCATCGATCTTGAGCATGTTGGCAATATGTTGCACGAAGTTGAGTTGTTTGTTGGAAGTGGTGGCCCAAAAGTCTTCGCGCTCATAGACCAGCTTTTCCTGTTCTTTTTTACCGGACTTTCCGTTGATGACGGTAATGGAGCTCTTTTTACCAAAGGGCGGATTGGCCAGGACCATATCGACACGATCATCACCCATTTCTTTGGCTAGGGCATCATTGGCGGTAATCGGGCATTCATCGCCACCGATACCGTGCAGGTATAGGTTCATGGCACATAAGCGCACCACGCTATCGACAATATCGTTACCGCGTAAGGCGTGTTCTTTGAGATGACGTTGTTCTTTTTTGGAGCTGGCCTGTGCCGCCATGTAATCGTGGGCGGCCAATAAAAAGCCGCCGGTACCACAGGCGGGATCAGCCACAGTGTCGGTGGGTTTGGGTTGCATCACCTCCACCATCGCCTGGATTAACGGGCGCGGGGTAAAGTATTGCCCTGCACCGCCTTTCACATCCTGCGCATTGCGTTCTAACAGCCCTTCGTAGATGTCGCCTTTCACATCCGCCGGTAAGGAGGACCACTGCTCCTTATCGATCATCTTGATCAAACGTTCCAGCTTGGCGGGGTCCTGGATTTTGTTTTGCGCCTTGCGGAAGATGGTGCCTAACATGCCGCCCTGTTTGCCCAAGTTTTCCAGGGTATGACGGTATTGCAGCTCTAAATCATCACCATCCAATCTAACCAATTCTGCCCAAGAATATTTCTTGGGCACACCATTGCCTCCTCT
>JAPHQV010000042.1 GCA_026197075.1 Gammaproteobacteria bacterium | reverse complement strand
GAATCGGCCTTCCAGCGTACCGTGACGCTGCCGTCCGGCGGCGCCATCGTCATCGATCATACCGAGGCGCTGATCTCCATCGATATCAACTCGGCGCGCTCCACCAAGGGCAGCGACATCGAGGAAACCGCCCTCAACACCAACCTGGAGGCCGCCGACGAAATCGCCCGCCAGTTGCGCCTGCGTGACTTGGGTGGCCTGATCGTCATCGACTTCATCGACATGCAGCCCACCAAACACCAGCGCGAGGTGGAGAACCGGCTGCGCGATGCCCTCAAGATGGACCGTGCCCGGGTGCAGGTAGGACGCATCTCCCGTTTCGGTCTTCTGGAAATGTCGCGTCAGCGCCTGCGCCCGTCATTGGGTGAATCCAGCCAGATCGTGTGCCCGCGCTGCAATGGCCAGGGCACCATCCGTGGCGTGGAGTCCCTGGGCCTGTCGGTGCTGCGCATCGTCGAGGAAGAGGCCATGAAGGACCGCACGGAACGGGTGATCGCCACCCTGCCGGTCGACGTGGCCACCTTCCTGCTCAATGAAAAACGCGAGCGCCTGCAACATCTGGAAAGCCATTACCGGGTGGGCATTGCCGTGGTACCGACCGTAAGCCTGGAAACGCCGGCGTACGAGGTGCAACGGGTGCGCAGTGATGAACTCAAGGGCGAGGTCGCCGAGGCCAGCTACAAGCTCCAGCCTCAGGAAGCCAGTGTTGCGGAGGCCTATTCCGCCACCCGCAATGTGGTCGAGGCCGAACAGCCGGCCGTGAAGAGTCTCGTGCCGCCCCAGGCTCCCGCGCCCGCGCCCCGCCCTGTCGTCGCCGTTCCCGTCGTGGCACCGGACACTGGCGAAACCGGCCTGATCCGGCGTATCTGGGATAACCTGTTTGGCCGCAAGCCGGAAGCAGAGCCGGAAGTACCAGAGAAAAAGGCACCGCAGCCCCGGCGTGCGGACAGCAGCCGCAGCGGTGAGAAACGGACCGAACGCAGTAGCAACCGCTCCCGGGGCGGACGCCGTCGTGGCGGCGGCAAGGAACGCCAGGGCGACGAACCGACGAAACCGCAACCGCAATCGCGCAAGGAACAGAAGCCGCCTGTCGAGGAAGAGAAGGCAGCCCCTGTTCCCGCTGCCGCCGGGGAGAACCAGGCGGAGTCCGGCGAGGAAACACGCGCACCGCGCAGCAATCGTCGTGGTCGTCGTGGTGGCCGGCGCCGTCCCAGCCAGCGGCGCGACGGTGGACGGCGCGAGGAAGAAACCGGAGCGGGAGGTGAACAGGCGGGAGGTGGCGCTCAAGACGCGCCGGCAGGCCAGGAAAAACAGGCCGCGCCCCCTGCCCCCGAGCAGCGCCAGACGACTGCCCTGGTAACCACCCCGGCTGAAGTCACGCGTAGTGAAGCTTCACGCCCGGCCCCGGAGACGCCGCGTCCCACACCGGCCCCGACGGGCGGTGACAGTGGCGCAGGCGACAACCGCAATCGTGATGCCGCGCCCGCCCCCGCTCCGACCGAACCCAAGGTCAGCTCCGGCGACTAGGCTTCCGAGCGTAGCTGAAGCGTGAAAAAAAGACCCCGATGATCGGGGTCTTTTTTTTATGGGCGTGGGCAGGTTGCGAAGCCATGACGACAGGATCCGCCAGGTTCGATCACAGACCGTGGCGCTGGCGAATCTCCCGCAGCAGACCCTCTGCGGCCACTTCAATGAGGTCCAATACCCTGGCAAAGCCCTTGGGCCCGCCGTAATAAGGGTCCGGTACATCTTCCTCGGGTAGGTCGGGGGCATAATCCAGGAAGCGGCGCAGTTCGGCGCAGCTTTGTGCCGGACGCATGCCTTCCAGAATCTGGTAGTTGGCCAGGTCCATGGGCAACACGTACTCGAAGCGTTCAAAGTCCTCGCTGCATACCTTGCGGGCGCGCTGCCTGCTGAGGTCTATGCCCCGTTGCAGGGCCGCGGTCTGGGCACGCGGATCCGGCGGCTCGCCCACATGGTAGGCGTGGGTGCCGGCGGAATCGATCAAAATCTGGTCACGCAAGCCCTCCCGCTCCACCAGGGCCGCGAATACCCCTTCCGCGCTGGGGGATCGACAGATATTGCCCATGCAGACAAACAAAACACGTACCATTCCTGAATACTCCGCTAAGATCATGGACCAGTGACCGGGATTCTAGCCCGGACGCTTGGCGTCCTTCCAGCGACCTGAATCGGGGACCAGCCCATGGATATGGAAAACCTGACATCGAGACTCCGTGCCCTGATCGGTAGCCGTCTGCGTTACCAGGGCCAGTCGTGCCGTGTCATCGAGATACTGGAACCGGGCCCGGTGCTGATACTGCAATGCGAAAACGCCGATGGTGTAATCCAGGCGAACCAGTACGGGGACGCGACGCGGCGGGTACCCAGAACCATCAACCTGTCGGTACTGAACGAGGATGGCGATGATTTCCACGCGGAATTCCTGCTGCTGGAATTTCCGGAAAAGCCGTAGTCAACACCGGTCGTGCTCAGGCCCGGGAGCGAAGAATCTCCTCCACCAGGGCGATGTCCCGCTCGGTATCCACCCCGGGGCCAGGGTGTCCCGGGATCTCCAGTACATGAATTCGCTCTCCGCTCCACAGCGCCCGCAGTTGTTCCAGGCGTTCGGTATTCTCCAGCAGCGCCGGTTCCATGCGTGCATAGTCGCGCAGGAATCCGGCGCGGTAGGCGTACAGTCCGATGTGACGCAGCGGTGCCAGCTGATCCGGCAGGGCCTGGCGGCCGTCGGCGAGCAGGTCGCGATCCCAGGGTATGGGCGCCCGACTGAAATACAGGGCATAGCCGGCATGGTCGGTCACCACCTTCACCACGTTGGGATCGAAGTATTCACCCGCGGTATGGATTGGCGTGGCCGCCGTGGCGATGCGTGCGTTCTCATGACCGGCAAGGTCCGCGGCCACCTGGCGCACCAGTTCGGATGGCATCAGGGGTTCGTCGCCCTGCACGTTCACCACGATGGTCACGTCGGGCCAGGACATGGTCTCCACCACCTCGGCCAGGCGATCGGTGCCGCTGGCGTGGTCCGCCCGGGTCATGCATGCCTCGGCACCAAAGCCCGCGGCGACGGATGCGATGCGTTCGTCGTCGGTGGCGATCACCACTTGGTCCGCGCCGCTGCGTGACGCGCTGCGCCACACATGTTCGATCATGGTCCTGCCGGCAATCTCACGCAGGGGTTTACCCGGCAGGCGGCTGGAGCCGTGACGCGCGGGAATGACCACCTTGAAAGGCGCATGCATCAGGACTTCACTTCCTCGTCGACCGCCAGGGTACGCGCCTCATCCTCCAGCATGACCGGTATTCCGTCCCGTATCGGGTAGGCCAGGCGGTCTGCCTTGCAGATCAGTTCCTGCGCGGCCTTGTCGTATACCAGCGGTCCCTTGCAGACCGGGCAGGCCAGGATATCCAGCAGTTTCGTATCCATCATTTTCTCCTCGCAATGACGGCCCATGGTACCAGACTCATGCCTGTTCCAACGCGTTCACGGGGTTGGGTAAGCTGGCGAGCAGACGATCCAGTTGCAGGCGAAAACGTTCATCCAGTTCCGCCTGCACCGGTACCACCCATGCCTGCAGGCCGCCGATGGCCTGGCATTTCACCGCATCCTTTTCCGTCATCAGCACGGGCAGGCCATCGGTGGCGAATGCCAGGTCCCGGGCGTGAAAGGCGTGATGATCGGGAAAAGCATGGGGTATGACCTGGATGCCGAGACCGGACAGGCTGCTGAAAAACCGTTCCGGGTGCCCGATGCCGGCCACCGCATGCACCGGAGTGTCGGCAAAGGTGCGCAGTTCACGGCACTGGCTCGGGTCGTCCAGCCGCCAGGCCTTGCCGGGCCTCAGGCGCATGCCGTATTCCAGGCGCCCGCCGATGCCATTGGCCACGACCAGGTCGACCGTGTTCAGGCGTGTCCTGGGTTCGCGCAGCGGTCCCGCCGGCAGGCAGTACCCGGTGCCGAAGCGGCGCACGCCATCGATCACCGCGATCTCCATGTCCCGCTGCAGGGCATAGTGCTGCATGCCATCATCGCTGACGATGATATCCACTTCATGGTGTTCCACCAGTGCCCGCGCCGCCGCCACGCGGTCAGGACCGACCGCCATGGGGCATTGGCAACGGCGGGCTAGCAGGACCGCCTCATCGCCCACCATGGTCGGGTCACTGTCGGGTCGCACCTGCTGCGGCCAGTGGCGTGCCTGCCCACCGTAACCGCGCGACACCAGCCCGGGCCGGTACCCCAGGGTGCGCAGATGTTCGACCAGCCAGATTGCGAGGGGCGTCTTGCCGGTTCCGCCCACGGTGATATTGCCCACCACGAGGACCGGCACGGGCATGCGGTGGCTGGGCAGGATACCCGCGTGATAGGCCGCGCGTCGCAAGGCCACCAGCAGGCGGAACATCCAGGAGAAGGGCAACAGCAGGAGCACCAGCGGGCTGGGGGAATACCAGAGCTCGGCAAGGCGGTTGCCCGCGGCCATTTCCTACTCGCCTTCGTGGCTTTGACTGGTGGCCAGGGATATCCGGATCAGGCCCAACTGGCTGGCGGCGTCCATGGCACGCACCACGGCCTGGTGCGGCGTGCGCGCATCGGCGCGAATGATCACCGGAGGGTCTTTCTGCTCTCCAAGCGCCTTCTCGATGGCACGCCTGAGGGTTGGCAGTTCCTCGTTGAGTACCTGCTCGCCCTTGAGGAAATAGCGGCCCTGGGCGTCGATGATGATCTCCAGCGCCTCCACGGGTGCTTCCACGACTTCGCCACTGGCCTCGGGTAATTCGATCTTCAGTTCCGATTCGCGTTGGAAGGTGGTGGACACCATGAAAAAGATCAACAGCAGGAACACCACGTCGATCAGCGCGGTGAGATTGACCTCCGGTTCCTCGCGGCGCTGGGAACGCAGGTTCATGGCATCTGCCCGCTGCCGGAGGCGGCCTCTGCCTCGCGCTCCCCGTGCATCACTTCCACCATGCGCATGGCTTCCTGCTCCATGCGCATCACCAGCATGTCCACACGACCACGCAGGTAGCGGTAGAACATCAGGCTGGGGATGGCCACCGACAATCCGGCGGCAGTGGTGATCAGGGCCTCGGAAATGCCACCGGCCAGGGGTGCGGGATCACCCACTCCCATGGTGGTGATGGCGGTGAAGACCTTGATCATGCCGATGACGGTGCCCAACAGCCCCAGCAGGGGTGTAATGGAGGCGATGGTGCCCAGGGTGTTGAGGTAGCGTTCCAGTTCGTGGATCACCTGGCGCCCGGTGTCCTCGATACTTTCCTTCATGACCTCGCGGGAGTGATGACGATTCACCAGGCCGGCAGCCAGGATCTGACCCAGCGGCGACCCCCGACGCAGTTCCCGCAGGCGGTCCTGGTCGAGTCCGGATTCCCGGTCCCAGGTCCACACCTGGGCTACCAGGTGGCGCGGCAGCACCCGGCGCACCTGCAGGGTCCAGAGTCGCTCGGCGATGATGGCCAGGGCGATCACGGAACAGGCGATGATGGGCAGCATGAGCCAGCCCCCTGCTTGTATCAATTCCAGCACCGATGCGACTCCCTCTGTGGTTGTTCCTTGTAAAACAGGGGCATCATACTGGATTTGACGGCAGGCCTACAGGGGCGACTGCCAGTAGCGCCGGCGCTGCAGGCGCCAGGCCAGCGGCGTCGGCTCCCGCCCCGGCTCCAGGTGCAGCTGAATGGCGCCGTGACGCGCCGTGTCCAGCCGCACAATGCCCCGTTCCTCGTAACGCTGGACGATCTCGGGGCGGGGAAAATTCCAGCGGTTGCGATAGCCCACCGGGAACAGTACCCAGCGTGGCGCCACGGCCTCGATGAAGGCCGGGGTCGAGGAAGTCAGGCTGCCGTGATGGGGCGCCACCAGGATGTCCGCGCGCAAATCCTGCCCGCTGGCCAGCAAGCGCCGTTCCGAGCGTGCCTCGATGTCGCCGGGCAGCAACAGGCGGTGCTCGCCGACCTGTATCCGCAGTACACAGGAGCTGTCGTTACCGCGCAGACCCGCTGCGTCGGGATAGAGAATGGCGAATTCCACGCCGTCCCAGGTCCAGCGCTGCCCATGGGCGCAGCGACGGCTCCGGGCCCAGAGGATCTGTTCTGGCGCCGGCACACGGATGCCGTAGACGGGGATCTGTGCGTATAGCGCCTCGGCACCCCCGATATGATCATTGTCGCCATGACTGATCACCAGACGATCCACACCACGAATGCCGCGGCTGCGCAACAGCGGCACCAGCACCGCATCACCGGTATTGAAACCCGAAGGGAAACGCGGGCCGGTGTCGTATACCAGCAGGTGCCGGCGGGTCTGCACCACCGCCGCCAGGCCCTGCCCCACATCCAGCAGGCTGAACCAGGCGCTGCCATGCGCCGGTGCCGGCCCACGCGTCGTCACCAGGGGCATCAGCAACAGAATCGCGAGTACGCGCAGAGACCACAAGCGCACCAGCAGCAGCAACGCCAGGCCAATCAACGCCGCGAACAACAGCGGCAAGCTTGGCAGGGCCTGCTGCCAGCTGCTGAAGGGCAGGCTGCTGCCCTGCTCCAGCAGGTACCAGAGGGGTTGCAACAGGAGGTCCGCCAACTGCCACAAGGGAGTGGCCAGGCCCGGCCACAACAGCGATAACAATACCGCCAGCAGGGCCAGTGGGACCACGGCCAGCCCCACCCAGGGTACCGCCAGCAGGTTGGTGAGCGGCGCGATCAGGGAAGCCTCCTGGAACAGGGCCAAGGCCAGGGGCAGCATGCCCAGGCCCAGTATCCACTGCACCCGCAGCAGTCCACACCAGAACCCCGCTTGCTGCTGGCTTGCCAGGAACACCACCAGCAAGGCAACGGCGGCGAAGGACAGCCAGAAGCCGGCATCCAGCACCGAAAGGGGATCGAGAACCAGTACCGCCACCAGGGCTAGGCACAGGGATTGGCCGGGACGCAGTCCACGCCGCCACACCAGGGCCAGCAGCACCACGCTGACCATGAGCACGGCGCGGCGTGTGGGAATGGAAAAACCCGCCAGGGCGCCATAGGCGATAGCCCCGGCCAGACCCGCCCAGGCCGCCACCAGTGGTGCCGGACAATAGGCGCTGCCCCCGGCCGCTGCCCACAGGCGCCGCGTCAGCCAGAACAGCAGGCCGCTGACCAGGCCGACGTGCAGGCCGGAGATCGCCATCAGGTGACTGGTACCGGTACGCCGCAGGACACGCCAGTGCTCGTCGTCGAGACCATCGCGCACACCGATGGTGAGGGCCTCCAGCAGGGGACCGGTGCGGGTACGGCTGGTCTGTGACGCAAAGGTCTGCTGGATGTGTCGCCGCAGGCGATCGATAGGCCGTCCTTCGGCGCCGGCGGCCCGCTGGTTGGCGGGGTCCTCGCGCACATAGCCGGTGGCGCGAATCCCCTGCCGGAACAGCCAGCGTTCGTAGTCGAAGCCAGCCGGGTTGGCAAATCCCCGGGGTTGCTTGAGCCGGACCTTCAGGCGCCAGGTCTCGCCGGGCTCGGGACGGCCCGGCGGCCGGTACCAGTTCAACTGGACGGTCAAGTCGAAGGGTTGCCACGTCCCCTCCTCCACGACGGCGCCAATGCGCATGGGAATGCGCAGGCCGCTGGCGCCACGGTCCTGCACCAGGCCGTTGATTCGCCCTTCCACCTGCAGGTCCACGCCCTCCCATTCCGCCGGCAGGCTGCTGGCCAGTAGCCAGGCGGCATACCACCAGGCCCATAGCAGGCCCGCCAGCCAGGCGGCCGGAACGGGGCGGCGCTGTCGGTGCAGGATGAAGACAAGCGGCAGCAGGGGCAGGCCCCAGTCCGCCGCCGGCAGGACCGGGGCGAGTTGGACCAGCAGTATGCCGGCAAGAAAAGCGAGGCTGACCACCACCATGTTCTTCCCTGAACGGTTTCGTGGATAATGAGGCTATCTGGAAAATCGGTTTCCGGCCGTTACCGGGTCATGGGCAGTCCTGTGCCCGTACCAAAACAGCGTAGCAGCATGCCAAAAAAATTCCTCAAGCGCTTCCTGCCCGATACGGACAGCATGCGGCGCCACAAGCACTTGCGCCACTTCGGTGAATTGCTGCGCAATCACAGCCTGTGGCATCTCAATCGCCGGTCGGTGTCGGGGGGCGTGGCCGTGGGCCTGTTCGTGGCCATGCTGCCCCTGCCCTTCCAGATGCTCATTGCCGCGGGTATCGCCATCCTCGGCTGCGTCAACCTGCCCATCGCGGTGGCCATGGTGTGGGTCACCAACCCCCTGACCATGGGCCCCATCTACTACTTCAACTACCGGGTGGGGGCCTTGCTGCTCGGCAAACAACCCACTCAGGATCAGTTCCGGGCCTCGGTGACGGACCTGATCGGCTCGATGCTGCACATCTGGAAACCGCTGTTGCTGGGAGGGGTGGTGGTGGGACTGCTGTTGGCCGTGCTGGGCTGGCTACTGGTACGCATGTTGTGGCGCTGGCATGTGGTCAGTCGGCGCTGGCCGAAACAATGACGCACAGGCAAATCGGGTACGGGTGGCAGGCGGAGCCCCCTGTTCAGCCGCTCAAGCGCCCATCTTCGAGGGTCAATACACGATCCATGCTCTGCGCGAGGGCCGGATCGTGGGTCACCACCACGAAGCTGGTGCCCAGGGTGCGGTTGAGTTCCAGCATCAGGTCGTAGACCTGTTCGGCATTGCGCCGGTCCAGGTTGCCGGTGGGTTCGTCCGCCAGTACACAGCCGGGATGTGTGACCAGGGCGCGGGCCACGGCGGCGCGCTGGCGCTCGCCGCCCGACAGTTCACCCGGCTTGTGCGCGAGGCGTTCCAGCAGGCCCACGCGCTGGAGCAGGTCGCTGGCCTGGCGTTTTGCCTCGGGCGGACGCAGGCCACGGATGAGCAGTGGCAAGGCCACGTTCTCCAGGGCCGTGAATTCCGGCAGCAGGTGATGGAACTGGTACACGAAGCCCAGGTGCTGGTTGCGCACCCTGCCGCGGCGCGCATCACCCATGCGGTTCAGGGCCTCGCCGGCCACCCGCACCTCGCCCGCGTCGGGCACATCCAGGCCTCCGAGAAGGTGCAGAAGGGTGCTCTTGCCGCTGCCGGAGCTGCCCACGATGGCGATGCGCTCCCCGGGTTCCACGCGCAGATCGACACCGGATAGCACACGTACATTGAGGCCGCCCTCGTGAAATACCCGGGTCAGTCCCGTGCACTCGATCACTGGCGTGGTGTCACTCATACCGCAGCGCCTCCGCCGGCTGGGTACGCGAGGCGCGCCAGGCGGGGTAAAGAGTCGCAAGCAGACTGATCAGGAAGGCCATGCCGGTGATCTGCCAGAAATCGCGCCATACCAGCTTGGAAGGCAGATCGCTGATGTAATACACGTCGGGCGCCATGAAATGCATGTCGAAGGCGCGTTCGATGGCGGGCACGATGGTCCCCAGGTTGGTGGCCAGGCCATAGCCACCGGCCGCGCCCAACAGGGTGCCGAGCACACCGATGAGAGCGCCCTGCACCATGAAGATTCCCATAATGGACAGGGGCGTGGCACCCAGGGTACGCAGGATGGCGATATCCGATTGTTTGTCCGTCACCACCATTACCAGGGTGGAGACGATATTGAAGGCCGCCACCGCGACGATGAGGGTGAGAATGATGAACATCACCCGCTTCTCCATTTTCACGGCGCGGAAGAAATTGGCGTGCTGGCGGGTCCAGTTATCGACACGGAAGGACGGTGGCAGCCGGTCGGCCAGCTCCTGGGCGATACGCGGTGCGGCAAACAGGTCATCGAGCTTGATGCGCAGACCGCTCACGGCATCGTCGAGCCGGAACAGCTTGGCCCCATCCTCCAGGTGAATGAGGGCGATGCCACGGTCGTATTCGTACATGCCCACCTCGAAGATCCCCACCAGGGTGAAGCGACGCAACCGCGGCAGTACCCCGGCGGGACTGAAATGGGCCTGCGGGGTGATCACCGTGACCTGGTCGCCGATACGGGCACCGAGGTTCCAGGCCAGCTCCTGACCCAGGATGATGTTGTATTCACCAGCCCGCAGCAGATCCAGGTGGCCTTCCTTCATGTGCTCGCCTACGTCGGAGACCCGGGGTTCCGCATCGGGCAGGATACCCTGCACCAGCGTCCCGCTGACCCGTCCGTCCAGGGACAACATGGTCTCCCCGCGCACGAAGGGTGCCGTGCCGATCACGCTGGGGTGCCGGCTGACTTCGTCTGCGGCCTGGCGCCAGTCCTCCAGGCGACCGTCCACGCCGCTGACGCTGGCATGGGAAGCCATGCCCAGGATGCGGGTGCGCAATTCCTCCTCGAAACCGTTCATCACCGACAGCACCGTGATCAGCGCTGTCACGCCCAGGGCAATGCCGAGCATGGAAGTGAGCGAAATGAAAGAGATGAAATGGTTACGCCGCTTGGCGCGGGTATAACGCAGTCCGACGAAGAGTTCGATGGGGCGAAACATGGGGGCTCATTAAAACACAAGGCTGCAATGGCGTCATGGGGAATTGTTCCTCCGGTGTGTGGCGCTGGGTAGTCTGGGGAATCTGTTGGCGGGTGTCGGCCGCATGGACGCGGCCGTCAAGCCTACAGGGATGTATTCACGGCGTCTCGCCGGCAGATTCCCCAGACTACCCAGACTACCCAGCAGCGTTACCGCCTACACATATTTTGCTACACCACCACCGGCAGGCGCTGCGTCAGCTCCGCGCCCTCAGGCGATACCCGTACCTGGTAGGCGAGTGCCTCCACACCCCGCTTCAGGGCCTGGCGCAAGGTTTGGCCATACACAGGATCGATGGCATCGGCAGGACGTACCTCATACACATCACAGCGCTGCACACAAAACAGGATCACCGCCCGTTGACCACGTTCGGCCTGCGTGGCCAGCTCTCGCAAATGCTTGCTGCCGCGGACACTGACGGCATCGGGAAACAGGGCGATGCCATCCTCCACCGCGGCGGTGACGTTCTTGACCTCCACGAATGCATCGGGATGGCGGGCATGGCCGCCGAGTAACAGGTCGATACGACTGCCCTCCTCTCCATATGGAACCTCGCGCCGCAGCTCACCATAGCCTTGCAGCTCAGGGATGCGACCCTGCTCGATGCCTTCCTGGACCAGGCGATTGGGTAAATGGGTATTGATGCCGACCGTGACGCCAGGAGCCACCTCCACCAGCTCCCAGCTGTGGGCATACTTGCGGCCGGGGTTCGTGGAATGGCTCAGCCAGACCCGGCTGCCCGGTACGGCGCAGCCCAGCATGGAGCCGGTATTGGGGGTGTGGGCGGTAATGGTTTCGCCCGTGTCGAGGACGATGTCGGCCAGGAATCGTTTGTAGCGGCGCAGCAGCACGCCGCCTTTGAGAACGGGTTCAAAAATCATGGGCTTGGCACTTTTTCCATGGGGATCACGGTGCTATAGTGCCAAAAAATCAACCCCCAGGAGCAATCCCCATGCCGACCTTGCGTGTCACCCTGTTTGCCGCCTGCCTGCTGCTGCCCGCTCTGGGCCATGCCGAGGTACTGGTCATCGAGCATGTCCAGCAGTCCGCCGCCCAGGAAAAACCGCGCAACGGCCTGACCATGGCCGAGGTGGAAAGCCGCTTCGGGACCCCCATGGAAAGGCGGGCCGCCGTGGGTCAGCCTCCCATCACGCAGTGGATCTATGATGGCTACGTGGTCTATTTCGAACACGACCGCGTAGTGCACTCCGTCACCCGGCGCCCTTCCGCTCCCTGATTTCCCCAAGCCCTGCCCGGTAGGCGCCCCCGGCCGGGACTGGTAGAATCTGCCGTCGGGCTATCCCGCGCCCGTTGATATCTTTTCGTTTCTTCCGCAGGAGTCGCTGGTGAAGTTTATCCGTTGGTTGCTGGGTCGCCTGATCCTGTTTTTCGACTGGCTGTTCAGTCCACGTGGCATAGAACGCAGCCCGGAACTGCAAAAGGAAGTCGATACGCAGACGGCCGCGTTGATGCTGTATCAGTATCCCGCCTGCCCCTTCTGCGTGAAGGTGCGTCGTGCCATGAAACGTCAAAGCCTGCACATCGAGACCCGCGACGCCCTGCGCGATCTTCATGCGCGCCAGGAACTTCTGGAAGGTGGGGGTGAGCTCAAGGTGCCCTGCCTGCGCATTCGTGACGCGCAAGAAAAGGATCGCTGGCTGTACGAGTCCGCGGATATCGTCCACTACCTGGAGCAGCGTTTTGCCGCCTGAGGGCGCCCCTGCTCCGCGCAAGGGCGGGCGCCTGCTCGGCCTGGTAGTGCTGGTGCTGTTCGTGCTGGGGGTATTCTGGATCCAGCACCTGATGCGCGACGATCCCGCCACGCTCATCAGCGCTGATGAACTGGAGGCGCGCATGGCCAGCGATGCTCCACCACTGATCCTCGATGTGCGCACCCTGCCGGAATACCAGTCCGGGCACATCCCCGGTGCCTATTACCTGGATTATCGCCTGCTCGGTGACCGGATCCCGGAACTGCGCAACGTGGCGCCCCAGGATATCGTGCTCTACTGCGAAACCGGCGTGCGCTCGCGCATTGCCAAGCGACAACTCATCCGCGCCGGCCTGTCCAATGTCTACCACCTGGAAGGCGACATTCGTCGCTGGCGACGCGAGGAACGGCCGTTGATCAAGGGTACCGATCCCCGCTAGCCTTTGGCTGTGTTACTCTCCGCTCCATCACGGACGTAACGAGCATGCCATCATGATCCTGATCCTCGCCCCCAATACGGAACGGCAGAGCGACGAGTTCCGCCAGCTCATGGCCTATCTCGACAACCTGCCCAATATCAAGACCCGCCTGCACGAAGAATCCGGTGCCCAGCAGTCCCTCACCGAGGTTTACCTCATCGGTGACACCGCCACCCTCAGCATCGAGGATATGGAAGCCCTGCCCGCTGTCGAGCGGGCCGTGAAGGTATCGCAGGAATACCGCGTGCTGGGTCGCCATCGCGACGACCAGCGCTCCACTCATTTCGATTACAATGGCGTGCGCTTCGGACAGGACAACCTGAACGTCTTCGCCGGGCTGTGCGCGGTCAGTACCCCGGAACACGTGGAGAGCATGCTGCGTGCCCTGCAGGCCCAGGGGCAGGTCTGCACCCGCATGGGTGCCTACAAGCCCCGCACCAGCCCCTATGCCTTCCAGGGCCACGGCAAGGCCTGCCTGCCCTACGTGTTCGAACTGGCGGGCAAGTATGGTATCAAGGTCATCGCCATGGAGGTCACCCACGAGTCCCACGTGGAGGAGATCCACTCGGCCCTGGAGCAGACCGGCAATCCCACCGGGGTGATGCTGCAGATCGGCACCCGTAATACCCAGAATTTTGAGTTGTTGAAGTTCGCCGGCCGCCAGCAGCAGTTTCCCGTGCTGCTCAAGCGCGGCTTCGGCATCACCCTCGAGGAATCCCTCAACGCGGCCGAGTACCTGGCCAGCGAGGGTAACCGCCGGGTGGTATTCGGCTTGCGTGGCATGAAGACCAACATGGGTGACCCGCATCGTAACTTCGTGGATTTTTCCCACGTGCCGGTAGTAAAGCGCCTTACCCGCATGCCGGTGTGCATCGATCCTTCCCACTCCGTCGGTACCCGGGATCGCGGTCCCGACGGCATACTCGATGTCTTCCAGGTCACCGCGCAGGGCGTGGTCGCCGGTGCCAACATGATCCTGGTGGATTTCCATCCCGAACCCGGCAAGGCCCTGGTGGACGGGCCGCAGGCCCTGCGCCTGGATGAACTGGAATACTTTCTGGAGGATGTGCGCCTGGCCCGCGAGACCTACGAGGCGCGCGTGAAACTCGCCAGCCTGAACGAGATCAGCGAGGTCAACGAATAGCAATACCAGGTGTCAGGTTTTCTTCGCGGGTGTGGCCACATCCTGCACTATACTGATCTTGATCCTGCAGGAGCGGGCTTTGCCCGCTCCTGCCATCTTTCAGACGATCAAGGTGCCCCATGCATATACCTTCCTTGCTGCTGATGCTCACCCTGCTTGTCAGTCCTGTCCTTGCCGAAAAGGGTGCCGACAAAGGTGCCGAGTGGGTACAGACACCTTACGAAGAACAGAAGGTGGTGTTTGATTTCTACTTCGACCATCCGGAGAAGATCAACTCCGCCCTGTACTGGATCCGCTCCCTCATGAACCCGCTCATGGAATCTCCCTATGAGATGGCGCCGGAGTTTCTTGACCTCAAGGTCATCGTCCATGGGACTGAAACTGTCACCCTGGCGAAACACAATGCCGAGAAATACGAGGATGCCGTGCAGCGCATGCGCTACTACCACAGCCTGGGCGTGGAGTTCATCGTCTGTGGTCTGGCCATGGCGGACTTCGGCTATCGTCTGGAGGAGCTGCAGGATTTCGTGCGCGTGGTCCCTTCCGCCATCACCGAGCTGGCCCACTGGCAGTTGCAGGGCTATGCCGTCATCACCCCACAGGTGCTGGAGCGCAAATTCGCGATCGAAGATATTCGTTAGAGACCGGCGTTACCACCCTAAAACCCTTTTAACCGCCAAGAACGCCAAGAAAGAGATATGAACCGCCAAGGCGCCAAGACGCCAAGAAAAATCGCTGTTAATCAGGAATCAGTGTTGATCGCTACAGCCCAGTCTCGTCATTCCGGCGAATGCCGGAATCCATAGGTATGGCGATATGGATGCCGGCCTGCGCCGACATGACGGCTAAAGTGGACACTCCTTGACTCAAAGCGGTTTTCTTGGCGTCTTGGCGGTTCAAAAATGTATTCTTGGCGAACTTGGCGCCTTGGCGGTTCAATACTCTGTTCAGAAATACCGCGCCAGCTCCACCAGCAGGTGATCATCGGCCTGGAAGGCATGCAGGGGGTCGGTGATTGGGAAGGCCTGCCAGACGCGCAGTTCGGCGCTCAGGCGCCAGGCATTGCCGATGCGACGACTGGCTTCCAGGTTGTACAGGCGACCATGATGATCCAGGTCGAGAAACAGGCCGGCGAGGATCTCCGTGCCGTCCACGTCATTGAAGACCCAGCGCGAGCCGAGAAACAGGTCGTTTCCGAACGGGTTGGGTGCGGTGTCCTTGCGGTCATCAAAGGAATACTCCAGCAGCAGGCCGAGATCCACCACGCTTTCGCGCAGGCCCACCAGGGTATATTCGAAACCGCCCACGGCGGCGGTGAAGGTATCGTCCTGTCCTGAGCGACGTATCAGTTCCAGTTTCCACAACCAGTCACCGGCGATGCGCTGCAGTGCCAGGCCGGTCTGGTGAATGACATCATAGTGGGGCACCAGTACCGGCTGGCCGCCGCTATTCACGCCGGGCAGCAACCGGGGTTCGCGGCTGGTGCCGTGAAAATGGGAAAGGCCCAGGTCCCAGGGACCGATGTAATGGCTCCAGCGCAGGGCGGCGTCGATCCGCCGTTCCTCGCGAGAGGACTCGTACACGGCCTGGTCGGTATCCACCACCAGGGCCGGCCGCAGGCGACCTTCGATGCCGGGGAAGGTGCGCTCGCGGAAACCCGGCAGCAGAAACAGGTCCAGGGTGCCCCACTCGCGAACCAGGGCCAGGTTGACCATGGGCTGGCCCAGCTTGTCCTCGCCATCGGGGTTTTCCACCAGGTCGGTCTGGTTGAGGATATCCACCAGGTGCTGGGATTCCGTGACCCCCCAGAATACCTTGCGGATGCCCAGCCGCAGTTCCCAATCACGGCTGGCGCGGATCCAGGAGAGTTCGCGAATGTCACCGTGGCTGCGTTCGGGGTCGCGGCTGTCGAGACGCAGGAAAGGTGCAAATAGAAAACTCTGCCGGCCCTCGTCCCAGCTGCGGTAATACTCGGGCTGCAGGACCAGGGACAGGGAACCGGCACCCTGGCCGGGATGGGCCGGGGAGTCGGCAAACAGACGTGCCTCGCTGGCCAGCTGGCCGGACCACTGTCCTTGCGCCGGGGCCAGGTTGCCCCAACCCAGCATCACCACCAGGAACCAGGTCGCGTTGACGCGCGCCATCAGCGTGCCCGGCGCAGGCTGTTCTGGTCGAAATCCCGATCCGTCAGGCCCTGGCGAAACTGCTGGTCCGACCAGTGCAACTCGGTGCTCTTGCCGGTCTGGTGGTTTTCCATCAGGAATAAATCGGCGCGCCAGTACTGATCCAGGTACTGACGATAATCACGGAAACGCAAGGTCTTGAGCAATGCATCCTTACGGTCGTAATAGACCACCTGCTGCGGCCGGTACTCGGCCTGGTCGATCCATACCACCTGCCGTGAATAGCCTGAATTGGGATCCACGGGGTAGCGTTCCATGACGAAGCAATCCATGCCCTCGTAGACCTCGTCGCGCAGATAACGGTAGGTATATTTCTCCACCTCGTCGGAGGAGATGTCCTCGTAGGCGAATTCGCTGCCCATGAAGGGCCCTGATTTGTTGCGAGAAGAGATGCGCTTGACCCGGGCCAGGGAGGGAAGATAGAGCCATTGGTCATCGGGGCCGGTCTTGTGGCTGTAGGTGAGCAAGGCGGTGCCCTTCACATCCAGGGGTTCGTCGAAGATGGTCAGGGTCTTGTCGCCATCGCCCTCCACTTCCAGGTTGCGCACCCGCAGCTGGCGATGACTCTCGTCACCTTGGGCATTACGCAGGATCATGGTCATACTGGCACTGAAATCCCCCCAACCCTGGTCACGGTGGTCTGCTTCGCGGGCGATGGCCAGACCCCGTTCCTCCGGCGTCTCGGCCAGGGCAATGGGGATGAACAGGCTCAACAGCAGCACTACGGAAATCGTCCTCATATCATTTTTTCTCCAGCTTCATCAGCAGCGGTGGCAGCAGCAGGAAATCGGCCGCCAGGGCGAAGCTGATGGTGATGGCGGTGAGCAGCCCCATGCCGGCATTCAGTTCAAAGGCGGACTGGGCCAGCACCAGGAACCCCGCCACCAGCACCGCCGAGGTGGTCCACAGGGCCACGCCTACATGGGCAAAGGCATAGCGTACGGCATCGGGCGCGTTCAGGCCGACCTCGCGCCGGGCGCGCAGGTATTTGCTGAGGAAGTGCACCGTGTCGTCCACCACGATCCCCAGGGTCATGCCGGTGACCACCGACAAAGCCAGGCCCACCTGCCCCACCAACAGGCCCCACAGGCCGAAGGCCATGGCCGCCGGCACCAGGTTGGGAATCATGCTCACCAGGCCGATCTTAAGGGAACGCAGCGCGAAGATCAGCACCAGGGAGATCAGCAGCAGGGCCACCGTGGTGCCCGTCAACATGCTGCGGATGTTGCGCTCGCCGATATGGGAAAACATGATGGTGGGGCTGGCGCCATGAGCCTGCATGGATGCCGGGGCATGGTCGCGCAGCCACTGCTGCGCCTGTTCCTCCAGCTCCAGCACGCGGTTACTGGAGATGCTGTGCAGCACCACGCCCAGGCGGGTCGCGGACTTGTCCAGGTTGATCTGGTTATTGAGATCGAGTCCGTAGGGCAAGGACATTTCGTAGAGCAGCAGGTACTGGGCCGCTTGCTCCCGCTCCTCCGGCAAACGATGCCAGGCCTCGTCGTCGCCGTGCAGATTCTTGTTGAGGCGTTTCATCGTGTCGGTCAGGCTTTGCACATGAATCACCCCCGGCTGTTGCCGGTACCAGTCGGCGAATGCCTCCACCCGGCGCAGAAATTCCGGTTCACTGATGCCGCCGGATTCGCCAGCCTCGAGGGAGTAATCGATACGATAGATGCCCGTCAGGTGTCCGGTGGTGAAATCCGTGGCCTGGCGGAACTCCACGCTCTCATCGAAGTATTTCACGAATTCATCATTGAGCTGGTTGCGCGGGATCATGGCCACCAGCAGCAGCACCAGCAATCCCATGCCCCACAACAGTGCGCCTCGCCGGGCGATGACGAACTCCGCCACTTTGTCCATGGCCCGATGTGACAGGCTGGTGCCTACCTTCACCCGTACCGGCAATACCATCATCAATGCCGGCAACAACAGGATGGAGTAGAAAAAACCTGCCACTACGCCCATGGACACGATATTGCCCAGATCACGGAAGGGCGGCGCATCACTGAAATTCATGCTCAGAAAACCGATGGCCGTGGTGAGATTGGTGATGAACACCGGCGCCAGGTTCACCCGCAGGCTTTCCACCATGGCCTTGGCCTTGGCATCGCCGCGACGCATGCCATGGAGGAAGCTCACCAGGATATGGATGCAATTGGCCACCGTCAGGGTCAGGATCATGGTGGGCGCGGCCGAGGATGGCGGCGTGAGGCGGATGCCCAGCCAGCCGGTCAGTCCCAGCGCCGTGATGATGGTGATGAAAACGATCAGCATGCTGACCAGGGCACCGGTGAAGGAGCGCAGCAGCAGGATCATGACCACCGTCACCAGCAGGAACATGACCGGCACCAGGCGTTGCATGTCCAGGGCGCTGTTTTCCGAGAAGGCGTTGTTGAGCATGACGATGCCGGTGAGATGGACTTCGATCTCGGGGTAGCGCTCCCGCATCTCCTCCACCAGCGCCCGCGAGAATTCCACCACCTCGGGGGTTTCCTGCATCTCGTTCACGCCCGGCAGCTGTACCGTGACATTGACACCCGTGACATCGGCCTGTTCGGAGACGATGCTGTGCAGGAGCAGGGGTTCGCGCAGGGCGATTTCCCGTACCCGTTCCAGCTCCGCCGGATCCAGATCGAGCGCGTCTTCCACCAGGTCCTCGACGATGAGATCGTCCTCTTCGCCACGCGTGTGCTGGAAATTGGTCAGGGAATCGACCCGGATGGAATACGGGATTTGCCAGGCACGCTCGGTGAGATATTCCACCGCGGCCAGGGTGCGCGGCGTGAACACCTGCCCGTCCCGAGGCGCCAGCACGAACAGCACATTGTCGGTCTTGGTGTAGATATTCTGCATGGCCTCGAAGGCCTGCAGCTGGGGGTTTTCCTGGCTGAAGAACACCCGGTAATCGGCGCTGAAGCTGATGAGGCGGGCACCATAGCCGGTCGCCAGCACTGCGATGATGGATAGCAGGATGGCCGCCACCCGCCAGCGGATCAGCCACTCCCCGTAGGCTCTTCCCATTATTTTTGCTCTTTATTGCGCGGTTACGCGTTTAGCGTGTCTTCGTTATTCTCAAGAACGCAGACTGTCCAGGTATTCCACCAGGCTCGTGGTGCAGACCTGCAGGCGCTCCAGGCTCTGGGCATTCTTGGCCATGCCGATGCAGCCCTCCACGGCGGCGATCACGAAGATCGCGGCACGCTCGCTGTCCAGTTCCTGCCGCACCGTGCCATGGCGCTTACCCGCCTCCAGGGCCTCCACCAGGCAGCGGCTCCAGGTCTGGAACACCCGGTCGATGCGCATGCGAAAACCTTCATCCAGGGGGGACATCTCCTGTGCCAGGTTATTGAGGGGGCAGCCCTGGGTCACGGCCTCGAAGGGTCCATGGCCCCGGGCCAGGTTCGTGATCAATTGGATGATGACGCCGATGGGATCCCGGCTGTCCTGCAAGGCCGTGACCCAGATCCCCGACATGGCTTCGGCAATCAACTCGTCGACCACGGCGTAGCCGAGGCTCATCTTGTTGGGAAAATGGTGATACAGGGCACCCTTGGTCAGGCCCGTCTGGCGCAGCACATCGTCCAGGCGCATGCCCTGGAAGCCCTTGCGGTAGATCTCCCGGAAGGCCGCATCCAGGATCCGCGCCCGCGTGGCGTCGGCATTTCGTTCCGTGCGCGGTCCAGATTCCACTGCCGCTGTCATATCCTGCTCCCGCTTTCCTGATTCCCGGCGTGCCGGCAGGCGCCATTGTAACGGTCACCCCGCCCCGCAGGGAGAGAGATTCACCGGCTATTGACAAACCAGATGGTCGGTATGTAGTCTACTTACTATCCGGTCTCACCACAAGCCGGCCATCCACTGCCAAGGCCAGGAGAAAAAACCATGGATAACACCAGCCTCGCCCTTGATAACCCGACAATTTCCACCGTACCGGAGGTCGGACAGAAGGTCCGGCTCCATGGCCGGGAGATACGGGTGGAGCTGACCCGGGCCGCCCGGCGTGCCGCTGCGGGTCTGGCCGCGCCACTGGTGGTGGAGATGGAACTGTATTTCAGTTGCCTGGTGCGCAAGCAGGTGCGGGTCAAGCCGTTGGCCGACACCCACTTGCCGAACGATGACCTGGTTTCCCTTGGCGGCCCGCTCCTGCTCGGCTTCCGGCCCGTGGTGGCGGAGCAATGCCACATCGCGGACCTGGGCGATGAGGCCCCACCGCTGAAGACCATGCCGGTCACCAAGCCTGGCGCCTATATCCCCCACTGGCTGCGTCTCGATTTTCACAAGGGGCAATGGCGCGGCGAATTCGGTTATCAGTCCTGAGGACTACGCCCCCATTCACGGTCATACAAGGAGAGCACATCATGTCCACATCACCCGAAAACCTGCAGCAGGCCGATCCCCGGATGGACGCCTGGCTCAACCAGAAGCTGGACGAGCTGCTGCCCACCAAGCTGAAGGAAATCGACGAGGCGCGCACGCCTTCCATGT
>JAPHQV010000010.1 GCA_026197075.1 Gammaproteobacteria bacterium | reverse complement strand
GCCGGGTCGTCCACCGAGCCCACGATGTAGGTCCAGCCCAGCCCCCGCAGCTGGTCGATGAACGGTGCCTCTACGTCGGTGTATTCCGTATTAGCCACCTATATCCCTTTTAAATCAATTTATTAGTTGTTTTATGTGGCACGGGCATTTGTAGCGCCCCGCCGCTGACCGGTTGATTCTCCCACAAATCCCGGGGGTTGGCGCGCCGGCGCCGTGGCGTTTCGTTTATTTCGATTTTCGGATATTGCGTTTACCATGGGGGACAAACGACAAGACCGCCACCGTACGGCAAGCATTTCCAGCCTGGAGAACACCGATGCGCGCAACCGACCGACTGCCCGAT
Source organism: Gammaproteobacteria bacterium (assembly GCA_026197075.1). Lineage (GTDB taxonomy): Bacteria > Pseudomonadota > Gammaproteobacteria > DSM-19610 > DSM-19610 > JAIVHA01. The sequence goes on along the minus strand of JAPHQV010000010.1, from coordinate 117,060 downwards.
GCCGAAACCACGGCGCTCGCCCGCGCCAGCGCCACCGAACTGAGCAAGCTGCTGGCCCGGATCCCCGAGGCCGACCGTGCCCGCGTACAACTGGATGGGACGGACCTCATCCTGCCCCGTGATGTCCTGGCCCTGCTGCGCGATATCCTCACCGAGATGGCGCAGGGCAATGCCGTCACCATCGTGCCCACCCATGCCGAACTGACCACGCAAGCGGCCGCGGATATCCTCAATGTGTCCCGCCCGCACCTGATCAAGCTGCTGGAAGAGGGGCGGATCCCCTTTACCCTCATCGGCACCCACCGGCGCATCCGTTACCAGGACCTGATGGACTACAAGGCCGAACGCGATCGCAAGAGCCAGGAAGCCATGGAGGAGCTGGCGAAGCAGGCCCAGGATTTGGGTATGGGGTACTGATCCCAGAGCCTTCCCGATCCCGCATCTGAAAAAGCAGCTAGCGAAGCCAGCTAGGAAAAGACGGGCCATCGACGAGGAAAAATTGATTCGGTCGGTGGCGAGTTCCACTGCCATCGAGACGGGTGAGTCCACTGAGTCAATCGAACAGCGCCTGAAATCCGGGCGGTCCCGTTTCAGGAATCTCAAGCTCGCCTGATCAGCCCTCGCGTTGCTGTGCCTCTTCCAGGAGGGGGGCGACACGGACGCGGCCAGTGAGGAGGTCGTCCATTAAGCCGGCCTTATCATGGTGGAGCTTTCTCGCGGATGCTTGCTCGGCAAGTATCCGCTTGCCGAATGCTTGCATCGCCGCTTCAATTTTCTGCTGTTCACCAGTAGGAGGAAACGCAAGAGGGATCGATTCGATCTGACGCCCGCTAATGTTGGGCTGTGCTCCCCCTATAGCAGCTATTTCGATCTCCCGTTTAAAATGCGACGTTCCCAGTAAGAAAGTCAGAAACGACGGCAGAACGTAATCGCGCTCCGTTACCACGAATCTTCCGACACGCTGATTGATTAGCATCGGCAGGTTTTCGTTATCGACAACCGCCATTTTTCCGGTCGTTGCACCAGACATGGCGATCAACACGTCGCCCTCCTTCGCGGCATAATCGGAATAGCGGTCGATGAATGACCATGGTAGTAATGCGAAGTCGCCCACTATGGAATCGCCTTTGATATTCGAAATTCTCGCTAAACGAACGCCGTGCTCCTGGAAAGATTCGCTAGAAAAGGCATATCCACCCTGCAGTTTCACGACAGACCCTAACGAATTAGCCACCCACTCCCTCGGAATCCACCCCAAGGGCGAGTCTTTGTAGAGATGCGGGGCCTGGTCGGGGGTGGGGCGGAGTTGGCCGTTTTGGTCGATGCCGCGGGTGAGCAGGTCGGTGAGCAGGCCCTGCTTGATGTGCTCCAGCTTGGCAATCAGTGCCTCGGTCTGGCGGATCTGGGTGTCGAGTACATCCTTTATTTGAGAAATAACAGCCTGTTCGACCAACGGTGGCATTATCACAGGCGTCTGCAACAACGCTTTGTTGGAAAAATTGACCTGTGACTCCGCCATGCCAGTAGTGCGGTCGTCCAAGTATTTTTGCGGTTCTCGAAGCGCGATTGCACCCGCTAACACATCCGGGAAACAGAGTTCCCGCTTTACTCGGAGACCGATCATCTTCCCGGAAACGATTAGGTGCGGCTGCGTTTCCGGTACATGTATAACCACTCCCACCCGATGCCGCGGACCTGCTTTCGTCACAAGCACGTCACCCGCCTGAACTTCCAGCTCTTTTTGTCCCCAGAGGTGCTTGGGTAACACCTTATGTGCGGTCTCGTTCCATCCTCCCCATACCACGGCGGTGGTCTTTAGCACTGCCCATTCATTACTCGAGTGGATATTCCGCTCCTCGCAGGTCGGGCTCGGTCCACTGAAGTGCTTCTCAACAAGATCGCAAACTGGCGCACGTGTCCAACCAGAAGGAATCTGCTCAGACATACCCGAGTCCCCCCAGAAACTCCCGCAACTGTAGTGCCGCCGCATCCCGCTTGGCCTCGATGTCGACCAGCGTCACCCGGTACTTGTCCCACCAAGCCTCGAAGGTGCCGATCACCTGCTGGCGCTGGGCGCGAACATAGCGAGCCAGGATGTCCGCCATGTCGTCGTGCAGGATGGTGAGCAGTAGCTCGGCGGCCCTGGCCTCGTCGAGGGTGTCCACCTCCTGATTGAGATGCGTCTCGAAGCTGGCCTGCTTGGCCTTGAGCTGTTTGGTCATGGCGGTGCGTTGCTTCTTCCAGGCCTTGACCTCTTCCTCGCTGGGGCCGTCCTCCGAGGCATCGTCGCCTGCGTTCTCGCCGTCCTCGTCCTCCTCGCCACCGGCCTCGGCGGCCTTGATCTGGCTGTCCAGTTCGGCCTTGCGGGCCTGGAGCTGTTCCAATTCGTCCACGAACTCATCGAGCAGGAAGCGGACCAGCTTGTGGTCCAGGGGGTTGGACTTGTCCTGCTTGTCCTCCAGGGCGGTGACGATGCTGGTGCGCCAGGCGTCGATGACGCCCAGGGCACCGCGGGCCTGCAGGGCGCGGAAATCATTTTTGCTCTGCTCCCAGAAGCCGGCGATGATGCCGCGCACGGCAAAGGGGTCGAGCATGGCCAGTGGCTCCAGGGCGGCGCTGAAGCTGGCCAGCAGTTCCTCGCGCAGCTGGCTCAGCTGACTGCCGTTGCCCTTGAGAGTATTGGCCAGGGCCGTGATGCTGTTGCCGTGCGCCTGCCACCAGCTTTCGAAGGCGGCCTGCAGGCTGGCCTCCTTGGCAGTGAGGCCGGGGTTCTGCTCAATGGCGGGCTTGAGGTCGGCCCTGGTGGCGAGTGCCGGCTGGAAGTCCAGGTAGTCGGGATCGTCCGCCCGGGGGGTGAACAGGTCCATGGGGTCCAGGCCGTGGGCGTCGAACAGCGGCTGTTTGGCGCGCACCTCGGCCAGGGGCACACCGCCCTTTAGGTGGGCGCGCACGTCCTGGGGCTCGGGGGGTGGGGCGTTGTCAGCGTAGCGGCGGATGTTGAGGTTGTAGTCGTTCTCGACCAGCTTGTCGTTGCCGACTAGGGCGGAGAAGCCGGGCTCCGCGGCGAAGCGGTCGAAGGTGTTGACGATCTTCTCGATGTGCTCGGGCAGCAGGAAGTTCTGGGCGCGGCCCTCGTAGTATTCCCGGTCGGCATTGATGAACAGCACCTGGCCCCGGCGCTCGGCGGGCTTGGCGCCCTTGGCGCGCAGCACCAGGATGGCCGCCGGGATGCCGGTGCCGTAGAAGAGGTTGGGGGCTAGCCCGATCACCGCCTCGATCAGGTCGTCGTGGATCATGCCGGCACGGATCCGCTTCTCATCGCCGCCCCGGAACAGCACGCCGTGGGGCATGACGGTAGCCAGCATGCCGTCGGCCTTGAGCACGGCGACCATGTGCTGCAGGAACATCAGGTCCGCCTTTTTGGCACCCAGTGGCACCTCGCCATAGCGGAACCGCTCGGCCCGGAACTTGGGGTGGAAGGTCTTCTGGCTGTCCTTGTCCGTAGGGCCGTAGTTGATGGAGAAGGGCGGATTGGTGAGGACGCGGTCGAAGCGCATCAGCTCGCCACCCTCCACGTGCTGGGGCTCGGCCAGGGTGTCCTCGTTGCGCAGGTCGGCGCTGGAGATGCCGTGCAGCAGCATGTTCATCTTGGCGATGGACCACACCGAGCCGGCCGCCTCCTGGCCGTAGAGCCCGAGCAGGCGCGGGTTGTGGCCCTGCTCCTCCACGTATTCCTTGGACAGGATGAGCATGCCGCCCGAACCGCAGCAGGGGTCGTAGACACTGTGGTGCTCCTGGGGCTTCACCAGCCGCACCATCATGCGCACCACCGAGCGCGGGGTGTAGAACTCGCCCCCTTTCTTGCCGGCGGAATCGGCGAAGTCCCCGATCAGGTATTCGTAGGCGGCCCCGAGCAGGTCCGGGAACTCGAAGTCGTCGTTGCGCAGGGGGTAGACGCTGAAATGGGTGATCAGGTCCCGCAGCTTGCGGTCCGGCAGCTTGGCGGCGCCCACCTTGCGGGTGAAGTCGATGTGCTCCAGCACCCCGTCCAGGCTGGCGTTGTGCTCCTCCAGCCCCGCCAGCGCCTTGTTCAGGGAATCGCCCACGTTCTGGTGGGCCTCGTTGAGCAGGGTCTCCCAGCGGGACTGCTCCGGCACGAAGAAGGTCTCCTTGTGCCAGTTCTTCATGTTGGCGATCTGGCGGGCCGAAGCCTCGCTCTCCCCGGCGGCGACCTGGTCCGCGACGATCTTCTCGAAGCGCTCCTGGAACACATCGGAACAGCGCTTCAGGAACAGCATCCCGAAGATGTATTCCTTGAACTCGGAGGCATCCATCTTGCCGCGCAGGATATCGGCGGCCCGGAACAAGTGGCGTTCCAGCTGGGGGAGGGTTAGGGGCATAGGAATTGTCCGCTAAAACAGCAAATTATTATGGCACGGATTGTTTTGATACCGCTAGCTTACAGGCTGTTTCGGGCTAGTACCAATCAGGAAGCTTGGGTGCTGGGATACCAGTCTTCATATAAGTCCTAGCCGTGACATGAACTTGGTTCGGCGTAGTGCCATCGTGTGGGAGGGTTGAGAGGCATAGCGGGATCACCATCAAGCTCTGGTCGGCAGCATACATATCTAGCGGCCTACGGGTCTGTGGCCAAAGAACAAATAAGTCTGAATGCTCAGGTCGTGACGAGTAAGGACGCGATTCACTTACCTTCAAGTCGAGGTAAGCGCACCGCATAAGCGCTGCGTAAGCAGGCGCGGGATCACTGCGGAGTGCCTATGCATGTACGTCGAATCGTCCGTCATCTCGGGCAAGGAAGCGTACCAAGCACGAGTGTAAGAGAATCCAGGCAATGTAGCTCAGTTTAGTTTCAACTTCAGCAACCCGGTGAAGAGCGTTTTTGTGGATGGTTACAGGCCTTAAAAAGTCAGCCACGTAGTGTCTTCCACTGATATGAGGGCTCCACGCTGGGACGTAAAACCGGCGGGAATATCTGTATCGACGCAACGAGGCTAGTTCTTCGTCTTCCAGCTCACCAGCCTCGAACTCGGTCAAGGGCACAATCTGTGACCACGTAACGTCTGCCAGTTCGCGATCGATGTCGCAAGTGTTGCCGATCACCATCCAATATGTGAATTCATCCGATATTGCTGGCTGGCCGTCTTCATGTATTAGTGGAATCGATGATGGTAAGCGAATAACATCACCCTGGCACAATCTTCCTGCCGGTTCCCCCGAGAAAAATTGTTGGTTGAGTTGTCCTCGATCGGATATCTCACGAATCGTAGCCGCCAGATCGCTTGCGTCATAAACGGGAGGCCATCTTTCCATGCAGTTATAAACAATCGTAATCCGTTAGATTCGGCGCGTCAGCGGCTGCGCAACCACTCCGGCCTGTTTGCGGGCCATAAGGCGGTCAACTACTAGGTCGTCGTGAGCGTCAATGGGAAGTGTCGCGATATGTTGGATGAAGCTAACAGCCCCCTTTACCAATTGGCTGACAGGTTGAACTAATACAATTTGGCCAGTAGTACTGGAATAAATGCTGTTCGGTCCTAATTCGGCAGGTACGGGCGTTTCATGGCCAGCAGTAACAGAGTATTGCATCACTACCGCTTGCCGACGCCCATGGCTAAAGTCCAGGTCGTCAAAACAACCTGTTTGCCCGAGTGTGCATGCGTACATAATCTTGCCCTCCTCATAACTGTATACGAATTGTTGTTCTTATTTCTGCGTTGGCTCCATCCAGCGAATAAGGGCGGGGCCTGCCATTTTCGAAAACAACGCATATATGTCTTTTGTGAAGATATCCAAGAGGCTGCATGTGTCCTCTACGTTGTAGTCACCTTCCATATAACGATCAATATCGAACCTGAACTCACTTCTGGCCTGGTTGTTATCCAGTTTCATCCCGTACCGTAAGGTCATCGCGCCGCCCTGCAGCATCTGGGAATTCATCTCCATCGCAAACGCAGCACCATCTGTTTCGGCTATATGGCAGGGAATTCTTAAAAAATCGTCGCAAACCAAATCTTCCCACTGGACCGTTTCATTGAGTTCTGAAGCGATCGCGCTTCGACTTACTTTATTGATATACCGTGTTCCCAAACGAGTTGGTTTGACTGGTTTATAAACTTCGAGTAGTGCTTTTACGACAAGTTCCATGTCGCGCAGAGTGTCCTCGTGAGAATGGTGCTTCCGATTCTCCAGGATCACGTTGCTATCCCCGAGGGTTAAGGCTGTAGCCCCACCCTCTTTGATGAATCGGTACTGCTTTTCTTCTCGCATTTCCACGGCATTTTGGCCAGGGACGTTGTTAATGAGATTTACAACTTGGGTGGCAACTTCCGCATATTGTGGAAACGAGGTGCGGATGCAGTCTTGGAATTCAGCAACCCCTTTGCCGCTACCAATCTTCAAAATAGGGTGATACTTGATCTCTACAATGGTGGCTACCAACGGGTTTCGCGAATAGACGAGATGCTCAGGATTGTCTAGTTGCCATACCATCAATCATTACCTTTCAAGCTGGGTGCCAAAATTCTATGCATTCTAGACGACCGAATCCTTAAAGCATAGGACGTGATGTATGCAAGAAAATGTAGTGATTTGGCGGCGGAGCCCCTTACATAATGCTTGCCCACGTAGGGCACTGCAAGGGTTAAATTACATAACATGCTGAATTTAATGGTGGGCCCACCAGGACTCGAACCTGGGACCAAGGGATTCACATTGTCCAGGTGTTTCCGCCTGGTGTGGACTATCTCATCACCCACAGCCACCTGCTGCTAGGGTGCGGGACGCTCTTGCCTGTTATTAAGAGCACTTAGGATGCTGCCACCCAGCTCTCAGGTAGTCTCTGCACCTTCCGGGAGTGTACCCCCGGCTTGGCTCAGGATTGCCAGCGGCCCGGGTTTCCGTGCCGTTGAGGTTTCCCTGAATTCATCCCGTTCATTCCATACCTTTCGATATGGACGCACCTTTTGATGAGTCCCCTGCTCTAACCAACTGAGCTATAGGCCCTGCGAACAGTTATTCTACTACACATCCCATTGTATTCCGTCATTCCCGCCTTCGCGGGAATGACGGGAGTCTGATGGTGGCGGTAAGCCTTACTCGATCTCCAGGAAACTGCGCAGCTGCTCGGAACGGCTGGGGTGGCGCAGCTTGCGCAGGGCCTTGGCCTCGATCTGGCGGATGCGCTCGCGGGTGACGTCGAACTGCTTGCCCACCTCTTCCAGGGTGTGGTCTGTGTTCATGTCGATGCCGAAGCGCATGCGCAGTACCTTGGCCTCGCGCGGGGTCAGGCCGGACAGCACCATCTGGGTGGCTTCCTTCAGGCCTTCCACGGAGGCGGAATCCACCGGCGAAAGGATGTTCTGGTCCTCGATGAAATCTCCCAGGTGCGAATCCTCGTCGTCGCCGATGGGGGTTTCCATGGAAATGGGTTCCTTGGCGATCTTGAGCACCTTGCGCACCTTGTCTTCCGGCAGGTCCATGCGCTCGGCCAGTTCCTCCGGCGTCGGTTCGCGACCCATCTCCTGCAGCATCTGCCGGCTGATGCGGTTCAGCTTGTTGATGGTCTCGATCATGTGCACCGGGATGCGGATGGTGCGTGCCTGGTCCGCGATGGAGCGGGTGATGGCCTGGCGGATCCACCAGGTGGCGTAGGTCGAGAACTTGTAGCCGCGCCGGTATTCGAACTTGTCCACCGCCTTCATCAGGCCGATGTTGCCTTCCTGGATCAGGTCGAGGAACTGCAGGCCGCGGTTGGTGTACTTCTTGGCGATGGAGATCACCAGGCGCAGGTTGGCCTCCACCATTTCCTTCTTGGCGCGGCGTGCCTTGGCCTCGCCGATGGACATGCGGCGGTTGATGTCCTTGATCTCGCTGATGGCCAGGCCGCTTTCCGCCTGGATGTTCACCAGCCGGTTCTGGGCGCGCACGATCTCGTCCTTGCACTCGTCCAGCACGGCGGAATACTTGTGGCCGCCCTTGATCTGTTTCTGCAGCCACTTCAGGTCGGTTTCATTGTCCGGGAAGGAAGTGATGAAATCCTTGCGCGGCATGTGCGCCTTGTGGACGCAGATGTCCATGATGATGCGTTCCTGGCCGCGGATACGGTCCACCGTGTCACGCAGGGCCATGGTCAGCAGGTCCACCACGCGCGGGGTCAGCTTGAAGCTGAGCAGCGCTTCGGACAGTTCGGCACGCAGCTTTTCCACCCGCGCCGGGCTGGGCTTGCCCTTGCCGGCGATGGCGGCTTCGACCTTTTCATGGCGCTTGCGCAGTTCCATGAAACGCGCGCGGGCTTCCTCCGGATCCGGGCCGGTGTCCACGGGCGTGGCGTTGTCGTCGTCATCCTCGTCATCGTCGGAGTCGCTGTCATCGGAGCTGTCGTCGGAACTGTCGCTCGTTTCCGGCACCGCAGGTACGGGGTCGTCGAGATTGGGGTCCACGAAGCCGCTGATGACATCGGCCAGACGCGTCTCGCCGGCTTCCACCTTCGCGTACTCGTCGAGCAGCAGGTTGGTGGAGGCGGGGTAGTGGGCGAGGGCGGACAATACCTGGCCAAGACCGTCCTCGATGCGCTTGGCGATCTCGATCTCGCCCTCGCGGGTCAGCAGTTCCACCGTGCCCATCTCGCGCATGTACATGCGCACCGGGTCGGTGGTGCGGCCGAATTCACTGTCGACGCTGGCCAGGGCCGCAGCGGCTTCCTCGGCGGCATCGTCATCGGTGGTGACCGTGGTGCCGGTCAACAACAGGGTGTCGGCATCGGGCGCGATCTCGTGGACCTCGATCCCCATGTCGTTGATCATGGTGATGATGTCTTCGATCTGTTCCGGATCGACGATGTCGTCGGGCAGGTGATCGTTGACCTCGGCATAGGTCAGGTAGCCCTGTTCCTTGCCCTTGGCAATCAGTAACTTCAATTGCGACTGCTGATCCTGATTCATGTTTCGTCCGGTTTCCGCTGGTGACGCCTGTGATGGGGTGTGTGCTGACCACGCCATGGCAAGAAAAGCAATCCTTCAGTATAGATCAAGCCGGATTGCATGGCTACCACGATGCTCGGGGTGGAATCCCGGTGATGGGGGCTATGTCTTGCTAAGCAACTGTTCCAACATTACTTTCTCGTCTGCCGTGAGGGTGCGGAGGTGGGCTTCGCCAAGTAGCCGCTCCAGTTCCCGTTCCCGGTGCTGCTGGGTAAGACGCACCAGGGCGCCTTCCAGTTCCTGTGCCATGCCGGCCTCGGGTACCTGCAGGCGTGCGGCGGCCAGTTTGTGCAGGTGGCGGCCTTGCTCCTGGTCCCGCCAGTGTTCCAGCAGGGCGCCTGTCGTTAGATGTGGCCGCTCACGGGTGATTTCAAGGAGTTCACGCAACAGATCCATACCCGGGCTGTGGTCATCGGCCAGGCCCTCGGGAACCTGAACCGCCTGGCCGAGGGCCGGGTGGTGCAGCAGCAGGCAGATGGCGTGGCGCACCAGGCTGGGGCCGCCACTGCTGGCGCGCGGCCGCACGGGGCGCTGCTCCGGCGCGGCGGCGGGGGGCGGTGTATCGCCGCGCAGCAGGGCGGCAAGGCCGGCGCCCGGCATGCCGGTCAGTTCCCCGAGGCGCTGGATGAGCAGTTGGCGGAAGGCCCCCTCGCGCAGCTGCCGCAGCAGAGGGCGGGCCAGCTCCACCAGCCGGGCGCGGCCGTCCAGGCTGGCCATGTCCACCTGTCCCGTCAGTCGCTCGAACAGGTACTCGGACAGGGGCGTGGCCTCGCGGACGCGGCGCTCGAAGGCCTCGCGGCCCTCCTTGCGTACCTGGCTGTCCGGGTCTTCGCCCTCGGGCAGGAACAAGAAGCGTACCTGGCGGCCGTCCTGCAATACCGGCAAGGTGTTCTCCAGGGCGCGCCAGGCGGCCTCGCGGCCGGCGCGGTCGCCATCGAAGCAGAACACCACCTCGGGCACCGTGCGGAACAGCCGGTCCAGGTGTTCGCGGGTGGTGGAGGTGCCCAGGGTGGCCACGGCATAGTTAATGCCGAACTGGGCCAGGGCCACCACGTCCATGTAGCCTTCCACCACCAGCAGGCGTTCCAGCTTGCGTTCCGCCTTGCGCGCCTCGAACAGGCCGTACAGTTCCTGGCCCTTGTGGAATACGGGGCTTTCCGGGCTGTTGAGGTACTTGGGCTTGTCGTCGCCCAGCACTCGCCCACCGAAGCCGATCACCCGGCCGCGGCGGTCGCGGATGGGGAACATCACCCGATCGCGAAAGCGGTCATAGGGACTGCCGTCGTCGCGGGTCAGGGTCAGGCCCAACAGCAGCAGGTCCTGGCGGGTCTGGTGCTCGCGACCCAGCTCCGCTTCCAGGTTTTCCCAGCCGGGCGGGGCGTAGCCGATGCCGAAACGGGCGGCGATCTCGCCGCTCAGGCCACGCTGCTTCAAGTAGCTGACGGCCTTGTGGGCCTGGGGATGCTCGCGCAGCTGGCGGCGAAAATAATGGTCGGCCTGTTCCAGCAGGGTGAAGAGCCGCCGACTGTCGTCCGCCGGCCGCGCCGCGCCGCCGTCCTCGCGCGGGACTTCCAGACCCAGGCCGCGCGCCAGTTCCTCGATGGCCTCCACGAACTCGAGGTGCTCGAACTCCATGAGGAAACCGATGGCGCTACCATGGGCGCCGCAACCAAAACAATGGTAGAACTGCTTGGTCTGGCTGACGGAGAAGGAGGGGGTCTTTTCGCTGTGGAAGGGGCAGCAGGCGGTATAGTCGCGGCCCGCCTTCTTCAAGGGAACGCGGCTGTCGATGACTTCCACGATGTCCACGCGGGCGAGAAGATCATCGATGAAGGACTGGGGGATTCTGCCGCTCATGGCAGGGCATGGTACGGGCTGGGGGGCGGTCTGTCAGCCGCGCATCAGCCGCCCAGCCGGGCCTTGATGCGGGCACTGACGGCGCCCATGTCGGCGCGACCCTGCAATTGTGGCTTGAGGATGCCCATCACCTTGCCCATGTCCTTGATGCCGGCGGCGCCGGTATCGGTCACGGCGGCGTCGATCAGGGCATCGATCTCGGCCTCGGACAGGGGTTCCGGGAGGAATTCCTTCAGCACGCCAAGCTCGTATTCTTCCTGCTCGGCAAGGTCCTCGCGGTTGGCCTTGCGGTACTGTTCCAGGGATTCGCGCCGCTGCTTGCACATCTTGTCCAGCACCAGCACGATCTGCTCGTCATCCAGCTCGATGCGCTCGTCCACCTCGCGCTGCTTGATGGCGGCCGTGATCAGCCGTGCGGTGCCCAGGCGGCGCTTGTCGCCACTGCGCATGGCATCCTTCACGGCTTGCTGGATACGGTCCTTGAGGGGCATTGCAGCGCCTTCCCTTTGCAGGGAATGGGCCTAGTACATGCGGGTGCGGCGGGAGACGTCGCGAGACATCTTCTTGAGCTGGCGCTTCACCGCGGCAGCCTGCTTGCGCTTGCGTTCCTGGGTGGGCTTTTCGTAGAACTCACGACGGCGTACCTCGGCCAGGGTGCCGGCCTTCTCGCAGGAGCGCTTGAAACGGCGCATCGCGACTTCAAAGGGTTCGTTTTCTCGTACACGTACATTAGGCATGGAGCCTTTCACCTTCAGTTTGGTTTGAGTGAGACCCGCCATTCTATCAGCGTGCAGCGAAAAGACAAAACTTCTTCTTGTGTCCTGCCCCCGGCCCGCTACCATAAGCCCATGCTGGTGCTGGGAATCGAAACCTCCTGCGACGAAACCGGGGTCGCCCTCTACGAGGAGGGACGCGGCCTGCTGGCCCATGCCCTGCACAGCCAGATCGCCCTGCATGCCGAATACGGCGGCGTGGTCCCCGAACTCGCCTCCCGGGACCATGTGCGCAAGCTTTTACCCCTTATACATCAAGTGCTTGATGATTCCGGCGTGGCGCCGGCCGACGTCGGCGGGGTGGCCTATACCGCCGGCCCGGGGCTGATCGGGGCCCTGCTGGTGGGTTCCGCCCTGGGCCGCAGCCTGGCCTGGTCCTGGGGGGTGCCCGCCGTGGGCGTGCACCACATGGAGGGCCACCTGCTGGCGCCCATGCTGGAGGCCGAGCCGCCGGCCTTCCCCTTCATCGCCCTGCTGGTGTCCGGCGGTCACACCCTGCTGGTGCGGGTGGCGGGGGTGGGGCGCTACGAAATCCTCGGTGAGTCCCTGGACGACGCCGCCGGCGAGGCCTTCGACAAGACCGCCAAACTGCTCGGCCTGCCCTATCCCGGTGGCCCGGAACTGGCGCGGCTGGCGGAACAGGGCGACCCGGCGCGGTTCCGCTTTCCGCGCCCCATGACCGACCGGCCGGGGCTGGATTTCAGCTTCAGTGGCCTGAAGACCTTCGCCCTCAATACCGTGCGCGAACACGGCGGCGATCCGCAGGGCCGCGCCGACATCGCCCGCGCCTTCCAGGACGCGGTGGTGGACACGCTCGCCATCAAGTGCCGCCGCGCCCTGGAACAGACCGGGGTGCCGCGCCTGGTGGTTGCCGGCGGTGTGGGCGCCAACCGCGCCCTGCGGGAGAAGTTGCGGGAAATGACGGCCAAGCTGGGTGGCGCCGTGTACTACCCGCGCCCGGAATTCTGCACCGACAACGGCGCCATGATCGCCTATGCCGGCGCCTGCCGTCTGGCGGCGGGCGTCCACGAGGCACCCCTGATCCAGGCGCGGGCGCGCTGGTCGCTGGCGGAGTTGGAGGCGGTGTAAATCAGGCCTGGTGATCTCCGCCAGGCTTTGACCCCAGCGAAATCCTCCCCTCCGTCCCGTCCAGCAGCTTGCGGATATTGCTGCGATGACGCCAGAACAGCAGCAGGGTGATCACCAGCGCCACCGCCAGCAGCGGCGGCTGTCGGTCCAGCAGCCAGAAATATAGCGGCGTGAGCAGGATTGCAGTCAGGGCCGCCAGGGAGGAGATGCGGAACAGCAGGGCCATCACCAGCCAGGTGGCGATGGTGGCCAGTCCCACCAGCCAATTCAGTGCCAACAACACCCCCAGGGCCGTGGCCACGCCCTTGCCACCCTGGAAGCGGAAGAACACCGGATAGAGGTGACCGAGAAAGGCGGCGAAGGCCACCGCGGCCTGTATCTCCAGCGGCGCATCCAGGGCACGGGCCAGCAGCACCGGCAGCAGCCCCTTGAGCATGTCCAGGAACAGGGTGGCGGCGGCGGCCTTCTTGCCGCCGATGCGCAGCATGTTGGTGGCCCCGGGGTTGCCGGAGCCCTGGGTGCGCGGATCGGGCAGACCCAGCAGGCGACACAGGATGATGGCCGCGGACAGGGAGCCAACCAGGTAGGCCATCAGGATCAACAGGGCGTGGAGGAGCATGGCGCGTATTGGAGCCGTTTGGGGGGCGGGGGTCAAGGTAAGCGCTGCCCTGGCTTCCCGGCAGGAAGAATTTGCTATAGTGACGCGGCACCGAAACAGCGAGTGATCATGGACATCATCTTCCTGCGCGACCTGCGCATCGACACCATCATCGGCATCTACGACTGGGAGCGCAGCACCCGCCAGACCGTGAGCCTGGACCTGGAAATGGCCACCGATATCGGCAAGGCAGCGGCCACCGACCATATCGATGACACCCTCAACTACAAGGCCGTGGCCAAGCGCCTGATCGCCTTCGTCGGCGAGAGTGAATTCCAGTTGGTGGAGACCCTGGCCGAGCGCATCTGCGCGCTGGTGCTGGAGGAGTTCCAGGTGCCCTGGGTGCGCCTGACCCTCAACAAGGGCGGCGCGGTGCGTGGCGCCAAGGGTGTCGGCATCATCATCGAACGCGGCACCCGGACCTGAGGACCTGACCTTCCATGGCCCGGGTCTATGTCAGCATCGGCAGCAATATCGACCGTTCCCGCAACATCCGTGCCGCCCTGGACGCGCTTGCCACGCGCTTCAGCAACCTGGCGCAATCGCGGGTCTATGAAAGCACCGCCGTGGGCTTTGCCGGCGACCCCTTCTACAACCTGGTGGCGGCCTTCGACTCCGAAGAGGAACCCCGGGAGATCGTGCGGCAGTTGCACGAGATCGAGGAGCGCCAGGGGCGCGAACGCGGCGGGGAGCGCTTCGCGCCCCGTACCCTCGACATCGACCTGCTGCTCTACGACGACCTGCAGATGCGCGAGGGCAAGCTGGTCCTGCCCCGCGACGAGATCACCCGCTTCGCCTTCGTGCTGCGTCCCCTCGCGGAATTGGCACCGGACCTGCGGCATCCGGTCAACGGCCGTACCTACGCGGAGCTGTGGCGGGATTTCGCTGACGATGGCCAGGAGCTGTGGCCGGTGGAACTTGAATAGCCCTGCCGACTGGCCCGCCCCTTCCACGGAGATGCTGGAGCTGCAGGCTGCGCTGGTGGCACGGATCCGCGCGCGCATGGATGCCCGGGGCGGCGCCATCTCCTTCCTGGAGTTCATGGAGCTGGCCCTGTACGCCCCGGGCCTGGGCTATTACAGCAACGGCCTGCGCAAGTTCGGCGCCGAGGGTGATTTCATCACCGCCCCGGAGCTTACCCCCCTGTTCGGCCGCAGCCTGGCGACCCAGGTCGAAGCCGTGCTGCGCGCCGTGCCCGGTGGCGATGTGCTGGAATTCGGTGCGGGCAGTGGCGCGCTGGCCATCGATCTCCTGCGCGAACTGGAGCTGCGCAAGATCCTGCCGTGCCACTACTGCATCCTGGAGCGCAGCGCTGCCCTGCGGCAATGCCAGCGCGAGGCGATCGCCGCCAGCCTGCCGCACCTGGTGGAACGGGTACACTGGCTGGACCGGCTGCCGGAATCCTTCAATGGAATGATGCTGGCCAACGAAGTGCTGGACGCCGCCCCGGTGCGGCGTTTCCAATGGACCGGCAGTGGTGTGCGTGAATACTGGGTGGAGTGGCAGGGCGGCGGGTTCGCCTGGTCGCTGCGGGATGCGGACGATGAACGTCTGGTTCAGGTCGTCACCGACTTCGCGCATGCGTATGGTTGGCCATCCGACTATGTCTCCGAGTGGGATCCGGCGCTGGCCGCCTGGGTGGGCAGTGTGGCGGACAGCCTGCGCCATGGCGCCTTGCTGCTCATCGACTACGGGTCGCCGCGTAGCGAGCGCTACCATGACCAGCGTGTCAGCGGCAGTCTCATGTGCCACTATCGCCACCGCGCGCACGGCAACCCACTGATCCTGCCCGGCCTGCAGGACATCACCAGCTATGTGGACTTCACCACCGTGGCGGAGGCGGGCACGGACGCCGGCCTGGCGCTGGAGGGCTTTTCCACCCAGGCCCACTTCCTGCTGGACTGCGGCCTGGACCAGTTGCTCATGGCGCTGGAACCCGATGGCTCGCCCCGCTATCTTGCCCAGGTGCAACAGGCCAAGCAGCTGGTGATGCCGGGGGAAATGGGCGAGCGCTTCAAGTGCATGGCCTTGCGGCGCGGGATCGACGGTGGGCTGCCGGGCTTCCGGCAGCAGGATCTGCGTGGGCGGCTGTAGACGCCCGACCTGCAAGGGCCGGCGTGTGCAATGATTGGTTTTTTGGCCATACAAGAACGGATAAAAAAACACCATGGATCTTCTGCAAGTCGTCGTGCTCGCCTTGGTGCAGGGCTTCACCGAATTCCTGCCCATCTCCAGTTCCGCCCACCTGATCCTGGTGCCGGTGCTCACCGACTGGGAGGACCAGGGCCTGGCCTTCGACGTGGCAGTGCATGTGGGCACACTGAGCGCGGTGGTCTGGTATTTCCGCGCGGAACTGCAGCGCATGACCCTGGCCTGGTTCGGTTCCGTGGCCGGGCGCGGCCTGGACGCCGACAGCCGCCTGGCCTGGGCGGTGATCTTCGGCACCCTGCCCGCCGCCCTGGCGGGCCTGCTGTTCCATGACTTCATCGGCGAGCACCTGCGCTCGCCCCTGGTGATCGCGGCCACTACCCTGATCTTCGGCCTGCTGCTGGCGGTGGCGGACAAGACCGGTGCGCAGCGGCGCGATGAGCACAGTATCCACTGGCTGGACGTGGTGTTGATCGGCGGCGCCCAGGCCATCGCCCTCATCCCCGGCACCTCGCGCTCCGGCATCACCATGGCGGTGGCCCTGCTGCTGGGCCTGACCCGCACGGGCGCGGCGCGTTTCTCCTTCCTGCTGTCGGTGCCCATCATCCTGCTGGCGGGCGGCTACGAAAGCCTCAAGCTGGTGCAGGCCGGTGTGCAGGCCCAGTGGCTGCCCATGGTGCTGGGCGCGCTGGTGTCCGGTGTCAGTGCCTACCTCTGCATCCATTTCTTCCTGAAGTTGCTGGACCGCATCGGCTTCATGCCCTTCGTGTACTACCGGCTGGGACTCGGGGTGCTGTTGCTGGTGTTGTTCCTGTAGCGGGTAGGCGTGGCGAGGCTGGCGGTATACCCATGTGCGGGACGCCGTGAATACATGCCCCAGGGCACCTTCTCGGCTGCTTCGCCGCCTCACCTTGTCCCTGTAGGCTTGACGGCCGCATCCCTGCGGCCGACACCCGCCCACGGGTATACCGCCAGCCTCGCCGGCACCATCCGTGGGCTTCTCAGGGTTTTGTTACCTGCGCGATGGCGTCTACGCGCAGGGCCTGCAGCGCCTGACCCACTTCCGGCCCTTTCAATCCCTGTGCCACCAGACCGGCGGCATTGACCGCCGCGGCGACGGCCAGGCAACGCAGCAGGTAATCCTCCTGGGGCCAGGCGTCATTCCGTGCCACCCGGCATACCTGTAGTGCCTGCGCGAAGCGTTCCGGGCGGCGCAGGGCATCGCAGGCCTCCAGCAGCGCCATGATCGCGTCCGGGGATTTCTCCAGGCAGGCATCCAGGTCCGCGCCATGACGTGCCACCAGCACAGCCAGGTCGCGGTACTCGTTGGGTACCTTGGTGCGCGCGCACAGGGCCGACAGGTCGGCGGCCGCCGCCTCGGCGCCCCGTATCGAGGCGAGGATCCAGCCCAGCAGGGCGAAGCGCGCCTCCAGGGCGTCCAATTCCGCGGCGCGATCGAAGCGGCGCAGTGCATCGGTTTCCGTCACGCCATGAGCCGCATCGGTCGTGTCGAAGAGCGGTTCGAGTTCCGGAAACAGCACAGCCAGGGCGCCACAACTGTGCAGCACCTTGAAGAACTGCGCGGGCCGGTCTGTTTGCAGGGCCTTGGCCAGTTCTGCCCACACTCGTTCCGGCACCAGGTAATCCACCTCACCGTCCCGGACCATGGTACGCATCAGCGCCAGGGTGCCATGGGCCAGGTGAAAACCCCAACGGCAGAAACGGGCGGCGAAGCGCGCCACGCGCAGGATGCGCACCGGGTCTTCCACGAAGGCGGTTGAGACATGGCGCAACAGACCGTTGCGCAGGTCCTCCTCACCGCCATAGGGGTCGATCAGCTGTCCCTCGTCGTCCAGGGCCATGGCGTTGATGGTCAGGTCGCGGCGCAGCAGGTCTTCTTCCAGGGTCACCTCAGGGCTGGCCTGCACCTGGAAGCCCTTGTAGCCGTGACCGCTCTTGCGCTCGGTGCGCGCCAGGGCATATTCCTCGCCGCTCTCCGGGTGCAGGAAGACAGGGAAATCCTTGCCCACCGGCTTGTAGCCGAGGTCGAGCATCTCCTGTGGTGTGGCGCCCACCACCACCCAGTCCCGCTCCTGGACCGGTAGTTTCAGCAGCTGGTCACGCACCGCGCCGCCGACGAGGTAGATTTCCATGGTGGTGTCGGCCGACTCAGGGCCGTCGCGCCAGGCGCCGGTATTCGGTATAGCGGTCGCGGGGCCGCTTGCCGCCCAGGTAAGCGGGTACGATGGCCTCCACGGAACGCGGCTGGATACCCAGGCGCGCACAACCATCCTCCTGGCAGACGCTGTCGATCTGCAGCGACCAGTAGTTGTCCATGGTGAAGGGTTTGCCTGGTACCAGTTGCAGCACGCGTGCCTGCAGGCGCGCCAGGAAGTCGGGCAGGTCGAGGATGACACGGCGCAGGCCCAGTTGCCGTGCCGTGTACTTGACCAGTTCGTGCAGGGTATAGACCCGCGGGCCGCACAGATCCAGGCGCAGTCCGGCGGTGCTGTCGTCCTCCAGGCAGCGCAGGAAGGCCTCCACCACGTCACCCACATACACGGGTGCGAAGCGCGCCTCGGCGCAGGCCAGCGGAAACATACCCGGGGTCAGTTTCAGCAGGCCGGCGAAGCGGTTGAAGAAACTGTCATCCGGTCCGAAGATCACGGAAGGGCGGAAACTGGTGACCTGCAGCCCCGGCCCGGACTCCGCATGCATCAGGTCCTCGGCCTCGCCCTTGCTGCGCAGGTAGCGGGAATGTGTCTCCAGGGCATTGGCGTTGAGGGCGCTCATGTGCAGCAGGCGCGGCACGCCGGTTGCCTGACAGGATTGCAGGAAATGGTCCGCCAGCTCTACGTGCACGCGCTGGAAATCACCGGCGTGGTGCTCATTCAGGATACCCACCAGGTTGACGGCGGCGGCGCAGCCATCCAGCAGGCTCGCGAGTTGTTCCCTGAGGCCCCGGCCGGTCTCGATCACTTCGATGCGTGGATTGATCAACAGGTGTCGCGCACGGGCGCGGCGCCGCACCGGGATGCGTACTTGCCAACCCCGTTCCGTGAGCCGGTGGGCGAGATGAGCACCGACAAAACCGCTGCCGCCAAGGATGAGGATCGTTTGCTGTCTGGTCATGAGGTATCTGCTGCCGCCCTGTGAATGACGGGCAAATAGTGGCGGCAGCCCCGTGGCAGGTCAAGGTTGGGCTTGGTGTATCTCGGGCAGGCGTTCCCGCAACCGGGTGACGGGTCGTTCCAGTCGGTACTCGAATATGGCCGCATAGGCCAGCACATTACGCACGTAGTTGCGGGTTTCATGGAAGGGAATACGGTCCACCCACACCTCCGCGTCCTGTTCTTCTTCAGGCTGCCAGCGCTTCACGCGATGGGGGCCGGCATTGTAGGCGGCGGTGGCCATGGCGGCGTTACCGCCGAACTCATCGAGCATGCGGCGCAGGTAGGCGCTGCCCAGCAGGATGTTCTTGTCGGTCTGCAGCAGGGACTGGGTGTTGGGCAGCGGAATTTGCTCCTGGCGTGCGGTCATGCGCCCGGTGGCGGGCATGAGCTGCATCAGGCCGAGCGCGCCGGCGGGCGAGCGGGCGTCCCGCATGAAGGCGCTCTCCTGACGGATCACGCCGAAGATCAGCGCCGGATCCAGCCGCTGCTGTTTCGCGGTCCGCATGACTTCCTGCTGGTGCAACAGGGGGAAGCGCAGATCGAGGTCGGAGTAGTGGGCGGCATGGGCCGTGGTGATGATGGCGCGGTCGTGCCAGCCCCACTGATGGGCCAGCCGCGCGGCCAGTTCCAGGTCCCGCGGCGCGAGGCGGCGGGTGAGCTCGTACCATTCCCGGCGCGCATCGGTGATCAGGCCCGCGCGGTACAGCTCCCGGGCCCGCAGCACACCGGGCTCGCGTTCCAGTTCCGCAAGTTCCGCCGGGCTGGCGACGATGGGCTGGTCGTTCATGGCGTACTGCCAATCGAGCCGGTCCGCGGCCAGGAATCCATGGTAGTCCCGCTCCTGTGCCAGGCGAGTGAATTCAGCCATGGCCTCCTCCTGCTTGCCCAGGGCGTGCAGGGCGCGTGCGCGCCAGTAGCGCCATTCGTTCTTGTCACGCTCGTCGTCGGACAGGGCCGCGTGACCGAAGAGCACCTGTTCCCACTGCTCCCCAGCCAGTGCCGAACGGATGCGCCACTGCTGCACCGTATCGTCGGTGCTGCTGTCGGGGACCTGGATCAGCCATTCCAGGGCGCGCGGATGATGCGCAAAGGCCGCGGACAGGGCCATGCGCCGCAACGCCGCGCCGGCCGCTTCGGGATCCAGGCCATGCCGTGCGCGCAGTTCTTCCCAGCGGGCGAAGGCCTGTTCGGGATCATGGCGGGCCAGGCGGATCAGGCCATGGTGGATGATCTCACGCGCCATGGGGCCCTCGCTGCGCAGGGCCTCGTCCGCCAGCATCTGTGCCGGTCGGCGGTGCATATCACTCCATTGCTGCACCCAGCGGCGATCCTCGGCGGAGAGCTTTTTGGCGAGAAAGGCGGCGAGCTCCAGCCGGCCGGCCTCCATGGCCAGGCCGATACGTTCCCAGATCAGGGCGCTGGTCATGCGGCTGCTGGCATAGAGCACATCGAAAACGGGGTCACAGGCGCCGGGTTGCGAACGGCCGACCGTCCACAGGTCGCGGGCCTGCTCGAGCAGGGCCTCATCCTGTTGGTTGGTTGCCAGCCTTGCCCGCAGAGCCAGGCATTGCAGTTCCACGCCCTGGGGTTCTTCGTAGAAGGCGAGGAAGCGCGCCCACTCCTTTTGATCGGCAAGGTGGCCCAACCAGCTGGCGCGCAGGCGACGCGCCAGGGAGGTGTCGGGATGGGCCTCCAGAAAGTCCGCGATACTGGCATCGGTCTGGGCGCTGAGATAGCGCTGCAGCTCCCAGTACTGGAGATAGGGCTGTAGAGGGTAGGCGGGAATGCGCGCGGCCAGCTGCCGGAACTCTTGGCGCTGGCCGCGATTCAGGGCCGCGCGGGCCTCCAGGAACAGGGCACGCTGTTCGGTCAGGGTATCGGGTGGGGTGACCGTGGCGCTGGACAGGGGCCAGGGGCCGAAGAGGAGGCCGAAAAACAAGAGGTGCCACAGAACCCGCATTGCAAGAACGTCCCGGCTGACTGCTGACCATTAACGCATCAGTATACCTGTACGCCACAGGAGTGCATGGGATTCGCTCAGAAGCCAGAGCCACCGGTTGTCGGCAAACCTGACAGCCATCTTGAGGGGTGTTATCGTCTAACTGCTTGTAATAAAAAAATATTATCTTTTTCCCAGCGAGCGCGATGCCGTTAATTCTTACAGTGGCACGATGCCTGCTCGCCCCATGGTGAAAAAAACCTATTGAAAACAATCAAATAGGAGTATGGCCGGATTCTTGCTTATAGCCATGTATAACGAAGGTGTTTTGCGCAACAGCAAACACCAAACAAGCTCGGAGGAGAATAATCATGCGCCGTTTGGCACAGGGAATCGCCGCTGCATTGGCAATGGCGGCAGTCGTACCGGGAACCGCGTCCGCGGCCGTGTATGCCGTATCGGTAACGGGTATCACCAATTTCGACCTGGAAGGGGGCACGGTCTCCGGCTGGACCTTCTCGCAGAACATGGCCCTCAATGATGGTCAAGTCGACGCCAACGGGGCGCTGATGGACGCGGCTCCGGCTTGCATCAATTGCTCCTACGACAACGATTTCTTCCGCCACGGCCCCGCGGCGTCGAACTTTTCCTACGGTGATACGCAAATTGTCAGCAGCGACATCACGGGGGGAGCCGGCGAGGCCTATGCTATCGCGGAGACCAACGTGACCGGCACCAGCATGGGTAGTGCGCTGGCCACCAATTCCATGACGGCACTCTTGGATGTCGCGACCACGGGTACCGTGAGCTTCAGCTTCGACGTGCTGAGCTACCTGCGGGTGTTGTCTTCCGCCTACGGCGGCAACGGCTTTGCCAGCATGGACGTGACCATCTCGATTTCGCAGGATGGCACCCAGGTGTGGAACTATGCCCCCTTGGCGCTGAACCGTAATATCGGTCCTGGGGATCAGATCATCAGTATTGGCGATACTCCTTTTACCGGTACTCCTTTTACCAGTTCCACTGACTTGGGTGCGGGCGAGTACTCCCTGGCCATTTCCATGAAGCAGGAAGTAACTGCGATCTCCGAGGTTCCGGTTCCCGCCGCCGTCTGGCTGCTGGGTTCCGGACTGCTGGGTCTCGTGGCGGTGGCGCGGCGTCGCGTTGCCTGATCCCATCCCATTGATGGAGCGATGAAAGCGGCCCTTGGCCGCTTTTTTCTTGTCAGGCTGTCGAAATGGCTTACAAGTACGATGTGGCCCGGCACAGGCATCTGATTACATGGTAATCCACTGTTTCATTTGGGATTGTCGAAGGATGCGCCAGCGCAGGAACGGGGCGCCTGGTGTCGGATGTTCTGACGATTGCCTTGTTGGGCGGCCCCTCTGTTTACTGTAACTTGCTGTTATATACATGCAATGAATCCCTGGCATGCTTGCTGCATGAATTCCGATTAAAAGCAAGAAAAGCACGAAAACAAGAACACGGGAGGAGTCACAATGATCAGGCAGCTGGCGGTTACCGGAGTCGCGACGCTGTTCGCGATCTGGGGGCTGGCCGCGCAGGCGGTTACGCTGAGTTTTTTCTGTATCACCAACGATAACCCCGTGGACTGTGGCATCGGGGAAACCCAGCTGGCAACCGAGGTCACCAGCTACGGCATCGGCACCGGGACTGATGGCGGTGACCAGGTCCTGTTCACCTTCACGAACACCGGTTCGTATCAGTCCACGATCTCGGAGATCTACTTTGACGACGGGTCCCTGCTTGGCGTTGCCGGCCTGATCGACAAGGACGATGGGATAGGTGGCGACCCGAACGTGGACTTTAGCCAGGGCGCCAATCCGCCGGATCTGCCCGGTAGAAACAACATCAACCCCTCATTCAAGGTCACGGCGGGTTTTCTGGCGGATGCGGATCCTCCGGCGCCCAAGAGGGGCGTCAACCCTGGGGAATGGCTGGGGATCATCTTCGACCTGCAGGGTACCCAGACCTACGCTGACGTAATCGCCGAGTTGACCGATGGAAGCCTGCGCATCGGGATGCACGTGATCAATTTTGAAAGCGGAGGCAGTGAAAGCTTCGTGAATAATCCGGTCCCGGTTCCCGCCGCCGTCTGGCTGCTGGGCTCCGGCCTGCTGGGTCTGGTGGGTGTGGCGCGGCGTCGCAAGGCCTGAGTTCCATCATGTCGTTATGAAAAACGGCGGCCCATGGCCGCCGTTTTTCGTTGTTCGGGATACGGGGTTCAGCCGCCGGTCATGGACATGAAACGCAGCACCTGCTCGGGCTTTTCCCGGAATTCATGGCGCTCCGGCTTGCGGGCGATGGCGCCGCGAATGGCTTCCTCGAGTTCCGTATCGGAGATGCCGGCGCGCAGCAGGGGCCGCAACTCGAGTTTGTCCTCCTGTCCCAGGCACAGGTACAGGGTGCCGTCCACGCTCAGGCGCACCCGGTTGCAGGTGGCGCAGAAGTGCTGGGAGATGGGCGTGATGAAGCCGATGCGCAGCTCGGTGCCGGCCACCTGTACGTAGCGGGCCGGGCCGCCGCCGGGCATGACACCGGGGATCAGTTCGAAGCGCCGGCCCAGGCGGGCCTTCAACTCCTGCAGGTCCACATACTGGTCGGTGGCGTCGCGCCCGGTGTCGCCCATGGGCATGGTCTCGATGAAGCGCAGGGTGAGGCCATGGTCGATGCAGAACTGCACCATGTCCTCCGCCTCGTCTTCGTTGACGCCCTTCATCACCACCATGTTGAGCTTGATGGGTGCGAAGCCCGCCTCGCCGGCGGCGCGGATCCCGTCGAGCACCTTGTCGAGCCTGCCGCCGGTGATGGCCTTGAAGCGTTCGGGGCGCAGGGTGTCGAGGCTGATATTGAGCCGGCTGACACCGGCCTGGTGCAGGGCGCGCGCATGACGTGCGAGCCGCGTGGCATTGGTGCTCAGTGACAGGTCCTCCACGCCCGGCAGGCGTGCCAGGGCGCTGGCCAGTTCGGGCAGACCCTTGCGCACCAGCGGCTCACCACCGGTGAGGCGGATGCGCCGCGTGCCCAGGCGGGCGAAGGCGGCGATGACGCGCTCGATCTCGTCGAAGCGCAGCCAGTGTTCCGGTTCCTCGAAGTCCCGGAAGCCCTTGGGCATGCAGTAATTGCAGCGCAGGTCGCAGCGGTCCGTCACCGACAGGCGGACGTACTCGATGCTTCTGCCAAAGGGGTCGACCAGTTGCCTGTTCATGGAGAGACTATAACCGCCCACCCGGAGTAATCAACGTGGCGAAAAACAGGGTTGGGCGGTTGCTGTCTATACGAGATGTCACTCAGCCAACCGTCTGGTAATACAGGTTCTGCGGGTGGTTCGCCTGGGCGAAGAAGAACCAGCGCTCGGCGATCAACCCGGCGTACTGCACCAGGAAGGCGGCGAGCAATACCGCCACGGCGGAGCTGCCCATGCCCGCCGCGAGCAGCAGCAGGGGCACCGGGAACACCAGTACCAGGAAGGCCCACTTGATGGCCAGGAATACCTGCCGGGGCGCGCCGTGGAAGAACTCGCGGGTATTGAAGGAGCCGGCCATGAAGCCCTGGGATTTCTGCACGATGTTGCTGTGGGAGATGCCCACGGCGGTACGCAGGCTGGATTTGTACTGGATACGCCGGTTGCGCAGCAGCGACCAGACCCGGGTCACCAGGGCCGACAGGGTGATGATCACGGCCCAGACCGCGTACAGGGTGGTCAGGTGGGGTGCCTGGATCGCCGCATAGGCGGTAGCCAGGGTGAAGCCGGAGGCTGTGCCCAGCAGGATATAGTTGGCCACCGTCAGTGGCGTGTGCCATTCCTGCAGGAACTTGATGCAGGCATAGATCATGGCGGTGCAGACGAACAGGGCGAAACAGATCACCGTGCCGACCAGGCCCACCAGCAGGCTGAGCTGGCCCTGCAGCGGGTTGCTGACACCCAGCACATTGGGATCCCAGCCGAAGTAGTGAAGTACGCCGTAGATGAACACCACGCCCATGAACAGCGGCAGGACGATGACCTCGCGGGACAGCCAGGAGGTGCGCCAGCGGGCGATCGAGCGCCAGGCCCGCTCCGGGTGACCCAGGTGGAAGAAGGAAGCGAACAGCCCCGCGGCCAGGAACAGCAGCGCGATCAGGCTGCCGATGCCGAAGAAGGCCGACGGATTTTCGAGTTCGATGAAGCCCACTGCCGCATAGGACTGGGCCGTGACCAGCGCCAGGAACAGGCCCTGGCCGACCCCGCTGAGGGTGGTAAGAAAGATGACGGAAAAAGCCGGATGCATGTTGAGCTCCTGATCTGAATCGGGCGCCGGCCACATCGGGGTGGCCGGCGGGGTTCGTTACCACATGGTCGAGTCGTCGAGGGTCGGACCCTCGATGGTGTGCGGCGCCTGCTTGCGCTCTTTCTTCAGCGGGTTGTCCGCGCGAGTCAGCTCATCCTCGTGGATGGTGATGCGGGTCTTGCGCCGCGGCAGGTAGTGGTTGGCCGGCTTGGTGCCCCATTCGGGCATCAGCGGGTAGCCGCCGCGTTCGCGTATGGCCAGCGAGACCTCCGATTCCGGATCGTGCACGTCCCCGAACAGGCGCGCATTGGTGGGACAGGCCATCACACAGGCGGGCTTGCGTTCGGCTTCCGGCAGGCTGGTGTCGTAGATGCGGTCCACGCACAGGGTGCACTTCTTCATTACCTTCTGGTGCTCGTCGATCTCGCGCATGCCGTAGGGGCAGGCCCAGGAGCAGTACTTGCAGCCGATGCATTTGTCGTAGTCCACCAGCACGATGCCATCGGACTCGCGCTTGTAGCTGGCGCCCGTGGGGCACACGGGCACGCAGGGCGGGTCCTCGCAGTGCAGGCAGCTCTTCGGGAAGTGGACCGTCTCGGTGTTCGGGTAGTTGCCGACCTCGAAGGTCTGCACCCGGTTGAAGAAGGTGCCGGTGGGATCCTTGTCATAGGGGTTGTCGTCGGACATGTAGCCGGCGGGTCCCGAGGTGTTCCACTGCTTGCAGCTGGTCACGCAGGCGTGGCAGCCGACGCAGACGTTGAGGTCGATAACGAGTGCTAGTTGTGTCATGTGTGGTTCCAGTATCCGTGGCTACGCGGTCTTGCGCGCCAGCCTCAATGGTTGCCCGATTTCATTGTAGGAGCGGCCTCAGCGATGCCCCTTCCTGCCGCCCGCGAACCAGGCCAGCCAGCTGGGCCGCTTCGATTGTCCCGGTACCTGCTGGAGCGGTTCGAACTGGGGCGAACTCACTTCCGGTTCCTCGGCATCCGCCGGGTAGATGCGCACGCGCACATCGTACCAGCCGGCCTGGCCCGTCACCGGGTCGGAGTTGGAAATGTGCTCACCGGCGCTGTGAGCCGGCAGTTCCTCCGAGATCAGGTGGTTGAGCAGGAAACCCTGTTGCGATTCGTTGGCCTGCGGGGTCAGGCCCCAGGCGCCGGCGGCCTTGCCGATGGCGTTCCAGGTCCAGACCGTGCCTGGCTCCACCGCCTGCGAATAGCGACACAGGCAGCGCACCTTGCCCCACTGGGATTCGGCCCACATCCAGCCACCATCGGCGATGCCGGCCGCCTGGGCGGTCTGGGCATTCACGTACAGGTAGTTATAGGTATGGATCTGGCGCAGCCAGGCATTCTGCGAGTCCCAGGAGTGGTACATGGCCATGGGTCGCTGGGTCAGTGCGTTGAGCGGATAGCGGTGCTTGTCGCTGTACTGGGCCTCCAGCGGCTCGTAGTAGAAGGGCAGCGGATCGAAATAGGTGTCGACGCGCTTGCGCAGCCGTTCCGGCGGCACCCGCCCGCCGGGCGTGCGGCCCTGGGCGGCGAGGCGGAACTTCTGCAGCACTTCCGAATAGATGTGGATATTGATGGGTTCGGCGTAGCGGGTCAGGCTGTGGTTCTGCGCCCAGCGCAGGTAACCCTCGTTCCAGTTACGCATATATTGGTAGGAACGCGGCAGTTCGTAGTGGAACACGCAGTTGTTCTTTTCGTACATTTCCCACTGGGACGGATTGGGCTCGCCCTTCATGAACTTCTCGCCGCCCTTGCCGCGCCAGCCGGCCAGGAAGCCGATGCCGGAACCGGGGGCGGTTTCGTAGTTGATGACGAAGTCGGGGTAGTCGCGGAACTTGCGGCTGCCGTCCTCGTGGGTGAAGGCGGGTAGCTTGAGGCGCGTGCCCAGCTCGATGAGGACCTCCTGGAAAGGCTTGCACTCGCCCTTGGGCGGCACCACCGGGACGCGCACCGAATCCACCGGGCCATCGTATTCGGAAATGGGCCGGTCGAGCATGGACATGACGTCATGCCGTTCCAGGTAGGTGGTGTCGGGCAGTACCAGGTCGGCGAAGGCCACCATCTCGGACTGGAAGGCGTCGCACACCACCAGGAAGGGGATCTTGAATTCGCCGTTCTCGTCCTTGTCGTTGAGCATCTGGCGCACGTCCACCGTGTTCATGGACGAGTTCCATGCCATGTTCGCCATGAAGATCATCAGGGTGTCGATCTTGTAGGGGTCGCCGCGCCAGGCGTTGGTGATGACGTTGTGCATCAGGCCGTGCACCGCCAGCGGGTGTTCCCAGGAAAAGGCCTTGTCGATACGCACCGGCTCGCCCTGCTCGTCCACGAACAGGTCATCCGGGTCCGCGGGCCAGCCCAGCGGCATGCCCGCCAGGGGGGTGTTCGGCTGCACGCCTTCCGGGCCGGTGGGCGTCTTGGCGCAGGGCGGGATGGGGCGCGGGAAGGGCGCCTTGTGGCGGAACCCGCCGGGCCGGTCGATGGTGCCCAGGATGGACATCAGGATGGACAGGGAACGGATGCTGTGGAAACCGTTGGAGTGGGCCGCCAGGCCGCGCATGGCATGGAAGGCCACCGGGTTGCCGGTGACCGTGTCATGTTCGTTGCCCCAGACGTCGGTCCAGGCGATGGGCAGTTCGATGCGCTCGTCGCGCGCCGTGATGCCCATCTCATGGGCCAGGCGGCGGATGGTGGCGGCGGGGATGCCGGTGATATTCTCGGCCCATTCGGGGGTGTATTCCTCCACCCGCTCGGTGAGCAGCTGGAAGGCCGGTTTCACCGGGGTGCCGTCCTCGAGGGTGAATTCGCCCAGCAGGTACGGATCGGCGCCCGGCGTATGGGTGGAGATGGGCTTGTTCAGGTCCCGGTCCCACCACAGCTTGTTCTGGGGATCGAAGCAGCCTTCCTCCTCCGGTACCTCGAAGCGCACGAACATGCCTTCCTCGGAACTCTTGGTATCCAGGTTCACCAGTTCGGCGGCATTGGAGTACTGGATCAGGAAGTCGCGATCGTACAGGCCGGTCTTGATGATCTCGTGGATCAGGGCCAGGAACAGGGCGCCGTCGGTGCCGGGCTTGATGGGAATCCACTCGTCGGCGATGGCCGAGTAGCCGGTGCGCACCGGGTTGATGGAAATGAACTTGCCGCCATGGCGCTTGAACTTGGACAGCTCCATCTTCAGCGGGTTGGAATGATGATCCTCGGCGGTGCCGATCATGACGAACAGCTTAGCGCGGTCCAAATCGGGCCCGCCGAACTCCCAGAAGGAGCCGCCGATGGTGTAGATCATGCCGGCGGCCATGTTCACCGAGCAGAAACCGCCATGGGCGGCGTAATTGGGCGTACCGTAGTTCTTGGCGAACAGGCCGGTCATGGCCTGCATCTGGTCGCGGCCGGTGAACAGCGCGAACTTGCGCGGGTCGGTGGCGCGGATGTGGGCCAGGCGCTCTTCCAGCATGGCGAAGGCCTCGTCCCAGGAGATCTCCTCGAATTCGTTGGTGCCACGCTCAGCGCCCTGCTTGCGGCGCAGCGGCTTGGTCAGGCGCGCCGGCGAGTACTGCTTCATGATCCCGGAGGAGCCCTTGGCGCAGATGATGCCCTTGTTCAGGGGGTGATCCGGGTTGCCCTGGATGTAGCGCACCTCGCCGTCGCGCAGGGTGACGCGGATGCCGCAACGGCAGGCGCACATATAACAGGTGGTGTTGCGGGTCTCGATGCGGCTGCCCTGGTCGGCGGCCTTGAGCACGGGGTCATGAATGGGGTTGGCCATGATGATTTCCTGGGGCGGTCAGCGAGCCGGCTGTATATGGATGGGGTGAGAATCGTACCCGGGAGTGTTTCTTGACGCCAATCAAGAAAGTAAAAAATGTCATAAAATATTATAATATGCTAATTCATCTATTGACCTAAATCAATGCAAATTCAATACCCTGCGCATGGACACCTTAAATAAGGTGGGCTTATGCGTGGGAAAGATAAAACTGTTTGGCATTCCAATTTAGAGCCTCTATGGTATGCATCCCCGCCGCTGGGCGAGGTCGGGCTGCCGGCGCCGAGAAGGCCGCATGGCGCACCAAGTAAACCATACATCAAGCATACCCTGTTGGAAGGAGTCTCATGTCGAATCTGGTGAAACCCCATGGCGGAGGCGCGCTGAAGCCCCTGTTGCTGGCAGGGGACGCGCTCGCCGCTGAACAACAGCGCGCCGCCGGCCTGCCCAAAGTCAATGTGTCCTCCCGCGAGGCTGGCGACATCATCATGATGGGCATCGGTGGCTTCACCCCCCTCGATGGCTTCATGACCCATGCCGACTGGCAGGGTGTCTGTGACGGCATGAAGATGGCCAACGGCCTGTTCTGGCCCATCCCGGTCACCCTCTCCACCGACGAGGCCACCGCCAAGGGGATCAAGGAAGGCGATGACGTCGCCCTGTTCGACCCGGAACGGAACGAGATCCTTGCCACCATGCGGGTGACCGAGAAGTACGGCATCGACAAGGCCCACGAGTGCATGATGGTCTACAAGACCACCGACGAGGAGCACCCCGGCGTCAAGATGGTGATGGCGCAGGGCGCCGTCAACCTGGCCGGCCCCATCAAGGTATTGTCTCTGGGTGGTTTCCCGGAGGAATACGGCGATCAGTTCATGACCCCGGCACAGACCCGCGCCGAGTTCGAGAAGCGCGGCTGGAATTCCGTTGCCGCCTTCCAGACCCGCAATCCCATGCACCGCTCACACGAGTACCTGGCCAAGATCGCCGTGGAGACCCTGGACGGCGTGCTGATCCACTCCCTGCTCGGCAAGCTCAAGCCCGGCGACATCCCCGCCGACGTGCGCAGCAATGCCATCGGCGTGCTGATCGACAAGTATTTTGCCAAGAACACTGTGATCCAGGCCGGTTATCCGCTGGATATGCGTTATGCGGGTCCGCGCGAGGCCCTGCTGCATGCCCTGTTCCGCCAGAACTACGGCTGTTCACACCAGATCGTGGGTCGTGACCACGCCGGCGTGGGCGACTACTACGGGCCCTTCGACGCCCACCACATCTTCGACGAGATCCCCGCCGAGGCCCTGGAGACCCAGCCACTCAAGATCGACTGGACCTTCTGGTGCGACAAGTGCGATGGCATGGCTTCCATGAAGACCTGTCCGCACGAGGCCAGCGACCGCATCCTGTTGTCCGGCACCAAGCTGCGCAAGGCCCTGTCGGAAGGTGAAGAGGTGTCCAGCAAGTTCTCGCGCCCCGAGGTGCTGGAGATCCTGCGCGCCTACTACGGCAGCATCAAGGACGAGGACAAGGTCGAAGTGAAGCTGAGCGGTCATTCGGCCAAGTAACCACGCCGGATTCCGGCATTCACGATTCCATCCAGCTCGACTAGAGGAAGGGCCCTGCGAGTGCAGGGCCCTTCCGGCCGTTTGGCTTACAGGCCCCGTTCCCGGGCGTCGCGGTTCTGGGCGATCTTCTTGCGGATCAGGTGAATACCGTCCAGGTAGGGTACGATGCCGTTGTTGGCCAGCACGGCCGTGCCGTCCTTGCCATAGATGAAGCTGATGAAGTGCTTTATTTCCTCGGCCCTGGCATTGTCCGCGTTATAGGACAGGTACATGGGCCGGTAGAGCAGGTAGTCGCCGTTGCGGATATTCTCATAACCAGGATCCCTGCCCTCCAGTAATACCAGCTTCAGATTGCGTTTGCGCGCGCTGCTCACGCCGGTTACGCCGATGGCATTGACGTCGGTTTCGATGGCACGCTCCAGCGGTCCGGTGGAAGGGAAGATTTCCGCGGCGACGAATTCCTGGTCGTAGTTGGCGAACAGGTGCTTGCGCAGACTGCGGCCCACGCCGGAGTTCTTGCCCTGGCGCACATACAGGCGCAATGGGGCATCATTGCCGCCCAGTTCCTTCCAGTTGGTGATCTTGCCGAGAAAGATGTCCTGCAGTTGGTTCAGGGATACATCCTGGACAGGATTGTCGGGATGGACGATGACCGCCAGGGCATCCCAGGCCACCGGCACCAGGGTCGCATGTTCTTCGGCTCCCTCGTTGGGCAGCTTCAGCCGGCAGGTGCCGCCGATGTCCGTCTCGCCGGAGGCGACATCGCGTATGCCCTTGGTGGCGCCGCCACCGGAAATGTTGATCTTGACGCCCGTACGCGCTTCGTACAGTTTTGCCAGATCATCCATGTAGGCATGGCGGCTGATGCCACAGCCGGTCCAGTTCAGGGTGACCCCTGCGCTGGCGGGCTCCAGGTCGGCACGGGCGGTCCCGGTGAGTACGAGCAAGGTGATGGCAAGCCAGGTTGAACCGGCTGGATGGATCGACATGGTGAACCCCCTTGGTGGAACAGAATGGATGCGGTTCTGGTTTTCTTGTACAGGGAAAGATGTCGTGGCATCGTGATCTATTCCACAATGCGCAAGATTTACGGAAAGGACAGGTGTAGTGCTTTGAAAACGATAGGGAATTTATCCGGCCCCCAGGCCCTGGCTCCTGCAGGCGCTCGCTGCGGCCATGAGTGAGGACTACCTGGCACGAATCCGTGCGGACAATGTTTTCTCCACCACCCTGCGTGGCCAGCCGCTGACCTTCCACAGTACCTGGGGGCTGTTCTCGCCGCGGGAGATCGACGAAGGTACGGAACTGCTGCTGCGCCATATCGAGGTGCGGCCAGAGGATGATTGCCTGGATCTCGGCTGTGGCTATGGCCCCATCGGCCTGACCCTCGCGAAACTGGCCCCGGGCGGACACACCCTGATGGTGGACAAGGATTTCATGGCCGTCGAATACGCCAATCTCAACGTCCGGCTCAATCAGGTACCCAATGCCCGGGCCGTGCTCAGCAATGCCTTCCAGCATGTGGGTGAGCACCGGTTCGATCTGATCGCCTCCAATGTGCCCGCCAAGGTAGGCAAGGAACTGCTGGCGATCATGCTGCACGATGCCCATGCCCAGCTGCGTCCCGGCGGACGTATCTGGGTGGTGACCATCACGGGATTGCGGCGCCTGTTCGAGCGCTCCCTCAAGGAAATCTTCGGCAACTACGAGAAGGTCAAGCAGGGCAAGACCTACACCGTGGCCTGTGCCACCAAGACGGGTGACTGAGGATGATGGAGACCATCATCGATCTGATTCGCCATGGCGAACCGGAAGGCGGCAGTCGTTATCGCGGCCATGGGGTCGACGATCCCTTGAGCGAGCGGGGTTGGTCGCAGATGTGGGAGGCCGTGGGCGATCATGCCCCCTGGCAGGTGGTCGTCAGCTCACCCCTGCAGCGTTGTCGTGCCTTTGCAGAGGCCCTGGCCGAACGTCATGGCCTGGCGGTCGAGGTGGATGACCGTTTCCGGGAAATCGGTTTCGGCGCATGGGAGGGCCGCGGCCGGGAAGAATTACAACGCGAGCGGCCCGATGAGTACGCCGCCTTCTATCGGGACCCGGTGCATGCGCGTCCTCCCGGGGCCGAGGACCTGGATGCCTTCATTGCACGGGTGGTTTCCGGTTACCAGGATATGGTGCAGGCCCACAGCGGACGGCGCTGCCTGCTGGTGTCTCATGCGGGCGTGATGCGTGCCATCCTGGCTCACATCGTCCAGGCCCGTCCCGCGGGTCTGTATCGCATGCAGATTCCCAATGCCGGCCTGTCGCGCATCCGCCATCGCCGCTTCGGGCCGGAGCTGGTCTATATGAACCTGGAACGCGTACCCGGCTAGCCCGTCGAGCACCCGCCGCCCACGCATCGGGTTTCAACGGCCATACTTCTGTATCAAGGCCGGATCATAAAGGATTCTTTATGAATCTGACCCTACGCCAATTGCGGATCTTCGAGGCCGTGGCCCGGCTGTTGAATTTTACCCGCGCCTCTGGGCCAGCTTCCGCGCGCAGCATCCGGATGTGAATGTCAGTCTCGATGTCACCAACCGCGCCGGCAAGCGTCTATCCGCCTTGGCACAGTCCTTCAAGAACTTCATCATGCGCGAGACGCCGGAAATCATCCCCGTGCCGGAGATGAAGAAGCGGGTGCGTGTGGGCGGTTAGCGGCGCCGGATGGTGCCGTCGAATACGGCCTGTGCCGTGCTGGTGGGACCGTCACCATTGTAGAAGGCCTTGCGGACCATCTCTTCCTGCTTTTCGAACAGACGGATGTTGCCGCCACCATGCCACTGGAAGTCGTCCGAAAGAATGCGGAATACCTCGGACCGAAATTCATGGAAGGTAATGGAAGCACCCTGCGGTGCCGTGACCTGCAACTTCTCCATAACGTTGTTTCCCCGAATTCTGGTAAGTGGCCTTTGGAGGGGAACGGATGGCGCGCGGGCGCGTCAGCCAGGATGTCCCCGAGGTCTTGCGACCTTTCTTGTTCAGGCACCCCTGGAAGGGGCCTGGCCGGCGATTCTTGGTGTAACCAGCTCGGGGAAGGATAGGCCAAATCTCTGCTCAACGCCATGGGTCGAAAAAATTTAATTATTAATTGCCTGTTTTTTATTTATTATTTTATTGACTGACGGAATTATTTACAGTTCTTTGTGCAACGAAAGCGCCAGGGCCAGGTTCGCATCGGGATCCGTACCCAACAGGGTGAAATGGCCCATCTTGCGCCCCGGGCGGGCCTGTCGCTTGCCGTACAGGTGCAGTTTGACTTCCGGCTGGGCCAACAGGCGTGACCAGTCCGGCTCCCCGTCGGTCCACAGGTCACCGAGCAGGTTGACCATGACGGCCGGGGACAGCAGTCGCGTACTCGCCAGGGGCAGGCCGCACAGGGCACGTACCTGTTGCTCGAACTGGGAGCTTGCGCAGGCATCGAGGGTGTAGTGCCCGCTGTTGTGGGGGCGGGGTGCCATTTCGTTGACCAGCAACTCCCCGTCCCGGGTCAGGAAGAACTCCACGGCCAGCACGCCCACGTATTCCAGGTCCTCGGCCATGGCACGGGCCATGGCGATGGCCCGTTCCGCCATGGCGGGAGCGACCCGGCCCGGTACCAGCGTGGTGTGGAGGATGCCGTTGCGATGAAGGTTCTCCCCTACGGGGTAGACCTCCACCTCGCCATCGACGCCTCGAACCAGCAACACCGACAGTTCCTGGTGCAGGGCAACCTTCTCTTCCAGCACACAGGGTACGGCGCCCATTTGGTTGAAAGCGGCGTGGGCTTCCTCCCGGCTTGAAACCTCCGCCTGTCCCTTGCCATCATAGCCCAGGGTGGCAGTCTTCAGCAGGGCCGGCAGGCGCAGCCCGGCCACCGCGCTGTCCAGGTCGGCGCTGGTGAGGATGGGGAAGAAGGGTGCCGTGGCCAGTCCCAGGTCACGCACAAAGGTCTTTTCCCGAATGCGATCCCGGGCCACGGCAGTGGCTTCGCCGGTGGGACGCACGGGGCAGTGGTGCGCCAGGGCCTCCAGGGTCCGGGCCGGGACATTCTCCCATTCCGTGGTGATGGCGGCGCACAGGGCGCCCATGTGTTCCAGGGCCTCGGGGTCCTGGTAGTCGGCCTGCAGGTGCTCGTCGGCCATGGCCCCGGCCGGGCTGTTGGGGTCGGGGTCGAGCACCATCACCCGGTAGCCCAGGGCGCGCGCAGCCACGGCGAACATGCGGCCCAGCTGGCCACCGCCGAGCACGCCGAGCATGGCGCCGGGCAGGATCACGGGGCGGGAGGCAGTTCCATGGCCAGGGCGTGCTGGCGCTGTTCCTCGCGGAACGCTTCCAGTGCTGTGGCCAGGCGGCTGTCCGTGAGGGCCAGGATGCCGATGGCGTAGAGGGCGGCATTGGCGGCGCCGGCACTGCCGATGGCGAAGGTGGCCACGGGCACGCCCTTGGGCATCTGCACGATGGACAGCAGGGAATCGAGGCCTTTGAGGTGGCGCGAAGGCACCGGCACGCCCAGTACCGGCAATGTGGTCTTGGCGGCCAGCATGCCCGGCAGGTGGGCGGCGCCGCCGGCCCCGGCGATGATGCAGGTCAGGCCTCGCTCCCGTGCCGTGGCGGCGTACTCGAACAGCAGATCAGGGGTGCGATGGGCGGAGACGACCCGTGCCTCGAAGGAGACATCAAAGCGTTCCAGCAGCTCGGCGGCCGCCTGCATGCAGTCCCAGTCGGAGTTGCTGCCCATCACCAGGCCCACGCGGGGGGTGCTTGTCATTAGGAAATCCAGTGGTCGCCCAGGCGGAAACCGTGCAGTTTACCACCGAACGGAGGGATTTCTAAGCCTTTGTAGGAGCGGCCTCTGGCCGCGAACGGGGTTGCCACGGCCGTTCGCGGCCAGAGGCCGCTCCTACAAGGCGGGGCAACGCCTCACGTTTTTTTTGCCGCCCGGGTACAATGCCCTCTTTTCCACCGCTCCCGGAGTCCCCCATGCTCGATGTCCTGTTCGAATCCCGGCTCAGCAGCCTGCCACTGGTCTACCGCGGCAAGGTGCGGGATGTGTATGGGGTGGGGGACGAGCACCTGCTCATCGTGACTACCGATCGACTGTCGGCCTTCGACGTGGTGCTGCCGGACCCCATCCCCGGCAAGGGCGCGGTGCTGACGGCGGTGTCGGGCTTCTGGTTCAAGCGTATGCGGGATGTGGTGCCCAATCACCTGGCCGACCTGCGCCTGGAGGAGGTGTTGCCCGATCCCGGGGAGCGTGCCCAGGTGGAAGGTCGCGCCGTGGTGGTCAAGCGCCTCGATGCCCTGCCCGTGGAAGCCATCGTGCGCGGCTACCTGATCGGCTCCGGCTGGAAGGACTACCAGAAGACCGGCGCCGTGTGCGGCATCCCGCTGCCGCCGGGCCTGCGCCAGGCGGAGCAATTGCCGGAGGCCATCTTCACCCCCTCCACCAAGGCGGCGGTGGGCGACCACGACGAGAACATCGACTTCGACCGCACCGTGTCACTGATCGGCCGCGAACTGGCGGAGCAGGTGCGCGACGTGAGCCTGCGCATCTACCGCGAAGCCGCCGACTATGCCCGCGGGCGCGGCATTATCATTGCCGACACCAAGTTCGAGTTTGGCCTGGATGGCGATGGCCGGCTCACCCTCATCGACGAGGCCCTTACGCCCGACTCCTCGCGCTTCTGGCCCGCGGACCGCTACCAGGTGGGCACCAGCCCGGAGAGCTTCGACAAACAGTACGTGCGCGATTACCTGGAGACCCTGGACTGGGACAAGACCCCGCCCGGGCCGAAGCTGCCCGACGAGGTGATCCGCCGCACCGCCGAGAAATACCGCGAGGCGCTGGAGCGACTGACCGGCTGATATAGCAAGGCAGGTGGGTCTGCCCAGGCGCGGGTGTCGGCCGCATGGGTAAGGCGGAAATTGTCCGATGTCCAGTGGACATCGGACCCGCCGAACGGGTTCACATGGTGTTAGTGAACCCTGGACCTGCACAGCAGGCGGCCGTCAAGCCTACAGGGACGTATTCACGGCGTCTCGCGCCTGGGCAGACCCGCTTGCCTTGCTTCTCTTCTCAACCCTGCGGCGCGAACAGCCAGAAAAACCCCGCGTTGTAGAACACGTGCAGCAGGATGGGCGCGGTAAGGCTGCGATACTTGTCCTTGAAGTAGCCGAACACCAGCGAGGGAAGGATCACCGCCGCCGCCCACAGGGGTGGCTGGTGGATGAAGTGCAGGGCCGTGAACAGCAGGCTGGTGAGCAGGTTGGCGTGGCTGACGGGGCCGAGGTGCCAGGGCCGCAGGTGGCGATGGGCCAGGTCCTGCACCAGGCCACGGAAGACGATCTCCTCCAGGACGGGGTAGAACAGCGCCGGCCACAGGAACAGCCAGGGTGCACGCAGCGGCCAGTCCCAGTGGATGGCCGGGGTGGTCAAGGCGTACAGCAGCCCCCAGAACAGCAGGGCGGCCAGCAGTGCCGCGTGGAAGGTCCAGTCCCGTAACATGGGGCAAGGGTACCGTCCCGGCCCCCGCGCCGACAGCCCCATGGATGACAAGCAGGGCGGCCGGCGCTAAACTGGCCCTGTTACCCCTGTCGAAGGCAGCCGATCCATGCTGCATGCAATGCGACAATCCGTCCATCGTACCGGCCGCCTGCTGCTGCCCCTGCTGCTGTTGTCCTGGCTGTCGCTGGTATGCGGCCATTGTGTGGCAGTGGCCGGCGCAGTCGATACGGCGCCCGTGGGGCACCATGAATCCGCCGACGCGGGACATGATTGCTGTCCCGAGGTGGAAGCGGACCCCTGCCTGGGCGGGGACTGCGAACACACCGCCGATATGCAACAGGCCCCGGTCAATGGCAAGGCCGGCGACCAACAGGACACCCCGGCGATCCTCGTCAGCACCCTCTTCCCGCTGCCGGCAACGCGCGCCACGGCACTGCCGGTACATCCTCCGAACGACTCGCCGGGCCCCTATCCTCCCCTCTACCTGCGGAACTGTGTCTTCCTGATCTAGGATCGTTTCCGTTCGACACCCTTGTGGCTGTTTTGAACCGGAGACTATCCCATGATCATGCGTTCGCGGACCCTGTGTGCGGTCCTGTTATCCACATCCCTGTACGTCCCCGCCCTGCAGGCGCAGGAGGGCATCCTGCTGGACCTCGCGGCCGCCGAACGGCTGGCCCTGGAGCAGGATGCCGGCCTGTCCATGACCCGCGCCGAGGCCCGGGCCCTGCGCGAACAGGCCGTCGCCGATGGCCAGCTGCCGGACCCGGCCTTGAGCCTGGGGCTCATGAACCTGCCGGTGGATTCCCTGGATCGCCGGGAGGAGGGCATGACCCAGCTCACGGTTGGTATCCGCCAGTCCTTCCCGCCGGGAGAGACGCGCCAGCACCGGTCGGCGCGTACCGGGCACCAGGCAACGGCCGCGGATGCCGGCACTGCCGCGCGCCGCCTGGAGGTGTTGCGGGAAACGCGGCTGGCCTGGTTGGAGCTGGCCTACCAGCAGGCGGCCCTGGAGCTTTTACAGCTCACCCACTCCCGTTTCGATGACATCCTGGACGTAACCCGTTCCCGTTATCGCACCGGCGGCGATCAGCTGCAGGATGTGCTGGGTGTCGAACTGGAGCAGGCCCTGCTCGCGGATCGCATTGCCGCTACCCGCGGTACCGCCGCCGCCGCCCTGGCCGGCCTGCGGCGCTGGACCGGTCCACTGGCGGGGCAACCGCGTCTGCCGGCGCCCCCGCAATTGGCCACTCCGCCGGAACTGGAACCGCTACGGGCGCGCCTGACGCGGCATCCCCTGATCGCGGCGGCCAATGCCCGCGTCGCCGCCGGCCAGGCCGGTGTCGAGGTCGCCCGGCAACAATACAAGCCTGGCTGGATGCTCGATGTCAGTTACGGTGAACGCAGCGGCATGGGGCGCAGCGACATGTTCAGCGCCATGGTGACCCTGGACCTGCCGATCTTCACCGGCCAGCGCCAGGACCGCCGCGTCGCGGCGAGCGTGGCGGAGACCGATGCGCTGCATCATGCCCGCGACGAACTTCACCGCGAACTGCTGCTGGCCCTGGAATCGGATCATGCCCGCTGGCAGGAATTGCATGCCCGCGAGCAGGGCTACGAGGATCGCATCCTGCCCGCGGCCCGCAACAACGCGGACTCGGCCCTGGATGCCTATCGCAACGGTGTCACCGATTTCACCACCCTGATACGCGCCCAACTCACCGAACTGGAAAGTCGCCTGCAGGCCCAGCGTACCCGCACCGAGCGGTTACAGGCCCAGGCGCGGCTGCTCTATTTCCTGGGAGAAGACTCATGAGAACCTGGCTTGCCATTCCCCTGCTGCTGGGCGCATTGACCCTGCTTCCCGGCGGCACGCCCCTGGCCGAGGAACGCGAAATACTGTTCTACCGCAATCCGATGAACCCGGAGGTCACCTCGCCGGAACCTGCCAAGGACTGGATGGGCATGGACTACATCCCCGTGTATGCCGACGAGGTGAGCGGCGAGGACGGGATGGTGGTGCGTATCGATCCCGCCCTGGTGCAAAACCTGGGGGTACGTACCGAACCGGTCAGCCGGGGCCGCCTGTGGCGACGCATCGATGCCGTGGGCAACATCGGCTATGACGAGGCGCGTATCAGTCACATCCACATGCGCAGCGAGGGCTGGATCGAGGATCTGCGCGTGCATTTCGTCGGTGAACGCTTTGCCGCCGGCGACGTGCTGTTCGAGATCTACGCCCCTGCCCTGGTCAATGCCCAGGAGGAATTTCTGCAGGCCCTGCGTACCGGTCAAAACACCCTGATCGCATCCTCGCGTGAGCGCCTGCATCTGCTTGGCGTGGATGAGTTGCAGGTGCGTGAACTGGAGCGCAGCCGCAAGGTACGTCCGCGCATTACCGTGCGCGCGCCACGGGACGGGGTGGTAACGGACCTGAATGCGCGGCATGGCATGTTCGTCACCCCGGCGATGGAGGTGATGAGCCTGGCCGACCTGTCCAGCCTGTGGCTGCTGGTGGAAGTGCCCGAGCGCCAGTCCGCCTGGGTGGCGGTGGGCCAGCCGGTGGAGCTGCGCCTGCCGGCCCTGCCCGGAGAGCTGTTCGAGGGCCGCATCGACTACCTCTACCCGGGTCTCGATGCGCGTACCCGTACCCTGCGCGCGCGCGTGCAACTGGACAATCCCGGCGAGCGCTTCCGCCCCGATATGTTCGCCAGTGTGCGCATTTTCGCCGGCCCCCGGGACGACGTGTTGAGCATCCCGCGCGCGGCCCTGATTCGCACCGGGCGTGCCGAGCGGGTCATCGTGGCCGAGGGAGAAGGTCGCTTCCGTGCCGTGGAAGTGAGCTCCGGCATGGAGTCCGGCGACTGGGTGGAGATCCGCGAAGGCCTGGAAGAGGGTGAGCGGGTGGTGGTGTCGGGCCAGTTCCTGCTCGATTCCGAAGCCAGCATCAAGGCCAGCGCCTCGCGCCTGCGCGGCGCCCAAACAGATGCGGAACCCGTGGTCGTCGAGCCGGCGCCGGAGGGCATGGCCACCATCACCGCCGTGAAGGCCGATGCGCGGGTGCTGACCCTCGACCACGAGCC
Source organism: Gammaproteobacteria bacterium (assembly GCA_026197075.1). Taxonomy (GTDB): domain Bacteria; phylum Pseudomonadota; class Gammaproteobacteria; order DSM-19610; family DSM-19610; genus JAIVHA01. The sequence continues at coordinate 77,178 of JAPHQV010000010.1, read as the reverse complement.
CATCGAGGCATTGGGCTGGCCGGCCATGGTGATGGACCTCGACGTGGGCGCGGCCGTGGACCTGGAAGGCCTGGCGGTGGGAGATCGTATCCACTTCACCCTGGAGCAGGGTGAGGATGGTGGCTACCGGATCGGCTCGATCCACGTGCTGGAGTGAAGCCATGATCGTCGAACTGATCCGCTGGTCCCTGCACAACCGCTTCCTGGTGCTGTTGCTCACGGTGCTGTTGGTGGCCTGGGGCATCATCGCCATGCGCACCACGCCGCTGGATGCCATTCCCGACCTTTCCGATGTGCAGGTCATCATCCGCACGCCCTTCGCCGGCCAGGCGCCGCGGGTGGTGGAGGACCAGGTCACCTATCCGCTCACCACCGCCATGCTGTCGGTACCGCGTGCCACCACGGTGCGTGGCTATTCCTTCTTCGGCGACTCCTATGTCTACGTGTTGTTCGAGGATGGCACCGATCTCTACTGGGCCCGTTCGCGGGTGCTGGAATACCTGAACCAGGCGCGCGAACGCCTGCCCGCCGGCGTTACGCCCAGTCTTGGTCCCGATGCCACCGGTGTCGGCTGGGTCTACCAGTACGCCCTGGTGGATCGCACGGGAAGCCATGACCTGGCGCAGTTGCGCTCCCTGCAGGACTGGTTCCTCAAGTTCGAGCTGCAGACCCTGCCCGGGGTGTCCGAGGTGGCCAGCATCGGTGGCATGGTGCGCCAGTACCAGGTGGTGGTGGACCCGGACCGGCTGCGCGCCCATGGCCTGCGCCTGGAACAGGTCGCGGACGCCATCCGTGCCGCCAACCAGGAGAGCGGCGGTGGTGTGCTGGAGATGGCCGAGGCCGAGTACATGGTGCGCGCCACCGGCTACCTGCAGGATGTCGAGGACCTGCGCCAGGTGGTGCTGGCGGTGGATGATCGCGGTACGCCCATCCTGTTGCGCGACGTGGCCGAGGTGCGTCTCGGCCCGGAGATGCGGCGCGGCATCGCCGACCTCGACGGCGAGGGCGAGGTGACCGGCGCGGTGGTGGTGATGCGCTCCGGTGAAAACGCGCTGGCCACCATCCACGCCGTCAAGGCACGGCTGGCCGAGTTGCAGCGCAGCCTGCCCGAAGGTGTGGAGATCGTGCCCACCTATGACCGCTCCGGACTCATCGAGCGTTCCGTGGACAACCTGCGTGGCAAGCTCATCCAGGAGCTGATTGTGGTGGCACTGGTGTGTGCCGTGTTCCTGTTCCACCTGCGCTCCTCCCTGGTGGTGGTGATCTTCCTGCCCATCGGCATCCTGGCGGCCTTCGTCATCATGCGCATGCAGGGCATCAACGCCAACATCATGTCCCTGGGCGGCATCGCCATCGCCATCGGCACCATGGTGGACGCGGCCATCGTCATGATCGAAAACGTGCACAAGCACCTGGAACGGGAAGCGCCCACGGGACGCAGCCACTGGGATCTCATCGCCAGGGCCAGCGCCGAAGTGGGGCCGGCGCTGTTCTTTTCGCTGCTCATCATCACCGTGAGCTTCCTGCCGGTCTTTACCCTGGAGGCCCAGGAGGGGCGTCTGTTCGCGCCGCTGGCCTATACCAAGACCTACGCCATGGCCGCGGCGGCGGGCCTGTCCATCACCCTGGTGCCTGTCCTGATGGGCTATTTCATTCGCGGCCGGGTGCGTCCCGAGAATGCCAACCCGCTCAATCGCGGCCTGATGGCGATGTATCAGCCCTGTATCCACTGGGTGCTCAAACGCCCGGCCATGGTGGTGCTGGCGGCCCTGCTCATCGCTGCCAGTTCCCTGTGGCCCCTCTATGGCCTGTGGCCACTACAAAAACCCCTCGGCACCGAGTTCATGCCCACCCTGGACGAGGGGGACCTGCTGTACATGCCCACCACCTTCCCGGGTCTGTCCGCCGGCAAGGCGCAGCAGTTGCTGCAGCAGACCGATAAGCTCATCAAGAGTGTGCCCGAGGTGCAGCGCGTGTTCGGCAAGGCGGGGCGCGCCGACACCGCGACCGACCCGGCGCCGCTGACCATGATCGAGACCATCGTGCAGCTCAAGCCACGGGAACAGTGGCGCCCCGGTCTTACCCTGGAGGCCCTGCAGGCGGAACTCAACAGTCTGGTCACCCTGCCCGGGGTCTCCAACAGCTGGACACCACCCATCCGTACCCGCATCGACATGTTGGCCACCGGCATCCGTACCCCGGTGGGCATCAAGGTGGCGGGACCGGATCTGGAGATCATCCAGGAACTGGGACAGCGCATCGAGGAGGTCCTGCGCCCGCTGGAGGGCACCCTGAGCGTGTATTCCGAACGGGTGGCGGAGGGCCGTTACCTGGTGGTCGACACGGACCGGGTGGCGGCGGCGCGCCACGGCCTGAGCGTGGCCGACGTCCAGGGCGTGGTGCGCACCGCCATCGGCGGCATGAACCTCACCGAGACGGTGGAGGGCCTGGAGCGCTACCCCGTGAACCTGCGCTACGGCCAGGATCTGCGTGACTCACCCGAGCGACTGCGCGACCTGCCCATCACGACACCGTCCGGTGCCTGGATCACCCTCGGCGACCTGGCCGAGGTGCGCGTCGAGACCGGCGCCAATATGATCCGCAGCGAGAATGCCCGTCCCAATGGCTGGGTCTACGTGGACATCCAGGGCCGCGACCTGGGCTCCTACGTGGCGGCGGCACGGCAGGTAGTGGCGGAGCGGGTGGAACTGCCGGCGGGCTATGCCCTGAGCTGGTCGGGGCAATACGAGTACATGGAACGGGCGGCCGAACGCCTGCGGGTCATCGTGCCGGTGACCCTGGCCAGCATCGTGCTGCTGTTGTACCTGAATTTTCGCCGTATCGCTGAAGTGGTCATCATCCTGGCCATGCTGCCCCTGGCCCTGGTGGGCGGGGTCTGGCTGCTCTGGCTGCTGGACTACAACCTGTCGGTGGCGGTGGGTGTGGGCTTCATCGCCCTGGCCGGCGTGGCGGTGGAAACCAGTGTGGTGATGCTGCTGTATCTCAATCTGGCCTGGGATCGGCTGCGGGAGCGCAAGCAGGCACCGCAGCTGCAGGACCTTTATAATGCGGTCATCGAGGGCGCGGTGCAGCGCCTGCGGCCCAAGCTGATGACGGCGCTGACGGTCATCGCCGGCCTGCTGCCCATCATGTTTGGTAGCGGTACCGGCTCCGAGGTGATGCGCCGCATCGCCGCGCCCATGGTGGGCGGCATGGTGACCTCCACCCTGCTCACCCTGCTGGTGATCCCGGCCGCCTACCTGCTGTGGCAGCGGGCACGATTATCACGTAGTTGAGCGTGAGGAAGGCAAGCCGCGCATCTGCAATCAGATGCGCGGCTTGCCTTCCCGGATTTTGATAACCAAAGGCTCGGTAACGGCCTCAGGAAGCAACGAAAGGAGTGATCTCATGTACGGTTTCAATGTAACGGTCAAGGAAGGATTCGACGACGCGGTGGCGAAGGTTACGGCGGCCCTGATGGAGGAAGGCTTCGGCGTGCTCACCGAGATCGACGTCAAGGCCACCCTGAAAAAGAAGCTGGATCTCGACAAGCGCCCCTACAAGATCCTCGGCGCCTGCAATCCGGCCCTGGCCAACCAGGCCCTGGATGCCGATCCGGACATCGGCCTGCTGCTGCCCTGCAACGTGGTGGTGCGGGAAGAGGAAGACGGCTCCACCACCGTGGCCTTCATGGACCCTTCCGCCGTGCTCAAGCTGGTGGAAAAGCCGGGTGTGGAGCAGCTGGCCGCCGAGGTGCGGGGTCGCCTGATGCGGGTGCGGGACGCCATCGCGGCCTGAGCCGGTGACCTGGTTCGCGCGGGCCTCCCGTAGGAGCGGCCTCCGGCCGCGAACCGGGATTGCCGCGACCGTTCGCGGCCAGAGGCCGCTCCTACAGAGCGCCCGACGGCCAGAGCTGGAGCCCGACGTAGAGAAAGCCCAGTGAGAACAGCGCGCAGCCCAGCATCGGTATCCAGTGCCGTGATGCCAGGCCGGCCCGACGCAGGTCGCGGATGGCCAACCCGCTGCCGATCAGGCAGACGACGAAGCCGAATTCGTTCATGAGCAGGCGGGTGAGCAGTGGCAGTTGCGGCATGAGCCATTGGATCAACGCCAGACCGCAGGCCAGGAACAGGGCAATCCAGGGAAAGGGTAACGGCATGCCTCAGTCTCGCTGTTCGGGGGCGGAGGGATTCTTGGGGTAGTCGTAATAGCGCACCCGCCCGCAACCCGGGCGTGCCTCGTGCCAGTGCTCGATCTCGAGTTCGGCACCCAGCACGGCGCAGGTGGGCAGATCGTCGATGCGGGAGTTGGTCAATTGATTGGCCAGGTCGGTGATGCCGGGGTTGTGGGCCACCAGCACCAGGTGCCCGATGTGGTCGTCGGTGGTGGCGCGCAGGCAATCGAGCAGCGCCCGGGCGCTGGCGTTGTAGAGGTCTTTCTCGGTTCGGATCTCCTGTTCCGGTATGCCGAGCCCTTGTGCGAGCAGGGTGGTGGTGCGCAGGGCGCGTACCGCGGGACTGCTCAGCAGTCGATCCGGCCGCTCGTGGTATTGGAGCATGCGCGCGGCCATGCGGGGCACGTCTCCTTCACCACGCGCATTCAGCGGGCGCTCGAAGTCGGGCAGGCGGTTGTCCCAGTCGGACTTGGCATGGCGGATCAGGGTCAGGCGTTTCATGGGATCAACAAAAACCCACTCCGGGTATGGAGTGGGTCATTGTAGCCTGATTGTGCGACAGGGTTAATGCGGGGCGAATTTCTTTGGCACATGTTCGGCCCAGTAAGTGTTTTCGGGGTGCTCGGCGGCCAACTTCTCGGCCTCCCGGACCGCCTCTTCATAGGTCATGATCCGGTCATTGTACTTGCCGGCCTTGAAGGCCCGCTTGCTGTGCCAGGCCACATAGAACTTGTTGTCGGATTGACTGACGGGATCCAGCATGTGCTCCTCCTTGCCTGCTGCCAGGCGGCGAACGTTGGACTACATCCTGTATTTAGTACATGGGTCGGGACGTGCCACCATGGCGATTGCATGGTTTTCCCGCCGTGGCGTCTAGATCTGGCCGGCGACCAGTTCCAGCAGGCCGTCGTGGTCCAGCACCTCGATATGGCTGCCGCGCACCTCGATCAGGTTTTGCTTGGACAGCCGGGAAAGGATGCGCGACAGGGTTTCCGGCTGGATGGACAGGCGTGAGGCGACCACATGCTTGGGGGTATTGAGCTGCAGGCTGGGCTGGTCGCGGTTGCTCTGGGCGGCCTCGTTGAGCAGGTAGCTCACCAGCCGATAGGTGGCGTTATGCAGGGTGAGACTGTCGATCTCGTTCAGGTGCCGGTGCAGGCGTTGGCTCATCACGCCCATGACCCGGAAACAGGTGTCCACCGATTCCCGCAGGATGCGCGTGAAGACCCGGTTGGAGATGGCCAGCAGTTCCGTGGCCTGCACGGCCTGGGCATTGACGGGATAGACCTGGCGTTCCATGAACATCACCGCCTCGGCGAACAGGCGCCCGGGGGTGATGATCTCGATGACCTTTTCATCGCCGCCCTCGGACAGACGAAACAGCTTGATCTGCCCGCTCAGGACCAGGAAAAAATCCTCGGCGGGCTGGCCATGCTGGAACAGGTTCTCGTTCTCCCCCAGCCGCACCGGGCGGGTGGCGGCGGCCAGCTCAGCCAGCTGTTGCTCGTCCAGGGCGCTGAAGTGCCCCACATTGCGCAGGATGGATTGGATTTTTCCGTTGTCTAGGCTCATGGGCAAGAGGTCGGGCGGACCGTGACAGTGGCAGGAGGATGCATGATACCTGTATTCCACCCAGGAGTTGAATGCTCGGCATCCAGTACGTCGCGGGTGGAAAGGGAACGGATGCCCGGCCTGCAGCCCGTCGCTTAGGCTGCGCTCGCGGATGGCAGGATCACGGCCAGGGCGTCGGCGTACTGGCGGTCCGCTTCCTCGATCACGGACTCGGTGATGTCCAGGGACAGACCGGTGAGTTCCCAGGCGCGTGGTTCCAGGGGGGGCACCTGGTTGGTGGCGCTGCCCGTGAGGTGGGCGCCGGCGGCGATGACGTCGGCCAGGTGCACCATGGCCGTTTCGAGCGGGAATTCCTGCGCTTCCACCGGGCGATGGTGGTGGCGGGCGGCTTCGATGAAGGCGTCGGGGAGGTTCCAGGCCTGCATCAGTTCGGCGCCCACGTCGCTGTGATCGAAACCGAAGATTTCCTGTTCCACCTGGTGCAGGGGGCGACCGGCGCGTGCCAGTTCCAGGGCGCGTCGGGATTCCTCGGGACGCTGGTTGTAGAGCACCAGCGAGCCGATGTCGTGCAGCAGCCCGCTGACGAAGAAGCGTTCCGTGTTGGGGGCGCGGTGATGGCGGGCCAGTACCCGCGCCACCACGCCGGCGTAGAGGCTGTGTTCCCAGAACTGTTGCATCTCGATCAGCTCGTTGGGCAAACCCGCGAAGGCCTCCACGGCGCTGGAACCCAGGACGAGATCGGTGATCTCCAGGGTGCCGACGATGGTGATGGCGCGGGAAATGGTCTCGATACGGGAAGGAAAGCCGTAGAAGGAGCTGTTGACGATGCGCAGCAAGCGGACGCTGAGCGCCGGGTCCTCGCTGATCACCTGGCCGATGTCGGCCGCGGAACTGTCCGGGGCATTGAGCAATTCCAGTGCGCGCAGCACCACCGCCGGCAAGGAGGCCAGCTCCAGGGTGTCGTCGATCAGGTCGCGGGCGTCGCTCATGTGGATTCCCCCGTGCCCTGGCGACGCCGCAGGCAGATGCGCTTGAGTTCCGAAATCAGGGGATGGTCAGGGTTGGTGTTGCGGAATTGTTCTTCGATCTGCATGGACGCCTCTTGCGCCGACGGGGCGGCTGCCGCGGTGGATTCCGTTCCGGAAGGGGCGGCATCGACGTGGGTGACGCCGTGGGCGCGCAACAGTGTCAGATGCCGTGCCGTGAGCCGAACCCCTTTCCCGAGCAACACGTTGCCCTTGCTGTCCACGACTGGGTGGACGAGCACCAGCCCAGGCTGCATGTCATCGAGGCACAGGTCCATCATGGCTCATTCTAGTTATGGTCGTGGCAATGGGCGGGCATGCCAGGCATTCCGCCTCATCGCGGATCGATACTACACAAAGTTCGCGTCATGGCCAATGCCGGGACGCGGCGAACCGATGCAGAGGGTGGCGCTAAGCTGTTGTATTTATGCCGACTGGTGGTGTCCCGGGAACAAAATGCACGGCTGGGCGTCTGTATCATCATGATCGTGGCGGCGCCGCACTGATCGTGAACATTTACAGTGTCCGGCGGCTTTGCCAGAATACCGCGACGATTCGGTTTGCCCCTATAGCACTCGCATGGAGAATGTACATGAATAAGGTGATGGTGGCCGCGATGGCCGGTGTTCTGATGGGACTGAGTGGCGCGGTCATGGCGGGTGATCCCGCCGCCGGCAAGGCCAAGTCCACCACTTGTGCCGGTTGCCATGGCCCGGCCGGTGTCAGTCCCAACCCCATGTGGCCCAACCTGGCTGGCCAGCATGCCGCCTACCTGGTCAAGCAGATGAAGGCCTTCCGCGACGGGACCCGCAACGATCCCATGATGTCGCCCATGGCCAAGCCGCTCAGCGACCAGGACATCGAGGATCTGGCAGCCTACTACTCCAGTCTTTGATCCCGGCCCCTGCGCCAAAAAGCCGAACCGCGAGGTTCGGCTTTTTTATGCCCGCCCTTCCCCGCCAGCGGGTCATGAGCTGCGCCGCAAGGCGTGATTAAGGAATATCAGGGCGCTGAACAGAACCAGCGCCCCCCCCTGGTGGGCCGCCGCCAGGGTGAGCGGCACGTGCAGCAACAGGGTGGAGATACCCAGGGCCACCTGCAGCAGGCCCGTCGCCAGCACCAGGTGGAGGGCCAGGCGCGCCCGCCCGCCCAGGTCATGGCGCCGACCCCACAACCACAAGGTCACCACGCCCGCCAGGGTCAGGATGGCCAGCAGGCGATGGTTGAACTGGACCGTGGCGATATTCTCGAACAGGTTATGCCACCAGGGCTCCAGCAGCCACATCACCCGGGGTATCCAGTGGCCGTCCATGAGCGGGAAGGTGTTATAGGCAAAGCCCGCCTTCAGGCCGGCCACGAAGCCCCCGGAGGCGATGGTCAGCAAGGCCCACAGGGCCAGGGCCAGGGCCGGGGTCTGCAGCCGGGCATGACCCGGCGGCATGACCCGGGGATGGCGGGGATACCAGAGGTCCAGGGCCAGCCACAGCATATAGCCGTAGATCACGAAGGCCAGCAGCAGGTGGGCGGTGAGCCGGTACTGGCTCACATGGGGGTTGTCCACCAGGCCGCTGGCCACCATGTACCAGCCCATCAGTCCCTGCAACCCGCCGAGCAGGAACAGGCCCAGCAGACGCGGAGTCAGCGCGGGCGCGATGCGGCGCCGCGCCAGGAAATAAAGGAACGGCACCAGGAAGACGACGCCGATGGTGCGCCCCAGCAGGCGATGGGCGTATTCGAACCAGTAGATGGATTTGAAGCCGTCCAGGTCCATGCCGATGTTGATCTTCCGGTACTCGGGCGAGGCCCGGTACTTGTCGAATTCCGTTTCCCAGGCCTCCTGACTCAGCGGTGGTACCAGCCCCGTGACCGGTTTCCACTCCACGATGGACAGGCCGGAACCGGTGAGCCGCGTGACGCCGCCGAGGATCACCATGGCGAATACCAGGGCGCAGCAGACCAGCAGCCAGCCGGCGAGGGCGCGATCCTGGGGGAAGGGGATATTGTGCATGGGTTTGGTGTTGGTATGGGTTCGGTGGCCTAGAGTGGCAAAGCGCGGCGTCCTTGTCCATGGAAGGCCTACAGGCGCCAGGGCAGTTCCTCCAACCGCCAGGGCGCCTGTGCGTTCGTCCGGCACAGACCATAGCGAAAGGGCGGTGTCATTTCTGGCAGCACGAAGCGTTCGTCGGTGAACCACACACAGGTCCGGTCGACCTCCCGGTCGATGCGGTACAGACGCGGGAACTGGGCGAAGCGGCGGTATTCGGCCAGGGCCGCGTCTTCCCAGGCCTCCCGCACCAGGCTCGGGGAGTCACGGCCAAGGCGCGGGATCTCCTGCCACGCCAGGCTCCCCGGCTCCCGGTAATGCTCCATCATGCCAGCCAGCCAGGCGGGCGCGGGTGGGGACCAGGCCTGTCCATGCAAACGCAGATACGCGGTGTGATAGCGGCCGTCCTCCTCCACCAGCAGTTTCCAGTTCAGGGGCGAGAGTGGCTGGGACAAGGCCACCAGGCGCATGGGCGGTGCCGACAGCCGGGTGTCGGCGTAGGCCGCACCGATGCGCAGTGCCTGCTGTTGCAGCAGCACCTGCAGACCCACATAGCCCAGCAGCAGGCCGGTGAACAGACGCGCGTGCAGCAGCGGCCGGCGCCACCAGGACAGCAGCAGGCCGGCCAGGAGGATCCCGGTCAGGATCAGGTCGATGTTGAAGGTGAAATCCCAGTGTACCCGTGTCGTGGACAACGGCATCCAGATGCGCGTGCCGTAGGCGGTGATCAGGTCGCCGAGGATATGCAGGCCGATGACCAGGACGAGCAGCCAGAACAGTTCCCCCATCGGCCAGCGTCGCCGCGTGACCCGATGCAGCAGCCAGGCCCCGGCGGCTGCCCACAGGGGCAGCAGCACCAGCGAATGGGTCACGCCGCGGTGCCAGTTGAAATAGAAGAGTGCATCCACCCAGTGCAGTACGAAGTCGCTATCGGGAAAGGCGCAGGCCAGAAAACCGATCCAGGTGCGGGTGCCGAGCGGGATGCGCTGTACCGCGGGGCGATGGGTGGCGCGGGCCAGCAGCGCGCCACTCAGGGCGTGGGTCAGGGTGTCCATGGTGGATTATGTATTAACCGCCAAGGCGCCAAGACGCCAAGAAATCTATGTGAACCGCCAAGGCGCCAAGGCGCCAAGAAAACCATTGATTCTATCGAGGTGACATCCGTCATGAAGGGCGAGGTGCGTAAGGTGGTGATTTCTTTAATGGGGTTTCTTGGCGTCTTGGCGCCTTGGCGGTTCAGAATCTTGGCGTTCTTTGCGTCTTGGCGGTTCAATTCCAGGTCATTCAGACAAACACCGTCAGCACGCCCGTGTAGCCGTACAGCCGGTTGCAGGAGATCTCGCCGTTGGCGAAGAAGCCCACCAGGGGGAAGTCACCCAGTTCCTGGCGGATGGTGCGCAGCTCCTCTGAATCCTCGCCGAACAGTTCCTGGCCGCGGCCCAGGCAGGTGTAGTAGACCCCGCCCCTGGGAGTGCGGCCACGCAGCCGCTGCTTGAGTTGTTGCAGCATGCGCCGCAGGTCTTCCCAGGCGGCCCGGCCGTCGCGGCGGCAGAACTGGATGGTCTGCCCCTTTTCCACCAGGTCGCCGATGGCGAGCAGTTTCTGTTCGGGGTCCAGGCCCACCAGGTTGCGCACCAGGTAGTCACCGGTGTCGGAACCGGGGATGGGCAGGCCGGCGAAGATATAGCCGGCGGCGCGGTTGGGATCGCGGGCGAGGATCTCGCCGATATCCTCGTAGAACACGTCCAGAGCCGGCCGGTCATCGAGACCGATGAGTACATTGCGATCGCAGGCGGTAATGGTGTGTTGTTCGGCGATGGGCACGCAACCCTGGGTCAGGGCCGTGACCACGGGGGCGTCGGTGTTGAACACCACGCCGGAGATCCCGCCGCCGGTGATGTCCTCGGCGATTTGCGGATAGACGCTGCGCGAGGAACTGAGCCCACCCACCAGGTAGCCGCCGGGCAGCCGTTCGGCCAGACGGGTGATGAGCTCGGGGATTTCAGGATTGCGCGGGTCGCCGTGGACGACGGCCAGGTGGCAGGGTGAATTCTGCAGCCAGGGATCCAGCTCTTCGAGACGAACATCCCGCAGCCGCTCCATGCTGGGCAGGATGCGAAAGGACTCGCGCGGTACGGTGGTGATCAGTGCCGCCATGGCGGCACTGTCATGGTATTCCTTGCCGCTTGCACAAATGCCCATGCCGACGGTGCCGATCCACTGCTGGATGCCGGTTTCATCGCGCAGGTGTTCGAGAATGGTGTCGAGGATGCGGGCGTAGGCGTCGGTGACGTAGAGAAAGCCCAGGTTGGCGGAGGGTGGGATGTAGCCGATCTGTTGGAGGCATTGTTCGGCGGCCTTTTCCCAGTCGGGGGATTCGGCGTGACCGAGCAGAAAGGCGTCCGTGTCTGTCACTGGCTGGCTGCGCTGGCTCATGGTGCTGTGCCCTGCTTGGCGGCTGGGCTCCCGAGTATACAGCAGACCCGGGGATACGGGCATGGGGCGGGACCTCTGTCCCGCCCCGGGTGGATCCCGCTCCTCAGCCCCGTTGGGCCAGGATGTTCTCGATGATGGGTGCCAGGATGACTTCCATGGCGAAGCCCATCTTGCCGCCCGGCACGACGATGCTGTTGCGACGCGACATGAAGGAGCCGTCCAGCATGCTGAGCAGGTAGGGGAAGTTTACGTTCAACTTCTTCGGGTCGCGGAAACGGATCACCACGAAGGACTCGTCCGGGGTAGGGATGTCGCGGGCGATGAAGGGGTTGGAGGTGTCCACCGTGGGCACGCGCTGGAAATTGATATCCGTGCGCGAGAACTGCGGGGTGATGAAATGCACGTAGTCGTGCATGCGGCGCAGGATGGTGTCGACGATGGTTTCGGCGGCATAGCCACGCTCTTCGTTGTCACGGAAGATCTTCTGGATCCACTCCAGGTTGACGATGGGCACCACGCCGATCAGCAGGTCCACGTGCTGGGCCACGTTGGCATCGGCGGTCACCACGCCGCCGTGCAGGCCTTCATAGAACAGCAGGTCAGTGCCCGCAGGGATATCTTCCCAGGGAGTGAACTCACCGGGCTTCTGGCCATAGGGCTTGGCCTCTTCATCGCTGTGCAGGTAATAGCGGCGCTTGCAGGCGCCGGAGGCACCGTAGGTCTTGAACACCTCTTCGAGCTTGTCGAAGACATTGGCCTCGGGACCGAAATGGCTGAAGTTCACATTCCCCTCGGCCTCGGCCTTCTTCATGGCCTCCTTCATGGCGGCGCGATCGTAGCGATGGAAGCTGTCACCTTCCACCACCAGGGGGTTGATGCCTTCGCGGCGGAAGATGTGCTCGAAGGCGCGCTTGACGGTGGTGGTGCCGGCGCCGGATGAGCCGGTGACCGCAACGATCGGGTGTTTCTTTGACATGGATCTCTCCTCAATTACACAAATACAGAATCCGTGCTTGAGCCGGGCTCGCGGCCACCGGGCAGAAAAGGGCCGGCTGCAAAGGTTGCGCATGCTAGCACAACTGCCGTCGGCCTTCATCCTGGCAGTGGAATAATCACCGATTGCGCGTTACGATATGCAGTTTCACGCCATGGTCCCCCCGGACTGGCCTCCCGAATTGCCCGAGTGATCAATAAGATGAATTATCTGCGAGATATAGTGGCGCAATGGCCGAGTCGTTTTGTGCCCTTCCTGGAATGGCTGGGGGAATTGCGTGATACGGGTACCCTGCGCGCGGACCTGCTGGCGGGCATCACCGTCGCCCTGGTGCTGGTGCCCCAGTCCATGGCCTATGCGCAGCTGGCCGGCCTGCCACCCTACGTGGGTCTGTACGCCTCCCTCATTCCCGTCATCATCGCCTCCTTCCTGGGTTCCTCGCGCCAGCTGGCCACGGGCCCCGTGGCGGTAGTCTCCCTCATGACCGCCGCCGCCCTGCAGCCCATCGCCTCGGCCAACCCGGAGGGCTACCTGGTGTACGCGGCCCTGCTGGCCATCATGGTGGGGGGCTTCCAGCTCATGCTCGGCCTGTTCCGCCTCGGTGTGCTGGTGGACTTCCTGTCCCATCCCGTGGTGGTGGGCTTCACCAATGGCGCCGCCATCATCATCGCCACCTCGCAGCTTTCCAAGATCTTCGGGGTCAGCGCGGAACGTTCCGAGCATCACTATGAAACCGTGTGGCGCGTGCTGGTGGAAGCCAGCCAGAATACCCACCTGCTCACCCTGATCATGGGCATCGTGGCCCTGGCCATCATGATCCTGCTGAAGAAATACGCCCCGAAGGTCCCCGGTGTGCTGACCGCGGTGGTGGTGACCACCCTGGCCTCCTGGTTGCTCGGCTTCCAGGCGGCGGGTGGCGCGGTGGTGGGTGTGGTGCCCAGTGGTCTGCCCGGTCTCAGTATCCCCGAGTTCAACTGGACCGTGACCGGCCAGCTGCTGGCCTCGGCCGTCACCATTGCCCTGATCGGCTTCATGGAGGCCATCGCCATCGCCAAGGCCATGGCCGGCCAGACCCGTCAGCGCCTGGACACCAACCAGGAGCTGGTGGGCCAGGGCATGGCCAATATCACGGCCGGCCTGTTCCAGGCCTACCCGGTGTCCGGATCCTTCTCCCGCTCGGCGGTGAATTTCTCCGCCGGCGCCCGTACCGGCTTTGCCGCCGTGGTCACCGGTGCCGTGGTGGCCATCACCCTGCTGTTCCTGACCCCGCTGCTCTACCACCTGCCCCAGGCCACCCTGGCGGCGGTGATCATGATGGCGGTGGTCAACCTGGTGAAGATCGCCCCCATCCGTCACGCCATGAAGATCCAGCCCCATGACGGCTGGGTGGCCATCATCACCTTCGTGCTGACCCTGGTAGTGGCGCCGCACCTGGACCAGGCCATCATCGTCGGCGTGCTGCTGTCGCTGGGCCTGTACCTGTATCGCACCATGCGGCCGCGCTTCGTGGAACTGTCCCTGCACGAGGACGGCACCCTGCGCGCCGCCTCGCTCTACAACCTGCCCACCGACGAGGTCATGTCCATCATGCGCTTCGACGGTTCGCTCTACTTCGCCAATTCCGGCTACTTCGAAACCCGCATCCTGTCCCATGTGGCGGGCAAGGAACGGCTCAAGTACCTGATCATCGATTGCGAGGGTATCAATGAGATCGATGCCTCCGGCATGGAGATGATCGAGGGCCTGACTCACCGCCTCGATACCGGGGGCGTGACCCTGATGTTCGCCCGCGCCAAGAAGCAGGTGCTGGATATCTTCCGTGAAAGTGGCTTCATGGAACACCTGGGCATGGACTACTTCTTCCGTACCCGCACCGAGGCCATCAATGCCGTGCGCCGACTGCTGGGCGACGAGCTCCCGGCCGACTCCCCGTTGCGTGCCCGTTTCAGCGACCCCAACGAAGCCGCCACCAAGGCGCTCACCGCCGCCGCCCGTGCCGCCGCCGAGGAAGAGGAGAAGGTCGAGGAAGAACCCGGCGACGATGCCCCGGCCAAGGCCTAGACACTGGGGACAGACCCCATTTTCTCCTGCGGTTTCCACCAATAACACCGCCGCAGCATAGAGAAAATGGGGTCTGTCCCCTATTTCTGTTCCTCCACCCGTTCATACACCAGGTCCCATACCCCGTGGCCGAGGCGCTGGCCGCGGCGTTCGAACTTGGTGGTGGGACGGTAGGCGGGTTTTTCGGCATACCGGCCCGGTCCCGCGACATTGCGGAATTGTGCCGCCTGCTCCATTTCCGCCCGCATGTGTTCCGCGTAGTCCTGCCAGTCGGTGGCCATGTGAAAGCGTCCGCCCGGTCGTAGCGCCCGGCCCAGCAGTTCGATGAAGCGGGGTTGCAGGATGCGCCGCTTGTGATGTTTCTTCTTGTGCCAGGGATCGGGAAAGAACAGCAGTACCCGGTCCAGGCTGGCGACGGGGATCTGCCGTTCCAGTACCTCCACCGCGTCCCGGTTCATCACGCGCACATTGCGCAGCCCGCGTGCCTCGATCTCCTGCAGCAGGTGGCCGATGCCGGGACGATGTACCTCGATGCCGAGGAAATCCTCCTCCGGCGCCGCCTCCGCCATCTGCGCCAGGCTGTCCCCATTGCCGAAGCCGATCTCCAGGGTGCGCGGCGCCTGACGCCCGAATTCCCCGTTTAGTTCGAGGGGATCCTCTGTCGCGATGCCGTATAGTGGCCACAGGACCTCGAGGGCACGGCGCTGGCCGGCGGTCAGGCGGCCCTCGCGGCGAACGAAGGAGCGGATACGGCGGTGCGGCTGGTCGGTCACGGCGACCTCGTGAGACAGGGAACGGGACGGCATTGTAGCGGAGCCTGGACGCAAAACCCTATTGGCCACGCAATTCCCTGCATGCGCACCCAACCATTATTTATACTCCCGGATATGCAACTGATACCGAGCCGGTGGCGCTGGACATGGTTGATAGCACTCTGCCTGCTGCCGATGCTCGTATTGGCGCAGGAGACGACCCTGCGCGTCCAGATCGAGGGCGTGGAAGGCGAGCGGCTGGATAACGTGCGCGCCCTGCTGGGCGTGGAACGGCAGCGCCAGGAGCAGGGGCTTACACCCCTGCGCATCCGCCGCCTGCATGGGCGGGCGGAGGAGGAGATTCAAACCGCCCTGGAGCCCTTTGGTCATTACCAGGTTGGCGTAAGGGCGGAGCTGAGCCAGCAGGGAGATGGCTGGCTGGCCCGCTATGTGATCGATCCCGGCCCCCGGGTGGAGCTGGAAGAGGTGGATGTCCGGCTGCGCGGCGAAGGCGAGGCGGATGCGCGCCTGCAGGCGGCCCTGGATGCCTTGCCCCTGCGTCGCGGACAACCCCTGCTGCACAGCCGCTATGAAGAGGCGCGTCGCGGTCTGCTGCAGCAGGCCCTGGGCCTTGGCTACCTCGATGCCCGTTACAGTACCCATCGCCTGGAAGTGGACGTGGACCGCAACCGCGCGCGGGTCGTGCTGGTGCTGGAAACGGGGGTGCGCTACGAACTGGGGGCGGTGAGCTTCCAGGGTGGCAACCTCAGGGAGGAGTTGCTGCAGGCCTATGTACGGTTCGAGCCCGGCGCCGAATACAGCACCCGCCAGTTGCTGGACCTGCAACGGAGCCTGGAGGACAGCGACTATTTCGCGCGCGTGCAGGTGCAGCCCGAACGCGACCAGGCGCAGGATCGACGTATCCCCGTCAGTGTCGAGCTGACGCCGCGCCGTCCCAACAAGTACACCGCCGGGATCGGCTATGGCACCGACACGGGAGCGCGTTTTCGCCTCGGCTGGGAGAACCGGCGCCTCAACCGTTCCGGTCACCAGATGGGCGCCGAGTACCGGGTGTCGGAAATCCGTGAAACCGTCACCGGCCGCTACCGCATCCCCCTCCTGGCCCGCCCCCAGTCCGATTTCCTGGAATTCCATAGTCTCTATGGTCGCGAGGATATCCGCGACGCGGAGAGTAAACAGTATGTGCTGGGCGCCAGCCACAGTGTCCTGTGGAAACGCTGGCGGCGGGTGCTGTCCCTCACCTTCCAGCAGGAAGATTTCACCATCGGCCTCACCGACGAGAACACCGCCCTGCTCATGCCGGGCATCAATATGCAGCGGGTGTGGGGGCGCGAGCGCCTGATCGCGGCACGTGGCGCGCGCCTGCAGCTCGACCTCAAGGGTGCGCAGGAGGGTGCGCTGTCCGATGTGAGCTTCCTGCAGAGCCAGGTCGATGCCAAGCTGATCATGCCCCTCGGCGAGGACTTGCGGCTCATCTCCCGCGGTACTCTGGGCGGCATTTATACCGAAGACTTCGAACGCTTGCCGCCCAGCATCCGCTACTTCGCCGGCGGTGATCAGAGTGTGCGCGGTTACGACTACAACAGCCTTGGGCCTCGCGATGCCAGCGGCGAGGTGATCGGGGGCCGCTACCTGGTGGTGGGCAGCCTGGAGCTGGAACGGCATATCCGCGGCAACTGGCGTGCGGCCCTGTTCTTCGACACGGGCAACGCCCTCGATCGCTGGGATGAATCCCTCAAGCAGGGTGTCGGGGCAGGCCTGCGCTGGGAGACCCCCATCGGCCTGGTGCGGGTGGACCTGGCCACGGCCCTGAGCGAGGACGGCAACCCCTGGCGCTTGCACCTGACCCTGGGGCCGGACCTGTGATGCGCCGGCACTGGCGTGCCATCAGCTTCCTGCTGCTGTTGTGCGGCGGTATCTATCTGTTGCTGGCCACCCCGCTCGGTTTGCAGCTGGCCTGGCAGGTGGCGCGCACCTATGTCCCCGGTGATATGCAGGTGCGGGAACTGGAAGGCCGCTGGCTGGGGCCGGTGCGGGTGACAGGGTTTCGATATGCGCGCAATGGCCAGCGCCATGCCGTCGAGGAGTTGTATTTCGACTGGCGCCCACAGGCCCTGCTGCGCGGCACCCTGGATATCCTCGAACTGCGCGTGCAGGGCGTGGCGCTGGAACTGGGGCCTGGGAGCGGGGCAACGAATGAAGAGGCCGGCCCCATCACCCCGGGTCTGAGCCTGCCCCTGGGCGTGCGCATCGGCAGCCTGGACATCCGCGAGGTGAAGATCGAGCGCCTGGGCGAGCCCCTGCTGCAACTCGACCATATTCACCTGGAGGCGCGTGCGGAGGAGGAGTCCCTGCGGCTCGGAGTGCTGGAACTGGTGCTCCCGCAGGGACGCCTGCAGGTCAGCGGTGACATCGGCCTCGGCGCGGATACCCCAACCGACCTCGACCTGCGCTGGTCGGCCCGGGTCGCCACCCTGGAACCCCTGCAGGGCAAGGCCCGGCTGACGGGCGACTGGCGCCACTTGCGCCTCGACTACCAGGTGCTGGAGCCGGCGCCCGCGAACCTGCAGCTGCAGGTCCGTGAACCCTTCGGCGCCCTGACCTGGTCCCTGGCCCTGCAGGTGCCGGAAGTGTCCCTGCAACGTTTTTCCCGTGACGCACCGACGCTGCTTCTGGCCGCGGACCTGCAGGCCGAAGGCGATCTGCGCCAGGCCGAGCTGCGCACGGAACTGTCTACCGATGCCGGCGCCGGGGAGCTCTACCCCCTGCGGCTGTCGGCCCGGGCTCGCGATACCGGGGATGGCTGGGTACTGGAGGAGGCGCGCCTGGAACAGGTGGACGGCGGTGGTGTGCTGGAAGCGCAGGGGCAAGGGGTGTATGGCGGTTTCAGTGAGCTCCACCTCGCCTGGCAGGCGCTGCGCTGGCCGCCCCTGCCGGCGGCTCCCCTGGCCCTGAGCCCGCGCGGCGAGCTGGACTGGTCGGGCACCCCGGCGGCCTGGCGCTACCGGCTGGCGGGCCTGCTGCAGGTCCAGGACCGGGGCGAGCTGGACCTGCTCCTGGAAGGCGACGGCGACCGGGAAGGCATGCGCCTTGCCGAACTGCGCCTCGACCTGCTGGACGGGACGGTGCGCGGTCAGGGGGAGCTGCGCTGGCAGCCGGAACCGGGCTGGGATCTGACGCTGGCGATGGATGGGATCAACCCCGGTGCCTGGTACCCCGACTGGCCGGGCCGGCTGGCCGCGACCGTGCAAGCCACGGGCAGCCTGCGTGGAGAGCGGTTGCACAACCGCCTGCAACTTCAGGGGCTGGAGGGAGAATTGCGCGGCCAGGCCCTGCAGGGCCAGGGCCTGCTGATTCAGCAGGGCGAGCAGCTGGCGGTGGAGGACCTGGAATTGCGCTCCGGGCAGGGGCGCCTGGCCTTGCAGGGTTCGCTGGGTGAGCAATGGCGGGCGAACTGGACGTTGGACATCCCTGATCTCGCCGAGCTGCTGCCCGGAGGGCAGGGACGCCTGGTCGGCAGCGGGCAGGCGAAGGGCCCGCGCCAGCAGCCACGCTTGCAGGCCCGCCTGGAGGGCGCCGGGCTGGCCTGGGAGCGCCAGGCCGTCGAGAGGTTGGCGCTGGACCTGGACTGGGATATCCAGGGCCGCTGGGACCTCCGGCTCGAGGCCATGGAACTGCGTCATGGCGCTGAAACCCTGGCCAGCCTGACGGCGGGCGTCCAGGGCACCGCGGCGGATCACCGCCTGGAACTGGCGGCCCGGTGCAGCGATGCCGCCCTGGACCTGGTCCTGGCGGGCCGTTGGCGGGAGGCGCAATGGCAGGGCCGGATCCTGCAGGCGGACTGGCGGCAGGAGCCCCTGGGCGCCTGGTCACTGCTCCAGCCCGCCGGCCTGCAGGCCAGTGCCACGGGGGGGCGCCTCGAAACCCTGTGCTGGCAGCGCGAGACGGCGGCGCTTTGTCTCACCGGGGAGGGAGACCGGGAGCAGGGCTGGACCACGGAGCTGGGTATGGAGCGTCTGCCCCTGGCCTGGCTGGAATTCCTGCTGCCGCCGGGACGCCAGGTGCAAGGTCAGCTGGATGCCCGGTTGCAGGCGCGGTTGGGTCCCGATTTCGGGCCCGTCGAAGGCCGCCTGCAGGCAACCCTGTCGCCGGGACAGCTACGCCTCGGCCAGGTGGAGGACCAGGTGCTGGAATTCGGGGGTGGCCGATTGGAAGGTCATCTGAAGAACGACCGGGCCGAGCTGGGGTTGGAGCTGTCCCTGGCCGGCAATGATCGCCTGCAGGGAGACTGGGTGGTTACCGGCATTGGCAGCCAGGCAGCGCAACTGAGCGGTGGTCTGCGCGGCGAACTGCGCGAACTGGCCCTGGTAGAGGCCTTCACCGGGGAAGTGGAAGGAGTGCGCGGCCACCTGATGATCGATCTACGCACGCAGGGTCCCCTGCGGGAACCGCAGATCGCCGGCCGCCTGCGCCTGGAGCAGGGCCAGGTTGCGGTGCCGGCCGCGGGCATTCGTCTCGAGGATCTGCGCCTGGTGCTCGATGCCGAGGACGCCGCCCGCATTCGCATCCAGGGTGGCGCCCGTTCCGGCCCCGAGGGCGAATTGCGCGTCGAGGGATTGCTGCGCGACGCCCAGAGCTCCGACTGGCGCCTGCAGCTGGGTATCCAGGGCGAGCGCTTCCTGGTGGTGGATATTCCCGAGTACCAGGTGCGGTTCACACCGGATCTGCAACTCGAGGTAATCCCACGGCGGGTCGACCTCACGGGGGAGGTGCTGGTGCCCCAGGCCCGGCTGCAGCCCCGGGATTTCAGCGGTGCCGTGGGACCCTCGCGCGATGTGGTGCTGGTGGGAAACGGCGTGGAGTCCGAGCCGGTGTCGCCATGGGCCGTCCACGCCAACCTGCTGCTGCGCTTAGGCAAGGATGTGCAGGTCGACGCATTCGGACTGCGCGGCTTCATCGACGGTGGCTTGCGGCTGATCGAGGAACCCGGGCAGCCCACCCGGGGACGTGGTGCCCTGGCGATCCGTGACGGCCGCTACCGTGCCTACGGGCAGGACCTGCGCATCGAGACCGGCCGGCTGCTGTACACCGACAGTCCCCTGGATAATCCCGGCCTGGACATCCGTGCCGCCCGCCATGTGAATGAGATCGTCGCCGGCATCCGTGTCGGCGGGCAATTGCGTGACCCCGTGCTGTCGCTCTATTCCGATCCGGCCATGTCCGAGTCGGACACCCTGTCCTATCTGTTGTTCGGCCGTCCCATGCAGCAGGCCAGCGACGCGGAGGGGGCGAGTATGATGCAGGCCGCCTCCGCCCTCGGCCTGGGTGGCGGTGGCCTGCTGGCGGCGCAGATCGGTGAGACCTTCGGCTTCGACGAGGTGGAGATCGGTGGCAGTGGCGCGGGCTTAGAGGAAGCCGCGTTGCTGGTGGGCAAGTACCTGTCACCGCGCCTGTATGTACAGTACAGTGTGGGCCTGCTGGAGCCGGTCAGCACCTTCCGGGTGCGCTACCAGATGAGTCGCCGCTGGACCCTGCAGACCGAGACCGGTGCGGAAAGCGGTGCGGACCTGCTGTTCAGCCTGGATTAATCCGTCATGCGCCGGCATGACGAATAAAGCAAAGCATCCTTGCATCCTTGAATGAGGAATGATGAATGGTGGAAATCTGGCAGGCATGGTTGACGGCACTGGCTGATCTCCAGCCGCGTGACCTGGTGCCACAACTGCTGGCCCTGCTGCTGGCCGCCGGCGTGGCGGGCCTGGTGCACCGGGCCCTGGGTCGTCTCGGTGGTGCGGATACAACGGGCGTGCGCCGCATGACCCTGCGCGCCGTGCAGCGCATCGCCTTTCCGTTCAGCATGCTGCTGGTGGTGCTGCTGAACCGCGAAGCCGTGGCAGCCCTGGGGTACGCGGTCTGGGCGCTGGATCTCGCCGTGCCGCTGCTGGTGTCCCTGGCCATCATCCGCATCCTGGTGTATGTGTTGCGCAAGGGTTTCCGCAGTGGCCCGCTGGTGAAGGCCTGGGAGCACATCATCAGCACCGGCATCTGGCTGGTGGTGGCCCTGCACCTCCTGGATTGGCTGCCGGGCGTGTTGCAGGCCATGGAAGGCCTGGCCTTCAACCTGGGAACCGTGCGCATCTCCCTGCTCGCCATCGTCAAGCTGTTGCTGCTGTTGGCACTGCTGCTGTTGCTGGCCATGTGGTTGTCCAGCGTCATCGATCGGCGTGTGGCAGGGTCCGCGCATCTGAGCGCCGGCGTGGCGGCCGGCCTGTCCAAGGTCAGCAAGGTCGTGCTCATTACCGTGGCCATCCTGATCGGCCTCAATGCCGTGGGCATCGATTTGACCGCCCTGACCGTGTTCGGTGGTGCCCTCGGCGTCGGTCTTGGTTTTGGCCTGCAGCGCATCGCCAGTAACTTCATCAGCGGCTTCATCCTGGTATTCGATCGCTCCATCCGCCCCGGCGACGTGATCAGCGTCGGCACCAAGTTCGGCTGGGTGCAGGAACTGCATGCCCGCTACGTGGTGGTGCGTGATCGTGACGGGGTGGAGACCCTGATTCCCAATGAGAACCTGATCACCACCGAAGTGATCAACTGGAGCTACAGCGATCCGAACTTCCGCCTGAAGGTGCCCGTGTCCATCAGCTATGGCGACGATCCCGAGCAGGCCATGGCCCTCATGCTGGAGGCGGCCGTCGAGCATCCGCGCGTGCTGACCGATCCTCCGTCCGTGTGCCGCCTGCTGGAGTTCGGTGACAACGGCATCCATCTGGAGGTGCGGGTATGGGTCGCCGATCCCCAGAGCGGGCTCGGCAGCGTGCGTTCCGATATCAACCTGGGTATCTGGCGCCGCTTCAAGGAGGCCGGTATCACCATCCCCTTCCCGCAGCGCGACCTCTATATCAAGAAGATGCCAGACGACATGAGCCCGTAGGAGCGGCCTCTGGCCGCGAACAATTGCGGCACCGACCCCCTGTAGGAGCGGCCTCTGGCCGCGAAGGTCGTGGCACCCCCGGTTCGCGGCCAGAGGCCGCTCCTACAGGGTTGATGCCACTTCTAGAACCAGCGCTTCCACTTGAACAGCGCCAGCATGCCCAGCGCCAGGACCAGCATGCCGCCCAGTACCATGAAGTAGCCATACTCGAAGCCCAACTCCGGCATGCGCTCGAAATTCATGCCATAGATGCCTGCGATCAGGCTCAGGGGCAGGAAGATGGCGGAGAGGATGGTCAGCACCCGCATGATCTCGTTGGTGCGGTGCGCCACGGCGGAGAAATGCAACTGCACCAGGGACTCGATGGAACTCTGTTGCTCGGCGGCAAAGCGGGTGACGCGGCGGATGTGCTCCAGCAGGTCGTTGTAGCGCACCTGCAGGTGATCATCCATTTCGATATCGGTGTTGTCGCGCCACTGGATGATGGCGTCTTCCTGTTCCTCGCACAGCATCTCCAGGGTACGCAGCTGGTATCGGTGGTCCATCAGCGTCATCCAGTCATCGAAGGGGTGGCTCGGATCGAGCAGGTGCAGGCGCCAGGTCTCCAACTGCAAAGACAGGGGTTCGCGCAGTTCCAGGAAACGGTCCACCAGGGCATTGAGGATCAGGTGCATCAGTCCGACCTGTCGCTGGGGGATGCGTCCCTGGGTGTTCTGCAGCCGGTCCTTGGTGAGCGGAATGGAACGGCTCTCCGCCGCGCGAACGGTGACCAGCAGGCGGTCGAAGAGAAAGATGACCGTGGGCCGGCTGGTCAGTGGCTGGTCGTCGTCGGTGGCGGCCAGGCCACGGAACACCAGCATTTCGTAATCGCGGGTGGAATCGTAATAGGAAGGATGCTGGAGGTTGTCGGCGTCGCGCACATGGCGTTCGTGGATACTGGCGCCCGTGAGCCTTTGCACCAGCATCGGCCAGTCCGGATCCTCGCCGCGTATCAGGTCCAGCCACACGAAGCCCTCGGCGGGCAGTTCCTCCAGTCTATTGAGGACGATGGGCTTGGCGCGATTTAGAAAATAGAGGATCTCCATGAATCTCCCGGCAAGCATTTCGTAGGAGCGGCCTCTGGCCGCGAAGGTCGTGGCAGGAACCGCAACAAAGATGTCACACCCTTGTAGGAGCGGCCTCTGGCCGCGAACCGTCGCGGCACATCCCGTTCGCGGCCAGAGGCCGCTCCTACAGGGCAGGTATCCCCAGGGTCGCGCCGTCTGCTAGAAAAACGTCCCTTCCAGCGGCGAGGACGCACTGGCGAAGCGCTTGCGCGGAATGCGCCCGGCCAGGAAGGACTCGCGCCCGGCCTCGATGGCCTTCTTCATGGCCGAGGCCATGAGCACGGGATTCTGCGCGCCCGCGATGGCGGTGTTCATCAGTACACCATCGCAGCCCAGTTCCATGGCGATGGCGGCGTCGGAGGCGCAGCCCACGCCGGCGTCCACCAGGATGGGCACGCCGGCGTTCTCGACGATGGTGCGGATGTTGTAGGGGTTGCGGATGCCCAGCCCGGAGCCGATGGGGGCCGCCAGCGGCATCACCGCGACACAGCCCATCTCCTCGAAGCGTTTGGCGATGATGGGGTCATCATTGGTGTAGACCATGACCTTGAAGCCATCCGCGATCAGCGTCTCGGCGGCGGCCAGGGTCTGTACGATGTCGGGGAACAGGGTCTTTTCGTCGCCCAGTACCTCCAGCTTCACCAGGTCGTGGCCGTCGAGCAGTTCGCGCGCCAGGCGGCAGGTGCGCACCGCGTCCTCGGCGCTGTAGCAGCCGGCGGTGTTGGGCAGGTAGGTGAATTCCGAGGGCGGCAGGGTATCGAGCAGGTTGGCCTCGCCCGGGGTCTGGCCGATGTTGGTGCGGCGAATGGCCACGGTGATGATCTCGGCGCCCGAGGCCTCCACGGCGGCGCGGGTCTGTGCCATGTCCCGGTACTTGCCGGTGCCCACCAGCAGGCGGGAACGGTAGGTGCGCCCGGCGATGACCAGGCCGTCATCGGCTTCCGGTTGTGCTTTCATTACACTGGACATACTGCTGTTCTCCTGGGGGGCGCTCAGCCGCCGCCGATGGCCTGCACGATCTCCACCCGGTCGCCTGGCTGGAAACGGTGCTGCTCGAAACGGCCGCGTGGCAGGATCTCCTGGTTGACCTCCATGGCCAGCCGTTTGCCGCCCAGACCCAGGTTCTCCACCAGGGATGCGGCACTGAGGTCATCGGGGATTTCGCGGCTTTCGCCATTGACGGTGATTTGCATGATGGCGCGCAATCGTAAGTCTGAAAGTGCGCATTCTACCGCAAAACCGCCAGGGCGGCGGATTCTTCCCCCCATCCGGCGCGGATTTTCATGCCGGGGACGGATTTCAAATCCGTCCCCTTGGCAGTAGAATCACCTGCTCAGGCGGGTGTAGTTCAATGGTAGAACTTCAGCTTCCCAAGCTGACTACGTGGGTTCGATTCCCATCACCCGCTCCATTTTCCCGTCCGCCCGATGCTTTATCTCCCGCCCTAGCGGCCGTAATAGTGGAGACCCCCCTAGCGGAATCGTTCCATGAGCAAGTTGTTGAGTCTGTCCCCCGAGCATTTCTCCGCCGAGGCCCTGCCCGCACCCGGCACGGGGGCGACCGTGTGCCTGGAAATGCTCGATGGCAAGCAGCTGGATGGAGAATTGCGTACTTTCCAGGCCGACCGTCAACGCTGTCTGATCCGCGCCGCCGATGCCAGCATCGACACCTCGGTGCCCTTCGCGCGCATGCGCTGGTTGCGTTTCGAATCCCCCCTGGAATCACTTCGCGCCCACCACGGAGAGGGGGAACTGTTCGACATCCAGTACCAGGACCAGGGGCGTTTACAGGGCAGCTGCTATGAATTTCGCCATGACAGCAGCGGACTGCACCTGCTGGCCGGCCAGGAGGACGGCGGCATTCGTCGCCTGTTCGTACCGCTGGCGTCGGTGGACCGCTACCGGGTGGGCGGTTACCAGGGTCAGGGTGGCACCGCCCCGTCCGCGTCGCCGGCGGAAGCCGATGCCGATGCCCCGGCCAGGACCGCCCAGGAGTTACTGAGCCGTTTTGCCAGTGGCCGCGTGGGCCCACCACGCGGCACGGAACGTGCCTTCCGCCAGCTGGAACAGTCTCCCGGCCATTCCCCCCGGGAACTGGCGCAGCGTCTCGGCCTGCCGTTCGTGGACCTGCGCGAATTCGATGTGGACGTCCATGCCCTGTCCCTGGTGCCGGAGGAATTCGCCCGCACCCATCGCGTGCTGCCGCTGCTGTTCCTGCATGGCCGGCTGGTGGTGGCCATGGGCAACCCGGCCGATCCGGAACTGCTGAGCATGCTGCACCTGGTCAGTGGCCGCAGCGTGGATAGCGTGGTGGCCGAGGACGCGGACCTGCAGGGCGCCATCGACCGCTACTACGGCGTGCATGAGGACAGCGGTACCCTGGACGAGCTGGAAACCGTCGCCCAGCGCGAGCTGGAGCACAGCCTTCCGGTGCAGGAAGTGGAACGCCTGGGCAAGGAAAAGCCAGTGGTGCGGCTGGTGAACAGTATCCTGCTCGACGCCATCCACCGTGGTGCATCCGACATTCACCTGCGTCCCGGGGAGAAGAAGGTGGAGCTGCTGTTCCGTCAGGACGGCACCCTGGTGCATGTGCGCGACCTGGCCAAGATGCTGTTGCCGGCGGTGGTGGCGCGCATCAAGATCATCGGTCGCATGAACATTGCCGAACGGCGCCTGCCCCAGGATGGCCGCGCGCGCATGGTGGAGCGGGGTACGGTGGTGGACATGCGTATCTCCGTCATCCCCACCGTGGATGGCGAGAGCGTGGTCATTCGCCTGCTCAATGCCAGCGCCGGGCTGCGCACCATCGATGAGCTGGGGTTCAACCCCCGCGATGCCGAGGTGTTCACCGACCTGCTGCACAAGAGCTACGGCATGTTGCTGGTGACCGGTCCGACGGGCTCGGGGAAGTCCACCACCCTGTACGCCGCCTTACAGGAGGTGAAGAAGCAGAACGTCAACATCATCACCATCGAGGATCCGGTGGAGTATCACGTGGAGGATGTGCAGCAGATCCAGGTGAATACTGCTCCCGGTTTCACCTTCGCGCGCGCCTTGCGCAATATCCTGCGCCACGACCCCGACGTGGTCATGGTGGGCGAGATCCGCGACCAGGAGACCGCCAAGATCGCGGTGGAGAGCGCTCTGACCGGTCACCTGGTGCTCAGCACCCTGCACACCAACGATGCCCCCACTTCAGTGACGCGCCTGATCGAGATGGGGGTGGAGAGCTTCCTGGTGAAGTCCTCCCTGCTCGGTGTGCTGGCGCAGCGGCTGGTGCGTCTCAACTGCCCCCACTGCCAGACCCGGGAACCCGTGGACCCGCTGATGCGCAAGGCGCTGGGTGTGTCCAAGGACGAAATCTTCCACCACGCCACCGGTTGCCCCGAATGCAACCAGACCGGTTATCACGGGCGCAAGGCGGTCTATGAGCTGTTGCTGCTGACCCCGGCGCTGCGCGCCCTGCTCACGCCCACCGTGGCGGCCGATACCCTGCGCGAGCAGGCCGTTCGTGATGGCATGGTGCCACTCACCACCAATGCCATCGAGCTGGCACGCACCGGCGCCATCTCCCTGGCCGAGGCCTATCGCGTACGTCTGGAGTAGGGGCCCCGGTCAGCTGCCCACCGGCGTGCGCCGCCGCGGGATGAGCTGTTCCCGCGCCAGGTGTTCGTGCAATTCCAGGGGCTGGAGCTTGCTCAGGTCCTTGGCCAGTTCCCGCACCTCCACGCCGGCCTTGGCCAGCGGATCCATGCACTCGCGCAGCAATCCCAGCATGCGCTTCTGGGCCACCAGGATCACATTGCGGGTCTTCTCGCTGAGTGCCAGGCGTGCCGCCTCCTCGGTCACGCTGCGGGCGAAGCGCCGGTCCTGTTCCTCCGTATGTTCATTGCGATGATCGTCGAAGCCGTGGGCGGGGCCGCCATTCCGGCCCCGGCTGCGGCTGGGACGGCTTTCCGCCCACAATTCCCCGTTGTGCAGCTCTTTCTCCGGCTGCACGAGATCGTTCACTTCGATGAGGTTGGGGCTGGATTCGAGTTCGGGGTGATCGGCTTCGCGCAGGGTGAAGAAACGGGCGCGGGCGCCGTCGGCGACAACGACACAGTCACGGTTCATAGGCGATACTCCTGTGTGACGAAAGTCAGGATGCGGTGGGGACGGTTCCCCTGTCCTCGCCGCGGGAATCTCCGGGCACTTTCCGCTCGCGACAGAGTCCCCTCTGTCAGTGATAGTGCCTGTAGCCGAATATGCAAGGGGGCGGCGGGACGCGCATTGACCCAGGTCAGTGGTGCATTGACACTGCCTGTCGGGGGGTAATTTTGTCATTCCGGCGCATGCCGGAATCCATGTGCCTGATTCCTATGGATTCCGGCATGCGCCGGAATGACGGGTGACCCGTGGCAATCCTTAGTCATTTGTTATTCAAAAGAAAATCAGGCTGGGCAGGGCAGGGGGAAGCCACTATACTGGGCACTCCCGCCTGTGCGCGGCCAATACCGGAAGGATTCATCCCATGGGCAAAGCATTGCGCATCTTCTTGATTCTGCTGGGCAGCCTGGTGGGCCTGGTGGTCATTGCCGCCATCGTCCTGCCCCTCATCATCGACCCCAACGACTACAAGGGCCGCATCGCCGACGCCGTGCGCGAGCAGACCGGCCGCGAGCTGGTGATCGAGGGCGACATCGGCCTGTCGGTCTTCCCCTGGCTGGGTTTCGACATCGGCGCCACCCGCCTGGGCAATGCCCCGGGTTTCGGCGACCAGCCCTTTGCCGAGATCGGCGCCGTGCAGGCGCGCCTCAAGCTGCTGCCCCTGCTGCGCCAGGAGGTGGAGATGGACACCCTGGTGCTGGAGGGCCTGCGCCTGCGCCTGATGATCGATGCGCAGGGCACCAGCAACTGGGCCGACCTGGCGGGCGGGGAAAAGGACGTGGACGAGGGCGGACCGGGAGACGGCGGCCAGGCCCTGGCCGGGCTGGCCATCGGCGGCATTCGCCTGTCCGATGCCCAGGTGAGCTACGACGACCGCGCCGCCGGGGTGCGCTACGACATCGAGCAGCTGAACCTCACCACCGGCGCCATCGCACCCGGTGAGCCGGTGGAACTGGACCTTTCCCTGCGGCTGCGCGCCTCGGAACCGGCCATGGCGGGTGAGGTGAACTTCGGCGGGGAGGTGCTGATTGCCGACTCCCTGCGGCAGCTCACCCTGAGTGACCTGGAATTGCGCCTGGACCTGGAGGGCGAGGGGTTGCCCGGTGGCGCCCTGGATGCCGCCCTGACCAGCAACACCCTGGAGCTGGATCTGGAGGGCCAGACCCTGACCATCCCGTCCTTCAACCTGACGGCACTCGGCCTGCGCATCGACGGCGAATTGCAGGGCACGGACCTGCAGGCCGAGGTGCCCCGCTTCACGGGCAGCCTCAAGCTGCGCGAATTCGTGCCCCGCGAGGTCATGGCCAGGCTGGCCATCGACGCCCCGGAGACCGCCGACCCGGCGGTCCTGGGCAAGGCCGACGCCGAGCTCAAGCTGGCCGCCACGCCCAATGAGATGAAGCTGAGTGATATCCGCCTGCGGCTCGACGACAGCGCCATCACCGGGCAGTTCAGCCTGGCCAACTTCGCCAAACCGGCCATCCGCTTCGACCTGACCCTCGACCAGATCGATGCCGACCGCTACCTGCCGCCGCCGGCGCCCGACGCCCAGGCCACGCCCGTGCCACCCACCGCCGCAGCCGCCGCCGCCGCCAACGAGCTGCCGCTGGAAACCCTGCGCGCCCTCGACCTGGCCGGCAGTTTCCGCATCCAGACCCTCAAGGCCTTCCAGCTGCGCAGCCGCGACGTGCTCTTCACCCTCAAGGCGAAGGATGGCCTGGTGCGGGTGCATCCGGCCCAGGCCAAGCTCTATGAAGGCAGCTACCAGGGCGATATGACCTTCGACGTGCGTCGCGATACCCCGCGCATCAGCATGGACGAGCGGGTCACGGGCGTGCAGGCCGGGCCTCTGCTCGCCGACCTCATGGGCGAGGAACGACTCACCGGCCAGGCCAATGTGCAGGTCAAGCTGAGCGGCAGCGGCGCCACCCCCGAGGTCATCCGCCCCACCCTCAACGGCAACCTGTCCTTCGCCTTCACCGACGGCGCGGTGCAGGGCTTCGACCTGGTGGCACTGCTCGACCGGGCCAACGCCCTGCTCAAGGGGCAGCCGGCGCCGACCGATACGGGTACTGGAGAGACCCGTTTCACGGAGGTGCGTGGCACCGCCACGGTCACCAACGGCCTGGTGCGCAACGAGGACCTGACGGCCAACAGCCCCTTCTTCCGGGTGACCGGCGCAGGGACCACCCACCTTGCCGAGGAGACCATCGACTACCTGGTCCGGACCGCCATCGTGGCCAGCCCGGAGGGTCAGGGCGGGAAGAGCCTCGATGAACTGCGTGGCCTGACGATACCGGTGCATATCGGTGGCACCTACAGCGAACCCCGCTACCGGGTACGGCTCGACGAGGCGCTCAAGCAGCGCATCGAGTCCGAGGTGAAGGAAAAGGTGGAGGAGAGGAAGCAGGAAGTGGAAGACAAGCTCAAGCAACAATTGCAGGATAAATTGCCCAAGGGTCTGTTCCGTTAGGGGGTGTCCGATGACTTTCCATTTTCGTCATTCCGGCGCAGGCCGGAATCCATGGTTTTAAATTCCTGGGCGATGGGCCGGATGAGGTCCTGGGTGCCACGGCGCATGCTGTTCCTGCTATGGCTGACGCTGGGCGCCCAGACCAGCCAGGCCGGCGAGATCCTGGTGGTCCAGGTGGACCATGACCGGGGCCTGTACCGCATCGAACTCGATATGCGCCTGGACGCCGGCAAGGGCCATGTATGGCGCCTGCTGACCGACTATCCCCACTATGGCCAGCTCAACAATGCCATCAAGGAAAGCGAGATCCTGCGTCAGCAGGGCCCGGGCAGCTACCGGGTGCGTACCGTAACCCGGGCCTGCGTGTATTTCTTCTGCAAGACCGTCACCCAGGTACAGGATGTAACCGAAGTGCCGGGGCGGTATATTTCCGCATCGGTGTTGCCCGCCCTGAGCGATTTTCGTCATGGCGTGGCGCGGGCCTACATCTGGCCGGAAGGGGCATATACCCGGATCCGGGTGCTGGCCGAGGTGGAACCGGATTTCTGGATCCCACCCCTGATCGGTCCCTGGATCATCAGCCGCAAGTTACAATCCGAGACCCTGGAGACCATGCGCAACGTGGAACGACTGGCCGGACCGGGTCGGCAATAACCTGCCCTGTAGGAGCGGCCTTCGGCCGCGAACCGTCTGGGGCACCCCAGGCCGTTTGCGCCCGAAGGCCGCTCCTGCAGGGTCGTTTCACCATATTCAGAATTAACAATCATAGCGAAGGACATCATGTTCAAACTCGAGGAAACCAAGATCGGCATCATTGGCCTGGGCTACGTGGGGTTGCCCCTGGCCGTGGAATTCGGCAAGCAGTATCCGACCCGCGGGCTGGACCTCAAGTCCGAGCGCATCGCGGAACTCAAGGCGGGCAAGGACAGCACCCTGGAGGTGAGCAGCGAGGAGCTGTGCGAAGCCGGACAACTCAGCTACACGGATCGGGCAGAAGATCTTTCCGACTGCAACGTCTACATCGTCACCGTGCCCACACCCATCGACCAGGCCCGCCGCCCCGACCTGCGTCCCCTGGAGTCGGCCAGCCGCGCCCTGGGCCAGTTGCTGCGACCCGGTGACATCGCCATCTTCGAATCCACCGTCTATCCCGGTGCCACCGAAGAGATCTGCGTGCCCATCATGGAGCAGGGCTCCGGGCTCACCTACAACCGGGATTTCTTCGTGGGCTACAGCCCCGAGCGCATCAACCCGGGCGACAAGGAGCACCGCGTCACCAACATCCTCAAGGTCACATCGGGCTCCAACCCGGAGGTGGCCGATTTCGTGGATGCCCTGTACCGCAGCATCATCGTCGCCGGCACCTACAAGGCCGAGAGCATCCGCGTCGCCGAGGCCGCCAAGGTGATCGAGAACACCCAGCGCGATGTGAACATCGCGCTGGTCAACGAACTGTCGCTGATCTTCGCCAAATTGGGCATCGACACCGAGGCGGTGCTCAAGGCCGCCGGCACCAAGTGGAACTTCCTGCCCTTCCGTCCCGGCCTGGTGGGCGGGCACTGCATCGGCGTGGACCCCTACTACCTGACCCACAAGGCCCAGGAGATCGGCCATCATCCGGAAGTGATCCTGGCCGGGCGCCGCATCAATGACAGCATGGGACCCCATGTGGCGGAGCGGATGGTGCGCCTGATGGCGCAGAAACACCTGCCCATTGCCGGTTCCCGGGTATTGGTGCTGGGCCTGACCTTCAAGGAAAACTGCCCCGACCTGCGCAATACCCGCGTGGTGGATGTGATCGATGCCCTGCGTGACTATGCCATGGAGGTGGACGTGTACGATCCCTGGATCTCGGCGAAGGAGGCCGAGCACGAGTACGGCATCAAGCCCATCGGCGAACCCGTCGCCGGCGCCTACGATTCCATCCTGCTCGCCGTGGCCCATGACCAGTTCAAGGCCAAGGGCGTCGAGGGCATCCGCGCCTGGGGCAAGCCGGGCGCCGTGCTGTTCGATGTCAAATACCTGTTCCCCGCCGACGCGGTGGACGGGCGGTTGTAATGCCCAGTCCCCACCCGTAGGAGCGGCCTGTGGCCGCGAACGGGTGTGCCACGGACCGTTCGCGGCCAGAGGCCGCTCCTACGGGTGCCTCGCAATTTTGTGATCGTGTAAATCAAATAACAGGAAGGAATTCCATGAAAATCCTGATCACCGGCGCCGCCGGCTTCATCGGTTCCAATCTCTCCCTGCGCTTGCTGGCGCGCGGCGACGAGGTCATCGGCATCGATAACCTCAACGACTACTACGACGTGAACCTGAAGAAGGCCCGCCTGGCGCGCACCGTCGATCATCCCAACTTCACCGATGTGCGCATCGACCTGGAGGACCGCGCCGGCATCGCTGACGTGTTCGCAACACACAAGCCCGATCGAGTGGTGAACCTCGCCGCCCAGGCCGGGGTGCGCTATTCCCTGGAGAACCCGCTGGCCTACGTGGACACCAACCTGGTGGGCTTCATGAACATCCTCGAGGGCTGCCGCCACAACGGCGTCGAGCACCTGGTGTATGCCTCCAGCAGCTCGGTGTACGGTTCCAACACCACCATGCCCTTCTCGGTGCATGACAACGTGGACCACCCGGTGAGCATCTACGCCGCCACCAAGAAGGCCAACGAGCTGATGGCCCACACCTACAGTCATCTCTATCGTCTGCCCACCACCGGCCTGCGCTTCTTCACCGTCTACGGTCCCTGGGGTCGGCCCGATATGGCCCTGTTCCTGTTCACCCGCAAGATCCTCGCCGGCGAACCCATCGATGTCTTCAACTACGGCAATCACCGCCGCGACTTCACCTACATCGATGACATCGTCGAGGGCGTGATCCGCGTGCTCGACCGCATCCCCCAGCCGAACCCCGAGTGGAGCGGCGATCATCCTGACTCCGCCACCAGCAATTCTCCCTATGCCCTGTACAACATCGGCAACCAGCAGCCGGTGGAACTGAAGCGCTACATCGAGGTGCTGGAGGAATGTCTGGGCAAGAAGGCCATCCAGAACCTGCTGCCCCTGCAGCCCGGCGACGTGCCCGACACCTATGCCAACGTGGAAGACCTGGTGCGCGACACGGGCTACCGCCCCGATACCTCCGTGGAACAAGGCATCGCCAACTTCGTGGCCTGGTACCGAGACTTCTACAAGGTATAAGTTCGGGACGTCATTCCGGCGTATGCCGGAATCCAGGTTCTGAAGGAAGTGCGAAAACCTGGATCCCCGCATTCGCGGGGATGACAACGTACCGCGGGGAAGACGGTGCTTTATATGTCATTATCATTTACATGACGCCAGCACAATTCCAACGCAAGGTCCTCGACTGGTTCGACCGCCATGGCCGCCACGACCTGCCCTGGCAGGGCAGTGGCGATCCCTACCGGGTATGGATCTCGGAGATCATGCTGCAGCAGACCCGGGTGGCCACGGTCATTCCCTATTTCGAGCGTTTCCTGGCGCGGTTTCCCGACGTTACCACCCTGGGCGACGCGCACCTCGACGAGGTCCTGCATCACTGGTCCGGGCTGGGCTACTACGCCCGTGCCCGCAACCTGCACCAGGCGGCCCGGGACATCCGTGATAAGCACGATGGATACTTTCCCGAGGACTTCGAGGCCGTACTGGCCCTGCCCGGCATCGGCCGTTCCACCGCCGGCGCCATCCTGTCCCTGGGCTGCGGCCAGCGTCACGCCATCCTCGATGGCAATGTGAAGCGTGTGCTGGCGCGGTTCCATGCCCTGGAGGGCTGGCCCGGGCAACCGGCGGTGGCGAACCGGTTATGGGAGCACGCGGAGCGCTACACCCCCACGCGACGGGTGGACGAGTACAACCAGGCCATGATGGACCTGGGGGCGACCCTCTGTACCCGCGGCCGGCCGGAGTGCACGAGTTGCCCGCTGGCCGCTGCCTGCGCCGCCCACGCCCAGGGCCGGACAGCGGACTTCCCCACGCCGCGCCCGAAAAAGACCCTGCCGGTGCGCGAGACCCGCATGTTGCTGGTGCAGGACGCCGAGGCGCGGGTATTGCTGCGCCAGCGCCCGCCCACGGGGCTGTGGGGCGGGCTGTGGGGCCTGCCGGAACCGGCCCCGGAACAGGACATCGAGTCCTGGTGTCGGGAACAGCTGGGCTGCACACCGCGCCAGGTGGAGGAATGGCCCTCGCTACGCCACACCTTCAGCCACTTTCACCTCGACATCACGCCGCTGCGGGTTTGCGTGGATAACCCGCGGCTTTCTGTGTTGGAAGGCGCGGACACGGTCTGGTATAACTGCGCCCAACCCGATTCCCGCGGTCTGGCCGCTCCCGTGCAACGCCTGCTCGAGCGCCTGGCCCACTGAAACCACGAGGAAAGATCCATGGCCCGTATGGTGCATTGCGTAAAACTCAACAAAGAGGCTGAAGGCCTGGAACGGCTCACCTATCCCGGTGAACTGGGCAAGAAGATCTTCGAGAACGTTTCGAAGGAAGCCTGGCAGGCCTGGCTCAAGCACCAGACCATTCTCATCAACGAAAACCGCCTCAGCCCCGTGGATCCGCGCCACCGCCAGCTGCTGGAAACCGAGATGGAAAAGTTCTTCTTCGGCGAGGGCTCGACCCTGCCCGAGCAGTTCGTGCCCACGGACAAGTAGGCCAGGCTTCCGCCCGAAAGCCCCTAAGCTGCTGATTCTGAAATTTTCCTGCGGGATCGCTTGACTGTTTCGGGCGCTGCGGCTCTAATACGCCTTCTCTTTTGCCCAGGTAGCTCAGTCGGTAGAGCAGGGGATTGAAAATCCCCGTGTCGGCAGTTCGATTCTGTCCCTGGGCACCATTATTTTCCATTCTCCGCGCCTGCCGACCGTGACGCATTGCCTTCCTGGCGGGCGTCGCATGCGCACATCACATCGTTTAGTAAATAAATCAAGAAATCATTCGGGAGACTTTACGGATTTTTCCGGGGTCAGGGTTCCCACTTGTGCATAACTTTCAGGGAAACTTTGAATCAATTCGTCATACCCGCGCAGGCGGGCATCCATGTCTTTGAAATACCTGGATTCCCGCCTACGCGGGAATGACGGATAAGACGTAACTCAAAGATTGCGCACGAAATTTGCTTATATTTCCTTGCGCACATTCGACTGCCCCGGATTCAGGACCGCCGGGGTATCCATGTACCAAGGAGCCTAGCCCATGAAGAATACCTATAAGGCTGTAATTTCCACTGCGGTGTTATCCAGCGTGTTGCTGGCAGCACCGGTATCCGCCGCCGTTTATGAATTTCACTTTACCGGAAAGTTTACGTTACTGGACCCCGTCGGCGGCTTCATGGACCAACAGTCCATCAGTTCCACGCTGACATACGATGACAGCCTGGGTGCCGGCTTTTCCGCGAACCTGAGCATCGAGAACTTCGATACCTTCGGTGCCACAGCCACGGTCCACGACATTTCGCTGCAGCGCTACGGGACCACCAACCTGGTCATCGGCAACATGCTGGTGGATTGGAATGTGACTGCCGGCATGCCGATCTCGATGGTGTGGGATGCCACGGGCCTGTTCAATGCCATCGATCTTGGCTTGCAGGCGGGGGATGTCATCAGCGGCACTAATTTGAAACGTGATGGGCAGATCATCGCGGACGTCGGCAGTGCAACCCCGGCCTCGGATGCGCTGGGTCTTAACCAGGGCCCTGCGCCGCTTGCGGTTACCACCTGGAACACCACGACACTCTGTACACCGAGTGTTGATTGCATGGGCAATGCGCTTTCGGGTGGTGCCCCCTTCAGCGATGATGGGATTGGCGGCTCGCCATTGATCGATGGACCATTCACGGGCTTGAACATTAACTTCGATATCGGCAGCGGCAACAGCCTCACCGTCCTCAGTGTCAGTGAGGTGCCGGTGCCCGCGGCGGTGTGGTTGCTCGGCACCGGCCTGATCGGCCTGTTCGGTGTCGTGCGCCGCAAACCCCGTATCTGATCCTTCAAGTCTGAACTCGCCATGAGCCCCGCTTTCGAGCGGGGTTTTGCTTGCTAGCGGGTCAGCCCGGCTCCCCACACGGAACTCAACTGCGTCGCGCCCGGAATGCGTGGCGGTGGCGCACGTTGGCCATCTCCATATCAGCGGCCGGCACTGGCCGGCTGTAGAGAAAGCCCTGCAGCAGGTCGCAACCACGCGCCTGCAACCAGTCGGCCTGCTCTCGTGTTTCCACCCCCTCCGCGATCACCTTCAAACCCAGGCTGTGGGCAAGGGCGATGATGGCTCGCACCAGCGAGCCGGCCCGGGCATCGTCGGGCAGGTCGTGGATGAAGGCGCGGTCGATCTTCAGCACATCCACGGGCAAGCGGCTGAGGTAGCTGAGGGAGGAAAAACCGGTACCGAAATCGTCCAGGTATACCTGTACCCCAAGATCCCGAACCTCCGTCAGCACCTGCTCGGCGCGATCCAGGTCATTCATGAAGGCGGTTTCCGTCACCTCGATGGCCAGTGCGGAGGCGATGGGCAATACACCGTTCCTTTCCATGATCTCGCGCAGATGGGCGGCGAAGCCTTCACGCTGTAACTGTGGCGTGGCGACGTTGACGGATACATGGAAGTGTTCGATGCCCTCATCCATCCAGTGCCGCAACTGGCGGCAGGCCTGTTGCAACACCCAGTCACCAATGGGATGGATGACCTCGCCTTCCTCGGCGATGGGAATGAATTCGGCGGGGCTGATCTTGCCGTAGCGGGCGCTTTCCCAGCGCAACAAGGCCTCGGCCCCGCGGGGTTCGCGGTTCTGGGCGTCCACCAGCATCTGGTAGTGCAGTTCCAGCTCCTCGCGTTCGATGGCGTGTTCCAGGCCATGGGCAACACGCAGGCGGGACTGGGCGATCTGGTTCATGTCCGGCGAATAGAAGGCGCAGGTGCCGGGACCCCGGGTGTTATTGTGCAGCGCCAGGGCCGCATGGCGGCTCAGCTGCTCGCCTTGTGCACTGTCGGTGGGAAACAGGGCAACCCCACCGCGCAAGGCCAGGCGGATGGGCAATTCCTCGCCCTCGATGCAAACCTCGGGCCCGCGCAGCAGCCGCTCGGCGAGTTCCACCATGTCCTCGCTACGGGCCATGTCCGCCAGCAGGACGGCAAAGGAATAGCGTCCGGTGCGTGCCACCGTATCGCCGTCGCGTATGGCCTCGCCCAGGAAGTCGGCCACTTCCTTGCGCAGGCGGTCGCCCACCTGGCTGCCGTGCAGGTCGTTCAGGCGAATCAGCTCGGGGACATCCGCGAGCAGCAGTCCCACCACCCGCTTGTCGTGGGACGCACGCGCCACGGCCTGCTGCATGCGGTCGCGCAACAGGGCCTCGTTGGGCAGACCGGTCAGGGGGTCGAAGTGGGCGAGGGCGTCCAGGCTGGCGGATTTGTCGATGGTTTCCAGGCCCAGGCCGATGTCCGCCGCGATTTCGCGCAGCAGCTCCAGTTCCGCGGCGTCGAACTGCTTCGCAGTGCCACTGCCCAGTTCCAGCCAGCCCCGGGCGGCCACCCCCTTGGCCCAGTCGGGGATCGGCAGGGCGGCCAGGGAGCGCAACCCGGCCTGGTCGGCGAGTTGGCGCCAGGCCGGCTGACCTCCGAGGTTTTCCAGGTCCTGGAGATGAATGGCTTCGGTGGATTCGTTGCCGCGGCCCGGGACCGACAAGGGCGGTGCGGACCAGCCGGCGTCCAGCCCCGCGGGCAATACCTGGCCAGCCAGGACCGGGGGTTCACCGGGGGCGGGGCTGAGCAGGATACGGGCGAACTGGTAGCCTCCACGCCGCACCGCCAGCTCGCAGGCCGTGCGCAGCAGTTCGTCGCGATCACGCACCCGCACGATGGTGCCGTTGATGCTGCTGAGCAAGCGGTGTGTTCGATTAAGGCGCTGTATTTGATAATGTTTTTCGTATAGCCTGTTGACCAGGCGGGTCACCAGCCAGGCCAGCAACAGGGCCGTGACGGCGACAAAGACCCAGCCCTTGTAGGTCTGCAGCTCGATCCATTGGCCAGGATCGACCACGAGCCGGGCCAGGAAACGATCGGAAAACAGGATCCACAAGGCCCCCGCCAGCGCATAAATGGCCGCCACACGCCCACCGGCCCGCAAAGCGGGGCCGGGCCGCGGCAGAAATCGGCGGTGTGCAGGCGGCATACCCTCGTCCATCCCTGTGAACCCTGGGCCGGGTTGGCGGGCAACCCGGTTGTGTCACAGGATAGCGGCAGTGACCCTGGATCCTTTGAGGTCGTGGCCTGCGTAACCCGTCATTCCGGCAAGCGCCGGAATGACGAAGAAATCATTTTTTCCCGAGCAGCATCGTCTGCAGGGCCCGCAATTCCTCGCGCACCGCCCGCAGCTCCTGTTCGATCTGCGCGCCTTCGCTGTGCACCACCCCGGTGATCACGGCTTCTTCCTTCTGTACCACCGCCTCGTGCATGGTCTGCATGGCATCGACGATGATGGCGATGAACAGGTTCAGTACCGTGAAGGTGGCGATCAGGATAAAGGGGATGAAGAACAGCCAGGCGTAGGGGTGGCTTTCCATCACCGGGCGCACGATACCCATGGACCAGCTCTCCAGGGTCATGATCTGGAACAGGGTATACATGGAACTGCCGATATCCCCGAACCACTGCGGGTGACTGGTGCCGAACAGGCCGGTGGCCATGACCGCGGCCACGTAGTAGACCACCACCATCAGCAGGGCGATGGAACCGATGCCCGGCAGGGAGTGCAGCAATGCCTCCACCACGAAGCGCAGGCGTGGCAGCATGGACAGCAGGCGCAATACACGCAGGATGCGCAGTGCGCGCAGGATGGCCAGCGGCCCGCTGGCGGGCACCAGGGCGATGCCCACCACCAGGAAGTCGAAGATGTTCCAGCCGCGGCGGAAAAAGGCCGGCCCCTGGGCGATGAGCTTCATGGCGATTTCCACCACGAACACGCCGAGAATGAGGCTGTCCAGGGTGATGAGGAGGGGGCCGATCCGTTCCATGATGGACGGCGAGGTCTCCATGCCGAGGATCACGGCGTTGAGGATGATCAGCGCGATGATGACATTCTGCACCCGGGGATTTTCCACCCAGGTGCCGAGGGTCTGGCGGAAAGAGAGGCTCTCTCGTCCGGTTTCCAGTGGTTGCATGTTGTACTCCGTAAACAAGAATGATGGTGTGTATCGGTAGGAGCGGGGATGAAAGTGAATGCCCGGCCTGGGGACAGACTAGAGCAGGCATTCTCGCACCAGCCGCTCCGCGGCCTCGGCCAGCAGTTGTTCCGCCTGGCGCATGGAATCCGCCAGCGGCATGCCTTCGGGGCGGATGACCTGCCAGCCGCTGAAACCGGCCTCGCGCAGCGCGGCGGGGTCCGCATCCACACCACCCGCCAGGACCATGCAGGGGATGCCGCGCGCCGTGGCGTGCCGCGCAACCACCACCGGTGCCTTGCCGTTCAGGGTCTGGGTGTCCAGGTGGCCTTCGGCGGTGATCACCAGGTCGGCACCCTGCAGCGCCGCATCGAAATCCAGCAGTTCCAGTACCAGCTCCGTGCCGGGGCGCAGTTCCGCGCCGAGGAAGGCCACGGCCCCGGCCCCCAGGCCGCCGGCCGCGCCGGCGCCCGGCAGTTCGCGCACCGCGACGTCCAGCTGCTGCTCCATCAGGTCCGCCAGGTGGGCGAGCCCTGCCTCCAGCCGCTCCAGCTCCGTCGGCCCGGCGCCCTTCTGGGGGCCGAACACCC
The DNA here is from genome assembly GCA_026197075.1 of Gammaproteobacteria bacterium. Taxonomy (GTDB): domain Bacteria; phylum Pseudomonadota; class Gammaproteobacteria; order DSM-19610; family DSM-19610; genus JAIVHA01. The sequence continues at coordinate 37,682 of JAPHQV010000010.1, read as the reverse complement.
GGGTGGCGCCATGCGCGCCGAGCAGGGGATTATCCACATCGCAGATCAGCTGTATACGGGTCTGCTTCAGGCGAGGATCGAGGCCGCTGGTGTCGATCTGCTGGATACGGACCAGATTGCAGGCCAGGGGTTCCACCGCTTGGCCGTCACCGTCCCAAAACCGTACTCCCAGGGCAGCGGCCATGCCGATGCCGCCATCGTTGCTGGCGCTGCCGCCAATGCCGAGCAGGATCTCCTCCGCCCCGTGGTCCAGGGCGGCACGGAGCAATTCGCCCAGGCCCCGGGTGCTGGCCTGCAGCGGGTCGTATTGCGCAGGCCGCAGCAGCGCCAGCCCGGCGACCCGGGCCATCTCCAGCAGGGCCAGGCGGCGGCCGGGTACATATATATAGTGGGTATCCAGCAGGGTACCCAGCGGCCCAGGCACTCGCGCCATCATCCGCTCCCCGGCCAGGGCCTCCTCCAATACCTCCAGCACCCCATCGCCGCCATCGGCCACGGGCAGCAGGCGCAGTTCCGCCTGGGGCAGCGTACGGCGCACGCCGGCCGCAATGGCCCGCGCCGCGGCCGGGGCGGAGAGGCTGCCCTTCAGGGCGTTGGGGGCGATGAGAATGACGGGGGGATGTGCCATGCGAGGCGATGATGGGACAGTCGCGGGAAGGGCGCAATTGCTCATTGCCTCGGTATGATGGCACCGATCATCCCTAGCACTGATTCAGACCGGCAAAGCCCGTATCATAGCCTCCGTCATCACAAGAACAGGGGAATCCAGTGTCCGATGAGATCCAGATCGCCGACCTGATGGCGCGCAGCGGCGTGGGCTTCGGCACCAGCGGCGCGCGCGGGCGTGTCGCCGACATGGGCGCGCCGGTGTGTTACGCCTATACCCTGGCATTCCTGCAGCACCTTTCCGAACACCATGGCCTGCAACCGGGCAGTGCCGTGGCCCTGGCCGGCGACCTGCGGCCCAGCACGCCGGCCATCATGGCGGCCTGCGCCGCTGCCGTCGTCGATGCCGGTCACCGGCCGCTGAACGGCGGCTTCATTCCCTCGCCGGCCATTGCCCTCCATGGCCTGGAACGTGGCATCCCCTCCCTCATGGTCACCGGCAGCCACATCCCCGACGACCGCAACGGCATCAAGTTCAACACCGCCGCGGGCGAGATCCTCAAGGCCGATGAGGAAGGTATCCGTGCACAGATGGTCGTGGTGCCGGAACGCATTTCCGACAATGCCCTGCCGCCCGTCGATCCCGAGCCGCTCGCCCGCTACCTGCAACGATATCTCGATTTCTTCGGCGCCACGGCGCTGGCGGGGATGCGGGTTGCCGTCTACGAGCATTCCGGCGTGGCCCGCGACCTGCTCGGCGAGGTGCTCGCCGGCCTCGGCGCCGAGGTCATCCGCCTCGGCCGTTCCGATATCTTCATGCCCGTGGATACCGAGGCCATCCGCCCCGAGGATGTGGAACTGGCGCGCGCCTGGGCCGCCGACCCCGGCTTCAACGCCATCGTCTCCACCGATGGCGACGCCGACCGGCCGCTGATCGGCACCGAGCGCGGGGAATGGCTGCGCGGCGATGTGGTGGGGGTGCTCTGTGCCGATGCGCTGGGCATCCAGGCACTGGCCACGCCGGTGAGCAGCAATACGGTGGTGGAGGCCTGTGGTCGCTTCGCCGCCGTGACGCGCACCCGCATCGGCTCGCCCTACGTGATCGCCGGCATGCAGGCACTGCAGGCGGCGGGCCAGCCCGGCGTGGCCGGCTACGAGGCCAACGGCGGCTTCCTGCTCGCCACCCCCATCGAGCGCGAGGGCCGTGTACTCACACCGCTGCCCACCCGCGACGCCTTGCTGCCCATCCTGGCCTTGCTGACGCGCGCCCGGAAGGAAGGCGTGCCCTTGAGCGCCCTGCCCGCCCGTCTGCCGCCGCGCTTCACCGCCAGCGACCGGCTCAAGGATTTCCCCACGGAACAATCCCGGGCCCTGCTGGAACGGCTGCAGGCCGGCGGCGCGCCCGCCATGGAGGCCTTGTTCGGGGACCTGTGCGGCACGATTCAGGACATCGACACCACCGACGGCCTGCGCCTGCGCTTCGAAAACGACGAGATCGTCCACCTGCGCCCCTCGGGCAACGCCCCGGAGTTCCGCTGCTACAACGAAGCCGCCTCGGAGGCGCGGGCCGGGGAGCTGAACCGGGCCTGCCTGCAGATCCTGAAAGGGATCCCTTAGCCGCCGGCTTTACCCGCCCCGCCATTCCCCCTAATATCAAGCGTCTCTGGGCCGATAGCGTCACAATCGCAGGAAGAGGACCCCGAGGTCCCTGGCCCCGCCCCGTCCCAGGATGGGCAACATAACCAATAAGAGATTGAGGCATATGGAGTATTTCGTACCGCCCCATGGCGGCCGGCTGGTCAGCCGGCTGGTGGACGCCGATGGCGCCGAGCACCTGAAGGACGAATCCAAGGATTTTCCCTCCCTGACCCTGACCCAGCGCCAGACCTGCGACCTGGAACTGCTGCTGAGCGGCGGTTTCTCGCCTTTGGAAAGCTTCATGGACAAGGCGGCCTACGAGGGCGTGGTGGACAACATGCGCCTGCCCGACGGCACCCTCTGGCCCATGCCTATCGTGCTGGATGTGCCGGCGGCATTTGCCGCCAAGCTGCAGCCCGGCCTGCGCATCGCCCTGCGCGATGCCGAGGGCTTCATGCCCGCCGTGCTCAAGGTGTGGGACATCTGGCAGCCGGACAAGCGCCGCGAGGCCGAGGCGGTGTACGGCACCACCTCCGACCAGCACCCCGGCGTGCGTTATCTCTACGAACAGGTGAAGGACACCTACATCAGCGGCACCCTGGAGGGGATCCAGCTACCGGTGCACTTTGAATTTCAGACCCTGTGGGACACCCCCGAGGAACTGCGCGCCCTGTTCGCCAAGATGGGCTGGCGCAAGGTGGTGGCCTTCCAGACCAGCAAGCCAATGCACCGCCTGCAGCGCGACATCACCCTGCAGGCGGCCAAGGAGATCGGCGGCCACATCCTGCTGCACCCCACCGTGGGCATGACCAAGCCCGGCGACCTGCACTACTACGCACGTGTGCACTGCTACCAGGCCATCCGCCGCTATTTCCCCCACAATCTCGCCGCCCTGTCGCTGCTGCCGCTGGCCATGCGCATGGCCGGCCCGCGCGAATCCCTGTGGCATGCCATCGTGCACCAGAACCATGGTTGCTCGCACCTGATCGTGGGGCCCAAACACGCCTACCCGCCACCGCCGCGCAGCAACGGCAACGGCGGCGCCAATCCAGGCGAGGGCTTCTACGCCCCCTATGCCTCCCAGGAACTGCTTGCCCGGCACCAGGATGAGCTGCACATCCAGATGATTCCCGTCGAGGCCCAGTGCTACGTGCCCAGCAAGGACCGCTTCCTGCCCGTCTCGCAGATCGAGAAGCAGCGCCTGGACTGCAACGAATATACCGACGCCCAGTTGAAACAAGACCTGGCCCACGGCAACGACATACCGGAGTGGTTCAGCTATCCCGAGGTGGTGCGCGAACTGCGCAAGGTATACCCACCGCGCAGCCGACAGGGTTTCACCCTGTTCTTCACCGGCCTGTCCGGATCGGGCAAATCCACGCTCGCCAAGATTATCTACGCCAAGCTGGTGGAGGCGGGCGGCCGCCCCGTGTCGCTGCTCGACGGCGACATCGTGCGCCAGAATCTGTCCAGCGAGCTGGGTTTCTCCAAGGCCCACCGCGACCTCAACATTCGTCGCATCGGCTTCGTCGCCAGCGAAATCACCAAGAACGGCGGCATCGCCATCTGTGCGCCCATTGCGCCCTACCACAGCACCCGCCGCGCCGTGCGCGAAATGATCGAGGAGCAGGGCGCCTTCATCGAGATCCACGTGGCCACCCCGTTGGAGGTGTGCGAGGCGCGCGACCGCAAGGGACTCTACGCCAAGGCTCGGCGTGGCGAGATTCCGGAGTTCACCGGCATCAGCGATCCCTACGAGATACCGGAGACGCCGGAGCTGCGCATCGACACTTCGCAGTACAGCGCAATGGAGGCGGTGCAGGAGCTGTATCTCTACCTGCTGCGCGAAGGCTACCTGGCGGAGTGAACGCGATAGTTAAGGAACCTCTGCTTTATTCGTCATGCCCGCGTAGGCGGGCATCCATGTTTTTGAAATACCTGGATTCCCGCATTCGCGGGAATGACGGAAAGGACATTAATCAGAAGAAATTTTGCAATGATTGGGTAAATACATGATGAAGGGCATCATCCTCGCCGGCGGTTCCGGCACACGTCTGTACCCGCTCACCCACGCGGTGAGCAAGCAGCTCATGCCGGTGTACGACAAGCCGATGATCTATTACCCGCTGTCCACGCTCATGCTGGCGGGCATCCGTGACATCCTGCTCATCTCCACGCCCGTGGACCTGCCCAACTTCCAGCGTTTGCTCGGCGACGGCGCACAGTTCGGCCTGAACATCGCCTACGCGGAACAGCCGCAGCCGGAAGGCCTGGCGCAGGCCTTCCTTATCGGCCGCGACTTCGTCGGCCGCGACAGCAGCAGCCTGGTACTGGGGGACAATATTTTCTACGGACATGGCCTGGGCACCAACCTGCGTAAGGCCGCCGAGCGCGAACAGGGCGCCACTGTGTTCGCCTACCGGGTGCGCGATCCCGAGCGCTATGGCGTGGTGGAATTCGATGCATCCGGAAAGGCGATCAGCATCGAGGAAAAACCGGAAAGACCGCGTTCCCATCACGCGGTCACCGGGCTGTATTTCTACGACAACCAGGTACTCGACATCGCCCGGGACCTGAAGCCCTCGGCGCGTGGCGAACTGGAGATCACCGATGTCAACCGCGTCTACCTGGAACAGAATCAGCTCAACGTGGAACAGCTGGGCCGCGGCACCGCCTGGCTGGATACAGGCACCCATGATTCCCTGCTGCAGGCGGCCACCTTCATCGAGGCCATCGAGCAGCGCCAGGGCCTGAAGATCTCCTGCGTGGAGGAGATCGCCTACCGCATGGGCTATATCGATGCCGCCGCGCTGGAAGCCCTGGCCACGCCACTGATGAAGAGCAACTACGGCCGCTACCTCATGCAGGTGCTCGAGGAAGACGGGCAACTGTCATGAAGATCATCCCGACCCGTATACCCGAGGTGCTGCTCATCGAGCCCGATGTGTTCGGCGACGAGCGGGGCTTCTTTATGGAAAGCTGGCATGCACGCAAGTATGCCGAGCAGGGCCTGGACGCGATCTTCGTGCAGGACAACCACTCGCGCTCGCGCCAGGGCGTGCTGCGTGGCCTGCACTACCAGCTGCAGGTGCCCCAGGGCAAGCTGGTGCGGGTGACAGCGGGCGCCGTGTTCGACGTGGCCGTGGACATCCGCAAGGGCTCGCCGACCTTCGGCCAGTGGGTCGGCTACGAGCTGACCGGGCAGAACCATCGCCAGCTCTACGTGCCACCCGGATTCGCCCATGGCTTTTGCGTACTGAGCGAATCCGCCGATTTCCTTTATAAGTGCACCAACTACTACGCCCCTGAAACCGAACATGGCGTGCGCTGGGATGACCCGGACATCGGCATCGCCTGGCCGGGCGATAACTTCCAGGTATCGGAGAAGGACGCGGCCAACAAGTTGTTGCGCGAGCTGGACGCGGAACTGCCGCGATACGAGGCGAATACATGAAGGTACTGGTCACCGGCGCAGCCGGCCAGCTGGGTCATGAGCTGTGCCTGCTGCTGGCGGAGGAGGGGATCGACACCGTCGCCCTGACCCGCCACGAACTGGACCTGTCCGGCCCCGGCGATGCCATCACCGCCACCATTGCCCGCCACCGGGCCGACTGGGTGGTCAACTGTGCCGCCTACACCCAGGTGGACAAGGCGGAAAGCGAACCCGGACTGGCTCATGCCGTGAATGCCGTCGCCGCCGGCGCGATTGCCCGCGCCGTGCAGGACTATGGCGGGCGCATGCTGCAGGTCTCCACCGACTTCGTGTTCGGCGGCGACCAGTCCAACCCCTACCGGGAAGAGGATGCCGTTAAACCGTTGGGTACCTACGGCTCCAGCAAGGAGGCCGGCGAACGGGCCGTGCGCGAGGTCTTGCCTGAGGCGCTGATCCTGCGCACCGCCTGGGTGTATGGCGAACATGGCCATAATTTCGTCAAGACCATCCTGCGCCTGGCCGGCGAGCGCGAGGAGTTGAAGGTGGTGGACGACCAGATCGGCACCCCGAGCTGGACCCGCGACATTGCCACCGCCTTGCTGGCGCTGATGCGCCAGGACGCCAGCGGCACCTACCACTTCACCAACGAAGGTGTCGCCTCCTGGTACGACTTCGCCCTGGCGGTGGTGGAAGAGGCGAGGGCGCTGGGTCAGGACCTGTGCCTGCAGCGCCTGCTGCCCATCCCCACCCGCGACTACCCCACCCCCGCCCGCCGTCCCGCCTACTCGGTCCTGAGCAAGGAAAAAATCCGCCCCCTGCTTCCCGCTCCCATCCCCCACTGGCGTACTAGCCTGCGGGCCATGCTGACTGCGGGGACGGACCCAGGATAGTCCTCGTTGCACAGACCCAGTGGCCAAACCCCCCCATAACCCGCACAATACCCGAAACAGACCGATACCCATCGGCACCAGAAGGGCGTGGCCACGGCCGCCACCCTTGCAGTTGGAGGACATAACAACATGAAAACACTACTCGTAACCGGTGGCGCAGGCTTCATCGGCTCAAATTTCGTGCGCTACTGGCTCTCCCAGCACCCCCGGGACCGGGTTATCAACCTGGACGCCCTCACTTACGCCGGCAACCTGGAGAACCTGCGCGACATCGAGGCCGACCCCCAGTACCGCTTCGTGCAGGGCGATATCTGTGACCGCGCCCTCGTGGCGGGCCTGTTCGAAGCTGAAGGTATTGATATCGTGGTGAATTTCGCTGCAGAGTCCCACGTGGACCGCTCCATTCTGGGCCCCGAGGCCTTCATCCGTACCAATGTGCACGGTACCTTCACCCTGCTGGACGTGGCCCGCCAGCGCTGGGACGGCGACCAAACCTGCCGCTTCCTGCATGTGTCCACCGACGAGGTGTACGGCAGCCTGGGCGAGCAGGATCCGGCCTTCACCGAGACCACCCCCTTCGCCCCCAACAGCCCGTACTCCGCCTCCAAGGCCGCCTCGGACCACCTGGTGCGCGCCTACCACCACACCTACGGGCTGCCGGTGCTCACCACCAACTGCTCCAACAACTACGGCCCCTACCAGTTCCCGGAAAAGCTCATCCCCCTGGTCATCCTCAATGCCCTGGAGAACAAGCCGCTACCCGTCTACGGTGACGGCCAGAACATCCGCGACTGGCTGTACGTGGAAGACCACTGCCGCGCCATCGACGCCGTGCTGCAGGGCGGCCGCCTGGGCGAAACCTACAACATCGGCGGCAAGAACGAGATCCGCAACCTCGACATCGTGAAGACCGTGTGCCGCATCCTGGATGAGGGGATCCCCGCTGACCGACCGCGCGAGGAACTGATCAGCTTCGTCAAGGACCGCCCCGGCCACGACCGGCGCTATGCCATAAACGCAGGCAAGATCGAGCGGGAGCTGGGTTGGGTGCCGGCACACACCTTCGAGCAGGGGATCCGGGAGACGGTGGGATGGTACCTGGATAACCAGGCGTGGTGTGGGCGGGTCCGGGATGGGGTGTATCGGGAATATTATGAAAGGCAGTATGCATCGTAGCGGTTGTTGCTCCACCAACACCCCGGGGGAGCACAACTTGGATTAATAGTGTGAAATGTGGGGGCTGGATGTCTGAGCCCGTCTATTGATGAGGCGGTATATGTTGTCAAGAATTGCCACGATTATTCTTGCTGCCCTGATCGTTATAAGCATGATGTATGGGTATGCGCTTTGGTGGAACAACAGGTCGGTTGAAGATCTGAGTTATGAAGAGGTCGAGGAATCGCTGCGATTAGGCATAGGCTGGTTGAAGAGAAATGAGGCCGAGATTCTTCGTGTCCCGAGTCCGGTTCTGTGGTGGATGGTCAAGCGAAGCGCCGAGTTGACAAAAGACGACTATCTCGAAACCCTTTTCGCAAAGTATGAAAGCCAGTATCTGGAAAATAACATTAACAATGTATGGCGAATGCTGTTCTATAAAGCGGCATGGGTTCCCGTTCGATATCAGGATATTGAGGGGATGCCTTACTACAACAAGCATTTCATCTATGCGATAAGCTGTGATGAGGGTCTGGGTGAGTATGCAGATATCTCGGAGCAGAACGCCCCTGAATTTTGTGATAGCCATCCATTCCGCCAGGCCTGTGTAACTCATCAGTTGATGGGGATCCGAATGATGAAGCGAAGCGAGTGCGGTCTGTTGCCGGATATCGAACAGATTGAGCGCGGTCTGGAGTCGAAAATAAGAAGTCAATTGTTTTGGGATCCCAGAGTGCTGGATATCTATATCCAGAGAACCTTGCTTCTCGTTGAGTCGGAACGAGATGATCTGGTCAAACCGGTGTGGGTAAAAAGAGTAATCGGCGCGCAGAGCCAGGAGGGGGGGTGGAATGATTTAAGCGAAATCGTGACTCTGCCTGGCAATCGCGCGTTTGGTTTTACATACAGGGGCGTCGGGGTCAGAAAAGTGGATGATGACTTCCATGCGACTTCTCAAGGAGTCTATCTTATGAGCATGCTGCTTCAGCAATCCAGGGCTCTATAGATACGCCCGCATCATTGCTGCGGCATGGGGCTGCGGCATGGGGTCGGACCAAGGCAACACATTTAGTTTTTTGCTAAAGAACTGGTGGCATTCCTTGGTAGGAACTCAAGAGTGTCTCCAGAAAGTATCCAGACACCAAATAAAATTTCGACAATATGGATAGGTAAATGGTCAATTATCAACCCATCGTTTCTATCGTAACCAGCGACGAATTCGCGGAAGTATAGCAACACACCAACTCATGAAGAATTGCATTGTTATTGTCGCCAACGGGCTATCACGGGAAAACGTCCGTCTGCAGCCATGGCGCTACTTATATGAAATTGCGCGCTATATTTCGGTCGGTCACAAGGTCGTCATGATTACGGAAGGGCCGGAACCAAGGGGCGAGGAATGGTGGGAGGAAGGTTTTTCTGTTGTCAAAACAAACCTCCTATCGATACGTCGACAAACAGAGCTCCAAGGCCTTATTGAAAGCTATACGCCGCAACAACTCTGGTGGAGCGTGACGCCGCGAACGATAGCATATTGGCCAACCTTGAAGAAAATTGGTTGCGAAAAATATGCGCTCATTACCTGTCCGCTGTACGAGTATCGGCAGCTGCTACGGGCCAGCCGTGCGGGTGTACCATTCGATGAGCTTGGGATGTTGTGGAAGCAACGCTTGGTGCCGCGTTACTTGTTCGCGCGCATGCTAAACGATAAGTTGATTAATAAAATATTTGTACAAAGCATAGCCAATCAGCAGGTTCTGCGCGCAATCGGAGTGCGGTCGGAAAAACTAAGCTTACTGCGCGTAGGCATCGATGCCGAAGACCGGAAAACCGTTGCGCCAGAAACCTTGCAGGGAGAACAGGCTCGGCTCGGCCATCGAGAAGGCGATGTGTCCTTCCTGTATTTTGGGGCAGTGCGTAGGATCCGCGGATTCGATGCCGTGATGGGAGCCTTTTCACGCATTTCCAAGACCGCGGCCAATGCGAGATTGGTAGTCCTGGCACGTGGCGCGGATGAACATAAAATGCAGCAGATCGGCACCCAACTTGATCAGGCTGGTTTGACGGATAACGTAACCGTGATTGGTGGATGGTTGAGCCGTGAACAGGTGCGAGCCCATGTGGAAGCGTGCGATGTTGCGGTGCTGCCATTCGTGATCGTGCCATCGGATGTCCCTATTGCCATACTCGAAGCATTGGCGCGCGGTAAGCCTGTAATCGGTACACCAATCGATGGTATTCCCGAATTGATCGAGGACAGAGGGTTGGTTGTCGACCCGTTGGACACACAAGCCTTCTCTGATGCGATGCTGGTGTTGGTAGAGGACAAAGACCTGCGTGAACGGCTTGGCCAGAATGCCCGTGATTTCATGCGCAACTATCCTGACTGGGAATCGGTGGGTAGACAGGCAGTGACTGAGGCGCTATTGGCATGATCGACACCCATTCCAGGCAATCCATCCCGAGGGTGATCTATGTGATGGGTATCGATGGTTCGGGAAAGTCGACGGTCTCGGAGCATCTTGCCAAAAAGCTGCGCGAACAGGGCTTCAAGGTTCATGTGGAATGGTTGCGCTTCAATCATGTGCTTTCCAAGCCCTTGCTCGGACTGTGTCGTTTGATCGGGTTGACTCGCTATGAAACCCATGACGGTATCCGGGTTGGCTACCATGATTTCCACCGCTCCAGGGTGATTTCTTGGTTGTTCGTCCTTTTTCAATACCTGGACACACTTCGAGTCAAGTATCTTAAGATCATGCCAAGAATCAGGAATGACAGCAGTGTGCTGATACTGGATCGCTATGTTTACGACATACTGGTGGATGTGATGGTGGATACTGGCATGGATACTCTGCATGAAAGCCGGATCGGTCAGGCATTCCTGCGGCTTTTGCCGCTTGGCTCGCGACTTATCCTGGTCAATCGTGATCTGGATAAGGTGCTTGAAGCTCGGCCAGAAGGTCGTGTGGACCAGAATTTCATTAAGCGCTACCAGCATTACCAGGCTATATCATCACGCGCGAATGTGCATACGATTGATAACAACGGGCAATTGAGTAATTTGCTGCGGCAGGCCGAAATACATGCAGGATTGAGTCAATGAAGCTGAAGCCGCAGGGACGACTGGAAGGTAGTTGGCTAGGTGTGCTGGCACAGTCGCGCGCGGGCGTGATCGCTTCCAACTGGCTGTTGCAGGGCATGCGCTACATGAATGCCTACGAGATAGGCATGAAGCTGGCACTGGATGTCCTGGCGACTCTTTTGCTTGTCTGGATTTTCGATTGGTGGGGCAGGCCGGGAATGATCCTGTCTTGCCTGTTGGCGGCTCACAGTCTTAACTGGATATTTAATGGGCATTTTTTTGTGCTTATGCGCTATGTTTACCCGGTGCCGAAGACCGAGGAGGATTTTGACCGCTATGTGCAAAGGCTAAAAGAGCAAGCTGCACGATCGAGGTTTATCGATGGTGTGGCAATATACGGTAGTTTCTGTAGGGGGCAATTGCATGAGTTCTCAGACCTGGATGTAAGGGTGATCGTGCGTAGTGGATTCATTAATGGCGTGGCAGGGGCGTGGTTTTGCCTTCGTGAGCGCTTCATGGCGTTATTCATGGTGTTTCCATTGGATGTTTACTGCTGTATCGGTACACGTGGCCTGGAACGACTGCGGGAAGATGAGCACCCGGTCATTCTACAGGACCGATCGGGGCTACTGGATAATCGCTACGGCCATGTGACGGCACACAGGCAATCATGAGGCGTTTCAGGGAACAGATGTGCGTGATCTGCTCTGCTGGCGGGCATCTTGCCGAAGCCCTGGCCGCGACCAGGGAGACCGATGTGGATCGCTACTTCGTCACCAAGCAGGATGCCCATATCAAGGATAGGCTTGAAGACTACAGGATCTATTATGTGGAAGATCCCCACACAAGCATCCCTGGGTATATGAAGAACGCTGTGCAGTCCCTGTGGATCTTTATGCGCGAGCGGCCAAGAGTCATCCTGACGACAGGGGCGGGAATCGCCCTGCCGACCTGTCTGTTCGGATGGATATATGGATCGAAGATCATTTTTGTAGAGTCAGGCGCTCGTGTTACCACGATGTCTAAGACCGGAAGGCTGCTTTATCGTTTGGCCGATGTTTCGTATGTGCAGTGGCATTCATTACAAAAACAATATCCAAAATCCATATATGTAGGACGGCTGGGATGATCCTGGTGTTGTTGGGGACGAATCCATATCCTTTCGACCGGTTGCTTGCGGAGATGAGCCAGTATGCCCAGCGCACAGGGGAGAAGGTGATCGCTCAATCAGGCAATACGTCAGTTCATGAGCATATAGATTGCCGTCCCTTTATGAATCATGGGGAGCTTTTAACGCTGATCAATGCTGCGGATGTGGTTGTGTGCCAAGGTGGGTACGGGAGTCTGAGCGACTGTATTTCCCAGGAAGCAAGAATAGTTGCGGTGCCCCGTAGAAATGATCTTGGCGAATGCGTCGATGATCAAAAAGAGTTGGTGCAGGCATTCGCCCAAGAGGGTTTGGTCACGCCCGTGTATGATGTAAAAGATCTTCTGGATGCGATCGAAAATGCCCGTGGCATGTCTGTAAAAAAATTGGATACATCGGCATTGCCTATGCACATTTCCAATACGATACAAAGCATGCTGGCCGGCGGGGTTCGATAATGATGTTAAGCATCATAATCATTGAATATCATTGCATGGATGATGTGCTGCGCTGCATTGAGTCTGTCGAAGAGCACCTTGGCTCGTTAGAGCATGAGTCGATTGTGCTCTCCAATTCCTGCTACAAACAAGATCAAATAAACACTTACGAGGGACGTATGGAGGGCGCAGCAAGGCTGGTTGCGGCGCAGGGAAACCTGGGTTATGCAGGTGGCGTCAATGCCGCACTCAAGGAAACTCGTGGCGAGTACGTCTACATCCTGAACCCGGATTGCCTGCTGACAGATGCTGGTGTAGTTTCGATTATTGAACAAATGGAGAGCGATCCGAAGTGGGTGATATCTGGACCAAAAGTCATCGATGATAATGGGTCTGTCCAACCTTCATGTCGACGCTTTCCGCGACCATGGACATTTATTCTGGTGAGGAGCTTTTTTTCCAGACTTCCAATGGCTCATTCGGAACAGGTTCGGTACTTGATGACTTCGTATGATCATGATGTTACAGGTCCGGTTGACTGGGTTTCTGGTGGAGCAATGCTTGTCAAGGTTTCGCTATTAAAAAAACTCGGTGGCATGGATGAAAGATACTTTCTCTATATGGAGGACGTTGACTGGTGCCACACCGCATGGAGCTTAGGTCTAAAGGTAATGTACTGCCCTCAATCAGTAGTTGTGCATTCCGGTCAGCATAAAAGCATACAGGGAGGGGTCTTTAGCCTGTTTTCAAAGCACGTGAGGATGCATGTGAAAAGCATGGCTAAGTACTTTATAAAATTCGGGCTTTCAGCGCCAAAGCATGAATGAAAGGATCGGCAAATCGAAGACGCGTCCGCTTTTCGAAATATGGGTATTTCCAGACAGTTGCCTCGCCCTATGCGCCAAGGGGTGTGGTTGTGTTTGTAGATGGCCGAATTAGCATGAGGATGTATTGACACCTATGTCCGCACTAGCCGACTTACTGTTCTATTTTGCGATTGCACTATGCTGTCTCGGCGTTGCACTCAATTTGAAGTATGTATTGACATTGCCCGGAAGAGTTCCACGCGATGCCAGGTGGGCCGCGATGGTTTGGCTAGTGATGTTATTCGGGCTTGGGAACTGGCTTGGTCGTTCAAGTGGCACGGCAGGGGCTGTAAGTATAGATGCTTCATCAATGTTGCAGATTGCTTCTATAGCCATCGCAGGTTTGATCATGTTGCTTATGGCGAGCCGATCATTTGATATTCGTAATTTACGCTTTCCTTTTATAATGCTACTGATGTTTTCCACTGTGGGCGTGCTTACTTCGCCGGTATCAGTTTATCCTGCACTTTTCCTGTTCAAGGCGGCTTCTGTGATCGTGGCTGTAGTGCTCGCAGTCATGGCGACGAAGCCCCTCATTAATGCAAAATACCCTGAGTTGTTGTTCAACTTGGTGTATGTCTACTTCGCACTCCTATCTTTTTTAGCAATGCTTGGCGGGTTGCTGGCCCCCGATGCTACGCATATGGCAAGCGCTGGAGTATTTGGCTTCATGCTAAGGGGCTGGCCGGATCTTGGGCCAAATACCCTTAGTTATGTCGGGGCAGTGGTTTTTGTTATTTCACTGCGCCGAATGTTATCGGTACAGCAGCTCCGTCGGAAAATGCTTTACCTTGGCTTGGGCTCAGCCGGCGCTATTACATTGGTGCTTTCGCAAGGTCGAACGTCGATTATAAGCGCATTAATCGCTGTTTTGTTTATGGCTTTCTTTGTGAGGGAAATGAGGCCTTTTCGTTATGCAATCGTTGGAACATCGGCCTTTTTTCTGGCGCTGTTCACGCTTACAGGTTCCGTCGGCGACTGGATCGATGGATTTTCCGAATACATGCGACGAGGCGTGGATGATCAGCAGCTGGAAACCATGAGTGGCAGGATTGGGGCGTGGTCTACCTCGTGGAATCTATTTCTCAAGTCCCCGATTTTGGGGCACGGATTTTACGCGACTGGCAAGTCAATACTGGCGCCGCATAATGCGTACCTTACGGTTTTGCTGAATGGAGGGATATTGGGGTTCATGCCTTGGCTGCTTGGCGTGGTTGTGGGTTTTTGGGTAATCTTTAGCCGCTTTCTCAGGCGGTCATGGCGTCAGTACAGCGCACAGAATGCCTATTATATGGAAATCCTGGCCGTCATGATCGTACAGTTCTTTAGAACCATTACTGGTCAGGATATTACAATCCATTCATATTCAATGCTGCTGTTTCTGTCTGTTCTTGTATATATCTATGCCAGGGAGCGCGCCGGTATGAATCGCGCAGTGACAGGCAGGGCGGATTTAGTCACACCTAGCGTTGCGATGGAATGCGACGACGGGGCTCCTGGGAAGGCGCGTATCCTGAGGCCGAAGCGCGATGGTCGCATTGGCATGGGCGGGTAACGCTATGAAGAGAAATTATCTGTCAATATACATGCATCAAATGTTGTGGGCGGCTGCAGTCGCGCTTGCGCTTTTGGCTCATAGCCAGAATTTTCTTCATGCAAGAAGAAAATTGCTGGGTTAAATTCCGGGGTTCATGTCTGGTATTTCGCCGGACAAGTTGTTTGGCATTGAAATTGCTCTGTTGTTAATCATTGAGTTCCTTATTGGAAGTATTATCGGTGTCATATATACGAACGGCCTTTATCTATTCTGGTCGACTGTCGGGTGACACCTGCACTGGTTGCGCTTGGAGTTTGAGCACACCATCTGTTATGTCGAGGTTGTGCATGAAAATTAATATGGTAAAGGTTGTATTTGGCATCTCGAGCGCATCTTGTGGTGGTGGGGGCGCGTTAACTGGCATGCAAGTCAAGGGGCAAGACTTTATATATCGATTATCGGCGTTTCTATCGTCGCCTTATATAAGCACGATCATCATGGCATTTTTGTTTTCGATGCTACTCATGACAGTGCTCTTTCCGTATGCAAGTATTGCAGGCGAGGGAGAAATCAATCAAGACTCGATACCATCACAAACATGGAAGGGGGACCCGGGCACCCAGATACTCCAAGAAAATTGGCAAGAATTGAAGAAACGCAATTTAAGGCTGTTGCCCGTCCCCAAACGAATAGCCTTCGAACAGGATCCAGTGGTCTTGTCGGGTGTTGGCGAGAAGGAAGTCGTTATCGTTGTCGACACACGGACCGCCCGAAGCGATGTTGCGGTGAATGAAATTCAATCACGGATGGACGATTTTTCTAAGCAGATTCAAAAGAAGTTTGCGGTATCCAGTACAAAAAAGGCGGGCGCCTACAACATTGTGATTGAAAATCACTGGCCTAATATCTTTACAATGGATCAGCCGGACGACTCGGTGCTTACCAAGACGGATCAATCCTATGGTATCTACCCACAGGATGACGGGATTGTCCTTTCCGGGCGCGGTGAAATGGGGATGATGTATGCTGCCGTGACCCTGCGTTATCTAATGACAGAAGAAAATGGAAAAGTCATTCTTTTCCCGGCCAGTGTTCTGGATTGGCCCGATTACAAGCACCGTCAGCTTGGGCAGTTTCAAAGCCTGTACCACACGCGTTATGTTTCCAGCGGGAACGCTTCCGCTCATCTGGAACAAATGAAAAAATACATGGATTGGATGTTCCGGATGAAGGGAAACGCGGTGTTTCGTCATACGACTGGACATAAAGAATTCTCCAGCAAACCAGATACACTTCCCGTGTCGGCAAAAGAAATGGAAATGGCCAATATGGTAAGCGAATATGCCCACATCAGGGGTATAAGGACGATGCACAATGGCAAGGTAAGGCTAGGCAGGGTTGGTCAGGATGATGACCGACCTGGATTTCGTGACATGATGGTGGACAAGAGGCGCGGGAATTATCATTCATGGGCACGGCATGATCTGCACAAAAACAAAGCGGCAAATATGAGCGAATTCCTGCGCAGGGCTGGTTTTGATTTGGCCTTTGTACATGCAGTCGATGCGGGAGGCATCGCTGATCCTGAAATGTGGTCAAAACGTGATCGGCTCACGCGAGAAAAGTATGGAAATAATCGCGCTCAGGCCGATATCGATATGTTTAATATCTATGTGCAGGAGTTCAAGAAGCGCGATAAGGAAGTTGTACTAGTGGCGTACCCGTATAGTGCGGTATACCTTGATCCGGCCGAAACAATGAAATTGCTCCGGCTGGGTGCTGGGCCTTCTGCAGAAAAGAAGGTGTCAATCGCGATTGATGAGCTAAAAAACTGGATGAGAGAGATAAATGCCGCAATAGATCCTTCTGTTCGGATGTGTGTGCGTGAAGATAACAGGGATCGTCTTGGTGCATACTTCGATATGTACCAAGGCAGACCGATGTGGATTTATTGGGAGACCGCGCATTATACGAGAAGTATACGGCCGCTGATCGCGAGCGCCGTCAGAAGCCTGGGTAGCGGATATTTCGAGGCACGCCAAGATGATATGGTTTGGGTCAACACGCTGGACTACCAGTGGTTCGATGAGCAGATCCAAGTGACTGGCGCGGAATTTTCATGGAATACGAAGTTCCCCGGCTGGAGTGATTATGATCCCGCATATCGAGCCAGCGGTGGTGTACATGTGGATGACCAGGAGGCCTTGGACATACTGGCAGAGCGTGCCGCCGTTGGTCTTTGGGGCGGCGAGGCTGGGCAGTATATGAAGGAAGTTTTCAACGGGCATATGAGCTGGAAGGTCGCGGTAGATCCTTATGAGGCAACGAAAAAACTCAATCGCAGCATTGTCCCGGAACTTGTTGAGCGAAACCAACAGGCGATAGACCGGGCTGTAAAGGCGATGGATGACCTTTGGGAGTACCATGGCGAACAGCAGGCGCTTGGAAGGAAAATATTTGACGACTTTTCATACCCTTACTTTATACAATACTGGGCAATGACCAAGGCTGCCAAGGCATATGCTGACATGAACCAGTTCAAAATCTTGATCCAGAATCTGGCCCGCGACGGGCGAGTTGAGGATGCAAGAGCCTTGCGCCTGCTTGCTTTGCAGCAAGCGGACGATAATGAGACCCAATATAAATCCATGATGAAGGAAATCGATGACGAGCCTTGGGTATTTCGGGATTACACCAATAAACAAAAGCATCCCCAATGGCAATTGATTGCCCCGGATTTTTCGGCCATACGACGAGAGTTGCAAGACTTGCCAGTATAATGAGCAAGCCGGATCTTGGTTGGTCTTGTTCGCGCACATGCCGCACCCGATTTGGCAGTTGGCGCAACACGTTTATAGTGAGGCCTTCTTATGAAAAATCATGACATTAGGTTCAGCATCGTAGTGCCCCTTTATAACAAGGGCGATGAAATTGCGCGAGCATTGAATTCCATACTCGCACAAACGTATACGGATTATGAAGTTGTCGTCGTCGATGATGGATCTACAGACAATGGCCCTGAGATTGTCAGGCGGTTTTCCGATGAAAGGATTCGGCTGGTCTCCCAGGAGAACGGCGGCGCGTCAGTTGCCAGGAACAGGGGGATAGCAGAAGCTGCCTACGAGTATATATCTTTCCTGGATGCTGACGATGAATGGAAGACGCATTATCTGGAAACGGTCAGAAATTTGATTTTGCAATACCCCGAAGCGGGCGCATTCGCCACTGCATATGAAATGGTAGGCACTGACAAGATGGTGTCCATTCCCAAGTATAAATCCATCCCGGAAGCGCCATGGGAAGGATATATACCCAGTTATTTCAAATCAGCGTTAGGAGTGCCACCGGTATGGACGTCCGCGGTTACGATCCCAAAAAAAGTTTTTGATGTGGTTGGCGGCTTTCCAGAAGGAGTTGTGCTCGGGCAGGACAAGGAAGTTTGGGAACGCGTTGCCATGAAATTCAAGATAGCATTTACAAACAAAATCGGGGCTACATATTACCTTGATGCAAGCAACAGATCCTGTAATCGAAATAAAGCAAAGGAAAGACCGCGGCCATTCATCGAAATTGGCAAGGCTGCGATTAGAAACAAGGAATTAGCCGAGAGCATAATCAGAGATTTCAAGACGTATCTTGCCGTTTGCCAGATGCAGCGTGCCAGGGTGTTCTTGCTTCATCTTGGCAAGCCATCTGAGGCTAGAGAAATACTTTCAGATACTCATCCCATTGAACCAAAATACGTGGTTGAAAAATACCTGTTACTTGTTTTGACTTTTACACCAACAGTGATGGTTAGGCTCTTGTCCCAGATCAAGCCAAGGCAATGGATAAAATCGACGAATATTTAGTTGCCTCATTTTGCGCTGCCGATCATGAGCGATGAATATTCCCGGGAGAGAGAGCATATAATGAAATTGGAGACGTCTGGGGCTTCGCTAAAAGATTTCGTGGCATGAACAAGCATGTGTCCTCGCTTCATTTGGAAGAGAGTGAGTATAGGTTCGACCTCCGATGCAACGTGGCCCCTTAACTAGTCATGATCCAAAGCAAATTTGCCCGAAATGTTGCGATTGTCGCCAGCGGCACCGCCGCAGCGCAGGCAATCACTCTGGCCTTTTCTCCGGTAATCACCCGTTTGTACGATCCGGAAGCGTTTGGGCTTTATGGGGTGTTTATGGCATTGGTGTCGATTTTAACACCTGTTGCTGCGTTGACTTACCCCATTGCTATCGTTCTGCCAAAAGATGACAGGGATGCTAAAGGATTAGCAAAGCTGTCTTTTTTTATTGCAATGATGGTAGCCATGGCGATAGCGGTGATGTTTCTTACTAGCGGTGAACTCTTGATGGAGTTGCTTGGCTCCGAAGCTATTGCACCCTATGTGATGCTGATCCCATTGTCCATGTTGTTTGTTGCCTGTACGGAGATTGCGCAGCAATGGCTCATTCGTAAAAAACTTTTCAGCATTACCGCAAGAGTTGCGGTAATTCAGGCGCTGTTAATAAATAGTACAAAATCGGGAGTGGGGTTATTCCACCCTGTGGGTGCTGTGCTGGTGGTAGTAGCGGCATTTGGATCAGCCTTTCATGCGATGTTGTTGTGGGCGGGAATCCGCAAAAGCAAAACAATGCCGAAGAAGGATGGCGAAAATAATACTAGCCTGAGTGAGTTGGCAAGAAGGCACCGGGATTTCCCACTTTATCGAGCACCCCAAGTCACAATAAATGCTCTATCCCAAAGCCTTCCCATCCTGATGCTGGCCAGCTTCTTTGGGCCGGCAGCGGCAGGTTTTTACACTCTGAGTAAAACAGTGATGGGCGTGCCTTCCGCTCTGATTGGAAAATCAGTAGGTGATGTTTTCTACCCACGTATAACAGAAGCTGCGCATAATAAGGAAAACCTCTTTCGATTGATCTTGAGGGCAACACTGGCGCTTGCAGCGGTTGGTTCTATCCCTTTTTTGTTAGTGATTGCCTTTGGACCGTGGCTCTTCTCGTTTGTTTTTGGAGGGGAATGGGTAACTGCTGGGGAGTATGCGCAGTGGCTGGCCTTGTGGTTTTTTTTTGGATTCATCAATAAACCCAGCGTTGCAGCTATGCCTTCTTTAAACATGCAGCCATGGCTGTTGCTCTATGAACTTGTTAGTACAGGCTCAAAGGTTGTTGCTCTATTGATAGGATTTGTTTACTGGAATGATGATTTGCTGGCAATTGCATTGATGTGTGTGTTTGGTGTCGTGGCATATCTTGTGCTCATATTGGCAGTGTTGAAAAAATCATACCTTGTGGGAAGACGATAATGAAAAAACAAGTTGAAAAAGAACATTATTTGTTCTCGAAATATATGAACAAGCGGCGATGGTGCAGCGTATGGCATCAGCTCGATGAGGTTCTGAGTTTACAGCCTGATAAGGTGTTAGAAGTGGGTCCTGGGTCTGGCATGTTCAAGGTCGTTGCTGAGAAATTTGGCCTAAATGTCGACACTCTTGATATCTCAGAGGATTTAAATCCTGATATTGTTGCCTCGGCTACTGAAATGCCTATAGCGGATAACAGCTACGATTTGGTTTGCTCTTTTCAGATGTTAGAGCACTTGCCCATTGAAATGAGCCTTGCCGCATTTAAGGAAATGGCAAGAGTTTCAAGAAATACTCTGGTTATTAGTTTGCCGGATGCTGAACCCTGCTGGCCTTATAGTATTTATATCCCCAGGGTTGGTCAAAAGAGCTTTCATATAAAAAATCCATTTTTAAAAATCAAAAAACATGAGTTTGATGGCGAGCATTACTGGGAAATCAACAAAAAAGGCTATGAGTTGAATAGTATTCAAAAATGGTTATTAGATGCTGCTCAAGGATTCGAACTAGCTAATACATACCGAGTTCCTGAAATACCCTACCACCGTTTTTTTATTTATAAAAGGAAGTGCTGAGTGACGGGTTTTATCTCTAGATAGTTTCAAAATGGTTACAACTATCTCGTCCATTGAGCCTTAATCAGCTTACTTTCCAGTTTTTCTTATTCACTGGCTGCATCCCCAATCATCTGTAATAGGCGGAGAATTGCACGGAATCATTCGCAGCCACTCTAAGAGGAGTGTATTTTGGTTAAAATAATAAATATACACTGGGGGTTTTCCTTTGGTGGTGTCACTCAATACGCCATTGCAATTGATAGGGTTGGTGAATTCGCGCCCATCAACATGATGAGTGTATGCATTGTCACTGAAAATCGCCATTTTGACGACGTTGCGATTCAGGGGCTGAAAAATCATGTTGTCATCCATAGAAAAGCCCCCTTCGATTTTCGCTGGATTAATACCCTTAGATCCATAGTAAGAACGCAGAAACCAGATCTGATTATCACTCACGGATTTAATGGACATATCATTGCGGATGTGGCGCTGGCCTTTCTTTTCGATAAACCTGTGTTTGTCGCTACATATCATGGCCAATATCATCCGCCAACCAAGCTGAAGAAATTATTGGAACCGATATATAACAAAACGACGGATCTGCATATGAGGTATGTGGCCAAATCCATTGTCAGTGTCGCGGAATCGGGCAGGAAATACCTGGTTGCGAAGGGGGTTCCGTCCGAAAAAATCGAAGTTATTCACAATGGAATTGAGGATGTAAAACGAAGTGCGGATAGGGATGAACTTCGAAGTGACCTCGGGTTGCCAACGGATGCATTTGTCGTGGGTGTGGTGTCCAGGCTGGAACCCATAAAGGGGATTGATTTTCTGTTAAAGGCTTTCAGCAACGTGGTGGTGGATATGCCATCGGCCAGGCTGGTTATCATAGGGGCTGGTGTGCAGGAAAGGGAACTTCAGGATCTGGCATCACGACTCGGAATTACGAAAGCGGTCACCTTCGCTGGATTTCGCCAGAACGCCTCTCGTTATATGGATGCACTCGATGTCTTTGCACTTCCTTCGCTGTCCGAGTTTCATTCGATTGGATTGCTTGAGGCGATGCGTTCTGGAATTGCGATTGTAGCTACGAATGTGGGTGGTAATACCGAATCCATACGTGATGGGCAAGAGGGGTTGATCGTGGACCCTGGATCTGAGTCCGATCTTGAATCTGCATTGCGCAGGTTGTTCGAGGATGATGATTTGAGGGTGCGGTTGGGGGCTGCGGCACGAAGGCGTTTTGAGGAGAAATTTGTTCTCGACAGGATGATCGAGCGCACTGCGGCATTTCTAGTGCGCTCCGCGCAATATGTACATGCTGATTAGCGATGATAAGTCTGTAAATTATAATATATTAAATCATTAATCAATTTATTTATCGTGTTTCTTAATCCATGCATTCCACTACTTACCTGGCCGTTTGTGGTATGGTTTTCATCCGTTTTTATGAATAACTATATGGCGTTGAACAGAAATCATGAGATGGTTCGTAAGCGCTACATTTTTTCATAAATTATATACATATCAATAACATTTGAATCGTCGGCGAAGATCATGCCATCCAGTCTACTACCTGTCTACCGCTTCCCTGTTATCTTGTGGGCCATCGTCGCCGTTGGGCTTTTACTGGTTATCGGTTCCAGCTTCGATGCGCTGATCGACATGGAAAGCCGCTGGCAGACCAGCGAGGAATACGGCTACGGCTACATGATCCCGCTCATTACGCTGTTCCTGATCTGGCAGCGCAAGGACAAGCTTGAGGCCATGCCTTTCACGGGGTCCTGGTGGGGCGCGGGATTGCTGTTGCTGGGCGTGCTCATCATCCTGATCGGGCAACTGAGCACCATTTACACCGTGAGCCAGTATGGCTTCGTCATCGCCCTGATCGGTGCCGCCTATGCGCTGATGGGCTGGGCGGCCTTCAAGATCATTGCCATTCCCCTGTTGCTGCTGTTTTTGATGGTGCCCTTGCCGGGGTTTGTCTTTAACAACCTTTCCTCCCAGTTACAGCTGATTTCCTCCCAGATCGGCGTGGCCGTGATCCGCCTGTTCGACATCAGTGTCTACCTGGAAGGCAATGTCATCGATCTGGGGGTGTACAAGCTGCAGGTGGTGGAGGCCTGCAGTGGTCTGCGCTACCTCTTCCCGTTGATTGCCCTCGCGATCATTGCGTCCTATTTCTACCAGGCCGCGGTATGGAAGAAGGTGGTGGTGATTCTGTCCAGTGTTCCACTGACTGTGTTCATGAACAGCTTTCGCATCGGCGTTATTGGGGTGCTGGTGGAATATTACGGGATCGAACAGGCCGAAGGATTCCTCCATGATTTTGAAGGTTGGATCGTGTTCATGGCCTGTGTGGTGCTGCTGATCCTGGAAATGTGGATTCTGTCGCGGTTTGGCAAGGATCGCCGTCCCTTCCGGGAGGTGTTCGGCATGGATTTTCCCGAGCCAACGCCAGACGAGGCACCCAGGATCCAGCGTGGTGTTTCGCCCCATGCTGTGGTGGGCCTGGCTTTCCTTGCCCTCGGTGCGGCAGGGTCCCTGGGGCTGGGGGGGCGTGATGAATACATTCCTGAACGCCCCGAGTTTGTAACCTTCCCAGACGAGTTGGATGGGGGTTGGCGCGGACATAACAAGGCGATGGATAACATCGTGCAGGATGTGCTCAAGCTGGATGACTATATTCTGGCGGATTATGTTAACGGCAATGCGTCGGTGAACTTCTACGTGGCTTACTACGATTCACAGCGGTCCGGCGCTGCTGCCCACTCCCCTGCCTCCTGCCTGCCTGGTGGTGGTTGGCGGGTCGAGTCACGCAATCGTATTGAGCTGAATGGCGGGTTGCCGGTCAACCGCTTTGTCATCTCTATGGGCGAGCATCGCCAACTGGTCTACTACTGGTTCAAACAGCGTGACCGAAATATCACCAATGAATTTGCAGTCAAATGGTATCTGCTGTGGGATGCCTTGACCCGGAACCGCACCGATGGCGCATTGGTACGCCTGACTTCCATGGTCCGACCTGGTGAGGATATCGAGGTAGTCGAGAAGCGACTGAGGGAGTTCGCCTCTGTGGTGACAGAGCCGCTTGCCAATTACGTTCCCGACTGACCCCGTGGCGTTTGTAGTATTCCTGTCCGCTGCACTGCTTTCCCTGATCCTGGTCCCACCCTTGATCAGGATGGCCTACCGGTTTGAATTCATCGATGCGCCTGATGCCCGCAAGGTGCATGTCGCCCCCATTCCAAGAATCGGTGGATTGGCCATGGTGGTTGGCACCGTGGTGCCTCTGCTGGTGTGGCTATCGCTGGATATGCAGGTGCTTGCATATCTCCTGGGCGCGGGCGTGATTGCCCTGTTCGGGATCTGGGATGATCGCGCCGACCTGAATTACCGTATCAAGTTCGCCGGCCAGTTCATCGCGGCGGCCATTCCGGTGTTTCTGGGTGGTGTGGTGATACGTACCATACCCTTTGGGCCGGCGGAGGGCCTGCCCGACCTGGTGGCCTATCCGCTGACCTTGTTGTTTGTGGTTGGTATCACCAATGCAGTGAACCTTTCTGATGGCCTGGATGGTCTGGCGGGTGGGGTGGCCCTGTTGAGCCTGATCGCGATCAGCCTGCTGGCTTATCTGGGTGGCGGTCAGGAGCTGATGGTCATGGCCCTCGCGGTTTCTGGCGCCATATTCGGTTTCCTGCGCTACAACACCCACCCGGCCAGTATCTTCATGGGGGATACCGGCAGCCAGTTCTTGGGGTTTTCGTTGGGGGTGCTGACTATCATGCTGGTGCAATCGGTGAACACGGCGCTGAGTCCGGTGTTGCTGATCTTGATTCTCGGCTTGCCGATTCTGGATACCGCCAGTGTGATGTACCAGCGCCTGCGCGAGGGCAGGTCGCCATTTTCACCCGACAAAAATCACCTGCACCATAAGTTTCTATCAAGTGGTCTTCATCACTATGAGGCCGTCTCAGCCATTTATTTGTCGCAAGGCCTGTTCATAGGCGCGGCGCTGTTGCTGCGCTATGAGTCGGACAGCTTGCTGCTGGCGATTTATGGCGTAATTTGCTTTGCTGTCATGATGCTCATCTGGATGGTGAAACGCGTACGCATGGCGCCAGGTGGGCCGGTTGAGCATCGTTCAACCTTGGCCAATATGGTCACGATCGTGCGTTACCATCCCTGGTTTGTGGAAGGGCCCATGTGGCTGCTGGCCTTTGCCGTGCCGGTGTTCCTGGTGGTGGGCAGTTTGGCGGTTCCCCGGGTGCCAGGGGATTTCGGTATTCTGGCGCTGGTGTTTGCCACGCTCCTGCTGATCCGCTTGCTGTTGGGCTTTCGGGTCTGGTTCATCTTCCTCCGGCTGATCGTGTTCGTGACCATTGCCTTTGTAGTGTATCTGCTTGAGATTTCACCCCTGCTGCAGGGGGATGGCGTTCGTCGGTTCAGCCTGGCGTTTTTTGCCGTCCTGGGCGTTGCCCTGGTGCTTTCCATCCGCTATCGAATGGGTGATCGTTTCCGCGCGACGCCGAGTGATTTCCTGTTGATTCTCGGTATGTTGTCTATGGGGATGATCCCTGCTGAGATTCGCGAGGCTTATCACCTGATCCCGGTGGTTGTGAAGTTGGTGATCCTGTTTTACTGTGCGGAGCTGATTTTGAAGGCCATGAAGAGCCGCTGGAGCCCCTTGCCGCTGGCGGCCCTTGGTGCCCTGGGCATTCTGGCGGTTCGGGGATTGATTTAACTTAAGTATACTCTGATTTATTTGTCATGCCCGCGTAGGCGGGCATCCATGTTTTTGAAATACCTGGATTCCCGCCTACGCGGGAATGACGAAATGGGCACTAATCAGAGCTTCCTTAAGCTTGTAGGTCGGGCTTCAGCCCTACAATATTAATTTTGCTTGACGGAGTAAGAAAATGACAAAAAAAGTGGCCCTCATCACCGGCGTCACCGGCCAGGACGGTGCCTACCTGGCGGAGCTGCTGCTCAAGAAGGGCTACGAGGTCCACGGCATCAAGCGGCGCGCCTCTTCCTTCAATACGGATCGTATCGATCACTTGTACAAGGATCCCCATGAGAAGGGGCGCAAGTTCATTCTCCACTACGGCGACCTGACCGACGCCACCAACCTGATCCGTATCATCCAGGAGGTGCAGCCGGACGAGATCTACAACCTGGCTGCGCAGAGTCATGTGGCCGTGTCCTTCGAGACCCCCGAATACACCGCCAATTCCGATGCCATCGGCACCCTCCGCCTGCTGGAAGCGATCCGCATCCTGGGCCTGGAGAAGAAAACCCGCTTCTACCAGGCCTCCACCAGCGAACTGTTCGGCAAGGTGCAGGAGATCCCCCAGAAGGAGACCACGCCCTTCTATCCACGCAGCCCGTACGCGGCGGCCAAGCTCTATTCCTATTGGATCACGGTGAACTACCGCGAGGCCTATGGCATCTATGCCTGTAACGGCATCCTGTTCAACCATGAATCACCGGTCCGCGGAGAGACTTTCGTCACCCGCAAGATCACCCGCGCCGTAGCACGTATTAAGCTGGGCCTGCAGGATAAGCTGTACCTCGGCAATCTGGACGCCAAGCGTGACTGGGGTCATGCCCGCGATTACGTGGAAGCCCAGTGGCTGATCCTGCAGCAGGATCAGCCCGAGGATTTCGTCATCGCCACCGGCAAGCAGTATTCCGTGCGCGACTTCGTCAGCGCTGCCTTCAAGGAAGTGGGCATCACAGTGCGCTGGGAAGGCGAGGGCGTGGATGAGAAGGGCTACAACGCCGACAGTGGTGTCCTGCTGGTGGAGGTGGATACCCGGTATTTCCGTCCCACCGAGGTGGAGACCCTGCTGGGCGATCCCACCAAGGCCAAGGAAAAGCTGGGCTGGGTGGCCAAGACTTCCCTGGAGGACATGGTAGCCGAGATGGTGCGCGATGACCTGCGCATCGCCGAGCGCGACGAGATGTGTAAGCGGGAAGGCTTCCAAGTCTACAATTACAATGAATAAGGACGCGAAAATCTACATCGCCGGTCACCGTGGCCTGGTGGGCGGAGCGATCCTGCGCCGCCTGCGGGCGGACGGCTTTACCAACCTCCTCACCGCTACCAGCCGCGAACTGGACTTGCGTGAACAAGCGGCCGTGCGTGCCCTTTTCGCCGAGCACAAGCCCGAGTATGTATTCCTGGCGGCAGCAAAGGTGGGTGGCATCCTGGCCAACGATACCTATCCGGCGGAATTTCTCTATGACAACCTGATGATGGAGGCCAACGTCATCGATGCGGCGTACCGAAACGGGGTGCAGAAACTGCTGTTCCTGGGCAGCACCTGCATCTACCCGCGCATGGCGCCGCAGCCGTTGAAGGAAAAATATCTGCTCACCGGGCCGCTGGAATCCACAAACGAGTGGTACGCGGTGGCCAAGATTGCCGGCATCAAGCTGTGCCAGGCCTACCAGCGTCAATATGGCGCCAGGTTCATCTCCGCCATGCCCACCAATCTCTATGGCCCGGGGGACAATTTCGACCTGGAGAAGTCCCACGTCATGCCAGCCCTGATCCGCAAGTTCCACGAGGCGAAGGTTAGTGGCGCACCCACGGTCACGGTGTGGGGCAGTGGCAAGCCCCTGCGCGAGTTCCTGCACGTGGACGACTGCGCCGCCGCTTGCCTGTTTCTGATGGAACAGTACGAAGGAAACGAGATCGTCAACATCGGCTTTGGTTCCGACATCAGCATTGCCGATCTGGCGGGGCTGGTGAAACAGGCGGTAGGATATGAGGGTGAGATCGTCTACGACAGCAGCAAGCCTGACGGGACACCGCGTAAGTTGGTGGATACCGGGCGTATTACGTCCCTGGGCTGGAAACCGCGGATCGGGCTGGAGGAGGGCATTCGCGATGCCTATGCCTGGTTCCTGGAGCATGTGGAAGCAGAACCCGGGCTGATGCGGGGGATGAGTTGAGGAATGACGGGAATGGCGCGGGAATGTGAACGCCCTGTGACAAACGATATAACATCAGTACATAAAGAGGTTGGAGGAGACAACAATGGCGATTGGAACTCATAAGAAACTGCTGGCGGCCACTTTGGTTACAGTCATGCTGTTCGGCTGCGGGGGCGCCGAGGAGCGCAAGGCCAAGTACCTGGAGCGCGGCAAGGCCTATATCGCCGAGGAGGACTGGGACAAGGCGCGGGTCGAAATCCGCAACGTGCTGCAGATCGACCCCAAGACGGCGGAGGCCCACTACCTGCTGGGCCAGGTGGAGGAGAAACGCCAGGAATGGCGACGTGCCTATGGCGCCTATTCCAAGGCCGTGGAGCTGGACCCCGATAACCTGCCCGCTCGTGAACGCCTGGCCCAGTTCTATATGCTGCAGGCCAATGCCCACCGTGGCCAGGATCAGCGTACCGAGGAGGCCAATGCCCTGGGTCAGGCCCAGAACGAGATTGATGAGATCCTGAAGCGCGACGCCCAACACCCGGGTGCCCGTGCCCTGCAGGCCTCCATGCACGCACGTGAAGGCAAGACCCAGGAAGCCCTGGCACTGGCCGAGACCGTGGTGCGCGATGCCCCCGACCATGCCGCTGCCGCGGGTCTTCTGGCCGCCTTGTACGAACAGGCGGGACGTACCGCCGATGCGGAAAAGGTGCTGGTGGAAGGCGCTGCCAAGTCCAGCGAGCCGCTTCCCCTGCAGTTGCACCTGGCCCAGCTCTATGCCCGTGACAAGCAGCCCGAAAAGGCGGAACAGGTCATGCGCGAGGTCATCGCTGCCCGCCCCGACGAGCTGCAACATCGGGTTTCCCTGGCGCAGTTCCTGTCCCAGCGCGGCCAGCAGGACAAGGCGGAAGCCGTCATGCGCGAGGCGGTGGCCGCTGACCCTGCCGACCCCCGCCGCAAGCTGATGCTCGCGGACCTTCTGGCCAGCACCAAGAGTCGCGCCGCCGCTATCGAATACCTTCAGGAAGCCATCAAGGCCAGTCCTGAGCTTTCCGAACTTCGCTTCGGGTTGGCCCAGCTCCACGAGCAGGACCAGCAACGCGATGCCGCGAAACAGGTCTACCAGGGTGTGATCGACCAGTTCAAGGACGAACCGCCGGGCCTGCAGGCGCGCAACCGGTTGGCGGTGCACGCCGCCGCTGAGGGTGACATGGAGCGGGCACGACAGCTGACCGAGGCGGTGCTGGCCGTTAACCCGAAGGACAACGACGCGCTGCTGTTCCGCGGCCGCATGTCCATGCAGGAGGGAGACAATGATGCCGCTGTGGCGGACTTTCGTTCCGTACTTCGCGACCAGCCCGAGTCGGTCACCGTGCTGCACCTGCTGGCCGAGGCCCACCTGCGCAAGGGCGAGATGGAACTGGCGGCCAGTAACCTGCGCCGCGCCACCGAGGCCGCTCCGGGCAACGCCGACGCTCGGGTGAAATATGCCCGCTTCCTGCTGGCACGCCGGGATATTCCCGGTGCCTTGGACCAGGTGGACCGGGCCCTGACTTTGGCACCGGAAAGTGCCGATGCCCGGGCCGCCAAGGCGGAGATCCTGGCGGCCAAGGGCGACCTGGGCGCGGTCAAGACCGAGCTCGCCAAGCTCAAGCTGGCCGACCCGGACAATCCCGAGGCCTTCCTGCGCATGGCGCGGGTGCTGCTGGCGGAGCGAGACCTCGAGGGGGCCCGGGCCGAGGTGGATGCCGTTCTCGGCAAGGATCCCAAGCACGTGTCGGCCCTGCTGGTGAAGACGGATATCCTGGCCGCGGCCCAGGACATGGAAGGCCTGCGCGCCACCATTGAACAGCTCAAGGTCGCCGCGCCCGACAACCCGGAAGGCTATTTCCGCATGGGCCGCATGCTGCGCAGCCAGGGGGATGTGGAGGGCGCGCTGCGCGAGTACGAGCGCGGCTATGCCCTGGCACGGGACGCCGGCAGGGAGCTCATGCTGAACGAGATCGTGAGTACCCAGCTGGCCGCCGGCCAGGTCGACCAGGCCCTGGCGCGGCTGCAGGCCATGCTGCGCGAGGAGCCCGACCATCCCACGGCGCATGGTTTGCTGGGCAATGTGCAGGCGGCCCGCAAGGACTATGCCGCGGCGGAGGCTGCCTATGCCCGCCAGGTGGAACTGGCACCGAACCTGGCCGTCAATCATTCACGGCTGGCGGCGGTCCGTGGCATGCGCGGGGATGACGCCGGCGCCATGGCCACCATTCGCCAGGGCCTGGAAGCGGCCGGGGATGACGTCAGTCTGCTGGTCGGGCTGGCCTCCTTCCAGGAACGGCAAGGCGACATGGATGGCGCCATCGCCAGCTATGAGCGGGTGCTGAAGCTGCAGGCGGACAATGCCGTGGCCACCAACAACCTGGCGGCCCTGCTGGCGGATCATCGTCAGGACCCAGCCAGTTTGGCTCGGGCACGTGAGCTGGCCGCCAAGCTGATCAACGTGGACCGCCCAGTGTTCCAGGACACCATCGGCTGGGTCCATTACCGCAGCGGCGACCACGCCCGCGCCGTGGAGGTGCTGGAGCCGGTGGTCGAGGCCGCGCCCCAGGTGGCAGTGTTCCATTACCACCTGGGCATGGCCTACGCGGGGGCCGGAGACAAGGCCAAGGCCCGCACCCACCTGAGTCGAGCACTGGAGCTGGGCGATTTCGCCGAAGAGGAACAGGCGCGGGAGGCCCTGGCCGGGCTTTGATTTCAGCTATGCCTCGCAAATGAATCGATCGTAGGAGCGGCCCCGGGCCGCGAACCGATGTGGCACCCGGTTCGCGGCCCGAGACTGCCCCTGCAGATTCAATAAGTTACAATGCCGGCCGCTAGTTTCTGTGGCCCGGGGGTAGCCTTGGCGCCCCTTGGCAGCCATGGGTGGCGGCGCTATAGTGGTCGTCCGCAATTCCATCCATGCCTGTATTCGAAATATAACGCCCTGATACGCAATGGTGTTTTGCATAGGCAGGGTTTCAGGGGGCAGGGGGTATGCCGTTGGTAGGGGTTTACAGTTATTCCGCGGGCGCGCTGGCCTTCCTCGTGCTGGGCCTGGTGCTGCTCACGGGCCAGCGTGGCAAGCCGCAGAAGCAGTTGCTGCTGCTGGCCGCCGCCGCCAGTTTCGTCTGGCTGCTGGCTGTCGCCCTGCAACTGCACTTGCAGCACTCCCTGTTCCTCACCCATTCCCTCGAACTGCTGCGTAACTTCGCCTGGCTGGCCTTCCTGGCCCGTGCCGTGAGCACCGGCCATGGCGAGGATGCGCTGGCCCTGCGCCGGTTCCGCTCCCTGTTGCTGATGACCGGCGCCTTCCTGTTGCTGCTGGCCGCCATGGGACTGGAACGCCATATCTCCGGACGCGCGCTCATCTCCAATGTCGGGGGCATCGATTGGCTGCTGGCCGGTCACATGGGCGTGGCCGTGTTTGGCCTGATCCTGGTGGAACAGCTGATCCGCAATGTGCGCCCCGAATCCCGCCGCGCCGTGAAGTACCTGTGCATGGGGTTGGGCGGCCTGTTCGTATATGACTTCTACCTGTATTCCGATGCCTTGCTGTTCCAGCGCGTCGATGGCGCGGCCTTCCAGGCGCGCGGCATCGTCAATGCCCTGGTGGTCCCGGTGATCGCCGTCGCCATGATGCGCGACCCGCACTGGTCCCTGGAGGTGCATGTGTCGCGGCGGGCGGTGTTCCACACCGTGGCCCTGCTGGGTACCGGCACCTACCTGCTGGCCATGGGCGTGGGCGGTTATTTCGTGCGCAGCTATGGCGGCAGCTGGGGAGCAGTCGCGCAGGTGATCTTCCTGTTCGCGGCCCTGCTGCTGCTGGCGGTGCTGTTGTTCTCCGGCCAGTTGCGCGCCCGGCTGCGGGTGATCATCAGCAAGCATTTCTTCCACTTCAAGTACGAATACCGCGACGAATGGCTGCGCTTCATCCACACCCTGTCCACCGGGGCGGCCGATGACGGCCTGCGCGAGCGTGTCATCCAGGCCATGGCCAATATTCTCGACAGTCCCGGCGGTCTGCTCTGGCTGCGTCGCGACCCGGATCGCTACGAGTGCATGGCGGGTTGGTGCATGAGCCCGGTGGAGGACGGCAACCTGCCGGCGGACAGTGATTTCACCCGCTTCCTGGAGCAGGAGCAGTGGGTCGTCAACCTGGAGGAGTTCGAGCAGGACCGCAAGCATTATGGCGACCTGCAGGTGCCAGCGGTCATCGATCGTATCCCCGAGGCCTGGGTGATCGTTCCGTTGCTGTTGCACGAACGCCTGACCGGGTTCGTGTTGCTGAGCCGCTCCCCCGTGGCGCGCGAGTTCAACTGGGAGGACTACGACCTGTTGCGCACCGTCGGTCAGCAGGCGGCCGCCCATCTGGCGCAGCTGGACGTGTCCAAGGCCCTGGCTGACGCCAAGCAGTTCGAGGCCTGCAGCCAGCTGTCGGCCTACGTGATGCACGACCTCAAGAACCTCATTGCCCAACTTTCCCTGGTGGTGACCAATGCCGCCAAACACAAGCACAATCCCCAGTTCATGGAGGACGCGGTCACCACCGTGGAGAATTCCGTGAACAAGATGAGCAGCCTGCTGGCGCACATCCGCAGCGGTGGCTCCAAGGCCGGCGAGACCAGGGACGTGGACGTGTGCGAGATGCTGCTCGATGTCTGCCAGACCATGTCTTCCGGGCTGCCGACGCCGAAGCTGGACTGCCAGGCGACCGGCGTCTGGGTGCGCTGCAACCTGGACCGTTTCGCCGCCGTGGTGGGCCACGTGATCCGCAACGCCCAGGACGCCACCCCCGACGACGGCCGCCTCATGGTGCGCCTGTTCAAGCAGAATGACCGGGCCGTGGTGGAGGTCCAGGACACCGGCGCCGGCATGGACCAGGCCTTCATCCAGGAACAGCTGTTCCGGCCCTTCGTCAGCACCAAGGGGGCCTCGGGCATGGGCATCGGCGCCTACGAGACACGCGAGTTCATCCGCGGCCTGGGCGGCGAGGTGGAGGTGTTCAGCCGGCCCGGGGAGGGCACCACCTTCCGCATGAGCGTGCCCATTAGCGAAGAATTGAAAAATCCCGTAAAGTTGGTGGCTGGGGAGCAAGGTAGTAGGGACCCGAATGACAATAAATACAAAGAAACTGCTAGTTGTTGAGGACGATCCCGGTCTCCAGACGCAGCTAAAGTGGTGTTTTGAAGGCTTCGAAGTCATTATCGCCGGCGACCGCGAGGCGGCCCTCGAGGAACTGGAGCGGCACCATCCGCCCGTGATGACCCTGGACCTGGGCCTGCCGCCCGATGCCGATGGCACCTCGGAGGGTTTCGCCACCCTGGAGCAGGTCCTGGAAAAGGCGCCCCATACCAAGGTGATCGTGGTCACCGGCAACAACGACCGCAACAATGCCCTGCGCGCCGTGGCCCTGGGCGCCTATGATTTCTTCTACAAGCCCATCGACGCCGACCTGCTGGGTTTCATCGTCAACCGCGCCTTCCGGCTGCACGAGATCGAGTCCGAGAACCACCGCCTCAGCCTGCAGCACCCCCAGTCGCCCCTGGAGGGGGTCATCTCCGCCAGCCCGGAGATGCTCAAGGTGTGCCGCACCATCGAGAAGGTGGCGCCGGCCGATGCCACGGTGCTGCTGCTGGGCGAGTCCGGCACCGGCAAGGAGCTGCTGGCCCGTTCCCTGCACGCCCTGAGCAATCATGCCGACGAGCGTTTCGTGGCCATCAACTGCGCGGCCATTCCGGAAAACCTGCTGGAATCCGAACTGTTCGGCTACGAGAAGGGCGCCTTCACCGGTGCCGCCAAGACCACGCCCGGCAAGATCGAGACCGCCGCCGGCGGTACCCTGTTCCTCGACGAGATCGGCGACATGCCCCTGGCCCTGCAGGCCAAGCTGCTGCGTTTCCTGCAGGAGCGGGTCATCGAGCGGGTAGGCGGGCGCCAGGAGATCCCCGTGGACGTGCGCGTCATCTGCGCCACCCACAAGGACCTGCTGGCCATGAGCCGGGAGAAGGAGTTCCGCGAGGATCTCTATTACCGCATCAGCGAGATCACGGTGCGCATCCCCGCCTTGCGCGAACGCGAGGGCGATGTGCTGCTGCTGGCGCGGGTGTTCCTGGAGCAGGCGAGCAAGCAGCATGGCAAGCAGATGCACCGCTTCAGCAAGGACGCCCTGGCCGCGCTGGAGGCCTACCCCTGGCCGGGCAATGTGCGCGAACTGGAAAACCGTGTGAAGCGCGCCGTGATCATGGCGGAGAACAAGCAGATCACCGCCGGCGACCTGGAGCTGGGCGGCACCGGCCACGACGAACGCGCCTCCTTCAACCTGCGCGAGATCCGCGACCAGGCCGAACGCCAGGCCGTGGTGCGTGCCCTCGGTCACGTGGGCGGCAAGGTGTCCCAGGCCGCCGAGCTGCTTGGCGTCAGCCGCCCGACCATGTACGACCTGCTGAAGAAGTTCAACCTGAAGTAGCGCCAGCTCCGTCCCGCAATCCCGTCATTCCCGCGAAGGCGGGAATCCATGGGTTTTACAGCGCTGGATTCCCGCCTTCGCGGGAATGACGGGAACCTCGGTATGATGATGCTATTGATGAAACGGCATCCGCCCCAGGTGGGCGCTGAATTCCCCGGCATCCACGAACCCCACCAGCCGGTATTCCCGGCGCTCCTCGCCGCTCGGATCGAAGAACAGGATGGCCGGCGGGCCGATGATGCCGAAGTGGCGCATCAGCTCGCGGTCGGTGGGATCGTTGGCGGTGACGTCGGCCTTCAACAGCAGGGTGTTTTCCAGGTTCGCCTGCACCTGGGCATCGCTGAAGGTGTAACGCTCCAGCTTCTTGCAGTCCACGCACCAGTCGGCGTAGAAATCCAGCATCACCGGCCGCCCCTGGCGGCTGGCGTTGGCCACGGCGGTCTGTACATCCGCCAGGCTCTTGATGGTAATGAAGGAGGCCTTGGCCTCGACGCCGCCTCCCGCCACGCCGGTGCTGTTGCTCACCACCCCGCGCAGTGGCTGGGTGGCGTCGCTGCTGCCGGCGGCTGCGCCCACC
Source organism: Gammaproteobacteria bacterium (assembly GCA_026197075.1). Lineage (GTDB taxonomy): Bacteria > Pseudomonadota > Gammaproteobacteria > DSM-19610 > DSM-19610 > JAIVHA01. Next base: position 2,963 of record JAPHQV010000010.1, on the reverse strand, counting down.
AGCAGCAGGGCGCCGTACACCAGCAGTGCCAGGCCGATACCCTTCCAGAAGCGGCGCCAGCCGGTGGCGTCGGGAGGCAGGCTGTCGAGGGCACCCATGTAGATCGAAGTCACGATCAGCAGCAGACCCCACAGACCCAGGGCGATGGCGGCCGGCAGGATGCGTTCCAGCATCCACAGGGCCACGGCCAGCAGCAACACGCCGAATACCGCTTTGATGGTGTTCATCCAGTCGCCGGCACGCGGCAGCAGCTTGCCCGCCCCGGTGCCGATGGCCAGCAGCGGCGCACCCATGCCCATGCTCATGGCGAACAGGGCCAGGCCGCCCAGCACCGGGTCGCCGCTCTGGCCGATGTAGATCAGCGCCCCGGCCAGGGGCGCCGCCACGCAGGGTCCCACGATCAGTGCCGACAGCAGGCCCATGATGGCCACGCCGATGGTGGTGCCGCTGCGCTGGCTGTTGCTCAGGCTCGCCAGCTTGCTCTGCAGGGACTGGGGGATCTGCAGGTCGTAGAAACCGAACATGGACAGGGACAGCAGTACGAACACGGCGGCGAAGCTGCCCAGGATCCAGGGGTTCTGGAAGGCGGCCTGCAGATTGGCGCCGAACATGCCGGCCAGTACCCCGGCCACCGTGTAGGTGAGCGCCATGGCCAGCACGTAGACCAGCGACAGCACGAAGGCGCGCCGGGTGGTGATGTGCTCGCCCTGTCCCACGATGATGGAGGACAGGATGGGGATCATGGGGAACACGCAGGGCGTGAAGGCCAGCAGCAGGCCGAAGCCGAAGAAGGTCAGGATGACCAGCAGCTTGTTCCCTTCGACGAGGCTGCGGGCGATCCGATCCTGCTCGCTCAGCGGGACATCGGTGACGGTGTCCGGCGCTGTGGTCGCGGTCGCCGCGGGCGGCGGCGGGACGCTGCCGTCGCTGGCCGCCAGGCGCAGCGGCACGCTGCTGGTCTGGGGCGGGTAGCAGACGCCGAGGTCGGCGCAGCCCTGGTAGCGTACCGTGGCGACGGTATCGACGGGTGCGCTGCCGGTGGGTTGCAGGGGCACGATCACCACCAGGGGCTCGCCACCGCCGTGGTAGACCTCCACGCGACCGAAGAACTCGTCCTGCTTGACCTCGCCGGCCGGCAGGATGGGCGTGCCGAAGCGGGCGCCGGCATCGGCGGGCAGTTCGAAGGCGATCTTGTCGAGATACAGGTAGTAGCCCTTGGGGATGTCCCAGCGGGCCGTCAGGGTGCCGTCGGCGGTCAGGCTGGCCTGGAAGGGGAAAGCCTGTTCCGGGGGCAGCAGGTCCTCGTCGCCACCACCCAGGCCCAGGCGGTCGCCGAGCTTGCTCAGGGCCTGCAGGGCACCGTTACGGGTGCTGCTGGCGGGTGACGCGCTGACCGGCTGCGGCAGGTCCAGTTCGCGGTTCTCCACCTGGGGCGGGTAGCAGACGCCGATGTCGGCACAGCCTTGGTGGTGGACGATCAGTTGCAGCCGGTCGGGGGCGCCGGCCTCGCGCACCAGGGGCACGGTGACCAGGAGCTCGCCGCGATAGGTTTCCACCCTGCCGAAGAACTCGTCCTCCTTGACCTTGCCGTCGGGCATGGCCGGGGTGCCGAGGCGGATGCCGGGGGTGCCGGACTCGAAGCGGATACGCTCGCGGTACAGGTAGTAGCCGTCGGCCACCGTCCAGCGGGCGGTCAGGGTGTCGCGGTCGGCGCTCACCTCCAGGGCAAAGGCCTCTTCCGGGGGCAACAGTTCCTCGCCGAGTCCGAATTGTGCCCATGCCTGCGATCCAAGGGCCAGCAGCCCGACCAGCCAGAACCATTTTTTCATGTATCGGAACCTGTGTTGTCTTGAATCCACTGGAGGTAGCCCGCCAGTCCGCCTTCCAGTGGGACTGCCACCAGCTCCGGAAGTTCGTATGGGTGCAGGGCCAGCAGGCGGGATTCCAGCCTGGAATACAACGATTTGCGGGTCTTGATCAGCAGCAGGCACTCGACATCGCGCTGCACCTCGCCCTGCCACTCATAGATAGACGTGACACCGGGGAGAATATTCACGCAGGCGGCCAGGCGCTCCGTCACCAGGGTGCTGGCGATGCGTTCGCCGGTCTCCCGGTCGGGCACGGTGCTGAGCAACATCTGGGCGGTATCGGTCATGGCGGCGACGAAATAGGGGACAGACCCCATTTTCATTCATTTCCCGGGAAAAAGGAAAATATGCGGGGAAATTGAGGACAGAAACTGGGGACAGACCCCGTTTTCATATGCCTTGTTTCTCATTTCCGGCAGGTGAATGAAAATGGGGTCTGTCCCCAGTTTCTGGCACTCCCGTCATTCCCGCGAAGGCGGGAATCCAGTGGTTCTAAGTCCTTGGATTCCCGCCTTCGCGGGAATGACGGGGGAGCGGTCGCTTGCCGACCCCCAGGCCCTCCAGTATCGTCGTAGTCATGAATCCGCTTGCCATATTGTTCCTGCTGTTCATCGGCGTTCCCCTGGTGGAGATCTATTTCCTCATCAAGGTCGGTGGGCTGGTGGGGGCCATTCCGACCGTCTTCCTAGTGGTCTTCACCGCCATGCTGGGCGTGCTGCTGCTGCGCTTTCAGGGCATCAGCACCATGCAGCGGGTGCAATCGACCCTGGCCCGGGGCGAGGTGCCGGCGGTGCCCATGCTGGAGGGGGCGCTGCTGCTGGTGGCCGGCGCCCTGTTGCTGACGCCGGGCTTCGTCACCGACAGCCTGGGGTTCCTGCTGCTCATCCCGCCCCTGCGCCAGCACCTGGTACGGACCTGGCTGCGGCGTTTCATCGTGCCGCCGCGTGGCCCCGGCGGGCCCCGGCCCCCCGAGGATCGGGGCCCCCGCACCCTCGAGGGCGAGTTCCGCCGCGAGGACGACTGAGACGCAGAGAGGCGGGGTCAGGTCTTGCAATCCAACATCGACGGGGTATCGATGTTGGATTGCAAGACCTG
>JAPHQV010000001.1 GCA_026197075.1 Gammaproteobacteria bacterium | reverse complement strand
TGAGCGATCGTAGCGAGCAAGGTGGGAGAGTGAGGCCATTTTTTCGATCGTTTGAGGAGAATAGTCGTGCTATTTGACGAAAAGGATCGGAAAAATGGACCGCTCTCCTACCGGCGCAGTAGATCAGCCTCAAGTCCGACAGGCTCCTAGGCTGAGGGCGGGATGGCCCGGCTGAGCCGTTCCAGCAGGTGGCGCAGCGGCGGCGGGGTTTCCTGGGCATCGAGGAAGTTCTTCAGATGCAGCCCCAGCTCCGTATCGCCCTGCAAACGCAAGCGACGGGAAAAGAACAGGCTGTCGGGGTCCTCCTGCTGACTGGCCAATAGCAGCAGGTCCCCGCACTTCCCCTCGATGACCACATCCGCGTTGGCGCGGCTGGCACGTAACATGCCCGCCGCCAGGCGGACGCGGCAGCGAATACCGAGATCCTGCACATGAATCTCCAGGGTCCTGCCCTGGAGAAAATCGCATTCCCCCTCGCGCAGTGGCACGCGCAACACCTGGTTACAAATTAGTGCCAATACCCGGCTGTGCAGGTCCACCGGCAGCAGGCCCAGGGGACGGGCCAGTGCGAGGGGAAAGGCGGGTAGGGGGAGGTTCATCATCTCGCATATTCCCGTGAAACGCCGATTAGGCCGTCATGCCCGCGTATGCGGGCATCCAGGTGTGGAGTGTCAGTCCTCGGAAGGGTCCGGACCATGACCTGCATCAAGCAGGGACTCCAGCTCCCCTGCCGCCACGGGATGGGTCAGCACACCCGCCAGGGGCAGGATGTCGTTGAGCTTGTCCACATGGATACGCTCGGACTTGTCCACGAGCACGATCACCCGTGCCTGCGGGGCATACCTCTGCAGGGAATACAGCAGCACATCGAGATTGCTGATATTGACTCCGGCATAGTTGTTGCCGTAGCCATAGAAGAATTCCGCGACGACGAAATCCGGCGGGTGGCGCTTCGACTCACTGATGGCCTTGCGCATGGAACTCATGCGCAACTCGCGGATGCCCCGGCGCCGATAGAGCGCCGAAAAATCCGGATGGCGCGGTGATTCCAGGATGGTATAGAGTGTCGCCGCCATCCCGGGGATTGGCTCAGACCTTGCCTGGCTTGGGTCCAAAGAGGAACCAGATGATCACGCCAATGAGGGGAAAGAGCAGGACCAGCACCGACCACAGCACCTTGGCACCGGTACTGGCAGCACTCTGCACGATCTGGATCAGCGCATACACGATGGCCACCAGCAGCAACAACCCCAGAATTCCATTGACTTCCATTTTCATGTTCACCTCGTTGGTTGTCCTTACAGCCAGTCCGTCAGCATCAGGCCCATCCCCAGTCGATGGGTGGAATGATTGTAATCGATCAGGCTCTCACCATAGCCATTGAAGTACTGCATGTAAAACTTGAGCCGTTCGCTGAGCGGGTAACTCCAGTCGACCTGCAGGGCACCACGATTGTCCTCACTTTGCAGATTATTGCGCACCATGATACCCAGCGTATTGCGCCGCCATTTATAAAAGGTATACCACTCGAAATTTCCGTAATAATCAGTGATATCGGGATTATCATCCCGGGAGTCACTCTCCGGTATACGGTACCAGACCCGCAGAGCCGTGGCGAAATCGCCCCGATCCATGATCATGGTGGAAAAGACCCGGTTCCAGCTACGCGACCTGTCGCCATCACGGCCATTGGAGTGATGAACGGCGCCAAAACGCAATTGCCGCATCTGCAGCCCCAGGAAACCCACCTCTGGACGCAGGATGATGCCGAGCTCGGGCTCGTGATTGACTTCGCGGAAGGGTGAAGAGTCGTCGCGGTTGTACAACTGCCACCAGGCCTGCTGTGTGTAGGCGAAGTAGAGATCCATGTCCTGTCCGAGCACACTGCGCCAGACATCGAATTCCAGGCTGAACTGAAATTTCGCCTCCGCACGGTCCATATCGGCGTCATCACGCCCGTTCTCGTATTGCACCCGGTTCGGGTTACGATTGTAGCTCACGGGCAGAAAATAGTTGGGCCGATAAGGCGTCATGGCGAACCAGTTGTGACGCATTACCCGGCTTTGTTTCATGCGCAGCTCGACGGCCGAGGGCGCATCTTCATCAGGCGCGGCAGTTTCCGCCAGCTGTCGATCTTCCTTGACCTCGAGGGCCTCCTGCTCGGCAGCCATGGCGTCATAACATGCAAGGCGCGACGTGGACTCCTCCAGGGCTGCGCACTCCTGCAGACTGGTGGCGATGTCTGCCTCAACCTGGGCATACAGCCCCATACCGGGTAACAGGAGGAGAAGAAAACACAGGTGGCGGGACAGCGGCATGTTGATAAACCAGCGGCGATAATGTCCCAATGATAGCAGATGCCGGCGGGAGGACGACCGTGGCCGGAACCTATCAGCAAGCCCAACGAAAAAAGGCCAGAACGGCCTTTTTTCGTCGCTGCGGGGAGCAGGTATTCAACTGTCCGGCGTGCCGGGCTCCGCTTCGGTTCTTTCCAGGCTGGTGTGACGTACATCCTTGCCCTTCACCAGATAAATTACGTATTCGCAGATATTGCTGGCGCGATCACCGATACGTTCCAGGGCACGGGCAGACCACATGACATCCAGTACCTGGGGAATTGCGCGTGGGTCCTCCATCATGAAGGTGATGAGCTGGCGCATGATCGCCTCGTACTCCTGGTCCACCTTCCGATCTTCCTGCCATACCCGTACGGCCTGTTCGGTGTCCATGCGCGCGAAAGCGTCCAGGGAGTCATGAAGCAGGGCACGCACATGGTTACCCAGGTGCTCGATCTGGGTATAGTGCTTCTCGCTGGCGGTCTTTCCACTCAGGTGCAGGGCCATGCGACCGATACGCTCGGCTTCGTCGCCAATGCGCTCCAGATCGGTAATGGTCTTGATGACGGCCACGATCAGGCGCAGGTCGCTGGCGGCAGGCTGGCGACGCGCGAGGATGCGACTGCACTCCTCGTCGATAGCCACTTCCATGGCGTTGACCTTGTAGTCGCTACTGACCACCAACTCGGCCAATTCATCGTTACCCTGCACCAGCGCTGTCACCGCATTGGCCAGCTGTTGTTCCACCTCGCCACCCATGGAGAGGACGCGGTTGCGAATCTCCTCCAACTCCTCGTTGTACTGCTGAGAGATGTGGTGGCCGATATTCATGTTGGTCATGGTCTTTTCACTCTTGCCGTTGGCGGTCCGCCTCTGGCGGCCTCGACTGGCCCCCGCCTGTCCTGCCGACGCGGGGGAACCTACGTAAGCATAGACAGCGAAGATTACAGATTTGTTACAAGGGCTTTTTCGCCCCTGTTTCGTGCATAATAGCCCGGCATACCCGAGCGATGGAACCGTCATGAACACCCCGGACCTGACCCAACCCGAGCTGTACATCAACCGCGAACTGAGCCTGCTGGAATTCAACCGTCGGGTCCTGGACCAGGCCAACGACACGGAAACCCCGCTCCTGGAACGACTCAAGTTCCTCTGCATCTCCAGTACCAACCTGGATGAATTCTTCGAGGTCCGGGTCTCCGGTCTCAAGCAACTGGCGGCCTCCGGGTCCGTCCAGGCGGGGGCCGACAACCTGCGCCCCGCCGAATTACTGCAGCAGATCGCCTCCAGCGCCCACACCCTGGTAGACAACCAGTATCGTATTCTAAACGAAGTGCTGCTGCCGGCCCTCGAAAAAGAGAATATCCGTTTCCTGCGTCGTACCGACTGGAACGCCAGCCAGGACGCCTGGGTCCGTCGCTACTTCACGCAGGAACTGCTGCCCCTGCTCAGTCCCCTGGGACTGGATCCCTCCCATCCCTTCCCGCGCACCCTGAACAAGAGTCTCAATTTCATCGTGTCGCTGGAAGGCAAGGACGCCTTTGGCCGCAACAGCGCCATGGCCGTGGTGCAGGCTCCCCGCGCCCTGCCACGCATCATCCGTCTGCCCGCGGAACACTCCCGCAATAACCAACAGGATTTTGTGTTCCTGTCCTCCATCATCCATGCCCATGTACAGGACCTGTTCCCGGGCATGAGTTCCACCGGATGCTACCAGTTCCGGGTAACCCGCAACAGCGACCTGTTCGTGGACGAGGAAGAGGTGGACGACCTGTTACGCGCCCTGGAAGGCGAACTGCTGTCGCGGCGCTACGGGGAGGCAGTGCGGCTGGAGGTGGCGGACAATTGCACACCCGAGATGGCCCAGTACCTGCTCAACCAGTTCAAACTTGGTCCCGAAGACCTCTACCAGGTGAATGGCCCGGTTAACCTCAACCGCCTGCTGCAGGTGGCGGACCTGGTGGAACGCCCGGACCTGTCCTACCCGCCTTTCACCCCCGGTATCCCGCGCCGCCTGAAGACCGAGAAGGACCTGTTCACGGTGATACGCAACGGCGACCTGCTGTTGCACCATCCCTTCGAGTCCTTCGCCCCGGTCATCGATTTCATCCGCCAGGCGGCAACGGACCCACAGGTGCTGACCATCAAGCAGACCCTGTACCGCACGGGTCCGGAATCCGCCATCGTCGATGCCCTGGTGGCGGCGGCCCTGGCGGGCAAGGAGGTCACCGTGGTGATCGAGCTGCGGGCACGTTTCGACGAAGAGGCCAATATCCGCCTCGCCACCCGTTTGCAGGAGGCCGGCGCCCATGTGGTGTACGGGGTGGTGGGGTACAAGACCCACGCCAAGATGCTGCTGGTGACGCGCCGCGAAGGCCGGCGCCTGCGCCACTACGTGCACCTGAGCACCGGCAACTACCATGCCCGCACCGCACGGCTCTATACCGACTATGGCCTGCTCACCGGTGACAAGATCATCGGCGAGGATGTGCGCGCCATCTTCCAGCAGCTCACCAGCCTGGGCAAGGTCAAGCCACTCAAGAAGCTGCTGCAGTCACCCTTCACCCTGCACAAGGAAATGCTGCGCAAGATCGAACACGAGGCCGAACTCGCCCGTGCCGGCAAGGAGGGGCGCATCATCATCAAGGCGAACGCCATGCTGGAACCACAAGCCATCCAGGCCCTGTACAAGGCCTCACAGGCCGGGGTGAAGATCGACCTCATCATCCGCGGCATCTGCTGCCTGCGCCCTGGTATCGCCGGTGTATCGGAAAACATCCGCGTGCGCTCCATCATCGGCCGCTTCCTGGAGCATACCCGGGTCTTCTATTTCCACAACGAGGGCGACTACGAGATCTTCTGTTCCAGCGCCGACTGGATGGACCGTAACTTCTTCCGCCGCGTGGAGGCCTGCTTCCCCATCAAGGAAGAGCGACTGCGGGAACGCATGCGCAAGGAGGCGCTGGACCTGTATCTCAGCGACAACAGCCAGGCCTGGATCCTGCAAAGCAGTGGGGAATACAAGCGCCTCAAGCCGGCGAGCAACCAGAAGACCCGCTCAGCGCAAGCCACGCTGCTGGAAAAACTGGCGGAGTGATCCGCTCAGGCTACCTGCAGTTTCCACTTGGCCGCTTTGAGAAACTCCACCTCCCGCGCCAGGTCCGCCTCGGTCATGGGATGCTGCGCCAACCAGGCTTCCGGGAACACCAGTTCCAGGCTCGTGCCGCTGGGTCGCAGTGAGATGGCCGGCGGCTCCTCCGGTCCCCGGCTGCGATGCAACAGGATCGCCAGCCGCAGCAGCACACAGAGCCGTTGCGCGGCCTTGCCGTGGGAATCGAAGCCGGAAACAGGAAATTTGCGCCGGTGGCCGAGCACCAGTACCGCCAGCAGACTTTGCTCCCGGCGCGAGAAGCCCGGCAGGTCGGAATTGGCCAGCAGGTAGGCACCATGTTTCTGGTAGCCGCTGTGGGCGATGACCAGGCCGATTTCATGCAGGCGCGCCGCCCAGCGCAGCATGGCGGGATATTCGTCATCCTCCAGCTTCCAATCCTTGCGCACCTGGTCGAACAGCCGCAACGCGGTCTGTTCGACCTGGAGGGCATGGGCTGTATCCACATGGTAGCGCTCCATCAGGGAATTGACCGTACGTTCACGCACATCCACCTGCTGGATACGGCCGATGGCATCATAGAGCAGGCCTTCACGCAGGGCGCCATCGGAAACCCGCATCTGCTCGATGCCGAGGGTATCGAACAGGGTCGAGAGTATGACCACGCCACCGGCCAGTACCGGCTTGCGCTCATCCGCCAGGCCGGGCAGGTTCAGGGCATCCACATGTTCCAGCTGTTGCAGGGTCTTGCGCAGTTTCTGCAGTCCGTCGCGGCTGATGCCCTGTTCACACCACTGGTTGGTTTGCAGCACCTCACGAATAGCGCGGATGGTGCCGGAGGCGCCGGCCACGGATTCCCAGCCCAGGCGCCGGAAGCGATCCTGCACCGGCCGTAACTCCAGTCCGGCGGCGATCTCGGCACCGCGCCAGCCCTCCTTGCCAAGCCGCCCGTCGGGAAAATAGCGTTCACTGAAACTCACGCAACCCATGTACAGGCTTTCCGGATAGAGGGCCTCGAAGCCCTCACCGATGATGAGTTCCGTGCTGCCACCACCGATGTCCACCACCAGGCGCCGGCCACCGGCATCGGGAAGGCTGTGGGACACGCCCAGGTAGATGAGCCGCGCTTCCTCCACTCCAGAGATGATTTCAATAGGGTGGCCGATGGCGGCCTCGGCGTCGCGCAGAAAGCTCCCCGTGCCTTGCGCCTGGCGCAAGGCATTGGTGCCCACCACACGCACATTGCGCGCGGGCAGATGCCGCAGGCGCTGACCAAAGCGCTCCAGGCAGGCCAGCGCGCGTGTGCGGGCCTCGGGATGCAGGCGATGATTCTTGTCCAGACCGGCCGCCAGCCGTACCGGCTCGCGGAGGCGATCGAGCACCTGCAACTGCCCCTGCCGCAGGCCGGCGACGATCAGGTGAAAGCTGTTGGAGCCGAGATCCGCGGCCGCCAGAGTATCTTCCGATGGAGTGATTTCATTCACAGGCAAGAGTTACTACACTAGTTATACGGGAACGCCGCACCGGGGGGCACTCTAGCAGTGCATGGGGATTGCGGCTACCCGGGCCATGTTCCGCAGATAACTGGCACGGAGATTGCTTTACTATTTCGTACCGATCAATTGAACAACTTTTTGACCATAAGGGGGGTATGACCATGCCCGTTGAACACCGCTGGAGTCCGCGCAAGCCGATCGCCATGGAGGTTAACCTGTTCTATCCTCCCCTCGGCAGCATCAAGGGCAAGACCTGCAATATCAGTCTGGAAGGCATGTACGTGGAAACGGATGGCAAGGATATTCCGCAACAGGCACGCCTGGAAGTATCCTTCATCACCCGCCACGGTGACCGGGAGCGGGTACACCGCCTGCCCGCCTACGTGGTGCACTCCCGTGAAGAGGGTGTGGGACTGATGCTGCAGCACGTGGGTTATCACGAGTTCGATGCCCTGCGCTACATGCTCAATGCTGCCTGAGATCCTTCTCACCCGGCAAGGCCAGCTTGCGTTCGCCTGAAAACTGGCAGCGAAAGGTACTGCCCTTGCCCGGGGTGCTTTCGATCGCAAGGTTGGCATCATGACGCAGTAGCACGTGTTTTACGATTGCCAGACCCAGCCCCGTGCCGCCGCTACGACGGGATCGCCCGGCATCCACGCGATAAAAGCGTTCGGTGAGCCGTGGGATATGATGCGCGGCGATACCGATACCCGCATCCTCCACCTCGAAACAGGGGCCGGCTTCCGTTTCCTTCCAACGCACGTTGATCGTCCCACCAGGCGGGGTATAACGTACCGCGTTGAACACCAGGTTGGAAAAGGCGCTGCGCAATTCCAATTCATTACCGCGCAGGCCCAGATTCGTATTCACTTCCCGTTTGAAGCAGTGCCCCTCCTCCCCGCTGATACGGGCCGCTTCCTCCATGATCTGGGCCAGCATGCCTGGCACGTCGACGGTCTCGGGATCATCGTGTTGTCGTCCTGTTTCGAGGCGAGACAGCAACAACAGATCATCGACGATATCGCGCATGCGGTCCGTCTGGTTACTCATGGAACGCAGGGATTTCCCCCACACCGGGTCCTCCCCCTGCTCTTCCAGCAAGGATTCCAGATAGCCGGAAATCACCGTCAGGGGTGAACGCAACTCGTGGGAAACATTGGCAACGAAATCACGGCGCGCCTGTTCCAGGCGCTCCAGCCGGGTGATATCACGCGCCACCACCAGCTGCCGGTTCTCACCGTAGGGCACGACGCTGACCGCCAGGCTGATGCTGTAGTCACTGGGCGAGGGGATGACGACCGACTGGGAAAAATCCCCTTTATTAAGGTATTCGATGAAGCGGGGGTGACGGAGCAGGTTGTCGATGCGCTGGCCGATGTCACGGGGAGAGCGCAGCTCGAGAATGTCGCGGGCCGAGGCATTCCACCATTCGATATCCCGGTTCGGGCCCAGCACGATGGTGGCATCGGGCAGGGCGGCGGTCGCGGTCTGGAAACGTTTGAGCATGCGCCCCAGGTTACGCTTGCGTTTGCGGTTGCGCTTTTGCAGCCGGTAGATGCGTTCGAAGACGTCATCCCAGACCCCGTGGGATTCCGGCGGATGGAAGCGTTTGCCCTCCACCAGCCAGCGCTGCAGCAGATAGAGATTGTAGAGGTGCCAGCCGAGGTAGATCAGCAGGCCGAGCAGCAGGAACCAGGCCACGGCGCCGAACAGCAGCCCCGTCACCAGGAGTGCGGCGAACATGACCAGCACACGCCACATTTCCCGCAACCAGGGGTTGGACACGGCTATCCTCGCGTGGAAAATCGATACCCGGCGCCTCGCACCGTCTGGATGAGTTTATCATGACCGCGGGCCTCGATGGCCTTGCGCAGACGCCGGATATGCACATCCACGGTACGCTCCTCCACGTAGACATTCCGGCCCCAGACCCGGTCCAGCAGCTGCTCGCGGCTGTACACCCGATCGGGATGGGTCATGAAGAAGTGCAGCAGGCGGAATTCCGTCGGCCCCATCTCCAGGCGCTGACCTTTGGCACTGACCCAGTGGCCGACGGAATCCAGCACCAGGCCATCCACCTCCAGCACCGGTTCCGGGGTCTCCGGCGAGACGCGGCGCAGCACGGCATTGATGCGGGCCACCAGCTCGCGGGGTGAAAAGGGCTTGACCACGTAGTCGTCGGCGCCCACGTCCAGGCCACGGATACGGTCGGCCTCTTCGCCCTTGGCGGTAAGCATGATGATGGGAATGTTACGGGTCAGCTCTTCGCGCTTGAGTCGCCGCGCCAGGTCCACCCCGCTAATGCCCGGCAGCATCCAGTCCAGCAGGATGAGATCGGGCGCCCGCTCGGCGATACAGGCCTGCCCCTCCTCGGCGTCGTTGGCCTGGGCACAGTCAAATCCGGCACGCTCCATGGCAAAACAGACCATCTCGCGAATGGCGGGCTCGTCTTCGATAATCAGGATACGTCGGTTTTCCATGGCGCACGATAGTATTACAATTACGCCATTAAAGCGGATGTATATTACGGTTTGATGACAGTACGGGCCTGGCTCTGCCAACTGTTACCGGAAGGTTACTCGGCGGGTGCCGCCAACATCAGGGAGAAAAAGCCATTGTCCGGCTGGAAATGGCGCTCCACCGCAAAGCCCGCCGCCGTCAGCAGCTCCGTCAAACTGCGCGGCGTGAACTTGCGGCTGATCTCGGTGAGGATACGTTCGCCCGACGCCAGCTTCAGCACCTTATCGAGCCGCGCCAAGGTAGCGGTCTGGCTCCGGCGCGATACCAGGTACATCTCGATGCGACTGGCATCCAGGTTATAGACCGCCTCGTGCCGGAAGGCATCGGGATCGAAATCGGCTTCCAGTTCGCGATTGAGTACCTGCAGCAGATTGAGGTTGAACTCGGCAGTGATGCCGGCGCGGTCATTGTAGGCGGCGTGCAGGATCTCCGGGGCCTTGACGCGATCGGCGCCCAACAACAGACGGTCGCCGGGACCCATGCCCGACCGCACCTCGCGCAGGAAGGCCAGTGCCTCTTCGGGCATGAAATTACCGATGGTCCCACCCAGGAACAGGTACAGGCACTGCCCCCCGGGGCGGGGCAGGTGGCGCAGGCCCGCCAGGTAATCCCCCACCAGGGCATTGACCTGTAGCCAGTCGTAGCGGTGGAGCAGGTGCCTACCGCTGTGCAGGAGCATTTCCTCGCAGACATCGAAAGGCCAGTAGACGGCCGCGTTTCCCGCCGTGGCACATTGGTCAAACAGGTGCCGGGTCTTGCGCGAGGCACCACTGCCGAACTCGATGATATGCGCCGGGCGCAGGCCCTCGATGAGATCGGCGGCGCAATCCAGCAACAGGGCATCCTCGGTGCGGGTCACGTAGTATTCGGGGGTGTCGCAGATGGCATCGAACAGTTGCGAGCCGCGCTCATCATAGAAGTATTTCGGCGACAGCGAACGCGGGGGTTCCAGCAGACCCTGTTGTACATCCTCCACCAGGCCCGGCAGTATCCGGGCCGGTCGCACGGCCCGGCAGGACAGGCGGGCATGAGGTTGGGTGCGATCCTGTATCATCGTGGTCTCCTTTCCCCTTCCCGGGGCAAAAACATCGAGGGGCCTGGCGAAAACACAACCCGGCCTTGGACCCACTTGATCCATAGGCTACCATCGGGGCCATGCACCACAAACCGGCAGCCAGTAAGGATATATAGCCCATCATGTGCCGTCTTGCCGCCTATATCGGTACGCCGATCCCCCTGCAGCGCTTTCTGCTCGATCCGCCCCACAGCCTGGTGGTACAGTCCTGGGCGCCGCAGGAGCTGCGTTACGCGAAGATGAACGCGGATGGATTCGGCATCGGCTGGTATGCCGCCGATGGTCAACCGGCAACCTACCGCAATATATTACCCATCTGGAATGACGTGAACCTGAGCGCCCTGGGGCGCAGCCTGGAATATGGCCTGTACCTCGCCATGGTGCGCAGTGCCACTGCCGGAAACCCCCTCGGCCCGGGCAACACCCAGCCCTTCTTCGACCGGGAACTGCTGTTCACCCACAATGGGTATATCGGAAACTTTCATGCCGAGGCACGCCTGCGCATCGACCGCGAATTGATGCCGGAAATCCACGCCGAGATCCATGGCAACACGGATTCGGAATACCTGTTCGCCCTGCTACGCCAGCTGCTACGCCAGGATCCGGAGCTGACCATCGAACATGCGCTGCTGAAGCTTTGCTCCCGCTTGACCTTCTGGCTGGAAGACAAAGAGGCCCTGCTGAATTTCGTGCTCAGCGACGGCGAGCGGCTCTACGCGCTGCGCCACGCCCTGAACCATGACTGTCCGTCGCTCTACTACACCACGGACGATGACAGCTTTCCCGATGGCCAGCTCATCGCCTCCGAACGCCTTACCCCATCGGACTACTGGCAGCCGGTGCCCGAGCATCAGCTGTTGATCATCGACCGCCACGAGCCTCCGGAGCTGATCGCCCTGTGATTTCACCCGAGACCATACGCGAACTGGAACGGGTGCAGGGGCTGCTGTGTGCGCTGGTCGAGGACCTGGACGAGGACAGCTACCGGCGCCAGTTCCATCCCGATCTCAGCGCACTGGGTTGGCACCTGGGTCATTGCACTTACGTGGAGTGCTATTGGCTCCACGAAGTGGTACGTAGTGATGACAGCGTCACGGGGCCACTGCGGGAACTCTATGTCCCACCCCTGACTCCAAAACCGGAGCGAGGTGAACGAATTCCTTCTCCGGCGGATCTGCTCCACTGGTCGCGCAGCCTGCAGGCATTCAACCGCGACTGGCTGAAGGGTGACGGACAACCTTGGGCTGATCATGAATTATTGCGCGATGAATACCTGCCCCGCTTCCTCATCCAGCATCACAGCCAGCACTACGAAACCATGCTCATGGCACTCACCCAGCGCGCCCTCGCCCAGCCAGCGGATCATGTGGTGCGCGAGGTGTTGCGGGCCAGTACGCCGCGCCACGACGTGCGGGAGGTTGCCGGTGGCCACTACCCTATCGGCGGCACAGCTCCCGATGCCTTCGACAACGAACTTCCACAACAGCATGTGGCCCTGGACCCTTTTTCCATCGCCCGCCATCCCGTCAGTAATGGCGAATTCCTGGCTTTCATCGAGGACGACGGGTACCAGCGCGAGGAACTCTGGAGTGAAGAGGGCAATGCCTGGCGCACCCGTAACGCGATCATCCACCCCGACCACTGGCGCCGCGATGGCGCGGGACACTGGTATGGTGTCGGCGTGCGCGGCCCCTGCGACCTGTCCGCCGATGCCCCGGTCATGGGACTGAGCTTCCACGAAGCCGAAGCCTGCGCACGCTGGGCCGGCGCCCGCCTTCCCCATGAATACCAATGGGAGGTGGCCTCCCGCATCGGCCTGCTCGACGACAGTGGACGGGTATGGGAATGGTGCGCCAACCCCTTCGCCCCCTACGAGGGCTTCAAGGCCTTCCCCTACGCGGAATACTCCACGCCCTGGTTCGACGGGCGCCATCGCAGCCTGCGCGGTGGCAGCCTGCATACCCAGCCGTGCATCAAACGGCCCAGCTTCCGTAATTTCTACGAAACCGACAAACGGCATATCTTCGCCGGCTTGCGCCTGGTCTATCCATGAACACACCACCCGAATCCTCCCAACAACTGGGCCGCGCCTTCATCTGGATCGCCTGGCTGCTGGCGCTCGGCCTGCTGACCCTGTTTTTCAATGGTGTGCTCGACCACCAGCGCAACCCCAACCAGTCTCTGCAGAGCCAGGTGGATGCCCAGGGTGTGCGCGAGGTCACCTTGCAGCGCAATCGCTTCGGTCATTACCTGGCCAGCGGCAGTATCAATGGGCAGCGGGTGGAATTCCTGCTCGACACCGGCGCCAGTGATGTCTCCATCCCGGCCACGCTCGCCCGTCAGCTGCGGCTGGAAGCCGGCGCGCCACGCATCTACCAAACGGCCAATGGTCCCATCACCGCCCACGCCACCCGGCTCGACGAACTGCGCATCGGCGACATCGTCTTGTATGACGTACGCGCCAGCATCAATCCCGCTGTCAACGACATCGGCATTCTGCTCGGCATGAGCGTGCTCAAGCAGCTGGAGTTCACCCAGCGTGGCGACATCCTGATCCTGCGCCAGTATCCCTTGTAAATAAAATTCGCGGCCAGAGGCCGCTCCTACGGGTAGCTTCCGGAAACTGTAGGAGCGGCCTTGGCCGCGAACTGCGGCTGGCATCCTCCTGCCGATCCGGGTACCGTTTGCGTAATTCGGAAGGGGAACCCACCACCATGATCGACACCCTCACCCAGTGGAGCGGGAACCTGTCCGGCCTGCTCTGGGGCAGCCCGCTCACCCTGCTGCTGTTGCTCGGTACCGGCCTCTATCTCACCCTGCGCACGGGCTTCGTCCAGTTTCGCGCCTTCCGCCACGCCCTGGCCCTGACCGGGGGCCGCTACAGCAGCCACAAGGACGTCGGCGAGGTGTCGCATTTCCAGGCCCTGTCCACGGCGCTGTCCGCCACCGTAGGCACTGGCAACATCGCCGGCGTGGCCACCGCCATCGCCCTGGGCGGCCCCGGCGCCCTGTTCTGGATGTGGGTCACGGCCCTGCTCGGCATGGCCACCAAGTTCACCGAGTCCACCCTGGCGGTGCGCTTCCGCCAGGTGAACGAGCGCGGCGAGGTGGCCGGCGGTCCCATGTACACGCTGCTGCACGGCCTGAAGATGCCGCGCCTGGCCACCCTGTTCGCGGTGTTCGCGCTGGTGGCCTCCTTCGGCATCGGCAACATGGTGCAGGCCAATTCGGTGGTGGACGGATTGAGCTACATCTTCCCCGGACTGAAGGACGACGGCTGGCTGCTGGGCGTGGTGCTGGCCACCCTGGTGGGGCTGGTGATCCTGGGCGGGGTGCAACGTATCGCCCGCGTCGCCAGCACCATCGTGCCCTTCATGGCCATCTTCTACGTGAGCGCCGCCCTGCTGGTGCTGGCCGCCCACGCCGCCGCCATCCCCGCCGCCTTCGCGCTCATCCTCGAACATGCCCTCAATCCCTGGTCGGTCGGCGGCGCCGCCGTGGGCGAGGCCATCCGCTGGGGGGTGGCGCGCGGCCTGTTCTCCAACGAGGCGGGCCTCGGCTCCTCCGCCATGGCCCATGCCGCCGGGCGCACCAACGAACCGGTGCGCGAGGGCCTGGTGGCCATGCTGGAACCCTTCATCGACACCCTGGTGATCTGCACCATGACCGGCCTGGTGATCATCGTCAGCGGCGCCTATATCGACCGCAGCGAGCAGCTCGTGGGCGCGGCACTGACCGCCCACGCCTTCCATGGCACCCTGGGCGAGGGAGGGGCCTGGGTGGTGGGCGGTGGCCTTTCATTGTTCGCCTTCTCCACCATGATCGCCTGGTCCTACTACGGCGACCGCTCGGCCTTTTTCCTGTTCGGCGAACGCGCGGTCATGCCCTACCGTGTGGTCTTCACCCTGCTGGTGGTGGTGGGCGCGGCGGTACCATTGCAGCTGGTATGGAACTTGGCGGATATCACCAACATCCTCATGGCCATACCGAATCTCATCGCCCTGTGGCTGCTGGCCGGTCTGGTCAAGCGGCTCAAAAACGAGTACTTTTCACGGCCCCATCGACGTACGGAGTGACCCATGCCCCAGACCATCACCACGGATTCCGGCCTGCAGTACGAAGACCTCAGTGTCGGCGACGGCAGCCAGGCCACCGGCCGCGGCCAGACCGTGACCGTGCACTACACCGGCTGGCTGGAAGACGGCTCCAAGTTCGATTCCAGCCGTGACCGCGACGATCCCTTCAGCTTCCCCCTCGATTGCCGGTACGTCATTCCGGGCTGGGACGAAGGTGTCAAGGGCATGAAGGTGGGCGGCACGCGCAAGCTGACCATCCCGCCGGAGCTGGGCTATGGCGCGGCCGGCGCCGGCGGCGTGATCCCGCCCAACGCCACCCTGATCTTCGAGGTGGAGCTGCTGGAGATCTCCGAGTAGTGCTCCTGGAGGCCCTCGACCAGCAGATCCAGCAGGCCGTGCACGCGGCCCTGGCCGAGGACGTGGGCACGGGCGATGTCACCGCGCGCCTGATCCCGGAAGCGGCACAGGGCCGGGCCCATGTCATCAGCCGCGAGGACGCCGTGCTGTGTGGCGCGGCCTGGTTCAATGCCGTGTTCCAGTGCCTGGACGAGCGCGTGCAGGTCCACTGGGAGGCGCGCGACGGGGATGCCGTGGCGCCGGACCGGGTGCTGTGCCGGCTGGAGGGCCCGGCGCGCGCCCTGCTTACCGGGGAGCGCAGTGCCCTGAACTTTCTGCAGACCCTGTCCGGCACTGCCACCCTGGCGCGCCGTTATGCCGAGGCCGTGGCCGGACTGCCGGTACGCATCCTCGACACCCGCAAGACCCTCCCCGGCCTGCGCATGGCACAGAAATACGCCGTGCGCACCGGTGGCTGCCACAACCACCGCAGCGGGCTCTACGACGGCATCCTCATCAAGGAAAACCACATCGCCGCGGCCGGCAGCCTGACGGCGGCCGTGCAGGCAGCGCGCGCCCTGGGTACCGGCCTGGCCGTGGAGGTGGAAGTGGAGACCCTCGACCAGGTCCGCGAAGCCCTGGACGCCGGCGCCGACATCCTGTTGCTGGACAACTTCTCCCTCCCCGACCTGGAGGCCGCGGTGGCCCTCACCGCCGGCCGTGCCAAACTGGAGGCCTCCGGGGGCGTGAACCTGGAGACGGTGCGCCGCATCGCCATCACCGGTGTCGACTTCATCTCCGTGGGCAGCCTGACCAAGGATGTACGCGCCCTGGATCTCTCCATGCGCTTCACCTGATCCCCGCCTCTATATATCCGAAAACGCGGTAAATATTTCCACCAACCGGACGCTAACCCCTGCATATCCCACCGGCCATTCGACTACTTTTAAGTGACTGATTTAGTGGAATTTCATAACAACCATCCCGAGTGGGGCCAGGCAGTGCCAACAGGCCGGACCGGAGGACGGGCATGAGCACCAAACCCGAATCTGGAAATCCGGACAACCCGCGCGCCCGCATCCAGGAACTGCCGCATCTGCCGCCGCTCGCGACCGTGGCCCGGGAACTGTTGCTGGAGCTGAACCGGGAAGAGATCGATATCAACCGTCTGTGCCGGATCATCGAGCAGGACCCGGGCCTGACGGCCCGCCTGATCGGGGTGGCGAACTCCGCCTATTTCAGCCAGCGCGAACCGATCTACGACCTCTCCACCGCCATCATCCGGGTGCTGGGGCTGAACCTGGTGAAAAGCCTGTCCCTGGGTATCGCCCTCAGCGCCCCCTTCGACACCCGCGCCTGTCCCGCCTTTCGGCTCGACCACTACTGGTGCCTGGCCATGCTCACATCGACCCTGGCCAGCCAGCTCGCCTCACAGGCGCAACTGGAACCCGGTGCAAACGAGTATCTGTTCCTCGGCGGCCTGCTGCACAATCTTGGCGACCTGGTACTGGCTCACTGTTTTCCCAAGCAGGTCTGTGAAGTACTGCGTCAGACCGAGGCCAGCCCGACCACACCAGTGGATGCATTGCAGCAGAACCTCATCGGCCTGCGCGCCAGCGAGGCCGGAGTGATCCTCGGTCACAAGTGGCATCTGCCGGAAAGGATTCTGCATGTCATCAGTCACCATCATGACCACCAGTATCGTGGCGAGAGCTGGCGCGCGGTGTGCCTGATCGGGTATTGCAGCCACCTGGTACGCAAGGAGTACTGCACCATGGAATCCGATGCCATACCGGATCTGATCACCAGCCATAACGTGCTGGAGTTGCCTGAGAATGCCGTGGCTGCCGCGCTGGAACGCTTGCGCAGCAAAGGGGAACAAACCCACTCCCTGGCGCGCACCCTCGCGGGAAGGGGAGCATAGAATGGACAGCACACCCTTCGTTGAAGCCTACCAGGAGCTGAGCCAGCGTTTCATGCGCCTGGTGAACGACCTGTCCGCCCTGCGCGGCCTGTCCTCCCTGTCCTTGCAGCAGGCCGATGAAACCAGCCTGCTGCGCGGGGCGATGCGGGTATTGATGGAAAATCATGACCTGGAACGCTGTTCCATCTTCCTGCTCAAGGACGAGGAACTGGTGTGCGCCAGCGGACTGGACTGGCAAGACCTGCTGGAGCCCACCTCTTTGCGCGAGGAAGCCGGGCGCAAACCCATGGTCTTTCGTCTCGGCCAGGGCATCATCGGCATGGCGGCGGAGACGGGGCGTTTGCAGCACTGCCGCGACTGTCCTGTGGAGAGTCGCTTCCTGCCACCGGACAAGCAATTCACCTCCGGGAATATCGGCTCCCTGATCTGCGTTCCGGTCTGCCTCAACGGCCGGGTGCTTGGCGTGGTGAATGTATCCCATCCCCACACCCGCTTTTTTCACGAAGGACACGAACGCCTCCTCCAGGTATTCGCCGGCTTTCTCGCCCAGATTCTGGCCAACTGGCGCTATTACCACCGCATGGAGGAGGAGATCCGCAGACGCACCCGGGAACTGGAACAGGCCCTGGATGAAGCGGAAGAACTCAAGCGTCGCTACCACCAGTTATCGATCGTCGATGAATTGACCGGACTGCACAATCGTCGCTTCTTTTTCGCCGAGGCCGCCAGTGCCCTGGCCCTGGCGACACGCCACGGCCATGCCTTCAGCCTGCTGATGATCGACCTGGACCATTTCAAAATCATCAACGATTCCCATGGTCATGACATGGGCGACCGGGTGCTGCAGATCACCGCCGCGATGCTCAAGGCACAGATCCGTGACGGCGACATCCTGGCCCGCTTCGGCGGCGAGGAATTCGTACTGGCCCTGGCCAACACGGACGAAGACGGTGCCCGGCAAATGGCCACGCGCATCCTGGATTCACTGCGCGCATTACAACTGAATGCCGGTGAGCAGCACTTGCGCATTACCGCCTCCATTGGAATCGCCACCCTCGATGCCGAGATGGCGGGTCAGGCGGACCGCCTGGAACACCTGCTGCGCCAGGCGGACCAGGCTTTGTATTACGGAAAGGCCTGCGGTCGCGATCAGAGCCAGTGCTACACCAGCCTGCAACGATCCAGCTGAGCCCTCATGAAATTACCGCTCACCAACACCAAAAACGTCGTGGCCCTGGGCTTCAGCCTGGTGGTGGTATTGATGGTGGCCCTGTTTCTCATCGGCGTGCGCATGGTGGATAACAGCCAACAGCGGCTGGATCAGCTCGTCCATATCAATAACCTCAAGATCGAACTGGTATCCGAGATGCGCTACTCGGCCCGTGAGCGCACCATCAACCTCTACCGCATGCTACTGCTGGACGATCCCTTCGATCAGGATGAGGAATGGATGCAGTTCAACGCCTATGGCAGCCAGTTCGTGGCCGCCCGCGAGAACATCCTGCAACTGCCCCTGAGTCCCGTCGAACGACGGTTACTGGATCTGCAGCAGGCACTGACGGCGCAGGTGGCCCCGTCCCAGCGGGAGGTGGCCCGCCATATCAGCACCGGTGACCGCAAAGAGGCACGCCGCGCCCTGATGGAAGAGATCATGCCCGGACAGGACCGCACCTTTACCGTGCTCACCGAACTGGCGGATTACCAGAAGGATCTGGCCCGTATCGCCGCCGAGGAAACCCGTGCCGAGTTCGACCGTACCCTGGCCCTGATGCTGGGTCTGGCGGCGGGTTTTATCCTGGTAACCCTGTTCATCGCCCGGTATGTGCAGCGCCAGGCCCTGGACTCCGAGCGCCGGCTGTTCAATGCCAAGGAGCACGCCCAGGTCACCCTGCACTCCATCGGGGAAGGGGTGATCTGTACCAACCTGAAAGGTGAAGTGGAGGAACTGAACGCCGCCGCGGCCTCCCTGCTGGGCCGCCATGCGGAGCAGGTCCTGGGCAAGCCCGTGGCCGAGGTGCTGCATCTGTCACCGGAAGGAAAACCTGCCAGCCTGCTGGACCCGATGGAGCAGGTGTTGCGCCGCAGTGGCCTGGTTACCTCCGATGACAAGGCCATTCTGCATCGTGACGACGGCAATGACCTGGCGGTGGAATATACGGCATCCCCCATCCATGACCGGGATCACCGGCAGCTGGGCGCCATCCTGGTGTTCCGCGATGTCACCCAGATGCGCAGCCTGGCCAGCCAGTTGTCCTACCAGGCCTGCCACGATGAACTCACCGGCCTGCTCAACCGGCGCGAATTCGAGGCCCGGGTCAGCCGCGCCCTGGAGGATGCCCAGCGCCATGGCAGGGAATCCTGGCTGTGTTTCATCGACATGGACCAGTTCAAGGTCATCAACGACACCTGTGGACACCTGGCCGGTGATGAACAACTGAAACGGGTGGCCGGCGCGCTATCCAGCCGCCTGCGCGAAGAAGACACGGTGGCGCGGCTGGGTGGCGACGAATTCGCCATCCTGATCCGCAACAACGACGCCGAGGGCACCCTGCGCATGGTGGAACGCATCCGCGAGGAAATGCAGGACATGCCCTTTATCTGGGAAGACAAGCGTTTCGCCACCCGTTTTTCCATGGGCGTGGTGCCCATCGACCGTGCCTCCGGTAACCTGCAGGAGCTGTTCAGCACCGCCGACAGTGCCTGCTACCTGGCCAAGGAGGCGGGCCGCAACCGCATCCACCTCTACCGTCCCGACGATGCCGACATCGCCCGCCGACATGGGGAGATGCAGTGGGTACACCATATCAACAGCGCCCTGGAAGAGGGTCGCTTTACCCTTTACTACCAGGCCATCGCGCCATTGCAACGCGGTCACCGCGCGCGCTGCGGCGAGATCCTGGTGCGCATGCTCGATCCGGAAGGCAAGCTGGTCCCACCCATGTCTTTCATTCCCGCGGCGGAACGCTACAACCTCATGGGGCAAGTCGACCGCTGGGTGATTCGCAATACCCTGCAGGTGCTCGCCAGCCAACGTGCCACATTCCTGCAAGCCGGTGACTGGGTATCCATCAACCTGTCCGCTCAATCCTTGTGCGACGAACAGTTCCTGGATTTTGTCCTCAATGAGCTGGTGGAACTGAATATCGACCCGGGCTGGTTGTGCTTCGAAATCACCGAAACCTCGGCCATTGCCAACCTGGGGCGCGCCATCGAAGTGATCACCCGCCTCAAGGACCGTGGCTGTCGCATCGCGTTGGATGATTTCGGCAGTGGCGTGAGCTCCTTCTCCTACCTGAAGAACCTGCCCGTGGACCTGGTGAAGATGGATGGCGACTTCGTACGCGATATCCGCGGGAACGCGACCAACCTGGCCCTGGTGGAGGCCATCAACCGCGTGGGCCATGTAATGGGCATCCAGACCGTGGCGGAATACGTGGAAGATCGACGCACCGCCGTGCTGCTGCGCCGGCTCGGTGTGGATTTCGGCCAGGGTTACGGCATCCACCAGCCCACACCGTTGCGGCAGGCACTGGCAACCCTGGAAGCACAAACAAGCGCATTCACTCCGATACCGCAACAGGTCGTCGCCCGGCAGTGAGCCGCGCACAGGGTCTGATTACTTCTCTGCGGAAAGAAAGCACACCCAGCCCGGATCGGCATCGGCCTCTGTGGCCGGCTGGAAATCGCCATCGGGCTCATCGTCCTCGTCCCAGCCCTGCCAGTAGACGTTCACTTTCGAGAAACCCGCTTCCTTGAGCAATTCCTGTAATTCCGGCAGGGTCCACAGGCGCCATTCGTAGGTGAAGGCCCGCTTCATCTTGGATTTATCGGGAAATCCGAAATGGATGTAGCACACCATGTGGCCGTTGATGGGGTTGTAGCTGGCCTGTTCCCATATGTAGGTGAAGTCGTCGTGCTTGGTGCGTTCCTTCATGGTCTTGTAGGCATCATAGCCGCCAAAGGCATCGAGGAATAACACGCCATCGTCCGCCAGGTTCTCACGCGCCTTGGCGAAATACGCGCGCAGGCTGTCGCGGGTTTCGAAAATCATGTAGCTGAAGTTCATGGCCAGGATGATGTCCGCGGGTGGGGTGCTCGCGGTCAGGACATTGTCCTGGATCAGCTCCACCCGCTGCACCTGCTTCCCGTCCAGGGCCCCGGCATTGTGCTCGCGCCCCCACCCCAGCACTTCGCCATCCAGGTCCACGGCATAGGCGCGGTTATCTTCCCGTTGCCGCACCCACTCGCAGGCCATGGCCGCCGTGCCGCAGAAATCCTCGCGCAGGATGCGGGCCTTGCGGCCCCGCAGCTTCTCGTAGGTTTCATCCACGAACTCGAATTCGCCCTCCACGTTCTGCACCGAAAGCTCGTAGAGTCGATGGCGATCCGCCAGGTCGGCAGCGCGGGACTTGCCACCACTGACCGTGGCCTGAATAGCCTGTTTGCGCTCGCGCCGGGATTTCTTTGCCTTGCCTGCCATGCTGCCACACACCTTTATCATTCAAACCAGTGCGCGAGGGTAGCAGATTCCGGCATGCGCCGGAATGACGATACGAGGTTTACGCAGGGAACCCTACCCCTTGATGCAAATCACCGGCGACAACCTGGCCACCTTGCGAGCCAGGCCGGCCTGGTGGGCAGCGTCCACCACTGCGCTCACATCCTTGTAGGCACCGGGTGCCTCCTCGGCGATCCCGCGCGAGGATGGACTGCGCACCAGGATGCCGCGCGCGGCCAGTTCATCGATCACCTGCCGGCCCTTCCATTGCCGAAAAGCCGCATGGCGGCTCATGGCGCGGCCGGCACCGTGGCAGGCGGAGGCGAATGACTGCTCCATACCTGTCGTGGTGCCCGCCAGGATGTAGGACGCCGTACCCATGCTGCCGCCGATCAGCACCGGCTGGCCGGCGGCGCGCAGGGCCTCGGGTACGGCGGGATGGCCGGGGCCGAAGGCGCGGGTGGCGCCCTTGCGGTGCACGAACAGGCGTTTTTTCACGCCATCGACCACATGCACCTCTTCCTTGCAGGTGTTATGGGACACATCGTAGAGCAGGCGCAACTCCGCCGGGGGCAGCACAGCGGCAAAGGCCTGGCGGGCAAGATGGGTGATCACCTGGCGGTTGGCCAGGGCGCAGTTGATGCCGGCGCGCATGGCGCCGAGGTACTCCCGGCCCAGGTCAGACTGCAGCGGCGCGCAGGCAAGCTCCCGGTCGGGCAATGTAATGCCGTGTGCTCCGGCGGCCACCAGCATGCGGCGCAGGAACTCGGTGCCGATCTGATGGCCGAGACCACGCGAGCCACAGTGGATACTGACCAGGATTTCGTCGCGACACAGGCCGAAGGACCGGGCGGCCTCTTCGTCGAAGATCTCCTCCACCCGTTGCACCTCGAGATAATGATTTCCGGAGCCCAGGGTGCCCACCTCCTCGCGCTGGCGGTCCTTGGCCTTCCGGGACACGGCACGGGGATCGGCGCCCGGCATGCAGCCGGTTTCCTCCGTGCGTTCCAGGTCGGCCTTCGTGCCATAGCCGCGCTCTACTGCCCAGCGCGCCCCGCCGGCCAGCATGGCATCCATTTCCTTATGGTTGAGCCGTATGGCGCCGGTGCTGCCGAGTCCGGCGGGGATGTCCTGGTAGAGGCGATCGGCCAGCCGCTGTTTCACCGCTTCGAGATCGCCCGGCGTCAGCCCGGTGTGCAGGGTGCGCACACCACAGGAGATGTCGAAACCCACTCCGCCAGCGGACACCACCCCGCCCGCCTCCGCGTCGAAGGCCGCCACGCCGCCAATGGGAAAGCCATAACCCCAGTGGGCATCGGGCATGGCGTAGGAGGCCTGCACGATGCCGGGCAGGGTCGCCACGTTGCACACCTGCTGGTAGACCTTGTGGTCCATGGCCTCCACCAGGGCCTGGCTGGCATAGAGGATGCCCGGCACGCGCATGGCGCCGCTGGGCGCGATATGCCATTCATGGTCGGTCCGGCGTTCCAGCAGCGACAGGTCCATGTCTCACCCCTCACACATCCACCACACACTGGGCACGCCAGCGGCCGTCCGCCTCCCGACCCACATACAGTTCAGTATAGGTCGCCCCCTTCACCTCCACCGCCGGCCGGTGACGGGCCGGGTCGATGGCTTCGCCCCAGGCCCGGGCCTGGATGCCGTGCCCCTCGCCGCGCACCTCGAAACGCCGAAACAGGAGATGCCGGGTGGCCATGGCGTAGATGAGGGCGTTCAACCAGTCCACCAGCAACAGTTCATCGTCGGGGGCCTCGCACTGGAATTCGATGGATTCCCGCTCCTCGACGCGTTCCGGGTCGAGGATCACCTGCATCAGGGCCAGGCCGGCCTGTTCGAAGGCCTGGTTGCGGGTGGCACCATAGCCGCGCACCCCCATGTCCGCCTCATGGGGGAAGTGTTCCCAGTCCGGAAGTGCCCTCTCCCTCATGGGTCCATTCTAGATCAAAGAAGCAAGGAACCTTTGATCAACCCGTCAGGCCTGCGGAAAAATGAAAAAGGGGTCGGTGACAAATGATAACTGGACTCATTTGTCACCGACCCCTTTTAGAGCTTTTAGAACTGAACGGTCACTCCGGCATAGAAGGAGCGGCCCATGCCGGGTACCGGCACACCCCAGGGAACGCCGGTGCCGGACATGGTCTTGCCCTGCCCCAGGTAGGCACCGCCCAGGGGCGGGTTGTAGAAGCGGTCGAGGACGTTCTCGATGCCGAGATCAAGCCGCAGCTGCTTCCATTCGTAACTGCTGCGCAGGTGCAGCAGGCCATAACCACCGGTCGCGACTTCGTTGCGCTCGGCGGACACATCCGTCTTGGCATCCACCAGCTCGACCTCGAGGGTATTGGTCCAGTCCCGCACCTCCTGCACCACCGCCAGCCGCGCGTTCAGGGGCATGATGTTGTACAGATTGTCATCGGTGGTGGCGTTCTTGCCGCGCACGTAGTTGAGCAGCCCGGTGGCCGTGAAGCGTCCATAGTCCGCGCTTTCCCCTAGGGGCATGTGACCGGAGACATCAACACCGTACAGCCGTGCCGACTGGTCGACGAACTGCAGGTAGACGAATCCATCGGTGCGTGTCAGGTTCGTAGCGGTGCATTCGCCCGTCATGGCGCCGGAACAGCGCTCCGCGTCGATGTAGTCCTCCACATAGGTAAAGTAGGGCGCGACCTTCAGCTCCCATTGCGTCTGGTTGGCATCATGCCAGGCAATACTGGTACTCAAGGTATGAGCGACTTCCGGTTCCAGATCCAGGTTGCCCACGTAGCCGTTGCCGTCGCCGGCCCAGTTGACCATGCGCATGGCCATGCCGCCGGTGGACCAGGCATAGCGTTCGTACAGGTTGGGCGAACGGGACTTGCGGCCATAACCGAACTCGACGGTGCGCGTGTCCGCCGGTGTGAAGCGCGCCAGGGCCGCCAGGTCGAGGTTGTCATCGGTCTTTTCGCGATCGGCGGCGTTGAAGGCCGTGGCATCGGCCAGGTACGTGGCGTTGTAGCCCTGCACCTCGCCGGTATCCATTTCCACACGCTCATAACGCAGACCCAGCTGCGTCAGCCAGGCGGGGTTCCAGCGCGCCTCCCATTCGCCGAACAGGGCCAGGCGATCACGCTCGCCGTCGCGGATGTTCCAGAAGGTATCGGGCCACATGCCCTTCCCGGACGGGTCCCACCAGTCATCCAGTCGATATTGCTGGGCTTCGGCGCCGATGCGCACCAGGTCCCGCTCGGATATCGGGATCTCGCCCTGCACCCGGACACCGCGGTTGCTGGCGTCCGTGTCCATGGGCATGCCGGCGGCACAGCCGTTCATGCCGGCACTGGGCACGCAGGGTTCCCCATCGGGGAAGGGCGCGCCGCTGTTGGAGCCGTACCAGAACAGCTTGTCGTCATGGAACTGCATGGCATGGCGCGTCTTCTCCTGGTAAACGCGCGCCTCCAGCAGGCCCCAGTCGTAGTCCCCCTCGTAGTCCAGGTTGAGCTGGGTGCTGTCGTTGCGGGTCATGTCCATGCGCTGGTTCGGCCAGCCCTGGTAGGGGATGTCCTGCACCCCGACCTTGAACTCGAGCAGGTGGATGTCCCGCTGCAACCCCAGGCTGAGGGACTGGTTGGTGGATTTGTACATGGTGGAGCCCACTTCATCGCCATCCAGCCAGCCGCGGCCCGCCGCGGCCAGCCCCGCCGGCTTGAAGTCCTCGCCGGCCTTGTAGTTGTCGGCCTGCGCCGTGGAGCCGCGATAGTTCAGGCTCAGGGATTCATTTGCCAGGGTCGCCGCTACATGGCCGCCACGGGCGCTGCCATTGCTGCGGTAGAAGGCGCCGACCTCGCCCTTCTGCAAGGTTCCCTCACCGGGCGCGGCAAACTCCGGCGCGGCGGATTCCACCAGGATGGCGCCACCGATGCTGTCGCCGCCGGCACTGACCGGCGCAATGCCGGCGAATACCTCAATGCGCTCCACACTGCTGGGATCAATGTAGGACAGGGGGGCATTCATATGGTTGCCGCAGGCGGAGATCAGGTCCATGCCGTCCACCTTGACGCGCAGGCGATCATCGCCCAGGCCATGGATGACCGGCAGGCTGGACACCCCACCGGCACCGTACAGGCTGACTCCCGGGGTGTACTTCAACAGATTGGCCGTGTCGCTGGTGACCGGCCGCAGCGCCCGCAGCTCTTCCGCCTCCACGGCCGTGCGGTTCAGTTCCTCGTCCAGCGCCGCGCCCGTGACCACCACGTCCCCGAGGCGGGTCTGCTCGGCCTGCGCCGGACCGTGCAGGAGGGCAGGAATCAAGGCCGCAAGCAACAGGCGGCGATGCCGCAACGACGGATACTTCATGGAAAACTCCCGGGTGGTTTGTGATTATCACCGGGCTATTGCAAGCATCGGACCATCAAGACGATGCATTGAAAATCAATTGATTGCGAGCGATTCGCGGAAGGATGGCAGGGCGAGGGCAAGGCAGATCACGCAACTGTGTGGGATATGCCTCACCGCGAAATCCGATACCGGCTTGGGGAGGATTGATTTATTGTATACACGAAAATAATTACTGCATGGATGAAATGCATGTAATCAGCTTGCGTAAAGCCAATAGCAGAGAGATTCAACGTTATGAAACGGAAAAAGCCCGACCCGGAACTGATTGATGACGAAAACCCCGAGTTGACGGACGAAGACTTTGCGCGCGCCCGTCCCGCACGGGAGGTCTTGCCGGAAATCCTTGGCAAGGAAATAGCGGAACAGTTTTTGAAGCCGCGCGGTCGCCCCAGGTCACCGGAGGCCAAGGTATCCATCAGCCTGCGTATCCCGCCCGAGGTCCTGGCGCGCTGGAAGGCCAGTGGTCCCGGCTGGCAGACGCGCATGGTCGCGGCACTCTCCAGAACGGCGCCCCGCAAACCAGCGGGCACGGGGAAGGATCGATAAGAACGGTGCCGGAGAGAGGAATCAATCTCGACCTACGACGGTTGGATGCTACCGCCTGCACATTGACAATATACAGTTGAGTATATATTATACGTATATCGCAAGCAGGGGAAACAGGATGAAGACTCGATCGACGTTAAAAAGGAAACGGCTGGGGGCGGGAATGACCCAAGCTGAAGTGGCTGAAGCAATGGGTGTCAGCCAACCCAACTATCAGCGCTGGGAATCTGGGTCTGCGCCAATTCCAAGCGCCAAGGTGAAGAAACTTGCTCGGATACTGAAGACAACGGCTGATGAAATTTTGGGAAAAAAACCTGCATTTGACCTGCTCGGGATCGATGACAATGTGGGCGACGCACGGAAATACTTTGGGGAGACGGCGATCCACTTTGCATCGGGAGGGGCGCTGCTCTTACCGATATCAGAAGAGGTGCGATCAAGTTTGCATCACCAGTTTCAAAGCGAAAGTGCATTCATCATCGCCGAATCGTTAGACAATCGACTAGTGTATATTCGCCGAGAAGCCGTCACGGACGTCTACTTCTCGAGCGAGGCGTACGACACCTATGGGCCAGAGGAGTACACAGACCATATGGGTGTGCTGCCAGATGATGATTTCTGGCAGATCGTCGAACACATGAATTTTCCTGACAGTCTGGAGGAAGAAGTAGACGAGGCAAGAATCGACGAAGTTCTGCGCCAAGTCTGTCTGACCGCTGAGGATTTGGACAAGCTCGTTGCGTCAGGAGATATTTCAGCGGAAGACCGCGAGAAAGTGAAGAAAGAAGCTGCCGAGAAAACACAGAAATTTTTCGACCGTGCTACAAGTATTTCTTGGCAGCTATCATCGGGCAAGGTGCGTTGCGAAAGCGCTGTAGAAAGCAGTGTCGTCTTTGAAGCGTTCTCTCTCATCGAAACCGACCCAGATGACATAGACGATGTGATCTATCTCCCCGTTGAAGGCTATCATCGGACAGTGATGATCAGAAAACCCGAGATCCAATACATTTGGGTCCCCAAGCACATGTACAATGAAGGGGCGATGGAGAGTGCGGAAGAGGAACTGGACACGCCCTAGTCTGCACGGTCAAGGAGGCAGAGCACTTGAAACCTTCTTGAATAGCTTGCCGCACCGATCTCCGCAATGGGAAAACTTCTCTAAATGGCGAATCAAGATATGTCGCAAATCCTTTTGCGAACTAAATGGAAAGCAGAGGAGCCAGTATTGAGGATCCAGATGGAGTTCAAGTGCTCGATTTCAAGCATTCTGACCCCTTGATCCACCTTGATCCATTGATCCACTGACCCCTTAATCCATCCATTATGGAATAGAGACTGCCGGACCGTCCAATCTAACCTGTGGATGCCCAGTCTTGGTAACACGAACCCTAACATGACCAACCGCACCACCGCTGATAACATTTCGCGATGTAACTACTTGCTTCATCATTTTTTCGACCACACTATCCCTTCTGGGTTTTTTCCCCTTAGGCGGGGTAGTCAAAAATGTATTCATCGAATACGCCTTTATTCGATCAACATCGTCCTGCGTTGGAATAGGCGTTATTCCTCGATTAAACGTCGTCAACATGGATATTGGGGAATCAGATAACACATTCTCAACTACATCGTCATTATGCGCCGTTTTTGAGCCGTGATGTGGCACTTTAAATATCGCCGCTTTACGTCTCGGTCTACCTGAAGAATTCACAATAGCAGACCACCCAAAATCGGGGTGTGGAGAATTCTCCAGATCCGCGCCAAGTAAAATATCTATCTCCCCAAAAGTTACCCAAAGAGCAACGGCATTCCGATTAGATGTAGGGGATGGGATGACGCCCCGATACCTTGAAGAAAGCTGATTAGTCAACGATCCAAATTCACTCAATGCATTTACAAAATCACCGTCAGACGGTGATAGGCACCAAAGCTCAACATCATGGGATATATATAGCCGCTTATCTGCAGTTGCTGGCGTAAGATATAAACTGGAATTTTTTCCCCCACCATTTTTTAATATCCGTCGATGCAACTGCTTAACCACATAATCCATTTCATTAAGACCAGACACACCTCTATCGATCAGAGCATCCGGGGTATTAATAACATCTACCAGAGTCAAGAATTCTGTTTTCATAAGTGCAGCTGAAAACACAACCCTTGCGCCTTCACAGACACGCACGGTTTCAGCCAAACCCTTGATATGATCATCATGCCAATGGCTAACAATTATAAACTTAACTGCGCAAGCAGGGTCGACGCCAAGGGAAGAAAGGTACGAAAGCGCAATTGGCGAACCGGAAGAATCCTTGCATGAATCTACAATGACCCATTCACCGTTCCCAATATGTATAACAATACATTCACCTACACCGGGACCAAACAGAGACACTTCCAACTGATCAAGAGGAGGAACATCATTTGGCTTCGCTAAAGAATTGTTCAAGATAATTTGCCCGTGCTTTCGATTTTTCTATACTTGTTACGCTAATCGGCGGTAGTCGGCGAAAACGAATAAGAGATTCGCGAGCCCTACCACGACCACGCTGATCTGCATACCGTATAGACCAGTAAAAAACAGAACCTGCGTACACGAGAGGAAGTTCAGCCGGCTCTACTTCTTTTAGTGGAATTGAAACCTCTTCCACAGGATTTTCTTCATTAGTTTTATCAAAAATCCGACAAAGCATCTCTTCATCGGAGACAGATACGACATACCCCTCCCACAACTGAAGCATCTGAAAGCTACCCGTTAATTTCCCCAACGGCGTCGATATCAGATGAGTTTTTGCCTCAATCTCGAAAACCGAATCAGCACTTCCTTCGCGAATACTTACATCGATCGAACTATTTCCAGCATGCCATTTCTTTATGAATGGCTGCCGCGACAAAAAACGCAAATCTTTAGCCGCAGTAGATGACGAATACTCTAGGTTGATTTCTGTTGATTTCATAACGCACCAGCATCCTTCAATAGACCCCTAGAAATCACGAGCGCATCCTTCTGCAGATTTTCCCAATGGTCAGAAAGAATTTCACGAATCTCCGTCGTAGACTCAAGGACAATGTGATTATTCAAATCAAAAACGATTCCATTTCTGTCCATAAGCGGAGAAATTGTGACATTCACACTACCTCGCAAATCATCACTACGCCCACTCTTCATGCTCAAACGCGTCATGCCGATATGGCCAGAAAGGTAATTTTTCCAGATTTCTTTGGGAGCAAGTGTGTGGCCGACTGTGTGCCAGTTTTCCTCATCCTGGACTACATACTTAATAATTGAGTTTATCCCCATAGCGGTAACTGGGGTGTGCTCTAAAAATGAAAATATACCAATAACCAGATCCCTTAAAGGTGAAAAATAAGCGGGATCATTGCTGCGAACAATCAAACGATCTTGCCGAACATCAAACCGCGCCCACTGAAGATCAAACAGCGAAACCTCAGGATGCACCACATTCACCTCTGCACCCTCAAGATCTCGCGCAGAAATCAAATCTAGTTTCGCTAGCCATTCCGGATGGAAAATAGCTGGGTTTAACGAACCCACCAATACGATGCTTGCGTCGTGTTCGATCAGATCCATTTTTTACTTTTATCTATTCAGGGATGATGACTTGCAACGAAAGATTATTGACTCCATGAAGTCATAACCTTCGCGCGATGATTTGTCCAGCCTTTTGAACATCAGGGAACAGAATCTGTACAATTTCTAGGGGTCGCCAAAGCATTTTGGTGTCCAAGCAATCAGCCCAGATGGAATCCTGAGCATTGTATCGCCACCATCATCTATTACATGAGGAAAACTCATGGGAACGCCTATGCTGCCGATTGTCTGCATTCCGTCTACACGAAAAGGCGATACATCTTTGTAGTTATAAGTATTTGATTTATGGTGCCGGAGAGAGGAATCGAACCTCCGACCTACTGATTACGAATCAGTTGCTCTACCGACTGAGCTACTCCGGCAAAAGAGGGGCGAGTATAGATAAAGGGGGGTGGCGAGACAACCAGGCTACTGGTTGCGCACGCGGATGATGACATCCACGCCTTCGGCCACGGTGCCGGCGGGCAGGGGTGGCAGGTTCTCGATGGGCAGCCGTTCCGGATCCAGGTCGATGAGCTCGCCCGTGTCCAGGTTGTAGAAGTGATGATGGGGGCCGGTGTTGGGGTCGTAGAACACCCGGCTGGGGTCAACGATGACTTCGCGGATCAGGCCCTTGCGGGCGAACAGGCCCAGGGTGTTGTAGACGGTGGCCTTGGAAACCGAATAGCCACGCGTGCCGGCCTCGGAGAGGACCTGCTCGGCGGACAGGTGCCGGTGGGCGGAGAACAGGACGTCGGCGAGCTGCAGGCGCTGCTGGGTGGGCAGGATCCCGTGCTCGTCCAGGCGCTGGGCCAGGTCCTCGCTGCTAAGCATCTGTGTGGATACGGTTTTTACCATGGAACCAGTATACGCCCATGGCTTAGACAAAGTCTAGGTGCCGGATTATTTGATTTTTATCATCGAGTTTTCAAACAGGTAGGGGCTTGTATCCGTGAAACTCGCACGCCCCGACAGCTGGTCCACCAGCAGGCGCACCGAGGCCGGTCCCAGCACCACGCCGTTACGGTAGTGCCCCACGTTGAGGTACAGCCCTTCGCAATGGGGATGAGGACCGATGCAGGGGATGCCGCTGGGCGAACCGGGCCGCAGGCCGGCCCAGTGCTGTTCCAGCGGGCAGTCGGCCAGGGCCGGCACCAGTTGCAGGGCCGCCTGGTGCAGGTCATCGCGTGCCGTCCCGGTGGTGGACTTGTCGAAGCCCACCCGCTCCAGGGTACTGCCCACCAGGACACGGCCGTCGCGGCGGGGAATCACATAGCGGCCCTGGTACAGGTTGATGTGGCGCAGCAGATCGGGGCTGGCGCGGAACAGCAGCATCTGGCCGCGCACCGGCTCCACGGGCAGTTCCAGTCCCGTGTCCGCGAGGAGGCCGGCGGTCCAGGCGCCACCCGCCACCACCACCTGGTCCGCGTTCAGGAAGCCGTCCGCCGTCTCCACCCCCTGGATGCGTCCGGCCTGGATGCGCAGGGCGCGCACCTCGGTATGCTCTTGAAGCCGTGCACCGGCTTTCAGCACCGCGCCGCGCAGCGCGCGGGTAAGACGCGGGTTGCGCACCTGTCCCACTTCCGGCAACCACAGGGCCTCTTCCACGGTCAGGCCGAGTGCCGGCTCCAGCGCCCGCACCCGGGCGCCGTCGCACAGGTCCAGCCGGGCATCGAAGCGGTCGGCCCATTGCCTGGCCGCAACCTTTTCCTCCGCGTCCAGAATCAACAGGCCGCTGTCGAGCCGTTCGGGATCGACGCCGCTTTCCTCGCGCAGGGCCTCGGCCAGGGCCGGGTAGGCCTGCTGGCTCCAGCGCGCCAGCTCGCTGACGGCATCGGGATAGCGCCAGGGATACAGCGGCGAAAGGATGCCGCCGCCGGCCCAGGAGGACTCGCGGCCGGCCTCGCCCCGTTCCAGCAGGGTGACCCGCGCACCCTCATGCGCCAGTTCGCGCGCGCACATCATACCGATCAGGCCGGCGCCGATTACCAGGATATCCGTCACTGCACTACCACCTTCTTGTCTGTCATCGTTTCCAGCAGCGGGCATTGGCATAGCCGCTGCTGTGATCCGGGCCATCCTGGTTCACCGCGAAACTGCCGCAGGCATCACCCGC
Source organism: Gammaproteobacteria bacterium (assembly GCA_026197075.1). Lineage (GTDB taxonomy): Bacteria > Pseudomonadota > Gammaproteobacteria > DSM-19610 > DSM-19610 > JAIVHA01. Next base: position 31,007 of record JAPHQV010000001.1, on the reverse strand, counting down.
CTGGTTTCCGTTGGCCAGGGGCGCGGCGGTGGCCTGGTAGCCCGCGGCCGTGCGGGCCGTGATGGTCAGGCGGTAATGGCCGTCGCTGGAGAGGCTGGCCAGCCCCAGGTCGGCAAGGCTGGCGTACTGGGCATGATGGGCGCGCCAGTGTTCCTGCGCCAGTTGCAGCCGCAGCAGCGCGCTGATGGCATCGGCGCGCCGCCCCTGCTGCATGGCCGTGGAATATGCCGGCAGCGCGAGCAGCGCCAGTACGCCGATGATGGCCAACACCACCAATAGTTCCAGTAACGTGAATCCCTTCCCGGTGTTCCGGTCCATGGAAAAATCCTCCCTGATGTAAGACTGCGCCAACGGCAAAATCAGCCATTGTCCCTATGGGCATCCTGCCCCGGCCAGTATAATCGTTTGCCCTCCCCCAACGGAAACGGGGGAAGATCGGGACCCGCAACCCTGAGAGGATCGCCATGGAACGGCACATCCCCAGGGGGGTGACCCTGCTGGAACTGCTGGTGGTGGTCGCGATCCTGGCGATCCTGGTCACCCTCGGCATCCCGGCGCTGGATCACCTCCTGCAGAAAAACCGCCTGCGCGCCGCGGCGGAAAGCCTGTTCACCACCCTGCACCAGGCCCGCGCCGAAACCCTGGCGCACCCCGATGCCGCGCAGCGGATTCATGTCAGCCTGTATCGCAATGCCCAGGACAGCGGGGACTGGTGTTTCGGTCTGCGCCGGGGCGCCCCTTGCAACTGTCGCCTGCGCGACATCACCGACCCGGATGCCTGCGTACTGGACCGGGCCGGCGTGCCGGTGCTGAAGGTGGTCTCCGCCACGGAGTTCCCGGCGGTACGGCTGCGCAATGTCGCCTTCGGCGCCGATGACTACACCCTGTTTCATCCCGCGCGCGGCATGGCCCGCGCCGGTCATGCCACCTTTGCGCTACAGCAGGATCTCCGGGTGGTGCTCAGCCCCCTGGGACGGGCACGGCTGTGCTCGCCGGCGACTGCCTACCTGCCAGGCTACCCCGCATGCTGACGCGCCCGGCACAGGAGGGCGTCACCCTCGTCGAGCTGTTGATCGGCAGCGCCCTGGGGCTGCTGATCCTGTCCGCCCTGCTGGGCCTGTACGGGACCATGGTACACAGCAGCGGCGAAGGTCTGCGCGCGGCCCAGCTCCAGCAGCAGTTGCGTGCCGTGCTCGGTATCCTGCAACAGGACCTGCGCCGTGCCGGCTACTACGGAGTGGTGCCCGATACCGCCGGCCTGCCCCGGTTGCGCGCCAATCCCTTCACCGATGCGGACGATCCCAACAAGGCCGCGACGGAACGCAACGACATCCGCTTGGGACAGCACCCGGGGGAAAGTGCGGACTCCTGCATCCTGTACAGCTACGACCTCGATGGTGACGGCAACCTCACGTCCAGCGGCACGGGCATGGAGCGCTTCGGGTTCCGGCTGCGCGCGGGCCAGCTGCAGATGCGCGCCGGCGGCACAGGCTTCGATTGCGCGCAGGGCAGCTGGCAGGCGGTCACCGATGGCAACGTGGAAATCACGCGGCTGCATTTCCAGCTCGACAGCACACCCCTGCATCCACGGCAGGGGGAAAACGCCTGCACCGGCGGAGAACCCTGCCTCTATATCCGCAGCGTGCGCATCCAGTTGAGCGGTCGCCTGCACGCCGACCACGGCGTGCGCATGACGCTCCATGACCGGGTGCGAGTGCGCAATGACCGCTACCTTGCCAGCCTGTAGGAGAACTTCATGCCCCGCTCCCATGTCCATCCTCCGCAGACCGGTGCCGCCACCCTGGCCACGGCGCTGGTGCTGCTCATCGCCACCACCATCATGAGCTTCGCCCTGGCGCGAACCAGCCTGCTGGAACAGCGCATCCTGCAAAACGAATTGCACGCCACGGAAGCCCTGCAGCGTGCCGAGGCCTTGCTGGAACGGGGCCTGCTTGGCCTGCACTACCAGGGGATACCACTCACGGGATGGCAACCCGGCACTGCCAACCAGGAGTCCATCCGCCTGGGCGCCTCCGGGCTGACGTTGCCCACCGCCTCCAGCGGTGAACCGTATCAATACGAACTGCAATTGCAGCGCAGCACACTGGAACCCGGGTACCTGGAGCTGGATGCCACCGCCACAAACGACAGCGGCATCCAGGCCCGGGTGCGGCAGTATGTCCAGGTGCAACCGGGCCTGGCCCGCGAGCTGCCGCCCATGCTGCTGGACGGCTGCCTGGCGGGTGCGGGTGGCGGCATCCAGTTTTTTCCACCCCAACAGGTGCCCGTCGCCCTGGCCACCACGCGGTCCAATTCCAGTGGTACCTGTATCGACGCCAGCCTCTTGCACCTGCAAGGCGGCTACATCGAGGACCAGCACCCCGGTGCCGGCCAGCTCTGGGAGACGCTGTTCGAGATCAACAAGGCGGAGCATCGCCAGCGCTCCGAACAGGAGCGCCTGGCGGTCCAGGCCGGGGAACTGGCCAGCCATGAACGCACCTATTACTGGGTGGATGACAGCAGCCGCCAGTGGCCCGACCAGTTCGGCAACCCGTCGCACCCGGTATGGATCGTGTTTTCCGCTGCCGCCCAGTGCCCGGACCTTCCCGATGGGTTGATCGTCCACGGCATCGTCTACTACGAGACGGGACTGTCGGGCCAATGCAATGCCTCGGGCTGGGGCCAGGTCAGCCTGCACGGCAGCCTGCTGGTGGAAGGCGATCTCGTGAACCTGACGGGAGGCGGGCAGTATCATCACTACGAGCATGCTCACCCAGCTGGCCTGGCCGCCCGCCTGAAGCCCTTACGGGTGGCGCGCATTCCCGGTACCTGGCGGGATTTCTGACCATGGCGACCAGGCAACGGCAGCGCGGCTGCACACTCACCGAGGCCCTGGTCACCCTGGCCATCCTGTCGTTCGGGATCGCCGGTGTCGCCCAGCTGCAACTGGACCTGCTGCGGGCCACGGGACAGGGCAAGACGCGCACCGAGGCGCTGGCCCTGGCGCAGGCACATATCGAGCAGCTGCGCACCATCACCCGACCCGATCCCTATGGCGCCACCAGCGGCAGCAGCCTGGGGCTGGCCGGCAGCAATGGCCGGTTCGATGTGCACTGGACGATCACGCCGGCCACCGGCGGCGCGCGATATGCGGTACAGGTGAGTGCGCACTGGACGGATGCGCAGGGTTTGAACCGGCAGGTATGGCTCGACACCCTGCTACCGGCCACCGACCCTGCCTGGGCGGCACGGACGCTCGACTAGGAACGCAGGGCGACGGGCAGGGAGAAGGTGATGTTCTCTTGCCGGCCGGGCAGTTCCTCGGCCAGGTTCGCGCCCCATGCCTGCAGGCGCTCCACCACGCCACGCACCAGCACCTCGGGGGCGGAGGCCCCGGCGGTCACGCCGATGCGGTCGCGGTTTTCCAGCCAGCCGCGTTCGATCTGATCGGCGTCATCCACCAGGTAGGCGGTGATGCCCTGCTGCTCCGCCAACTCGCGCAGGCGGTTGGAGTTGGAGCTGTTGCGCGAGCCCACCACCAACAGCAGATCACAGCGACCCGCCAGCTCGCGCACCGCGTCCTGGCGGTTCTGGGTGGCGTAGCAGATATCGTCCTTGCGCGGTCCATGGATGGCGGGGAAGCGGGCACGCAGCGCATCGATCACCCGGGCGGTATCGTCCATGGACAGGGTGGTCTGGGTGACATAGCTGAGAGTATCGGGGTCCTTCACTTGCAGATGTTGCACATCCTCCGGTGTTTCCACCAGGTGGATGTCACCACCTTGAGCACGATCATACTGCCCCATGGTGCCTTCCACCTCGGGGTGGCCGGCGTGGCCGATGAGCACGCATTCGCGGCCTTCGCGGCTGGCGCGCGCCACTTCCAGGTGCACCTTGGTCACCAGTGGACAGGTGGCATCGAACACCCGCAACCCGCGCGATTCCGCCTCGGCCCGCACCGCCAGGGAAACACCATGGGCGCTGAAGATCACCGTGGCGCCCGCCGGCACCTGGTCCAGCTCGTCGACGAACACCGCGCCACGGGCACGCAGGTCCTCCACCACGTGGCGATTGTGCACCACCTCGTGGCGGACATAGATGGGCGCCCCGAAGATCTCCAGGGCACGATCGACGATCTCGATGGCGCGATCGACACCGGCGCAGAAACCACGGGGATTGGCGAGCAGGATTTGCATGGGCGGAAGTATACCGGTCAGGGAATCACCGGGTACACCTGTAGGCCAGGCTTCAGCCTGACAAAGGTCCGGGTTATTGGGGTTGACGGGCTGAAGCTCGACTACGGCAACGCATTGCTGAAGAAGTTATTCTTCCTCGATCACCGGATCCACCACCTCCAGTATCTCCACCTCCAGCACCACTTCCTGGCCGGCCAGGGGATGATTGAAATCCACTTCCACGGCATCCCCCCGAAGACCCAGGATCCGGCCCGGCACCTCGTGACCCTCGGCGGTGGTGAACGCCACCATCGCGTCCGGCTCGATGGCCAGTTCGGGCGGGAAGTGGCTACGGGGCAAAACGGTCAGGGCATCGGGATCACGCGGCCCGTAGGCCTGGTCCGGGCGCAGGGTGATCGTCTGGCGATCACCGGCCTTGAGGCTCACCAGGGCCAGCTCGAAGCCCTCGAACAAACTGCCGTCCCCGATGACGACGGTCTCCGGCTCCCCACCGACACTGCTTTCCATCACCGTGCCGTCGGTGGCGCGAATGGTGAAATGCAGGGTGACCGTCGACCCCGTCTGGATACGCCCCGGATACAACAACATCAGCCTTTCCCCTCAGCGGTGTGGTCCTGCTTGCCGAACAGGCCGTCCCAGATCAACAGCACGGCCCCCATGGTAATGGCGGAGTCGGCTAGATTGAAGGCCGGCCAGTACCAGTCCCGATAATAGAGCTGGATAAAATCGATCACATGGCCGAACCAGATCCGGTCGATCACATTGCCGATGGCACCACCCAGGATCAAGGACAGGGCAAGGGCCATGCGCAGTTGTTCCTGAGGCAGGCGACGCAGCCAGTGTACCAGCACCACGCTCACGCCCAGGGCCAATACAATGAAAAACCAGCGTTGCCAGCCGCCCGCATCACTGAGAAAACTGAAGGCGGCGCCGGTGTTGTACAACAGAGTGAGGTTGAAGAAGGGCAGCACCGGCACCGGCTGCCCCCAGGTCAACAGGCTGTCGGCCAGGTACTTGGTGGCCTGGTCGAGCAGGATGACGAACAGGGAAAGCCAGAGCCATTTCAGCATGGCTAGGCAAACCGCCGCGGTTCGCCGTCGCCGGACACATTGTCCACGCAGCGCCCGCACAGTTCCGGATGCTCGGCGTTGGAACCCACATCCGCACGATGGTGCCAGCAGCGCACGCACTTGGCGTGGGGCGACACCGAGCCCTTCAGCCACAGGCTGCCGGCGCGGCATTCGGCCGGCAGGGCCAGCTCATCGCGTGCGGAACCAGGATGCACCCGCGCCTCGGAGGTGATGAGCACGAAACGCAGTTCCTCGCCGAGCCGGTTCAGATCCTCGTACAACTCGCCATCGCAATAGAGGTCCACCTCGGCGTCCAGGCCCGAACCGATGGCGCCGGCCACGCGCATCTTCTCCAGCTCGCGGGATACCGCCTCGCGCACCGCCAGGATACGGTTCCAGTAGGCCAGGTCGAAGCCCTGCGCCGCGCCCGGCGCGTACACCTCGGGCACTGCGTACCAGGTCTCGAGGAACACGGACGCGCCGCGTTCACCGGGGATGTGGCGCCAGATCTCGTCGGCGGTGAAGCTGAGAATGGGCGCCAGCCAGCGCGTCATGGCCTCGACGATATGGTACAGGGCGGTCTGGCAGGAACGCCGCGCCACGCTGTCCGCCTGGGTGGTGTACTGGCGGTCCTTGATGATGTCGAGGTAGAAGCTGCCCAGGTCCACGGCGCAGAAGTTGTGCACCTTCTGGTAGATCAGGTGGAATTCGTAGCGGTCATAGGCCTGGCGGATCTCCTCCTGCAGCACCCGGGTGCGCTCCAGCGCCCAGCGGTCCAGCTCCAGCATGGTATCCGGGGCCAGGACATGCTGCGCGGGATCGAAGCCATTGAGGTTGGCGAGCAGGAAGCGGGTCGTGTTGCGGATGCGCCGGTAGGCATCGGCGGTGCGCTTGAGGATCTCGTCGGAGACGCTCATCTCGCCGCGGTAGTCGGTGGCCGCCACCCACAGGCGCAGGATGTCGGCGCCCAGGCTGTTGACCACCTTCTGCGGCGCCACCACGTTGCCCTTGGACTTGGACATCTTCTGCCCCTTGGCGTCGACGGTGAAGCCGTGGGTCAGCACCGCCTTGTAGGGGGCAACGCCGCGCATGGCCACCGAGGTGAGCAGCGAGGACTGGAACCAGCCGCGATGCTGGTCGGAGCCTTCCAGGTACAGGTCCGCCGGGAAGCCCAGCTCGCCGCGCTGCTCCAGCACGGCGTGGTGGGTGACGCCGGAATCGAACCACACGTCCAGGGTATCGGTGACCTTCTCGTACTGGTCGGCGTCGTCGAGCAGGTCCGCCGTGTCCAGCTCGAACCAGGCATCGATGCCGAAGCGCTCCACGCGCAGCGCCACTTCCTCGATGAGTTTCTGGGTCTCGGGATGCAGGGCACCCGTTTCCTTGTGGATGAACAGGGCGATGGGCACGCCCCAGGTGCGCTGACGCGAGATGCACCAGTCGGGACGGCCGTCCACCATGCCCTCGATGCGCGCCTGGCCCCAGTCGGGCATCCACTGCACGCCGTGGATGGCAGCGAGCGCGGTACTGCGCAGGCCGTTCTGCTCCATGCTGATGAACCATTGGGGCGTGGCGCGGAAGATGATCGGTGTCTTGTGGCGCCAGCAATGGGGATAGCTGTGGCGCAGGCTCTCGTGGTGCACCAGCGCGCCCTTGGCCTTGAGCAACTCGATCACCTCGTCATTGGCGGAAAACACGTGCTGACCGGCGAAATGCTCCGTGCCGGGCAGGAAGCAGCCGTTGGCGCCCACCGGGTTGTCCACGGCGATGCCATAGCGGGAACCCACCACGTAGTCGTCCTGGCCGTGGCCGGGCGCGGTATGCACGGCGCCGGTGCCGGCCTCGGTGGTGACATGGTCGCCGAGGATGATGGGCACCTCGCGGTCGTAGAAGGGATGCTGCAGCTTCAGGTGTTCGAGGTCGGCACCCTTGCAGTAGGCCAGCACCTGGTGTTCCTCGCTGCCATAGCGGTTCATGACGGCATGGAGCAGGCGTTCGGCCACCAACAGCCGCTCGGGGCCATGTTCCAGGTCGCACTGCACCAGGACGTAGTCGAGCTCTGGGTTGAGGGCCACGGCGCGGTTCGCAGGCAGGGTCCAGGGTGTGGTGGTCCAGATCACCACCGACATGGGGCCCTTGCCCTTCTGCACACCTTCCGCGTGCTGGCAGCGCGCCAGCAGGGATTCCTCGTCGAGCACGGCGAAGCGCACGTCGATGGCCGGCGAGGTCTTGTCCTCGTACTCCACTTCCGCCTCGGCCAGGGCCGAACCGCAGTCGGTGCACCAGTGCACCGGCTTGAAACCCTTGTGCAGGTGACCGTTCTCCACGATGCGGCCCAGGGCGCGGATGATATTGGCCTCGAAGCGGTAATCCATGGTCAGGTAGGGATGCTGCCAGTCGCCCATCACCCCGAGGCGGATGAAATCGCGGCGCTGGCCGTTTACCTGCTTGGCGGCATAGTCGCGGCAGGCCTTGCGGAAGGTGGGCGCATCCACCTTGTGGCCGGCCTTGCCGACCTTCTTCTCCACGTTCAGCTCGATGGGCAGGCCGTGGCAGTCCCAGCCCGGCACGTAGGGGGCGTCGAAGCCGCTCAGGCTCTTGCTCTTGACGATGATGTCCTTGAGCACCTTGTTGACGGCATGGCCGATGTGGATGTCGCCATTGGCATAGGGCGGCCCGTCGTGCAGCACGAAGCGCGGACGGCCGGCGGCGGCGGCGCGCTGCTGCGCCAGCAGGTCCATGTCCTCCCAGTGCTTGAGCATTTCCGGCTCGCGCTGCGCCAGGTTCCCCTTCATGGGAAACTCGGTGCTGGGGAGGTTCAGGGTGTGCTTGTAGTCAGCCATCACATTGTCTCTGAATTCTGAAAATCGGTTTCAGCGCGCGGATGCGAAAAAGGCCCGCGCCTGGGCGGCGTCCGCGTCGATCTGCCGGCGCAGGGCGTCGAAGGATTCGAAGGTACGCTCATCACGGATGCGGCGCAGGAAATTCACATGCACGTTGCGGCCGTAGATCTCGCGGTCGAAATCGAACAGGTGCACTTCAAGCTGCAGGCGCGTGCCGCCCACCGTGGGCCGGCGGCCGAGGTTGGCGACGCCAGGCAGTGGTTCCTGCTCCAGGCCGAACAGCTCCACGGCGTACACCCCCTGCAGTGGCGACTGGTGGCGATGCAGGTGGATGTTGGCGGTGGGAAAGCCGATGGTCCGGCCCCGCTGCTCGCCTGCCGCCACCCGGCCGCTGATGCGATAGGGGCGACCGAGCAGGGCCTCCGCCGTCTCCAGGTCGCCCTGCGCCAGGGCGCTGCGCACCCGGGTGCTGCTCACCCGCCCGCCACTAACCGCGAAGGTGTGCATGTTCACCACCTGGAAGCCTTCACGCGCGCCGGTCTCCTGCAGCAGGCGGAAATCCCCCGCGCGACCCTGGCCGAAGCGGAAGTCATCACCCACCACCAGGTAACGAACATCCAGCCCATCCACCAGCACCCGTTGAATGAACGCATCGGCGGACAACGCTGCCAGGCGCGCATCGAAGCGCAGCACCAGCACCCGCTCCACGGCATAGCGGCGCAGGGCCTCGAGCTTTTCCCGCAGCCGGGTCAGGCGCGGCGGTGCCGTGGCCGGACTGAAGAATTCCTGCGGCTGGGGCTCGAAGATAACCACCACCATGGGCAGCCCCAGTTCCGCGGCCCGCTCCGACAACTGGCCCAGCACCGCCTGATGCCCCAGGTGCACGCCGTCGAAATTGCCAATGGTGGCGGCACAGCCCCGGTGCCGGGGGTGCAGATTGTGGAGTCCGCGGATCAGTTCCATGGGAGGTCGCGCCAAAAGGGGAGATTATAAGGATAGTGGCGCGCTTGTCATGGATTCCCGCAGGTAAGTGCCCACGGGGCTTGCCGTTTCAGGCCGGCACGCCACGCGAGCGCAGACTGCGCCGTGTCGAGCCGCCCATAGGTTACGACGAAGCATATGCAACATATTGTTTTACAATATTTTTCTAGAAATGCCCGGAAACGGACCGGGTCAGCAGGAGCACCTCCCCCGTCGTATAGGGATGGCAGGCGTGGGGGATGACCGGCCGCCGGGCCGCGACCGTATAGCCCAGTCGCTGGTACAGCCGCAGGGCACCCCGGTTTTCACTGAACACCATGATACTGGCCAGGTCGCAACCCTCCCGTCTTGCCAGATCGTCCACGCCACCCATCAAGGCCGTCCCGATGCCCTGGCCCCGGTAGCGGGGAAAGCAGGCCAGCATATTGATGTAGTAGCTGCCGGCTACCTGCGCTTCCAGCTCGATCAGGGGCCGGATGAAGTCCGGCAGGCCGGACAGGTCCTCCGCGGGTCCGGGCGGCGGCAAACGGTAGGCCAGCAGCATGCCGGCCACCGCCGCGTCGACCTCGGCGACCTGGATGTTCCGGTAGGAGAAGTTTTCCGTTTCTGAAAGCAGCCGGGCGGCACCGACCTCCTCGATGGCCTGACCGGGCCGGCGCGAGGGTTCCCAGAAGTAGGCCGGGATCCCCTCCCCTGCAATCAGGGCCAGCTCGGCGATGGCACGGCAATCTCCTGGGCTGGCTGTACGGATATGCGGATTTGGTTTCATTCCATCGTGGAGTAGCAGGTTGGAATATTCAGCGGGACCCTAACCCGCTCGCTTCAGTTCCTCACGTATGATCTTCCGCAAGGTATCTTCAAGTTCCTTGTCGTGTGCCCGAATGTACTCGCGGAGCGCATCGTTGATCAGGGTCTGGTAATTCCCGCCACCCGCGGAATGCACACGACGCTTGAAATGCTCGATCACGTCCGCATCGAGCCGGATGGTAATGCGCACCTTGTTCGGGTCGGTCTTGACGACTGCGCCACACTTGCCTTTCGAGAAATCATCCGCCATGAGAATCGAGACCCTGATAATATTGCTTCATTTCACGATTGGTTGCGAGGCGAGCAGAATAATGCGAATACAGTCTTCGCCGTGCTCAGCGTGCACAACATAAAGGACGTTCAGCTATGGCCCCATTCCGAGGGTCTTGAACATCAATTCATTCGCATCACGATCAACGATCGTCAAAACGTTTTCATCCTCGAGTGCAAGGACCGCATCCAGCAGCAAATCCATGAAATTGCTTGGCGGTGCATGAGGATTTTTCTTCATGGCATGAGTATAGAGGGTCATGGATTCATCCGTGTCGGCGCCCACAGGTGCCGCAGCTTCATCCCCAGCAGGCGCAATACCAGCAGGTAGGTGGCGACACCGGCCAGCACCCACAGCAACAGGTGCCAGGCGCGCTGCAGGGCCGGCCAGTCAGCCCACTGTTCCAGGGCCGGCGCCCCGATTCCCACCACCAGGCCCAGTGCCAGAGTGGCCACAATGATGCGCGCCAGCCAGGGGCCCCAGCCCGTGAGCGGGTGATAGGCATCCTGCCTGCGCAGGTGGTGGTACAGCAGGCCGGCATTCACATAGGCGGCGATGGAGGTGGCCAGCGCCAGCCCGGCGTGGGGACCGGCGAAGGCGAGCAGCACCAGCGGCACCACGAACAGTACATTGAGCACCATGTTGCTGAGCAGCGCCGTGATGGCTACCTTCACGGGCGTGCGCATGTCCTGGCGGGCATAGAAGGCCGGTGCCAGGATCTTTACCAGCATGAAACCGGGCAGGCCCAGGCTGTAGGCGATCAGGCTGAGCGAGGCCATGCGCACATCTTCCGGCGTGAAGTCGCCGTACAGGAACAGGGTGGCGAGGGTGGGTGCGGCCAGGAGCGCCAGGCCCGCCGCCGCCGGCAGGCCGATGAGCAACACCCAGCGCAGGCCCGAGTCCAGGGTACGGGCGAACTGGTCCGGGTCGGCGGCGGCATGGTGGCGCGACAGGCTGGGCAGGATCACGGTGGCGAGCGCGATGCCGAAGATGCCGAGCGGGAACTCCACCAGACGGTCGGAGTAATACAGCCAGCTGACGCTGCCGGTGACCAGGAAGGAAGCAATCAGGGTGTCGAACAGCAGGTTGATCTGCGCCACCGAGGAGCCGAGGATGCCCGGCCCCATGAGGCGCAGGATCTTGCGCACGCCGGAATCGCGCCAGCCCCAGCGCGGCCTTGGCATGAGCCGCAGTTTCGCCAGGGCCGGCAGCAGGAACAACAGCTGCATCACCCCGGACAGCAGCACCCCCCAGGCCAGCGCCAACATGGGCTCCTCCAGACGCGGCGCCCCCCGCAGGGCGGCGCCGATGAGGATGACGTTCAGCCACACCGGCGCGAAGGCCGGCGCGGCGAAGCGGCCATAGGTGTTGAGCACGCCGGCGGCCATGGCCACCAGGGAGATGAGCATCAGGTAAGGAAAGGTGATGCCGAGCAGCTCCGCCGTCAGGTCGAACTTGATCGGGTCGTCGAGGAAGCCGGGGGCGAACAGGGTCACCAGCACCGGGCTGCCCAGCACCCCCAGCAGGGTGAGGCCGCCCAGCACGCCCAGCAGGGTGCCGGCCACCCGGTCCAGCAGCGAGCGCACCTCCTCATGACTGCCCGTCTTCTTGTATTCGGCCAGCACCGGCACGAAGGCCTGGGAGAAGGCCCCCTCGGCGAACAGGCGGCGCATGAAGTTGGGGATCTTGAAGGCCACGAAGAAGGCGTCCATGCCCGGCCCCACCCCGAAACGGGCGAACACCATGTCCCGGACCAGGCCCAGGACCCGGGAAACCAGGGTCATACCCCCGACGGTCGCGGTGTTTTTAAAGAGTTTTTCGCTCATGCCCGCCCTGTAGGCCCGTGACCGTCCGGTCGGGTGAAATCCCTTGCGGACCCAGCCCGCCAAGCATTGACAGCGGGGTCAAAAATCCGCATGATACGCGATCTTTATTTTACGGTTAACAGGAGTCGAACCTTGGCTAATTCGGCACAAGCTCGCAAGCGCGCCCGCCAGGCAGAAAAGCATCGTCAGCAGAACGCCGGCCAGCGCTCCCTGCTGCGCACGCGCATCAAGAACGTGGTGAAGGCCGTGGCCACCGGCGAAGCCGGCAGCGCCCAGGAAGCCTACAAGGCGGCCGTCCCCGTGATCGACGCCATGGCCGGCAAGGGTCTGATCCACAAGAACAAGGCCGCTCGCCACAAGAGCCGCCTGAACCAGCACCTGCGCAACCTGCAGGCCTGAGTCCACCCCTCCGGGGGTGTCGCGAAAAAGCCGGTCGCTGACCGGCTTTTTTGTGCCCGTCGCTCCGCCGCTCAACTGAGCACCAGGTTGTCACGATGGATCAGCTCCGGCTCGTCCACGTACCCCAGCAGTGCCTCGATCTGGTCGCTGGGCTTGCCGATGATGCGGCGCGCCTCCTCGGCGCTGTAATTCACCAGGCCGCGCGCCACTTCCGTACCGTCATCGGCCTGGCAGATCACCAGCTCGCCGCGCTGGAAGGTGCCTTCCACCCGCGCCACCCCCACCGGCAGCAGGCTGCGCCCCGATTCGCGCAGCACCCGCACCGCACCCGCATCCAGCACCAGCCGGCCACGCGCCTGCAGATGTCCCGCCAGCCAGCGCTTGCGCGCCGCCATGGGGCTGGTGGGCGGATGGAACAGGGTGCCGAGCTCGCCGCCCGCGGCAATGGCGTTCAACACGTCCTCGCCGCGCCCATGGGCGATCAGGGTGGCGGTGCCGGAACGGGCCGCGCGCGCCGCCGCCTGCACCTTGGTGGCCATGCCGCCGCGCCCCAGGGCACCGCCCGTACCGGAGGCCATGCCCAGCAGGCGCGGATCACCGGCCTGGGCCTCGGAGATGAAGGTGGCTTCGGGGTTGGCGCGCGGATCCTCTTCGTACATGCCCTCCTGGTCGGTGAGGATTACGAGCAGGTCCGCCTCCACCAGGTTGGCCACCAGGGCCGCCAGGGTGTCGTTGTCACCGAAGCGGATCTCGTCGGTGGCCACGGTGTCGTTCTCGTTCACCACCGGGATGACGCCGAGCGCCAGCAGGGAACGCAGGGTGCTGCGGGCGTTGAGATAGCGTTCGCGGTCGGCCAGGTCCTCGTGGGTGAGCAGGATCTGCGCCGTGTGCAGGCCATGCTCCTGGAAGCGGGATTCATAGGCCTGGATCAGGCCCATCTGTCCCACCGCCGCGGCCGCCTGCAGTTCATTGACCGCGTGGGGCCGCCGGGTCCAGCCGAGCCGGCTCATGCCTTCCGCCACCGCGCCGGAAGACACCAGCACCACTTCCTTGCCGGCGGCGCGCAGGGCCGCGATCTGCCGCACCCAGGCACCGAAGGCCTCGCGATCCAGGCCGCGGCCATTGGCCGTCACCAGGGCGCTGCCGACCTTGATCACCCAGCGCTTGCTGGCTCCGAGTTGCTGGCGGTTTTTCATGGATGTGCGGTGTGGTATGTAAAGACTGGCAAGATACCGATAATTCAAGATTTGTTCCACACGATTATAAGGGGGCCTCTCAATCCCTCCGAATCCAGGCACCTCTCCCCGAACCCACTCCCTCGTGGTGCACCTGCGAATCGCCCCCCTGCAGAAGCTGTATCATCTCGGCACGCCCGGCTTTCCGCGCATGATCCATGGCGATTTGCCCGCGTCGATCACGCAGATTGATATCCGCCCCCTGGTCAATGAGTCGCCGCACCAATTCCGTCTGGCCGCGCCGCACCGCAAGCCCAATCGGCAGATTGCCACTGAGGCCTGGACGATTGACGTCAGCGCCGCGTGCAATCAGAAGATCCACAATATCGCCATGGCCCATCAGAATCGCCAATTCGAGGGCAGCGCTTTGATTTAGGTCCACCCCTCCAGCCAGCTCATGCTCGACAGCCCGCGCATCGCCGTGCCGAACTGCCGCATGTAGATTGTGCAGGGCTGTACGCAATGCAAGCACCGATTCCGACTCCTGCATGCTATCGGGTTGACCATGAGATGGGCACGCCACAAGCAGGGCCATAACAAGCACGAACCTTCGAGACCCCGTCAAAAGAAATTTCAGCATCATTTTCAACGCCCCTAAAAATTAAGGATAATCTCCACTGGTGCTGTATTCTCAATATCATCCAAAACGCTTGCGTCCTGCTCCGTTCCAGAACTCCCTGTTTTTCTATACCGGCTGACACGATGAAAGGCGCTGGCCCCTCGAACCGTGGTATATGCAGTCCAGATGAAATCCTGTATTGACGGATCATACTTCCGGATTTCCATATCCCTATCGAATACCGACCAGATTGCTGATCCATGCTCCTGGGCACGAACATTGATCCTTATAGTCGGCAGATCAGACAACACAGAAAACCGTAGAAACGAGGCAGGCGGGAGCTCCGCATTCCCCACTTCCTGGGAACCGAAATTAAAGGTATATACGGTGACTTCTGGGTCTATATTGATGTCAGCATTAACTTCAGCCTCGGGATCATATATTCCATTTCCATTTAGGTCGATACGCTGAAACAACACTGGGTCGTTCAATATTTCATTCGGTCTATAAAAAACACCATCCAACATGAAGTAATCCGTCGAATTCATAAACAAAAATGTGGTAGGCGCGGAGATCTCCCGGCTAGCAACCACCACGGCATCGCTCTCGGGACCCAACTCCCCACGATAAACGACTTGCAGCACAACACTGGTCGCATTAACAGGTATCGGGGTGGTGGAAAAATCGAAAACAAACTCTTGCGCCTGGTCCACATCCAGGTATGGAATCTCGATTGGTTGTGATACGGAGATTTCTTCAGCCCCATAGGTCGCCATATAATTGCAGTCAGCCACACCTGGCTCACCGAGAAAATCAGGCTGATAGCAGCCATTGCGATGAAACTTTGCCACGGCCAACAGGGCACCTCCGGTCATATGATGTGGATAACTATTCTGGCCATCATTGATCGTGGGCGTGGTATTACGCAGCCTGAGCTTTATCTTCCTGAACCCATCTTCAAGACCATTTTCCACCGCATGATCCAGGACCGAAAACACACCATCTTCCGGCAGCGTGATTTCCATCCGCCCCCGAAAGAAATGATCGATCAGTCCGGCTGAGTAGGCCACCGCCCGGGGGACCAGCAAATCCGCCATGGCGTCGTAGTTTTCCCGAATCAAGATGGGGGCATCCATTCCTGTTTTTTGTTGAATGGCATCATTCCACGCACCGAATGCGGTCAGCGGCACATTCTGCTCCGCCACCCCCAAATACGCGTCATGAACCTCGCCCGACAGAATGGCGACCTTTGTTCCATCATTGCCGACCTCACGGGGATCCGGCGAATAGAATCCTCCACTGATACTCGTGGGTGGCTGGTCATACTCCTGTTGCCACAGATTCTTGCCCACACTGAAGAACCCCCGATTCGAATAATCCGCCATCCCCTTCCGGACCATCACATTGGACTGCAAATGCTGCGTACTGAAATACTCCACATAGCTATTGAACTGCGGGATCGGGTACGATGGATTCGTGTCATACACCAGCGAATCGGGCATATAGCTATGGCCATTAGCTTCCGTGATTTCAGACTGTTTTGCCCGCTGATCAATATAGATCTCATAGAAACTCTTGTGCCCCGCCGGTCCGGCCTGTTGTGAATAGTCGTCACTACCCGCATGGGGGTCATTTCGTGTGTGTTGCGGCTGCGCCATGTCCTGAACCATGTGCACCAGATCGCCCAACGCCCGAAAGGTCGTGGCCCAGTATGCCTTTCGAACCGCCAGTTTATCCTCGGCCGTGACCGGCGTACTTCCACCTGCTCCGATTGCGGGACTACCATTGCGGTCCATGCCGGTCAATGCCCGGAACATCGCTTCGCGAGCATCGAAAACCGTGAAGTGATTACGGCGCCACTCGTTGGCATGGTTGGAGTCCACAAAAACGTTTGTGGCGCCAACAGCCCAGTCCGGCGCCTTCTGGCCGATGCGTAGCCCCACCTGGAGCCCGCGATCATTGCGCGGATCATAGAAGTGATGCAGCGGGCGGTTATCGAGAATCAGGTCATTATTGTTATAGGGATCATCCTGCGGGTTGGGCGCACGACGCCCAATATGGTCATCCTCGCGGATCGCACCGCGCATGAGCCAACCTGTAATAGAAAGTGGATTTATTCCAGCCGGCATACGTTTGGACGTCTCTTCAAAATCATTTTTAGAACGCGTATAGATATCACCACGATAAATATCGAAATAATCCTCACCAAAGACATCCCCATGAGCTTGAATACCGAGCCCAAACATGAAGGTCTCATCTAAAGTTAGAACAGAGCGTAAGTAGGCTGCATTTGTTAAGCGAGCATGCGTCGCCAGCTCATATCCATATCCTGGAACAGACAAAATCAACGCAACAAACAGAACGCTCTTTTTACTCATCTCATATCACCTCAATTCGAGCTTCCTTTGCTCAAAACGACGCCACGCCTCAGTTGATCCGACCTCTTGTTTCTCGACTTCGATTAGCAATATTAGCGCAATCGCCACTTCTTCCTTTGTTGTCGCAACACTTTCTGCTTCTGAGTACAGGCTTCGATACAGGTTTGACAGTTTTTTGTCTTCCACGGCACTACAACTTACAGAGGTGGATATCAAATACTCCAACCGTTCTTTCACACTTCTTGCATCCTTCTCCAGATACTGATCACCTGTCGCTATATCCGTCCGCACATGCCGGTAGCCTGGCTTATAGACAGTATGCAGGACCTGCTTCATACTCAGATCCCGATATATTGGCGCTTCCCGCCATCCGTCTGTCTTATAGCGCCCCTCCGTATCCGTCACCGCCGATTCGACGTGATAACAGACCGTTTGTGTATCGACGAATGCCTTGGTCCCCACACCCTGCCAGCGCAATACAACAATCGCGCCTTCGATCGGCTGCTGGGTTTCCACATCCAACACGCGCCCTGTCTGCGGTGGAACTTCACGTGGCGGGGCCAAAGCGCAACTAGCCGACAGCAAAACCAAGACCCACGCCAATACGGCAATCAGAATCGCATATCGCTGCCTCGTCATGTCTTTATCACCATTTTCCTGATGAACCCCCGATTCGAATAATCTGCCATTTCCTTTCATAAAATATTTCCAGCTCATACACGTGAAATCGTGCCATGCTGACCGAGATCACATGCTTTCAATTCGCCACACTCCATCCTCACCTTGGAACAGATTGATTCGATAAGCCGTTTTAACTCCACCTGATTCACGAACCAGCAGCAACTCTGCCCAACCATCGCCGAGAACTATATTTCTAATTTCACCAAAATCCTGAGCAATCGCCCCAAGGTCACTTCCGAGCATGGTAAATATCTCGTCATAACGCTCTCGTGATGTTCCCGCGATACGCGCCGAGGCTCCCTCTATGTTTCCCGAGGCAAGATTGCTCATCATGTTTCGGTATACCATTTGCAATCTGGATTGCTTACCCACCAACTCTTCCACCATGAGGCCATACGATAGCTCATGGGAAACACCAGCATAATCGACTATCCGTACACGGCCAATATGCAAACCGGGTGTTCCATACCAAATATCCCACGACGCTTCTGAATAATTCAGATTGAAAAAGCTTCCATCGAATACTCCATCGTTATCGATATCGATTTCCACCGACTGCATTGGCTGACCGGTCTCATTGGTTACAATCAATTCTCCAATGTATGGCAGCAATCCACTTTCCGGCGAAACACTTACCTTGAAGGGTATTTCACCGCTACTCGTTAGCGTTAGATCATGGGTATAAACTTGTCCGTCGGGGCTTGATGCCGTGATTTCTATCGAATTCAATCCGGTTGACAACAGAACATCACTAGCGACAAACCGGTTACCGTAAAGATCGGCAGACTGACCGGCAACGACGATGCCAAGGCCTTCTGGCCCATCGAATTCACCGGAAATCGTTACCCGGTCGCCATTAATCGCGGAACCATTTATAGGACTAACATTGCTTATGGATAATGCGGCTGGTACACCTTCTATGATTTCATGGTTCCAGATGGCCTGATTCCCCAGATCATCGGCGACCGTCAGTGTCAGCGCGTCACCAGGTTGCGCGTCGATAACAGCCGAGAACCCTCCATCGCCATTCGACACCACCATACTTACCACTCCGGTGCGCGAATTTGCCACGTACACCTGAACTCCTGCTTCCACCGCGCCGGCGCCGCCCGTGACGTTTACGACACCACCCAGCAAAGGACCAAAGACCACCAGGTTCATATCCGGATTCTCTGGTGGTGTGGTATCCATTACCAGATCAATAGTCTGTAATGTGACGTTCCCGGCAATATCCTCTGCAATAATGGGTATGGAATTAAGGCCTTCGCTTAACCTGACAGGCCCATGGGTAAATTCATTGGTTACCGACACCAGCACCGACTCACCCGCAATCGTCAGAAATACTGGCTCGCTCACAGTGCCGGAAAATATCGGGTTGGCATTGAGACGATCGCCGTTGAAAGGTCGTGCGATCGAGATGCTGGGTGGAATGGTATCCAGGATGACCGAAATGGAATTGGAAGCGCTGCTTACCGTGGTTTGATTAAAGGCTTCCGCATGGATATGGTTCTCACCTTCGTCCAAGGCCACGGTTCCGCTGAACGCGCCGCCCTGGTCTGCCACTACAACCAGATGCTCCACGCCGTTTACATACAACCTTACTTGAATTCCGGGTTGGGCCGAACCCGTAACCGAAAAAGCACTTTCAGCGGTATATTGAGCGCCCGAAGAAAGCTGTGGCGCGATTGGAGCCGGGCCCGCTAAGAATGGTACGTAGGCCACGGCTCCCGCGTGTTGAGTGTAAATGGTGCCCGCAATCTCAGACTCGATTGCAGACCCCCACCAGTTGTTAGTGGCATCCTCGACATGACTTGATCTCGTCTTGTAATAATTGAATCCATTCCCATGAATATTATTGCCATTTACCGAAACCGATCCACGGGTAATATTATTCGAGTACACCCCATAATCATTGTTTGCGATTACATTTCCATTCGTTATAACTGGACTCGTCCAAGATGCGTAACCGCTTTCGTCAAGAGAAATTCCATAGTTGTTACCAGTAATCGTGTTTTCCTTTATCTCAGGGCTACCGTTACTTACAAATATCCCAACATTTCCACCACTAAAATTATTTCTTTCTATCGAAACATTTCCGCTACCGTACAAGTCCACACCTATACAACCATAGTCACAAAATTCACGCCCGCTTCTTTCGAATATATTATCGATGATGGAAACATTGGAGTTACTTGCCGATATGGAAGCGCGCTGATTATTGGAAAACTTACTATTTTTGACAACAACTTCTGATGCCAAAATATACAGCCCCCAATTCAAATTCTCGAAATGTGCCCACTCGATAGCAGCTTCAGCAACACCTGAAATGACCACGCCACCTCCAACAGGAAGATCGCCCGCGTGGCCGGCGGTTATGAATGTGGCCTCGTAACCTTCCGTCCCTACCACATCAATATCACCCATTGAATAAAGCAATGCGGTGCTTGAAAATTCCAGCCTCGCGCCTGGTTGAACCGTAAGCTTTGTATTCGGAATGATTACATACGACCCCACTACTGTGTATGCTTCACCTGCCAATAGCGTTGTATCTTGATCTACCCGACCATTAAGAAAATTTCCCTGCACAGGATTGCCGTTCGGCGCATCCAGGAATGGCACGACCTTCACTGGCGGAGAAGCCTCCTGGATAACTTTAAAATCGAATATCCCAGAAGATACTACTGAAGGAGAGGCCGCCCCCCACCAGTTCCCGGAAACATCGACTTCGAGCTCAATCGCCCTATCATAATCGTCTGTCATCACATTCCATTTGTTATTAAAAATATTGTTATTCTTAACAATGCAATTTGGACTCACGCCACCATCAACCGCGCCAAACTCCAGCCCCGCCTGACTATTTTCGGTTATGACATTCTGGCCATTGATAAGTGCGCTTGAATCCCCATACGAATAAATACCCGTTACATTTCTCTCGACCAAGTTGCCGACAACCCACGGGGAAGAGTTCCATATAACAATACCGATTCCGGTATTTTTTATATGGTTCTCTCTGATTTCAGGAGCTGATGAATTCGCAACATAAATCCCTCTCGACCAATTATTTCCAGAGCTTGCTTGATTATCGATCACGCAGTTCTCGACGACTCCTCCTGCACCGTTAAAAAAACCAACCCCATGTTCGGTAAAGTTCGCACCAAAATTGCTTATATGGCAGTTTTTTATAACAAGCTGCGATGTATCGACACGATAGTTCCTACGGTTTAGTGGACACCCTGAGCTAACTAGCCAGGAGTGTCTAAAATGCCAAAGCCAGGACCAAGAACAACCTATAAGTACAGTGAAGAATTCAAGGCAACAGCAGTACGGTTGAGTCAATTGGGTGGGGTTGCCGTGCAGGATGTTGCCGAAGCACTTTACATCCACCCGTTTATGTTGTCTCGTTGGCGAAAAGAAGCGCGCGAGGGGATGATCATGACCAAGGGTGTCGAAGTGGATAAGGACGTTGCTGCCGAGCTCAAAGCGCTGCGCCGCATGAAGCGCGACTACGAGCGCCTGAAAATTGAGCATGAAATTTTAAAAAAAGCCATCGAGTTCACTTCCGCCAGAAAAGAGACATCTTCGCATTTATCAAAGCGCACCAGGAGTCCTTCCCGGTGAGGCTGATGTGCAAGCTCTATAGCGTGAGTCCGAGTGGCTATTATGCATGGCTCGGTAGACCGCCAAGCGAGCGTGCAGTAGAAGATGAACGCCTGGTAAAGACCATCCGGAGGGCGCACAAGGCGAGCCGGGAGACCTATGGCAGCCCTCGCATCCATGCAGTCCTGGATCGGGCGGGAGAATCAGTGGGACGGCGCAGAATTGAGCGATTGATGCGGGAAAACGGCATCCGCGCCTGCTCGGCAACCTTGTACCGTCGCATGCCTGGCCTGGGCCGATTCTTCACCAGCGTGGAGAATCGGGTGCACAAGATCGAAGTGACCCGGCCAGATCAAGTCTGGGTCGCGGACGTAACCTATTTGAAAGTCAGCGGGCAATGGCGGTATCTTGCCACGGTGATGGACCGCTGTTCGCGGCGACTGCTGGGGTGGGCGCTGGGGCAGGAGAAGACAGCCACACTAACACGACGGGCATTACGGCACGCGCTAAAGCTGCGCCGACCACAAGAGGGGACGCTGTTTCATAGTGATCGAGGTGTAGAGTACCTGGCGTCCGTCATGAAAAGTTCCCTGCGGAAGGCGGGACTCACCCAGAGCATGAATCGCCCACGTCGCATGACGGATAATGCCCACATGGAATCATGGAATAAATCGATGAAATCGGACATGTACCACCGGCAGACATTTGAAAGTGACAAGTCGTTACGTGATGCAGTCAGGTCCTATATCGATTTTTATAATCGCGTACGGCTACATTCGTCGCTGGGTTACCAGTCGCCAATGGAGTTCGAGCGTGCGTTTTCCTAACCAATGGGTGTCCACTTTTTCGAAGGAACTCTCCACTTATCCCGTTTCTTGCATACTCGATAATCGCACCATCAATCACGGCGCCGCCACTATCTGGTTTTACATTTATCCCTTCCCAATCCCCCCTGGCTGGCCATATGGAGCCGGATGTAAACCTGACTGGATTAGATGCTGTACCTTTCACCTCCAAGGTGCCTTCGACTACCAGTGAAGCACCAGCTCCAAAACTCAATACCTTACCCGGCATTAATGTGAGCGTCGTATCAGGAGCCACCGTCACGCCGGCACCAATCACATACGGTTCGTTCGATGTTCCAGGTGTCCAAACAGAATTTGTATCGATCAGGCCATCCTGATCGCGGGGAACGTTATTCTCATACTCCAATGCAACCATGTCTGACGGCGGTCCTTCGACCCCCGAATCAACGACAACTGCATAGATGCTGTTAGCGCCATCTTCCAAAATAAGTTGCACACCAAAGGTGCCATCAAGGACGGATGACCCTGTTGACGCGAATGGTTCACCATTGAGGTAAATGCGGATTTCCTGGCCAGGATCTGATTCACCCGTCAAGAAATAGGGGTTCTGATCAGTAGTCCCATTTGCAACGGTCAGTACCGGCGCGTTCGGGCCGATCTGTATCGGTGGCAGGCTAACAAGGCCATGGATAGCCCGCATAAGCACAACCATATCACCCGCATTCAGTTCGCCGTCTGGATTCCCGAGAGGTGCTACATCGGCAATAAGGAGCTGTTCCGGCGTCGGGATCAACGTGCCCAGAACAAATTTTTGAAGAATGAGAAAATCGGCGACATTGAGCTCGCCGTCAGGATTGTCGAGCGGAGCAAGGTCGCCCGCCGGAATTTCCGTCCCACTGGCCATGGATGGTATGGCCAGCAAAATGGACAGATGGCAGATAAACAGCAACGTGAGCGCAAAAAAAGACTACGCTTAGTTATCGGCGCGCGAATGCCCCCGCATTCCTGCAGCCCATGCAGTCCCTGCATGACTCCCCCTTGGTGTTGTTGGTATTGGAGCACTGCCGTTCTTTGAATTCTCCCGAATACTAGTATTTCGCCGTGAATCTTACAAATCCAGGTACCAATCTTTATATCATGGCACTAGATCTACGCAGTGCTGATAGGGCAAGGGGAAATACGCATCTGATTGAATTTCAGAATGTTAAATATCTTGTGAAAGCCGGAATCTCAATTTTGGGATATCTGAGATCGATGGTATCGAGTACCAGTCAGTACCGCCTGGCCACGGCCGTTGGCCGTCACCAGGGCGCTGCCGACCTTGATCACCCAGCGCTTGCTGGCTCCGAGTTGCTGGCGGTTTTTCATGGATGTGTGGTGTGGTATGTAAAGACTGGCAAGATACCGGCTCTCGGGGATTTGCGCCAGCGGCGGGACATGGCCTTGCCATGCAATCCCCCTGCAGGAGCGGGCTCTGCCCGCGAAGGGTTTTGAGGTTCGCCAATTCGCGGGCAGAGCCCGCTCCTGCAGGTATTACTTTTCGCCAAAGCCCTTTTCTTCCAGGTCCAGCATGATGCGCTGGCACAGGGCCTCGGTACCGAGCTTGCTAAGCGCAGCAATGCGGAACACCGGGCCCTGCCAGTCCAGGCCATCCACGATGGCCTGACAATGCGCATCGCGTTCGTCCTCGGGGATGAGGTCGAGCTTGTTCAACACCAGCCAGCGTTCCTTCTCCGCCAGTTCCGGACTGTACTTCTCCAGCTCGCGAACGATGGCACGGGCCTCGGCCACCGGGTCGGAGCCATCGGGCGGCAGCACATCCACCAGGTGCAGCAGCAGGCGCGTGCGCGCCAGGTGCTTGAGGAACTGAATACCCAGGCCGGCACCCTCGGCGGCGCCCTCGATCAGGCCGGGGATGTCCGCCACCACGAAGCCGCGATGGGGCGCCACGCGTACTACGCCGAGATTCGGGTACAGGGTGGTGAAGGGATAGTCGGCCACTTTGGGACGGGCGGCGGATACCGCGCGAATGAAGGTGGACTTGCCGGCGTTGGGCTTGCCCAGCAGACCCACGTCGGCCAGCACCTTCAGTTCCAGGCGCAGATCGCGCTGTTCGCCGGGCGTGCCCGGCTTGGACTGGCGCGGCGCACGATTGGTGGAGCTCTTGTAGCGCACGTTGCCGAGACCATGGAAACCGCCCTGCGCCACCATCAGGCGCTGGCCGGCCTCCACCAGGTCGCCGATCAGTTCCTCGGTATCGATGTCGTAGACCATGGTGCCGACCGGCACGCGGATCTCCTCGTCATCGCCCTTCTTGCCGGTGCAGTTGCGACCGGAACCGTTCTCGCCGCGTTCCGCCTTGTAGTTACGCTGGTAGCGAAAATCCACAAGCGTGTTGACGCTCTCGTCAGCCACCAGGTACACGCTGCCGCCATCACCGCCGTCGCCACCGTCAGGGCCGCCAAAGGGAATGTACTTCTCGCGCCGGAAGCTGACGCAGCCGTTGCCGCCGTCTCCGGCTTTCACATGAATGGTGGCTTCGTCGACGAATTTCATTGCGGTGGGTCCGTTATATGATTTGGCACACAGCTCGGGCCGGCATGGCCGGCAACCTGATACGGGACCGTAGGCCGCATGGACGCGGCCTTCGAGCGTACAGGGATGTATTCACAGCGAGTCCCGGATCAGGTTGCCGACCATGCCGTGGCCACCAGGCCATATGACACACTGCTCATGCAAACAAAAAAGCCCCGCACGAAACGGGGCTTTCAGAATCGCGTCATGTCGTCGCGATCAGTTCGTGACCACGTCCACGAACTTGCGGTTCTTGTCACCGCGCACCACGAAGGTCACCACGCCGTCGGCCTTGGCGAACAGGGTGTGATCCTTGCCGCAGCCCACGTTCAGGCCGGGGTGGAAGCGGGTGCCACGCTGCCGCACGATGATGTTACCGGCGGAAACGGTCTGGCCACCGTACATCTTCACGCCCAGGCGTTTGCTTTCCGAATCGCGGCCGTTACGGGTACTGCCGCCTGCCTTTTTGTGTGCCATGTTGCTCTACCTCGTGCTCAGCCGGTGATACCGGTGATTTCCAGTTCAGTGTAGGACTGACGATGTCCCTGGCGCTTCATGTGGTGCTTGCGGCGGCGGAACTTGATGATCTCCACCTTCTTGCCGCGGCCCTGGGCCTTGACCGTGGCCGTCACCTTGCTGCCGTCCAGGTAGGGGGCGCCGACCTTGATGTCGTCGCCATCGGCTACCATCAGCACCTTGTCCAGCTCCACGGCATCGCCTTCGGCGCCGGCGAGCTTTTCCACGCGCAGGGTGTCACCCTTTGCAACCCGGTATTGTTTGCCACCGGTCTTGATTACCGCATACATGGCTGAATCTCCAAAACGTAATTACAGCAGCCCGAAAGACCGGCAATTCTATAGGCTCCCGGCCCGGCGGTCAAACCCGATTCATCTGGTGCCCGTCCGGCTTCCGGGGTACACTTCCCGGCCTGACGGCAAGCCCATGACCCCCGGCCCGGGGACGGCACAGGACCCCCCGGCCACCAACCCGGGTTACGCACCCCATGCCCATGCCACGAATGCAAGAAACGCTTTCTAATCAAAGCACTACAATCGACCTCGACAACATCCGCGCGCTCACCGCAGCGGATGCCCGGGCCGTGGACCATTATATCCACGAGCAGCTGCGCTCCGAGGTGGTGCTGATCAATCAGCTGGGCCAGTACATTGTTAACAGCGGCGGCAAGCGCCTGCGCCCGCTTTTGGTGCTGCTGGCGGCCCGGGCCTGCGACTACCAGGGCGAGCAGCATATCCACCTGGCCGCCATCATCGAGTTCATCCACACCGCCACCCTGCTCCACGACGACGTGGTGGACGCCTCCGTGCTGCGCCGCGGCCAGCAGACCGCCAATGCCATCTGGGGCAACGAGGCCAGCGTACTGGTGGGTGATTTCCTCTACTCCCGCGCCTTCGAAATGATGGTCGGCCTGGGCAGCATGCGGGTCATGGAGATCCTCTCCCACACCACCAACATCATCGCCGAGGGCGAGGTGCTGCAACTGCTCAACTGCCACGACGCCGACACCAGCGAGGAACGCTATCGCGAGGTGATCCGCTACAAGACCGCCAAGCTGTTCGAGGCCGCCGCGCAACTCGGCGCCGTGCTGGGCGGGCAACCGGAGGTCATCGAACAGGCCATGGCCCGTTACGGCATGCACCTGGGCACCGCCTTCCAGCTCATCGACGATGCCCTGGACTACAGCGCTTCGGCGGCGGAGATGGGCAAGAACCTGGGCGACGACCTGGCCGAGGGCAAGCCCACCCTGCCGCTCATCCACGCCATGCGCAACGGCACCCCGGAGCAGGCCGAAATCATCCGCAACGCCATCGAAAAAGGCGGCCTGGAGCGTATCGAGGAGGTCCGGGCCGCCATTGAATCCACCCAGGCCATCGCGTACACTTCGCAATCCGCGCGGGAGGAGGCCGACCTGGCAATCGCAGCACTGGCACCACTCCCGGAGTCACCCTACAAGGATGCCTTGTATGGGCTGGCGGAGTTCTCCGTCAACCGGAACTACTGACTCGGGCATTGGCGCAGCCTGGTAGCGCACCTCGTTCGGGACGAGGGGGTCGCAGGTTCAAATCCTGCATGCCCGACCAAATTCCCTGTTTAGCAGAATCCGGCCACAAGCCGGATTTTTTATGGCCGTTCCATGAGCACAAGTCCGCACATCTTCGACGTAAACCTGGAAGACTTCGACGCGAAGGTCATCGAGGCCTCGCGCCAGCGCCCCATCCTGGTGGACCTGTGGGCCGACTGGTGCCCGCCCTGCCTGGCGCTGGCGCCGGTGCTGGACAAGGTGATCCAGCACCATGACGGCGCCGTGGCCCTGGCCAAGGTGGAAGTGGACGAAGGGGATAACATGAAGATCGCCGGCCGGCACCAGGTGCGCGGCTTCCCCACCATCCTGCTGTTCCAGGACGGTGAGGTACAGGGTCGCTTCAGCAGCGCCCAGTCCTTCCAGTTCGTGATCGACTTTATTACCAAACACGCGCGCCTGTAGGAACGGCCTCTGGCCGCGAACCGGTGTGCCACCAGCGTTCGCGGCCGAAGGCCGCTCCTACAGGGGGGGGGACGTCAGCCGCCCCGCTCCTCCTGCTTTGCTTTTTCCCAAAGGGCATCCATGGCTTCCGCAGCAAGGCCTGACAGGTCGTTGCAGGATTCCTTCGCCCATTGCTCCATGCGCTGGAAGCGGTGCGTGAACTTGCTGTTGGCGGCACGCACCGCCGCTTCCGGGTCCACCTCCCGGTGACGCGCCAGGTTGACCACGGCGAACAACAGGTCGCCCAGTTCCTCCTCGATGGCCTCCGTGGTGCCGCTCTCCAGCGCCTGTTCCACTTCCCGTAACTCCTCGTGGACCTTGGCCAGTACGCCGGATTGTTCCGGCCAATCGAAGCCGACGCGCGCGGCACGGGCCTGCAGCTTGCGCGCGCGGGTCAGCCCCGGCAGGGCCAGTGAGACGCCGGCCAGGATGCTGCTGTCCTGCTGCTTGCGCGCCCGTTCGCGCGCCTTCATGTCCTCCCAGGCCTCGGTCTGTTCACGGGCGTCGGCCACTTCCGCATCGGCGAACACATGGGGATGGCGGCGGATCATCTTGTCACAGATGGCCTCCACCACGTCGTCGAAGCCGAACCAGTCGCGTTCCTCGGCCATGCGCGCATGGAACACCACCTGGAACAGCAGGTCACCAAGTTCGTCGCGCAGTTCCTCTTCGTCCTGGTGCGCAATGGCCTCCGCCACCTCGTAGGCCTCCTCGATGGTGTAGGGCGCAATGGAGGCGAAGTCCTGCTCGCGGTCCCAGGGACAGCCGCCATCGGGATCGCGCAGCCGTGCCATGATGTCGAGCAGGCGCTGGATGTCTTTGCTTTCGGGCAAATGGTGGTTCATAGAAATGACCTTACACATGGATTCCGGCATTCGCCGGAATGACGAATAGTGCCGGAATGAAAGATGCAATCTAGCGCATTTGCCACCAATGAAAAAGGCGGCCTAAGCCGCCTTTTTCATTGGGTTAGCACTGGGTTCACGCCACCTGCTGCTTACCGCCATCAGTTTCGCGATGGTAGGCCACCACCCGTTCCACTTCGTTACGGGAGCCGAGGATCACGGGTACGCGCTGGTGCAGACCGGTGGGCTCGAGTTCCATGATGCGTTCGCGGCCGGTGCTGCAGGCGCCGCCGGCCTGCTCGACGATGAAGCCCATGGGGTTGGCCTCGTACATCAGGCGCAGCTTGCCGTCCTGGCCCTTGGACTTGAGCTTCTCATCGATGGGATACATGAAGATGCCGCCACGGGTGAGGATGCGGTGCACCTCGGCCACCATGGAGGCGATCCAGCGCATGTTGAAATCCTCGCCACGGGGGCCTTCCTGGCCCTGGATGCACTCGTCCACGTAGCGCTTGACGGGGGCTTCCCAGTGGCGCTGGTTGGACATGTTGATGGCAAACTCGCGGGTATCGGCGGGGATGGTCATGTCCGGGTGGGACAGGATGAACTCGCCGATGGAGCGGTCCAGGGTGAAACCGTTGACGCCGTGACCGGAGGTCAGCACCAGCATGGTGGCCGGTCCGTACACCGCGTAGCCGGCGCAGATCTGCTTGGTGCCGGGCTGCAGGAAGTCCTCCACCGTCGGGTTCTCGCAACCTTCGGGGGCGCGCAGGATGGAGAAAATGGTACCCACCGAGACGTTCACGTCGATGTTGGAGGAGCCGTCCAGGGGATCGAACAGGATGAGGTACTTGCCACGCGGATACATATCGGGAATGGACAGGGGATCATCCATCTCTTCGGAGGCCATGCCGGCCAGGTGACCGGTCCATTCCAGGGAGTTGACCATGACGTCGTTGGAGATAATGTCGAGCTTCTTCTGGGTCTCGCCCTGAACATTCTCGCTGCCGGCGGAGCCCAGGATGCCGATCAGGCCACCGCGGTTGACGGCGCAGGCGATCTTCTTGCAGGCGGTGAGCACGTCGTTGAGCAGGGAGGTGAAATCACCCGTGGCGCCAGGGATGCGACGCTGCTCCTCGATAATGAACTGGGTCAGGGTGGTGCCGTGATCCATACTGTAATCCTCGGTCGGGGTGTTGGCTTACGCGCCCTTGGCGCACGAAAAAGATTTAGCCGGTAAGTATATCAGTATATTCTCAAGCTTTGAATTAACCTCGACACGATCAGCCTGCCCATGGATGAACATCACATCTTATTGATTTATCTGAGCCTGGCCTGGCTGGTGTATTTCGGGCTGCATTCGCTACTGGCCAGCCCTGCCAGCAAGGACTGGGTGGCCCGGCACTGGCCGCGCCTGCGGCCCGGCTACCGGCTGGGCTACAACCTGCTGGCCCTGGTGCTGCTCGGCGTTCCCCTGTGGCTGTTCCTGCAATACCCGGGGCCGCTGTTGTGGCGCTGGTCAGGTGGCTGGGCCTGGCTGGCCAACGGCCTGGCCCTGCTGGCCCTGCTGGGCTTCCTGCACAGCAGCCGTGCCTACGACAAGCTGGATTTCCTCGGTCTGCGTCAGTGGCGGGAGCGCCGGACCCGACCAGGTGAATTCGGGCTCTCCTTCTGGCACCGCTTCGTGCGCCATCCCTGGTACAGCTTCGGGTTGGTGATCCTCTGGACGCGGGACATGAATGCCGCCGGACTGGTATCGGCCCTGTGGATCACCGCCTACCTGGTGGCAGGTTCGCACCTGGAAGAACGGAAGCTGGTGCGCGAACTGGGCGAGGTCTACCTGCGCTACCGGGCGCGGGTACCGGGGTTGGTGCCAAGGCCCTGGCGCTACCTGTCCAAGGAACAGGCGCGCCAGTTAGTGGAGGGAGAGGATCAGTGACGGGCGCCGGACAGCACCCCGATCATGCGGTCTTCGAGCTGGATGCGGTCCGCCAGGGCCTCGCCGAGGCGCGACAGGTCCTCTGGCAGGCAGTCGACACAGTCTTCCAGGGGGGCCTTTTCGTACTTGTCATTGAATTCCAGGATGGCATCCGTGGTACGCACGATATGGGGATACACCTCGTCGGCCACCTTCAATACGGGTTCGCGCCGTTCGATATTGGTTTCCAGGAAGCGGTAGAGCTGAAAGTGGGCACTGGCGGTATAGTCGATGAGCGCCTCACAGAATTCCTGCAGGGCGTTCCGAACCTCGGGGTCCACGGCAAAGGGTCGACGGCTGATCAGGTCGCTGAACAATGCCAGGGCCTCGGTGCGGGTCTGCACCAGGGTTGCCAGTTTGTCCCGAACCGCGCCACGCCGTTCCTGTTTCAGCTTGTCTTGCTCGTTTGCAGCCATTGTCACTCCACTCCTCGCGGTATTGTCTATTTTTTATACCCGGTCGCCCTGGTTAAGGCTCTGTAATCCGGAAAATTTCAGCCTCGGGCCCTATATTGCTGAATTTTCACTCGGGCGGCAACCAGCCGGCGCCCCGGGAGTGGTTGACAGAAATGGTCGGAATTTAATCTTGACTAATTAAGTCAAGTATTATAAAACTATTCCCATCACTGCGATGGGGAATCCAGATACCTTCTCGCGCTACTCTTTAACCGTGAAAACTGAGAGGTTTGCCATGAAACTTTCCACCAAAGGCCGTCATGCCATAACCGCGATGATGGAACTCGCCCTGCGCCACCGCGATGGTCCCGTTACCCTGGCGGACATCTCGGTCGAGCAGTCCATATCCGTTTCCTACCTTGAGCAGCTGTTCGCGCGCCTGCGCAAGAGCGGCCTGGTCACCGGTCTGCGTGGTCCCGGTGGCGGCTACTGCCTGCGACGCCCTGCCAGCGAAATCAGTATTGCCCAGATCCTGGAAGCCGTGGATGATGTGCTGCCCACCCGCCGCGAACCCATCCCCGGCGAGGAATGGGCCCAGAGCCTGGTGATGTGGAACCGCCTGAGCGACCGCATGTATGGCTTCCTGGACGACATCAGCTTGGCCGATGCCATCGACCAGCAGCGCTCCGCACCCACGGGCACGGAGCGGCCGGCCTTCACGCCAAGCTTCCAGCGCAGCGCGGCCTGAGCCGGCAGCTGACGTCATTACATAACCATGATTTTTCTGCAGGTCTGTCTGTAGTCGGGCTTCAGCCCAACCTACAGGTGGACTTGCAGTCTGATCTGCAGGAGAGTTAAGCACCATGGCCTATAGCGAAAAAGTACTGGACCACTACGAGAACCCGCGCAACGTGGGATCCTTCGACAAGCATGACAGTGGTGTGGGCACCGGCATGGTGGGCGCACCGGCCTGCGGCGACGTGATGAAGCTGCAGATCAAGGTCAACGAGCAGGGCATCATCGA
>JAPHQV010000024.1 GCA_026197075.1 Gammaproteobacteria bacterium | reverse complement strand
TGAGCGATCGTAGCGAGCAAGGTGGGAGAGTGAGGCCATTTTTTCGATCGTTTGAGGAGAATAGTCGTGCTATTTGACGAAAAGGATCGGAAAAATGGATCGCTCTCCCACCGGCGCAGTAGATCAGTCTCAATTCCGACAGGCTCCTAACCCGCTGCTTCCTCATCGACCTTGCCGTAGGTGCGGTGCACGTATTCCGTGACCAGTGCCTGGAATTCCTCGGCAATCCGTTCCCCCTTCAGGGTGACGGTCTTTTCGCCATCCACATACACCGGTGCCACGGGGCGCTCGCCCGTACCGGGCAGGCTGATACCGATGTTGGCATGCTTGCTCTCGCCGGGGCCGTTCACCACGCAGCCCATGACGGCCACGGTCATGTTCTCCACCCCGGGATAGCGTTCATGCCAGGCCGGCATCTGCTCGCGCAAATACCCCTGGATGTCCTGGGCCAGGTGCTGGAAATAGTCGCTGCTGGTGCGCCCGCAGCCGGGGCAGGCCACCACCGCGGGGGTGAAGGACCGCAGCCCCATGGATTGCAGGATCTCCTGGGCGACCTGCACCTCACGGCTGCGGCTGCCGCCGGGTTCCGGTGTCAGGGAGATACGGATGGTGTCGCCGATGCCTTCCTGCAGCAGTACCGCCAGGGCGGCGGTGGAAGCGACGATGCCCTTGCTGCCCATGCCCGCCTCGGTCAGCCCCAGGTGCAGGGCATGGTCGCTACGGCCGGCCAGTTCCCGGTACACGGCGATCAGGTCCTGCACACCGCTCATCTTCACCGACAGGATGATCCGGTCCTTCCCGAGTCCCAGTTCTTCCGCCCGGGCGGCGCTTTCCAGCGCTGAACGGACCATGGCCTCGTGGGTGATGGCGCGGGCGTCACGTGGCTGGGGCGCGCGGGCATTCTCGTCCATCAGTCGCACCACCAGTTCCTGGTCCAGGCTGCCCCAGTTGACGCCGATGCGCACCGGCTTGTCGTGGCGGCAGGCGGTCTCGATCATGCTGGCGAACTGTTCATCCCGTTTCCTGCCGCGGCCCACGTTGCCGGGATTGATGCGGTACTTGGCCAGGGCTACGGCACAGGCGGGATGTTTGGCCAGCAGCTTGTGGCCGTTGAAATGGAAATCGCCGACCAGCGGGACGGCACAGCCCTGGCGGTCGAGCTGTTCGCGGATGTGCGGCACCGCCGCCGCGGCCTCTTCGGTATTGACGGTGATGCGCACCAGTTCCGAGCCCGCCTGGGCCAGCTGCGCCACCTGGGTCACCGTGGCCTGGATATCGGCGGTGTCCGTATTGGTCATGGATTGCACTACCACGGGGGAATCACCGCCCACGGTGACGGGGCCGATGCGGACGGCGACGGTGCGGTGACGCTGGTAGGGGGACGGCAGGTTCATGGAGTCAGTACAGCGGTTGAGCAGGGAAGGCCTATGATACCGGATTACGGCAATTGTAGGAGCGGCCTCTGGCCGCGAACCAGAAGCTAAACCCCACGGAGTGGAGGGATGCCTGCCGGGCTTGCGCATTCCTCCGGCCTGTATATACTCCCAGGCATTACTGGATAAATCCACAGGATGGGCTCCGCCATGAACGAATCCCTCACCCCGCGCCAGGCCGAAATCCTCGACATGATCCGTGAGTTCATGCTCAGCGAGGGTTGCCCCCCCACCCGCGCCGATATCGCGGACCATTTCGGTTTTCGTTCCCCCAATGCCGCCGAGGACCACCTCAAGGCCCTGGCCCGCAAGGGAGTGATCGAGCTGGTGCCCGGTTCCTCGCGGGGCATCCGGCTGCTGGAGGAGGGCGGCATGCCGGTGGTGGGCCGGGTGGCGGCAGGTCATCCCATCCTCGCCGAGGAGCATATCGAGGATCACTATCCCGTTGATCCCGCCCTGTTCCATCCCCGCGCCCACTACCTGTTGCGGGTGCGCGGCATGAGCATGCGCGACGCCGGCATCCTCGACGGTGACCTGCTGGCGGTGCACCGCACCCACCTGGCCCGCAACGGCCAGATCGTGGTGGCGCGCCTGGGCGACGAGGTGACGGTGAAACGCTTTCAACAGCGGGACAACATCGTGCGCCTGCTGCCGGAGAATCCGGATTTCGAACCCATTCGCGTGGACCTGCGCCGCCAGCCCCTGGTGATCGAGGGCCTGGGTGTGGGGGTGCTGCGTACCGGGTCTTTGTAAAACGGCGATTCACCGCAAAGGCGCAAAGCTCGCAAAGAAACCCTTACAAAATCATGATCCGATTTTCTCGGCGTGCTTTGCGCCTTTGCGGTGATTGACGCGGGCTGGCTGGCAGCGAAGCTCAGCGCCGATGGGTCAGGCGCAGGGAGTTCAGCACCACCAGCAGGGAGCTGGCGGACATGCCCAGGGCCGCCATCCAGGGGGTGAGGATGCCCGAGGCGGCCACCGGCAGTGCGATGAGGTTATAGCCCAGCGCCCAGTAGAGGTTCTGGCGAATGATGCGCACCGTGTCCCGCGCCGTGCGCACGGCGACGGGCAGGTGGCGGATTTGCTCGGACAACAGGATCATGTCGGCGCTGGCCTGGGCCAGTTCGGTGCCGTTGGCCATGGCCACGGAGACCTGGGCGGCGGCCAGTACCGGGGCATCGTTGACACCGTCCCCCACCATGGCCACCACGGCACCGCTCGCCTGCAGGGTGCGGATCCGTTCCAGCTTGTCCGCCGGGGTCATGCGCCCCACATAGTGGCCGATGCCCAGGGTCTCGGCCACGCGCCGCACCGGTGCCGTACCATCCCCGCTCAGCAGTTCCACCTCCAGTCCCAGTGCCTGGAGCTCGGCGATGGCTTCACGGGCATCGGCGCGCAACTGGTCCGAGAGCACGAACAGGGCCAGGCCGCCGTCCGCGTCACCCAGTACCACCAGGCTGGCATCAGGGCGGCGCGCGGCCGCGGCCAGCACCTCGGCATGCTCCGCCGCGCGCGCATGGGCGGGGGTGCCGATACGATAATCCTGTCCCTCGATGCGGCCCGCCATGCCCTGGCCCGGGGTGGCGAGGCTGCTGTGCGCCTCCAGCCCGGTCTCCCGGGCACTGAACACCCGGGCGATGGGATGCTCGGAGCCGCGCTCCAGGGCGGCGGCCAGTGCCAGGCAACGCTCCTCGTCCACGCCGGGGCGCAAGGGGATGACTTCGTCGAGCTGCAGTTCACCGGTGGTCAGGGTGCCGGTCTTGTCGAACAGGATATGGCGGATCTGGGCCAGGGCCTCCAGGGCATGGCCACGGGTGGTGACCAGCCCGAGGCGCGTCAGGCCGCCGGTGGCGGCCGTCACGGCCACGGGGGTGGCCAGGGCCAGGGCGCAGGGGCAGCTCACCACCAGCATGGCCACCATGACCCAGAAGGCCTGTCCGGGGTCGAACTGCCACCATACCAGCCCCGCCAGGGCGGTGAGCGCCAGGATGGTGAGCACGAACCAGCCGGTGCCGCGTTCGGCCAGGTGGGCGATGGGCGGTTTCTCGGTCTGGGCGCGGTCCAGCAGGCGCTGGATGGCGGACAGGGTGGTGTCGGCGCCGGTCTTGTCCACCCGCATCAGCAGCGGGCTTTCCACATTGACGCTGCCGGCGATCAGGCCGTCACCGGCCTGGCGGGTATGGGGCAGGCTCTCGCCGGTGAGCAGGGACTCGTTTACCGAACTGACGCCCTCCAGTACCGTGCCGTCGGCGGGCACGGCATCACCGGGCCGGATGCGCACCCGGTCGCCGGGCCGCAGGTCGGCGATCGCCACCGTCTCCTCGCCCTGCTCCCCCACGCGCAAGGCCATGGCGGGCAGCAGGCGCATGAGGGCCTCGGCGGCCTGGCCGGCGCGCTGGCGCGCGCCGAGCTGCAGGAACTGGCTGGTGAGCAGGAAGAACACGAACATGGTGACCGATTCGAAATAGACCTCGCCGCTGCGGGTCCAGGTGGCCCAGCTGCTGGCCAGCCAGGTGCTGCCGATGGCCAGGGCCACCGGCACATCCATGCCCACCCGGCGATTGCGGGCATCGCGCCAGGCGCTGACGAAAAAGCCCTGGCCACTGTACAGCACCACCACCGAGGCGATCAGCAGGCTCACCCAGCGGAAGAAATGTTCCAGCTCGGCATCGATGCCGTAGTAGTCGCCGGCATAGAGGGCCACCGCCAGCATCATCACCTGCATCATGCCCAGGCCGGCCACCGCCAGGCGCTTGAGCAGGCGGCCGCGCTCGCGCCGGTACAGTTCGTCCTGGCGATGGGGATCGTAGGGGTGGGCGATGTAGCCGATGGCGGCGATGGCCGCCAGCACCTCGCTCAGGTGGATGACGCTGTCGTCCCAGCGCAGGCGCGCACGGCGTGTGGCGAAGTTGATACTGAATTCCAGCACCCCGGGCAGGCTGCCCACGTGGCGCTCGTTGAGCCAGACGCAGGCGGCGCAGACGATGTTCTCCAGGATCAGTGCTGCTTCGCGCACGCTGCCGGCCTCGCTGCGCACGAAGCTCTGCTGGACCTCCGGGCGATCGTAGAGATCGAGCTGGCGCAAGGCCTCGGGTACCAGCTCGGGGCTGCCGGGAGTGGGTGTGGCGGTTCGGTAGCGGTAGAAGTCGGTGAGGCCGCCGGCGACGATGGCCTGGGCCACCGCCTGGCAGCCGGGGCAACACATGGCCCGTTCCTGACCGTCGATGCGGACCTGGTAGTGACTGCCCGGGGGGACCGGCAGGCCGCAGTGGTAACAGTCCTCCGGCACCCTGGCCTGGGGAGTGGACATGGGGTCGCCGCTACGCTGCGGTGCCGGCGCGCACGGCGTCCTTGTAATCCTGGTAGAGACGGGTCATGCGCTGCCACAGCGGGCCAGGCTTGCCGTCCCTCACGGCCTTCCCGTCCAGTTTGGTGACGGGCAGGATCTCGCGCGTGGAGCTGGTGAGCCAGACCTCGTCGGCCGTGTCCAGGTCCGCGGCGGGGATATCTTCCTCGCGGCAGGGAATCCCGTGCCGGCCGGCCAGTTCCAGCACCAGGTCGCGGGTGATGCCGGGCAGCAGCTTGGCGCTCTTCGGCGGGGTGCGCAGCACACCGTCGCTGACCAGGAACAGGTTGCTGGCGGCGCCCTCGTTGGCCAGGCCATCGCGCACCAGGATCGCCTCGCCGGCACCGGCATCGAGGGCCTGCTGGCGCGACAGCACATTGGCCAGCAGGGTGATGGTCTTCAGGTGGCAATGCTGCCAGCGGTTGTCGGGCAGGCGGATGGCACTCACCCCGATGCGCGCCAGCTCGGGGGAGGGCGCCGGAATCGGGCTGCTCATGGCCAGTACGGTGGCCTGCTCCGGCACGGGAAAGGCGTGGTCGCGCTTCGGGGCCACACCGCGGGTGACCTGGAGATACAAGGACTGGTCATCGCGGGGATCATCCGGATCGCGGTTGCGGCGCAACAGTTCCTCCAGCACCTCGCGCCAGGCGGCGCGGGTCAGGGGGTTGCCGAGGCGGATGCCGTCCAGGCTGTTCTGCAACCGGTCCAGGTGCGGTTCCAGGCGAAACAGCCGACCGCCATAGGCGGGGATCACCTCGTAGACGCCATCCCCGAACAGGAAACCGCGATCCATAATGGAAACGCGCGCCTGTTCCTGGGGTTCGAATGTGCCGTTCAGGTAGACCGTGGTCATGGGTGGGGTTCCGGAGTGTGAAAGTGTATTGGGTGGTAGCCAGGTTGTGTATAGCGAAGCTACGCAGGTAGCCCTGTCCATGCCGGTGACCCGTTGGCGGGTGTCGGCCGCAAGGACGCGGCCGTCAAGCCTACAGGGATGTATTCACGGCGTCCCGCCGGCGGGTCACCGGCATGGACAGGGCGGGCCGTGGCGCGCGGCTAATCGAAATACAACCGTGCCTCGTCCACTAGGCGCTGCCAGAAGGAACCTTCCTCGACACCGGCCAGCGCCAGCAGTGGCCGTTCGGCGACCAGGTGCTCGCCCAGGCGCACATGTACATTGCCCAGGGTCTGGCCGTTCTGTACCGGTGCCAGGATACGGCTGTCGAGGGTCATGGAAGCATCGAGGCGATCGTACTGGCCGCGCGGGATGGTGACGAACAGATCCTCGCCCAGGCCCAGGGGGGCCTGCTCCAGGGCACCCTTCCATACCCGCGCCTGGGTCAACGCATTGCCGGCCTCGTAGAGTTTGTGGGTCTCGAAGAAGCGGAAGCCGTAGTTCAGCAGCGACTGGCTGGCGACGGCGCGGGCCTCTTCGCTGCGGGTACCGAGTACTACGGTGATCAGGCGCATGCCGTCGCGCTGCGCGGAGGTCACCAGGCAGTAGCCGGCCGAGTCCGTATGGCCGGTCTTGAGACCGTCGACGGAGGCGTCGCGCCACAGCAGACGATTGCGGTTGTGCTGGGTGATGCCATTGAAGGTGAATTGCCGCTGGGCGTACCAGTGATAGTGCTCGGGGAATTCCTCGATCAGGTGGCGGGCCAGAATGGCGATGTCCCGGGCCGTGGTGTAGTGCTGCTCATGGGGCCAGCCATAGCTGTTGACGAAGTTCGTCCCCGTCATCCCCAGTTCCCGGGCATAGCGATTCATCAGGCCGGCGAAGGCGTCCTCGCTGCCGGCCACGTGCTCGGCCAGGGCCACGCTGGCATCGTTGCCCGACTGCACGATCAGGCCCTGCAGCAGATCCTCCACGCTCACCTGCTTGCCTACCTCGATGAACATGCGCGAGCCCTGGGTGCGCCAGGCCTTCTCGCTTACCCTGACCATGTCATCCAGGGCCAGCTGACCGCCCTGGATCTCCTTGAAGACGGCATAGGCGGTCATGATCTTGGTGATGCTGGCCGGCTCCATGCGTTCGTCGATGTTTTTTTCCGCCAGCACCTGCCCGCTGTGGAAATCCTGCAGCAGGTAGGCTTCGGCGCCGATGGCCGGAGGCTTGGGCACCGGCAGGGAAACGGACGAGGCCTGGCCGGCCAGCAGCAGGCAGGCGAGAAACGGCAAACAGATGCGGAAAAGGAGTCGTTTTGTCATGGCGCTTGGAATATGGGTGCTGCCTTGGGGGAATCAGCGGCAATTGTCCGTGGCCGCCCCCCGTTTTGCAAACTAGTCGATCACGACCCGGGGTTGGCCGAGCTCATGGCCGCTCAGCGAACTGACCATACGGTCGGCTTCCTCGACACTGGACAACGGGCCGATGCGTACCCGGTATACGGGGCCGTTGAGACCGGCGATAGCGCTGATCTGGACCGGACCGACGGCGGCGCGTTCCAGTTCCGCCCGCAGTCGCTCGGCATTATCGCGGCTGGCAAAGGCGCCCACCTGCAGGAACAGGGTCGGATTGGCGGGGGCGGCGGCTGCCGTGGCTGTGGAAATGGGTGACAACTGCAGGCGCTCCCGGGTCGGAGCCTGGGCAGTGACGGGCGCCGGCGCCTGTGGATCGATGGCACGGACTTCCACCAGACCGGTGCCGGCGGTGAGAATGTCCAGCCGTGCGGCGGCGGCATAGGACAGGTCGATGATGCGGTCGCCCACGAAAGGCCCGCGGTCATTGATCTTTACGATGACCTTGCGCCCGTTCTTCAGGTTGGTGACTTCGGCGTAGGTGGGCAACGGCAGGGTCTTGTGGGCCGCCGTCATGGCATACATATCGTAGGGCTCGCCGCTGGAAGTGCGGCGACCGTGAAACTTGGTGCCGTACCAGGAGGCCATGCCCCGTTCCACGTGACCGGTACTGGTGCGCATGGTGTGATAGCGCTGGCCGAATACTTCGTAGGAAGCCGGGTTGCCGTAGCGGCTCGGAGGTTCTGCCCGGGGCACGGCGTCAGGCACCCGTGACACATCCACGGGGCGTGCCGGGGCGCTGTCGCCGCCCGCCGATTGCGTGGGACCCTTGCTGCCGCAGGCACTGAGCAGCAGGGCGAATGTCAGCAGGAGCAGGCGTGGATCGAGCATTTTCATAAGACCAGTGTGCCGCGCAGGAGTTCCAAATGCCAGTGAGGTTGGGCTACATGCACCATGGCTGGAAAACCCCGCCTCTGTCGGCGGGACGCCGTGAATACATCCCTGTAGGCTTGACGGCCGCGTCCATGCGGCCGACACCCGCCGACAGAGGCGGGGCTTTCCAGTCTCCACCGGACATCAGCGCCCTTTCGCCTCGCGGATCTCCTCGCTGAGCTGGTAGACCGCCATGGCGTACAGGGGGCTGCGGTTGTAGCGGGTGATGACGTAGAAATTATTGAAGCCCAACCAGTACTCGGGGCCATCCTGCTGCTCGAGGGTGATCAGGGCTGCCTTGGTGTCGGCGCCTTCCGCCTGGCGGCTCTGGATGCCCGCGGCCTCCAGCTGGGCCGGGGTGAGGCTGGGCTTGATACCGGCGCCGGTCAGTTCCTCCGGCGGGCGCGTCTTCGGTTCGACCCGTTCCGCCACCGGGGCGCCCAGCTGCCAGCCATGGACGCTCAGGTAGTTGGCCACGCTGGCGATGATGTCCTCGCGGCTGTCCCACAGATCACGCCGGCCGTCCCCGTCGAAGTCAACGGCAAAATTGCGGTAGCTGCTGGAAATGAACTGGCCATGGCCCATGGCGCCGGCATAGGAGCCACGCGCCTCGCGCCGGTCCACCCGTTCCTCCTTGGTCAGCAGCAGGAACTGCTCCAGTTCGCTGCGGAAGAACTTGGCGCGGGGCGGATATTCGAAGGCCAGGGTGGAGAGGGCGTCGATCACCCGGTAGGAACCGGTGTTGCCGCCATAGCGGGTTTCCACGCCGATGATGGCGACGATGACCTGGGCATCGACCCCGAAGGCCTTCTCCACCCGTGCGAGGATGTCCGCGTGTTCATTCCAGAAGGCCACCCCGCCGTCGATGCGGCTGCGGGTCAGGAAGATGGGGCGGTATTCGTGCCAGGGCTTGCCTTCCGCCGGCCGGGATATGGCGCGCAGGATATCGTCCCGCACCTGCGCCTCGGCGAACAGTCCGGTCAGTTCAGCGCGATCCATGGCGTGGCGTTCCACCATCTCGTCGATGAAGGCCTTGGCCTCGGGGTGGTTGGCAAACCCCGGTCGTTCCGATGTGGCGGAGAGGCTGCTGCAGGCACTGGTGCCCAGCAGCAGTGCGATGAATCCCAGGAAGCGCATCCTGTGTCCCATGGTCATCCCTTGAATCAGTTCGCAAGCAGTTTGCGGTGAGTGTGTATGGACATCAGCATACCGAATCCGATCATCAGGGTCACCATGGAGGTGCCGCCGTAGCTGACCAGCGGCAGCGGCAGACCCACCACGGGCAGCAGGCCGGTGACCATGCCGGTGTTGACGATGATGTACACCACGAAGGTGAGGGACAGGCTGCCGGCCAGCAGGCGGGTGAAGGTGTCCTGGGCCTGGGTGGCGATATAGATGCCGCGCACGATGATGAAGGCGTAGAGCAACAGCAGTACCAGGATGCCGATGAGCCCGAATTCCTCGCCCAACACGGCAAAGATGAAATCGGTGGAGCGCTCCGGCAGGAATTCCAGGTGCGCCTGGGTGCCGTTCAGCCAACCCTTGCCGAACAGCCCGCCGGAACCGATGGCGATCTTCGACTGGATGATGTGATAACCGGCGCCGAGGGGGTCCTGCTCGGGGTTGAGAAAGGTGATGACCCGCTGGCGCTGGTAGTCACGCATGAAGTGCCACAGCACCGGCAGACCGGCGGCGACCAGGCCGCCCAGCAAGGCCAGTAACCGCCATTGCAGGCCGGCCAGGAACAGCACGAAGAAACCGGCGCTGCCAATCAGCAGGGAAGTGCCGAGATCCGGCTGCCGGGCGATCAGCACCACCGGCAGGATGATGAGAACGGCGCTCACCAGCAGCCGGGACGCACTGGGTGGCAGCCGTGTCTCGGAGAGATACCAGGCGACCATCAGCGGCAGGGCGAGCTTCATCATCTCCGAGGGCTGGAAGCGGATGAACCCCAGGTCGAGCCAGCGTTGCGCACCCTTGCCCACGTCCCCCACCAGCAGCACCGCCACCAAGAGCAGGATGCCTGCCCCGTACAGCCAGGGCGCCCAGCGGTACAGCCAGGCGGGCGGGATCTGTGCCAGGGCGACCATGGCGCCGAAGGCGAGCCCCAGGCGGATGCCCTGGCGCAGCAGGGCTTCGGAACTCTGACCGCTGGCGCTGTAGAGCACCGCCAGGCCGAACGCGGATACCAGGATGAGGCCGAACAGCAGGGTGCCATCGAGGTGCAGCAACTGCTGCCAACCGCGCTGACTGGCGTCTTCGCGACGCTTGTCGATCAACCGGCTCATGTGGGCTCATCCAGCAGGTAGGCGTCGAGGATGCGGCGGGCAACGGGCGCGGCCACACCGCCGCCGCTGCCACCATGCTCCACGATCACCGCCAGGGCGATGCGCGGCTTGTCCGCTGGCGCGAAGGCGATGAACAGGGCGTGATCGCGCAGGTAATACTCAAGACTCTCGGCATCGTATTCCTCTTCCTCCTTGAGGCCGAAGACCTGGGCCGTGCCGGTCTTGCCGGCGATGCGGTAGGGGGCGTTGGCAATACTGCGAGCGGTTCCGCGCGGTCCGTGGATGGTGTCGATCATGGCGTTGATCACATCCTGCCAGTGCCGGGAATTGACGCGCGGGACATGGTCCAGTTCCAGCACCGGCACGGCTTCCGGTTCCTGCGCACCGCTGGCCTGGATGGTGCGGACCAGGCGTGGTTGCAGCTTGCGCCCGCCATTGGCGAGGATGGCGGTGGCGTTGGCCAGCTGCAGGGGCGTGGCGAGCATGAAGCCCTGGCCGATGCCGGTGATAAGGGTCTCACCGGGGAACCAGCCCTCGTTGCGGGCGGCCCGTTTCCACTCCCGGGAGGGCAGCAGGCCGCCGAGCTCACCAATGAGATCGATGCCCGTGGTACGCCCGAGACCGAAGTGGGCCAAGGCCTCGTGCAGGCGGTCGATGCCCATGGTCAGGGCCAGGTCGTAGAAATACACATCACAGGACTGGACGATGGCTTCGTGCAAGTCGGTGGTGCCATGGCCGCTGCGCTTCCAGTCCCGGTAGTGACGTTCCCGGCCCGGGAGTTTATAGAAACCGGGACAGTAGGTGGACGCATGACTGGTGGTGATGCCCTGTTCGAGCCCGCCCAGTCCCACGAAGGGTTTGATGGTGGAGCCGGGCGGGTACTGGCCGCGCAGGGCGCGGTTGAACAGGGGCCGGGCGGGATCTTCCTGCAGGGCACGGTAATCCGCCACCTCGATGCCGTTTACGAAGGGATTGGGGTCGAACACCGGCATGCTCGCCAGGGCGAGTACATCCCCGCTGTCCGGGTCGATGGCCACGGCGGCGCCGGTGCGGCCGTCGAAGATACGCTCGATGGCTGCCTGCAGCTGCGCATCCAGGGTCAGGTACAGATTGCTGCCCGGTACCGGGGCACTGCGTTCCAGCACCCGCAGTACCCGCCCCTGGGCGTTGGTTTCCACCTGGCGGTGGCCGACGCTGCCGTGCAGTTGTTCCTCGTAGGTGCGCTCCAGGCCGGTCTTGCCGATGTGACTGGTGCCGCTGTACTCGGATTCACTGATAGTCTGCAGGTCGCGTTCATCGATGCGCCCCACGTAACCCAGGGCATGCACCGCCAGTGGACCGAGCGGGTAATGGCGGGTCAGGCCGGCTTCAATGTCGATGCCCGGGAAGCGGTGCCGATTCACGGCGAAGCGCGCCACCTCCTCTTCGCTGAGGCGAAAGCGCAGGGGAATGGCGCGAAAGACCGGGCTGCTCTTGCGCAAACGCGCGAACCGCTCCAGGTCCACTTCGCGCAGCTGTATCAGTTCGCCGAGCGCCTCCAGGCTGGCCTCCATGTCCTTGACCTGTTCCGGGGTGATTTCCAGGCGGTAGGACGGCAGGTTTTCCGCCAGCAGGACACCGCTACGGTCGTAGATCAGGCCGCGATTAGGCGGTTCCGGCAGGATGCGGACCCGGTTGCCATCGGCCAGGGTGGTGAAATGTTCGTGGGCGATCACCTGCAGGTAGACCAGGCGGATGACCAGGACGCCCACCAGGAGGGCGCAGAAGGCCAGCATCACCAGGGCGCGCCCCATGAACAGGCGGCTTTCGAGGAAATGGTCCTTTAGGGTGGAGAAGCGAGCCATGGCGGCGCTGGCTCAGCTCACGGAAAACTGGCGGCGCAGACCGCGCAGCAACTGGTAGACGAAGGGCCACAGGACCATGCCGATGAGTGAGGGCAGCCAGTAGGACCAATCCTGGGGCGGACGCCCGGTGATGCCTTGCACCCACATGTTGATGAGTTGATGGAGCATGAGCAGCAGCAGCACCGTGAGGGATTGCTGCCAGAGCGGGTACAGGCGCACCCGCTGATGCAGCTTCAGGGTGAGAAAGGCCAGCAGGGTGAGGGCCAGGGCATGCTGCCCCAGCAGGGTGCCGGTGAGGACGTCCAGTAGCAGGCCGACACCCCAGCCGTAGCCCACGCCGACCCGGTCCGGCAGCGCCAGGCACCAGTAGATCAGCACCAGCCCCACCCAATCCGGGCGGTAGGGACGCAGGCCCTCGGGCAGGGGCACGATGGTCAGCAGCAGGGCGACGATGAAGGTGAACAGGATCACCAGGCCGCCATTGCTTCGGGTCAGGCTCATGGCGCACTGTCCCCCGCGCCGTCAATCCCGGTTTCCGGGGCCGGTTGGGGTGATTCGAGGGGCAGGCGTTCGTGGGCGCGACGCACCAGCAGTACCTCGCGGCTGCGATCGAGGCGCGCGCGCGGCACGGCGCTGACCCGGGAGAAGGCCTGCCCCGGGTCCTGGATCACCGTATCCACCACGGCCACCGGGTAGCCGGGGGGGAAGCGGCCGCCCAGTCCGGACGTCACCAGCAGGTCGCCCGGCCGGATGTCGGCGGTGACCGGTATGTGCGGCAGGTCCAGTTGGTGGATGGCGCCGGTACCCAGGGCAACGGTGCGCAGGCCGGTTCGGTTGACCAGTACCGGGATGGCGTGGTCGGGGTCGGTGATGAGCATGACCGTTGAACTGAGCGGGCCCACATGAATGACCTGGCCCATGATGCCGGATTCGTCCAGCACGGCCTGGCCCGGATAGACCTCTTCCAGGTCACCCTTGTTGAGGGCCACCAGGTGCTTGTAGGGATCGAGGTCCACGGACATCAGTTCCGCCACCAGCACCCGCTCGCCCAGCTGGAAGGAGGACCCCAGCAATTCGCGCAGGCGCAGGTTTTCCGCCTCCAGGGCTTCAAGCTTCTGCAGGCGGCTGTTGATCATCAGTTGCTGGGTGCGCAGGCTGGCATTCTCCTCCTGCAACTGGCGACGCGTGGCCAGTGACTCCCGAA
Source organism: Gammaproteobacteria bacterium (assembly GCA_026197075.1). Lineage (GTDB taxonomy): Bacteria > Pseudomonadota > Gammaproteobacteria > DSM-19610 > DSM-19610 > JAIVHA01. The sequence goes on along the minus strand of JAPHQV010000024.1, from coordinate 23,981 downwards.
ACCAGAGGCTGGCATTGCCGGGCAGGTCGAGCAGGGCCTGCAGGGGATAGACCACCACGGACAGGGTGGAACGAATGCTGTCCAGGTGCTGTTGGCGGTGGTCCAGGGTCATCAGGGCAAGGGACGCCAGCACCAGCACGATCGCGCGGATCGTAATGGACGGTCCTTGTGTGAACAGGAGCTTAATAGCGTGCTTCCCGCCGGATGGAAACCGGCGCTGCCAGGGTCAAACGGATCATTCCAGGGCGAACATGTCGCCGCCGCGCTCGTCCATCAGTTCCAGGGCCCGCCCGCCGCCACGCGCCACGCAGGTGAGCGGATCCTCCGCCACCACCACCGGCAGGCCGGTTTCTTCCATGAGCAGGCGATCGAGATCGCGCAACAGGGCGCCACCGCCGGTGAGTACGATGCCGCGTTCGGCCACGTCGGCGCCCAGTTCCGGCGGGGTCTGCTCCAGGGCGGTCTTCACCGCGCCGACGATGCCGGACAAAGGTTCCTGCAGGGCCTCGAGGATTTCGTTGCTGTTGAGGGTGAAGCTGCGCGGCACGCCCTGGGCCAGGTTGCGGCCCTTGACCTCGATCTCGCGCACCTCGGCGCCCGGGTAGGCGGAGCCGATCTCCTTCTTGATACGCTCGGCGGTGGCCTCGCCGATGAGGGTGCCGTAGTTGCGCCGCACGTAATTGGTGATGGCCTCGTCGAAGCGGTCGCCACCGATGCGTACCGAGGCGGAATAGACGATACCGTTCAGGGAGATGACAGCCACTTCGGAAGTACCGCCGCCGATATCCAGCACCATGGAGCCGCGCGCCTCGTCCACCGGCATGCCGGCGCCGATGGCGGCGGCCATGGGTTCCTCGATCAGGTACACCTCGCGCGCCCCGGCGCCAGCGGCCGATTCCTTGATGGCACGCCGCTCCACCTGGGTGGAGCCGCAGGGCACGCATACCAGCACCCGCGGGCTGGGGCGGAAAAAACGCGCCTCGTGCACCTTGTGGATGAAGTGCTGGAGCATCTTCTCGGTGACGGTGAAGTCGGCGATCACCCCCTCCTTGAGGGGGCGGATGGCGGTGATGTTGCCGGGGGTACGGCCCAGCATGGCCTTGGCCTCGGCACCCACGGCGGCGATGCTCTTGGGGCCTCCGGGGCCGCGGTCCTGGCGGATGGCCACCACCGAGGGTTCATTGAGCACGATCCCCTGGCCGCGTACATAAATGAGGGTGTTGGCCGTGCCCAGGTCGATGGACAGGTCATTGGAGAAAAGGCCCATTAAGCGTTTGAACATATTAGGTGCGGCATCCGTGGGTAAGCTTAAGGTGGGTAATCTAGCAACGGGGGGGATTTTGGGCAAGGCATCAAGTGTGCTACCGTTTCCGATTTAGTCAGCCCGTCACTGATCGGAGACAGAGAATGGCGTTGGATTCCGCTGCCGTGGCCCGTATTGCCCACCTGGCCCGCCTGGGTATCGAGACGGCCGATATTCCCGAGTATGCCCGCAATCTGTCCGACATTCTTGCCTTCGTCGAACAGCTCGACGCCGTGGCCACCAATGGCGTGCCGCCCCTGGCCCATCCCCTGGAGGCCCGCCAGCGGCTGCGTCCCGATGAAGTGACCGAAACCGACCGCCGGGAGCTGTTCCAGGCCATTGCCCCCAGTGTCGAGGCCGGACTGTACCTGGTCCCCAAGGTCATCGAGTAATCCCCGCCGGAACCGGAAGCGAATCCTATGCACCGCAAGACCCTGCGTGAACTGGCCGACGGCCTGCGCGCCAAAGCCTTCTCCAGCGTGGAACTGACCCAGGCCTTTTTGGACCGCATCCAGGCCCATGATGAGCGAATCAACAGCTTCATCACCGTCACGGCGGAGCCGGCCCTGGAGGCCGCCCGCGCCGCCGACGCACGCCGTGCGGCGGGCGAGGACGGACCCCTGCTGGGCCTGCCCTTCGCCCACAAGGACATCTTCTGCACCGAGGGGGTGAAGACCAGCTGTGGCTCCAGGATGCTGGACAACTTCATCGCCCCCTACGACGCCACGGTGACGGCGAAGCTGAAGGCCGCCGGCGCGGTCATGCTGGGCAAGACCAACATGGACGAGTTCGCCATGGGCTCCTCCAACGAGACCAGCTACTACGGCCCGGTGCGCAATCCCTGGGACCTGGACACCGTGCCCGGCGGCTCCTCCGGCGGTTCCGCCGCCGCGGTGGCGGCGCGCCTGGCACCGGCCGCCACCGGCACCGACACCGGCGGCTCCATCCGTCAGCCGGCGGCCCTGTGCGGGCTGACCGGCCTCAAGCCCACCTATGGCGCCGTGTCCCGCTACGGCATGATCGCCTTCGCCTCCAGCCTCGACCAGGCCGGCCCCATGACCCAGAGCGCCGAGGATGCGGCCCTCATGCTGGGCGTGATGGCCGGTTTCGACCCGCGCGATTCCACCAGCGTGGAACGCCCGCTGGAGGACTATTGCGCCGGACTCGGGAATGCCCTGCAGGGTCTGCGCATCGGCCTGCCACGGGAATATTTCGGTGAAGGGCTGGATGGCACCGTGGCCAAGGTGATCGAGACTGCTATCGGCGAATACCGCAAGCTGGGCGCCGAGGTGGTGGACATCAGCCTGCCCAACAGCCACCTGGCGGTTCCCGCCTACTACGTGGTGGCGCCGGCCGAGTGCTCCTCCAACCTGTCGCGCTTCGACGGAGTGCGCTTCGGCCACCGTTGTGAGAACCCGCATGACCTGCAGGATCTCTACGTGCGCTCCCGTGGCGAGGGCTTCGGTGCCGAGGTGAAGCGGCGTATCATGATCGGCACCTATGCCCTGTCCTCCGGCTACTACGACGCCTATTACCTCAAGGCCCAGCAGGTGCGGCGCCTGATCCGCGAGGACTTTTTGAAGGCCTTCGAGCAGGTGGATGTGATCATGGGGCCCACGGCGCCGGGTACCGCCTTCCGCCTGGGCGAAAAGAGCGACCCGGTCAGCATGTACCTGTCCGACATCTACACCATTGCCACCAACCTGGCGGGCCTGCCGGGCATGTCCATCCCGGCCGGCTTCGTCAACGGTTTGCCCGTGGGGCTGCAGCTGATTGGCAATTATTTCGCGGAAGGCAGACTGCTCAACGCCGCCCACCAGTACCAGCAGGTGACCGACTGGCATCGGCGGCTGCCTGGGGGGTTTTAGATTTGTTGTGAACCGCCAAGGACACCAAGGAAAAAATCGGTTAAACCGCCAAGGCGCCAAGACGCCAAGAAAACCGGGATGAAATCGGTGTTGCAGTACACGGTAACTCCAAATAGTTACCATGATGCCGATGGTGTGTCTTTGCCTATTTTATAAATGGTTTTCTTGGCGTCTTGGCGCCTTGGCGGTTACATAAGGATATTCTTGGTGTCCTTGGCGTTCTTGGCGCCTTGGCGGTTCAAGGTACAACTAAAGGTCAATAGCAAATGGAATGGGAAACGGTAATCGGGCTGGAGATCCACACCCAGCTGGCCACCCGCAGCAAGATCTTCTCCGGGGCTGCCACCCGCTATGGCGCGGCGCCCAACACCCAGGCCTGCGCCGTGGACCTGGGCCTGCCCGGGGTGCTACCGGTGCTGAACGCCGAGGCGGTGCGCATGGCGGTGAAGTTCGGCCTGGCCACCGGCTGCACCATTGCGCCCATGTCCGTGTTCGCGCGCAAGAACTACTTCTATCCCGACCTGCCCAAGGGCTACCAGATCAGCCAGTTCGAGCTGCCCATCGTGCATGGCGGCCATATCGACATCCTGCTGGAGGACGGTAAAAGCAAGCGCGTCGGTCTGACCCGCGCCCACCTGGAAGAGGATGCCGGCAAGTCGTTGCACGAAGATTTCCATGGCATGACCGGCATCGACCTCAACCGCGCCGGCACGCCGCTGCTGGAGATCGTCTCCGAGCCCGACATGCGCTCCGCTGCCGAGGCGGTGGCCTATATGAAGAAGGTCCATTCCCTAGTGCGCTACCTGGAGATCTGCGACGGCAACATGCAGGAAGGTTCCTTCCGCTGCGACGCCAACGTGTCCGTGCGTCCCAGGGGGCAATCGGAATTCGGCACCCGCACCGAGCTGAAGAACATCAACTCCTTCCGCTTCGTGGAGCGCGCCATCAACTTCGAGGTGGAACGCCAGATCGACGTGCTGGAAGGTGGCGGCAAGGTGATCCAGGAAACCCGCCTGTTCGATCCGGACAAGAATGAAACCCGGCCCATGCGCAGCAAGGAGGAGGCGAACGATTATCGCTACTTCCCCGACCCCGACCTGCTGCCGGTGGAACTGGACGCGGCCTTTATCGAAACCGTGCGCGGCACCCTGCCGGAGCTGCCTGATGCCAAACAGCAACGCTTCATGGCCGACTATGAGCTGTCTGCCTACGATGCCGGCGCCCTCACCGCCAGCCGCGAGCTGGCCGATTATTTCGAGGAGGCCGCGCGCGTCGGTGGTGACGGCAAGCTGGCCGCCAACTGGGTGACGGGCGAACTGGCCGGCCTGCTCAACCGCGAGGGCCTGGAGATCACGGCCAGTCCGGTCAGCGCTACCAGCCTCGGCGGCCTGCTGCTGCGCATCCGTGACAACACCCTGTCCGGCAAGCTCGCCAAGCAGGTGTTCGAGGACATGTGCAGCGGTGCCGGCGAGGCCGATGCCATCATCGAACAGAAGGGTCTCAAGCAGATCACCGACACCGGCGCCATCGAGAAGATCATCCAGGACGTGCTCGACGCCAGTCCGAAACAGATCGAGCAGTACCGCGCCGGCCAGGAAAAGCTGTTCGGCTATTTCGTCGGCCAGGTCATGAAGGCCACCCAGGGCAAGGCCAACCCCGCCCAGGTCAACGAGTTGCTGAAGAAGCGGCTGGCGGGCGACTGATTCAGACAGCCGTGGTCAGTCTGAGGGACAATTCGTATCACCGCAAAGGCGCAAAGTACGCAAAGCCATGGAATCGCGATGGGTCAGGATGAGGTTTCACTCTGGTGCCAGGCCGATGGCGGATACGGGATAACGGTATAGTGGATTTCTTCGCGCCCTTTGCGCCTTTGCGGTGAACAAGGTTTTTTGAGTTCGGTACGGTTATGAATCCCCGCGACAAGGACACATTGCATCGTTTTCTGTTCGAACGCACCAACGTGCGCGGCGAGCTGGTGCATCTCGATGCCAGCTGGCAGGCGGCACTGGAACGCAAGGACTATCCCGCCCCGGTGCGGGAGTTGCTCGGCCAGGCCTTCGCCGCCGCGGCCATGCTGTCCGCCACCATCAAGTTCGACGGGTCCCTGACCCTGCAGATCCAGTCCAGTGGCCCGGTCAGCCTGCTGGTGGTACAGGCCACGGCCGGGCGCAACGTCCGCGGCCTGGCCCACTGGCATGGCACGGTGGTCGACGGCGGTTTCACCGAGCTGGTGGGGAGTGGCAGGCTGGCCATCACCATCGATTCCGGTGCCATGGGTGAGCGCTACCAGGGTATCGTCGATTTGCGCCAGGACAGCCTGGCACTGTGCCTGGAAGACTATTTCCGCCAGTCGGAACAGCTTGCCACCCGTTTGTGGTTGGCCGCCGACGCCGAGAGCGCCGGCGGCATGCTGCTGCAGGAGCTGCCGCGCGCGACCCAGGACGAGGATGCCTGGGCGCGCGATGTCTACCTGGGTGAGACCTTGCGTCACGATGAGTTGTTGCAATTGCCCGCGCGGGAGATCCTGCACCGGCTCTATCACGAGGAGGATGTGCGCCTGTTCGAGGGCGAGCCGGTGAGTTTTCGCTGCAGCTGCTCCCGGGAGCGCATCGAGAACATGCTGCGTGGACTGGGTCCCGCGGAAGTGCAGGACATCCTCCAGGAACAGGGCCGCGTGCGCGTGGACTGTGAATTCTGCAACCAGCGCTACGAGTTCGATCCCGTCGACGTGGAGGCCCTGTTCGCCGCCGCCGACCAGCCCGAGGTGCCGGCCACGCGGCACTGAGTACTGTAGGAGCGGGCTCTGCCCGCGAAACCGGTGCCCATGCCGTTCGCGGGCAGAGCCCGCTCCTACGGGTTGCCGGTGGCGTGGCCCGGTGTGCGGCCACACACCGGGCACTCCGGGTCCTTGCGCAATTTCATTTCCCGCCACTCCATGGACATGCCATCCAGGATCAGCAGGCGGCCGGTGAGCGCCTTCCCCATACCCGTCAGCAGCTTGATGGCCTCCAGGGCCTGGATACTGCCGATGATGCCCACCAGCGGCCCCAGTACGCCGTTCTCCGCGCAGGTCTCCTCCAGTTCCCCTTCCTCGCGGTACAGGCAGCGATAGCAGGGACGGTCGTCGTCACGCAGATCGAATACCGCGACCTGGCCCTCCAGGCGGATGGCGGCCCCGGATACCAGCGGCTTACGCTGGCGTACGCTGGCCGCGTTGATGGCGAAGCGGGTGGTGAAGTTGTCCGAGCAGTCGAGCACGAGATCGGCGGCGCGCACCCGCTCCTCCAGGGCAGTTCCCTGCAGGCGCTCGGTGATGGCCTCCACCTGCAATTCGGGATTGAGCTGCCGCAAGTGGTCCCGGGCCGATTCCGCCTTGGGCCGGCCGATATCCTGTTCTCGGTGCAGGATCTGACGCTGCAGGTTGGAGGCTTCCACGGCATCGTCATCAGCAATGCTGAGCCGGCCGATGCCGGCGGCCGCCAGGTACAGCGCGGCAGGGGAGCCGAGCCCGCCGGCCCCAATGATTAGGGCATGACTGTCCAGCAGGGCCTGCTGGCCTTCGATGCCGAACTGGGGCAGCAGGATCTGGCGGCTGTAACGCAGCAGTTGGGGGTCGTCCATGGGCGGCAGTATAGCGGGACTGCTTCAGAGATACCGGCGCCAGTGCTCCGGGCGTTCGTCGCGGCAGCCGTGGTTGTGGCGGCGGTAGTGTTCGATGAACAGGTTACGGGTGCAGTTGCCGCCCTGGCAACCGTGGGTCTCGCGTTCCACCTGCTCGGTGTAGTAGTAGATAGCGCGTTTGACTTTCACCAGCAGGTTGTTGTCCAGGTGGTACCCCACCTCGACGAGGATCTCCTCGATGTGCTGCAGGCAAATGATATGCACGTCATAGGTGACGTGCAGGATATGGTGGGTGGCGTCCGCCAGGCGCACCGCCAGGATGCCATCGAGATCACTGAGCAGCAGGGCGGCGCTCTGGGCCTGGTGAGGGTCCAGGTGGGGGCCGCGAAACAGGACTTCGCGGTGCTTGATGCGGTCTGGGTTGGTGGTGCCCATGGGCTCATCCTAACCGCTCCGGAACCGGAATCAAGACTAAAAGACAGATACATTAGTACCTGCGGATATGCTTATTAATAGGAGTGCCTGATCCGGGGCGGATTCTGGTCGGGAAAACCCCTGCTATAGTTGACCGACGGGTCGATTTCCAATGCATCACTCAGCCCGGGCGGGCAGTGATAACGGCAAATCTGGTTGCCATCCTACTGGTGCTCTTGCTGTTGACGGTTGTCAGCCAGCCCTTGTCGCGCTGTTTGCGTATGCCCTATTCCTCGATTTTGGTGATGGTCGGCTTCGCGGCATCGGAGCTGGCCGTCGCGCTTGGCGTCGATTCCGGTATCAGGGCTGGCAGCTTTCACGACCTCATTTTCTTCGTATTCCTGCCCATCCTGGTGTTCGAGGCGGCGTTCTGCATCGACATCAGGCTGCTGTGGCAGAATCTCCTGCCGGTGCTGTTTCTGGCGACCGCGATCATGCTGGCCTCGGCGCTGCTCACCGGTGTGGGTGTCTACTACGGTATCGCCCACCCGGCGGGATTCCCCTGGATCGCGGCCTTGATCACCGGCGCGCTGCTGGCGGCGACGGACCCGGTCGCGGTTGTCGACCAGCTGAAATCCCTGGGTGCGCCGAAGCGGCTCTCGATGCTCATCGAAGGTGAAAGCCTGTTCAACGACGCCACAGCGATCGTACTGTTCAGCCTGTTTGTGGCGGTCGCGCTCGAGCCGTCCGTGCCAGCGGGGATCCCGGACATGGCCTGGCGATTCCTGATGGTGTTCCTGGGCGGAGCGGGCGTCGGTCTTGCAGCCGGTGCTGAAACCACCCATCGACAAGGGCTGGCCTCCGGTCATCGTATGGACCGGCCTGCGCGGTTCCGTCGCGCTGGCGCTGGCCCTGTCCCTGCCGGTCGAGCTCGAATACTGGTGGACGATACAATCCACCGCGTTCGGCGTGGTGCTGTTCTCGGTATTCGTACAGGCGTCGACGGCGCGACTGCTGATCCAGTAGGGATCGCTGTCCATGCCACGCGATAGCGGCTTCGGCCTCCCTCAAGGTCATGCAGCAGGCGGATAAGGTGATCAAGCGCGTGCTGTTTCTCGAGGGCCTGCCGAATCTGCAGGATCTCGGCAAATTGCTCATCGGTGAACAGCCCGTCGAAATACTCGCCAACGACCTGAAAATGGAAACCAGCCACCGGACCGTGCTGGTCGAAACCATAATCCTCTGTGAGTCGGCTGACGATTATGTGAGTCGCGAATTGCTCGAAGACATCCTGGAAGAGAGCGGGGAATTCATCGACTGGCTGGAAACCCAGCACGACCTGATTGAAAAGATCGGCACCAGGAATTACCTGCAGTCGAAGATCTGAGCCCGGGCGCACCCCGTACGGCCATGGTCGACATGCCTGCAGGTGGCGGGATAACAGATCTTGACATAGAAATGAGAATCATTATCATTCACATTCGCGAGTCAATTGGTGCGGTATACGGAGATTGCGAGTGTGTACGGTTTCGTCTCGATATCAGATTGAAAATATAGAAAAAATCAGCTGCTGCGCCACCCGTAGGAAACTTTGGCAGCTCGATTCCCAGACCCATTGCAGTGTCATCGGCACCTGTCTGTCCCTGGGGGAGCTGAGACGCCTGCGCCGAAAAATAGGGGTCTGCCTGCATGCCACCCTTACGGATTATGAGCTGCATCGGGCTTTTGTCGGGATCGCCGGGAACCAAACCCATGCATCCCGGCAGCTGCACAAGTATCTGGACCAGAAGTATCGGGTCACCATTCGCTGTTTTTCCAGGTTACACGAGCCCGCAGCACTGGAGAGCCGCTGGGAAGAGGCCATCGAATCCGGTGATATCGCCGCTGCCTACTGGGCGCTGGTGACCCACCCCCGTGTGACGGATACCCTGGCGGACCGGGTCTACGGCGAGGTGCACATGCTGTCCCATCTGGCCGGCGCCACGGTGCGCGTCGACATGCAGGAACTCAGACGCTTGCAGCAATTGACCCGCGCCATGAACCAGCAGCTTGCCGATACGGAAGCGAACGCCAAGGCGAAGATCGCGGAAAAGGACGACAGGATCCAGCGCTTGAATGACCGGCTGGCGCAGACGCAAGGTATGGCCCGGGACCTTGCAACGGCTCGCGAACAGCTGGCGGTGCTGGAGGATGACGCCCTCTTGCACCGGCTGCGAAAGCAGGTGGAAGACAGCGCGGCCAGGCTCGCGATGGAACAGGCGCGGGTGGAACGCGCCGAAGCCAGTGCACGGACGTGGAAACAGATGGCCATGGAGAACGGCGACCGGCAACTGCAGCTGGAGGGCCAGATGGCGGAGCTGCATGCCGAGCGCGATGCCCTGGAGGCGATGCTGGCGAAGCTGTTGATGCCGGACTGCGATACTTGCACAACGCAGGAAGGTTGCCTTGGCGATATCAACCTTTGTGGTCGTTGCATTCTCTATGTAGGGGGGAGAAGCCGCCAATGTGCGCATTTCCGCAGCCTGGTGGAACGTCAGAATGGCCAGTTCATACATCACGACGGGGGCTTGCACGATGGCCGGCTGCGGCTGGGCGCGATCCTGCCGCAGGCCGATGTGGTGCTCTGCCCGCTGGACTGCGTCAGCCATGATGCGGCGAACCGGGTCAAACATTTCTGCAAACGTCACGGCAAGAAATTGGTGTTACTGCCCAGGTCGAGCCTGGCGGCCTTTACAAGAGGGCTGAATGAACTGGTCGCGTGAGGAGGCCGCCATCTTGATCAAGGTCAAGGTGCGCTTGTAAATGTAGTCGATAATGATTCGTAACCAGCCAGCCACGTCCGGATTTCTCCCGCGACTCACGTCGGATGCAGGTGTAACCGGCAGCCAGCCAATTCAATGAACGTACCTTGGCTGGAGTATTCGAGATGGCAATACCCTTTTTCACGCATCGCGCCCTGAGCGCGCTTGTCACGATCCCCCTTGTCCCTGGTCTGGCGATGGCCGATCCCGGCTCAGGGGATCCGCTGCCCCGCCTGGGCCAGATGACGGTCACCGCCAAGGGCTATGAATCCGCTGCGCTGGAAACACCCGCCGCCACCGTGAGTATCGGCCGCGAAGAGATTCTGCGCCGCAATGCCCACAACGTCGGCGATGTCCTGCGCGGCCTGCCCGGACTGGCCGTGGCCAGCGACGGCGCCCAGGGCCAGAACCCCGTGATTCGCGGCCTCAAGAAGGAAAGCGTGGTATTGCTGGTGGACGGCATGCGCCTCAACTCGGCGCAGCCCGCCGGCGCTGTCGCCTCTTTCATGTCCCTGGGTCTGGCCGAGCGCGTCGAGGTGGTGAAGGGGCCGGCCTCCGTGCTTTACGGCACCGGGGCGTTGGGCGGCGCGGTCAACGTGCTGCTGCCGCAGGCCCGTTTCGAGCCGGGCACGGCCTTCGACATGGCCGCCGGCTACGACAGCGCCGGTACTAGCGGTCGCGGCACCGGCGTTATGAACGCCTCCCAGGGTGACCATGCCCTGATGCTGGGTGCCTCCCTGGCCCGCATCGGCGATTACGATTCCCCCGACGGCAGGGTGGCGCGCACCGGCTACGACTCCGACAGCTACATCGGCCAGTATCGCTTCCGCCTCGACAACGCGCAGCAGCTGCGCCTGTCGCTGCAGCAGCATACGGATGAGGACGTATGGTTTCCTGGCTCCACCAAGCCGCACCCGAGCCCGGCCGTGGACCACACCACCGTCCACTCACCCAGGACCCGGCGCCGCCTGGCGGAGGTGGGCTACAGCCGCCGGGGCGAAGGCGACCATCCGCTCAATCTCGACCTGCGGCTCTATCGCCAGGAGATGCAGCGGCAGATCTTTTCCTGGGCCGAGCCCCTGAATCGCAACCTCGCCGAAACACAGGTCAGTTTCGACACCGACGGTCTGGACGCCAAGGCCGACTGGTTGGCGCACCCGCAACACCTGCTTTCCTTCGGTATGAATGTCTGGCAGATGGGGGCCTCGCCGGAGCGCTATCTGGCCAGCCCGACGCCGTTGTCTCCGCTGGTGCGTAATGATCCCTTCCAGGACGCCCGCATCAAGGCACTGGGCTTCTATGTACAGGATGACATGCAGTTCGGCAGGCTCAATGTACTGGCCGGTCTGCGCCACGACACGGTGCAGGGCAGTGCGGCGGCGATGGCCAATCCCAGCGGGCCGGGCACCATTACCACCGGCCTGGATCGCAGCGACCGGGCGGTATCCGGCAATCTGGGCGCTATCTATCAGGCCGCACCGCTGCTGCGACCCTATGCCAGCTTCGCGCGCGGTTTCCGCGCCGGTGAGATGCGCGAGCGCTACGAATCCTCACCGCGCGGCGACGGTTTCTATTATGTAGGCAATCCACAGGTCAGGCCGGAGACCGCCTGTCAGATCGAGGCTGGTCTCAAGGGGGAAAACGCCACCCTGAGCTATGCCCTTTCTGCCTATCGTACCCGGATCACGGACTACATCACCGGCCGCGTCACCGGTGCGGTGCATCCCAGCGGCGCGCCCATCAAGGCCACGGAAAACATCGGTCGTGTGACGCTGATCGGGTTGGAGGCCCAGGCGCGCTGGCAGGCGTTGCCCGGTCACTGGCTAACCTTGGCGTACTCCCGTGTACGTGGCGACAACGACGACCTGAACGAACCGCTGTTCCAGGTGCCGGCGGATGAACTGTCGCTGGGCTGGGAAGGGCGCATCGCCTCTGGCTGGATGGCGGATGCCACCGTACGCTTTGTGCAGAAACAGGATCGCGTGGCAACGGTGTTCAGCAATGGCAGTGAGAACATCACCCCCGGTTTCACCACTGCCGACATCGGTGCCACATGGAACTATGATGAGGCGCAGTCATTGCGCGTCGCAGTGAAGAACCTGGCCGATGAGGCCTATCACGAGCACCTGACCGAAGGCGTCTCCGGACAGGAAATCAAGGCGCCGGGCCGCAGCCTGGCCATTACCTGGCAAGGGAGTTTCTGATGTCTAACGATAGTTTCATTGCGAGTCACGGATGGCAACTGCTATCCGGCCTGCTGGCGCTGGCCCTCGTCGGAGTGCTGATCTTCTTCGGGCTGTTCGGCCGTGTCGCCGATACGCCCTCCAGTGATGGCCGTGTACGATTGTTGATCAACAATACCGAGCGCGACTTCGTGCTCGCCGAAATGCGTCACCTGCTTTCCGCGAGCCAGATCATCCTGGATGCCGCTCTGGAGGGTGATATGCCACGCGTGGCGGAGCATGCCCGCAAGGCTGGCATGGCCGATGTGCAGAACATTCCGCCGGAGATACGGGCTTCACTGATGGCCAAGCTGCCCCTGGAGTTCAAGCAGCTGGGTTTCTCGGTGCACCAAGGAATGGACGCCATCGCCCTGGATGCCGAGTCGCTGGGGGATCGTGAGCACACCCTCCGGCAGCTGGCGAATTTGATGAACAGCTGTGTCGCCTGTCACGCCACCTATACCGTGCTGCCGCCGGTGGATGACCATTGACGTCCTGGCGGGAAATGGGTGATGAATGCAAGCACCCGCCTCATTTCCCGAGGCGGGTTCAAGTCGTGAAGATCGTCTGACGAACCGCTCGTGGTGAAAGGTCAGGGGATCACTTTGCGGGATACGGACAGGTATTCCCGGGCTTTTGACCGTACGGTTTCCGAGTCGGCGGCTTCCGATGCCACATGCACTTCTTCCAGGGTCTCGGCCAGGGACTCGAGTTCGGAGTTGATTCTTTCCAGGGCGTTTTCCAGCGTGTAGGTCAGCTCATGGATGGCGAAGAGCTCGCGACTGGTGAGGGTATCCTGGGCGAGCACCGCTTCCAGCTTGTGGTTGTGTTCCGAAAAATTGCGCACGGCCTCCTCCAGGGTTTTGGCCGGCAGGCCCTTGAAGTGATCGGGGCGCTCGTCGGCATGCGCCGGGCCGCCGACCGTGAGCATTGCGACGAGGGCCGTGGCCGGGAGGGTTTTGATAACGCTGGACATGACAGGATCTCCATTAGGGTTGATTTGGAACACAATCCAGATTAGCACCACACCAGGTTTATTCCGGCGGCATAGGTCGGTTTGCGCACGATCCAGGGGGCATGCGCCGCCTGTGGCGGCAGGTGCAGGGTACAGGTTTCATTGTGCAGCAGTATCGCCTCTTCCAGCCGCGCGGCATAGAAACCTCGGCCACAACAGCGTTGCATCGCGCCATGCAGCCAGCCGGTCTTGAGGCGCCGGGTGTGGTGGCCGCAGGAGAGGGCAAGAAATTCCGCCTCGCTCAGGCCGAGGTAGCGGGGGCGAAAACCCGGAAGTTCATCGTGAGCGAGTGAGTGCGGGGCACAACGCTGCAGGGTGGTATCGAGTGCGTGCATGAGAAGCCTCCTGTCAGTTGTCGGTGCGTGCGTGGCGGGCCGTGCAGCCTGGGCAGGCATTGCCGCATGCGGGGAACTTGGCGACCTTATCCTCACGAATGGCGGGCGCCACGGGTCTGTCAGGTGATGATTCCGTGGTGATGGTTACATTGAGCTTGTCGTGGCCAGTGCACATGATGCGGTCCTCTTCATGTCATGTTACCTGGCTGGCATAGGGAGCTGGCTGGGTGGGATTGGATTTACTTGGTCAGAAGCAGTTTGTCATTGCCGGTGATGCGCAGGCGGTACTCCTCTCCGCGGTGCAGGATGACGAGTTCGCGGGTGCTGCCGAGCAGTTCGGCGCTATAGACCCTGGGCGGGCTGTGGCGCCTGGGTTGCTGCGGTCTGTGGTCTTCCGTCATGGTGGGCTCCCTGGGCTGCCGGTATGGAATGCAAACGATAATCATTCGCATCCATTAAGTCAACACCCTCTTTTCCCGCCCCAGGCTCCTGGCCACCCGATGACCACTGGCTGCGTGGGCAGGGTTCATGACTTGCCTGCTTGCGAAAAGCCCTGGTAAGGACGTTTTCCTTCGATCATCCGGCTCTTGTCGGCCAGGTCCGCATGATCCTGGACGTCCTGATAGCCCGCCGCCTCGAACAGCCGCACCAACTCGGCTCCCTGGTCATACCCGTGCTCCACCAGCAGCCAGCCACCCGGCTTCAGGCAGGCCAGGGCCGCGGGGATCAGGAGACGCAGGTCATCGAGGCCATCGGGTCCCGAGACCAGGGCGCTGCGCGGGTCGAAGCGGGCATCCCCTTGCGCCAGGTGCGGGTCCCCGGCGGCGATGTAGGGCGGGTTGCTGAGGATGACATCGAAGTGGTCGGCGGGCATCCCCTTGCACCAGTCGCCTTCCTGGAATTCCACGTTGTCGATGGCATGGGCCGCGGCGTTGCGGCGCGCCACCGCCAGGGCCGCGGCGGCGCGGTCGGTGGCCAGGACCCGGGCACGTGGGCGTTCGCTGGCGATGGCCAGGGCGATGGCGCCGCTGCCGGTCCCGAGGTCGGCGACGGTCGCGGGGCGGTCGGCGGGGATGTGTAGCAGGGCGCGCTCCACCAGTAGCTCGGTCTCCGGGCGCGGGATCAGGGTATCCGGCGTGACCTGCAGCTCCAGGGACCAGAACTCGCGCACGCCGAGGAGATGGGCAACGGGTTCACCGGCCTGGCGGCGCGCCAGCAGCGACGCGAACCTGGCGGCCTGTGCCGGCGCGGGCACGCGTTCCGGCCAGGCGCGCAGGTAACTGCGGTCCTGGCCCAGGGCATGGGCCAGCAGCAGTTCGGCGTCCAGGCGCGGGCTGTCGCTGGTGCTCGCCAGTGACGCGGAGGCGGCGGCGAGGAGGGATTGGAGGGTGCCTGGCTGCATGGGTACGGTTCCTGCGTGGCTCGATCCTGCGTAGAAGCGGCCTCCAGCCGCGAAACGTCATTGGTACACCGGTTCGCGGCCAGAGGCCGCTCCTACGGGTGGTGGCTTCAGCCTCCCAGTGCCGCCAGCTGGTCGGCCTGGTACTCGTGGATGAGCGGCTGGATTACCGGGTCCAGGTTGCCGGCCATGATGTCCTCGAGCTTGTAGAGGGTGAGGTTGATGCGGTGGTCGGTGAGCCTTCCCTGCGGGAAATTATAGGTGCGGATGCGCTCCGAGCGATCGCCGCTGCCCACCAGGCTGCGGCGGGTGGCGGACTCCTCGGCGTGGCGCTTGTCTTCCTCCATGGATTGCAGTTTCGCCGCCAGCAGGGAGAGGGCACGGGCGCGGTTCTTGTGCTGGGAACGCTCGTCCTGGCATTCCACGACGATGCCCGTGGGCAGGTGGGTGATGCGGATGGCGGAATCGGTTTTGTTGATGTGCTGGCCGCCGGCGCCGGAGGCGCGGTAGGTGTCCACTTTCAGGTCGGCGGGGTTGACCTCGATGGCCTCCATTTCCTCGGCCTCGGGCATGATGGCCACGGTGGCCGCGGAGGTGTGGATACGGCCCTGGGATTCGGTTTCCGGTACGCGCTGCACCCGGTGGGCACCGGACTCGAACTTGAGATTGGCATAAACCCCCTGGCCGATGATGCGCGCGATGATTTCCTTGTAACCACCATGTTCGCCCAGGCTCTCGCTCAGTACCTCCACCTGCCAGCGTTTCAGTTCGGCGAAGCGGGAATACATGCGGAACAGGTCACCGGCGAAGATGGCGGCCTCGTCGCCGCCGGTGCCGGCGCGGATTTCCAGGAACACGTTATTGTTGTCGCGGGGATCCCTGGGCAGCAGCTGTTTCTGCAGTTCCTGTTCCAGTGCCGTGAGCCGTTCCGTGGTGGCGGCAAGTTCCTCCTCGGCCATGGCACGCAGTTCCGGGTCGGTGTCGCGGCGCATCTCCTCCGCCGCGGCCTGGTCCTTCCGCGCCTGCTGCCAGGCCTGGAAACTCACCACCACCGGTTGCAGCTGGGCGTACTCCTGGGACAGGGTGCGGTAACGGTCCTGGCTGGACAGGGTTTCGGGATCGGCCAGCAGGCCGCTGAGTTCCTCGACCCGTTCGGTAATGGTTTCCAGTTTGCGAAGTAGGGATGCTTTCACGATGGCGGGTGACTACCGGCTGGGCCCCGATGGACAGGGGCGGGGTTATTCGGATTCGGGCAGGTTCAGCAGTTCGCGCGCGGCTTCGAGCAGGTCGGTACGGCCGTCGCTGCCGGCCTGGCGCAAGTGGGTGCTGGGCTGGTGAATGAGCTTGTTGGTCAGGGTGTGGGCCAGGTATTCCATCACCTGCACCGGGTCCTTGCCACTGGCCAGCTGCTGCCGCGCCTTCTGCAGCACCTCGTCACGCTGGCTTTCCGCCTGTTCCCGCAGCTGGCGGATGGCGGGGACCGCGTCCCGGGAGCGCTGCCAGGCGATGAAGTGGTTCACCTGGACATCGATCATCTCCTCCGCCTGGCGCGCGGCGGCCTGGCGGGATTTCAGGTTCTCCTGGATCACCTCCTGCAGGTTGTCGACGGTGTACAGGAAGATGTCGTCCAGTTCGCCGATTCGTGGCTCGATGTCACGCGGTACGGCAATGTCCACCATGAAGATGGGGCGATGCTTGCGCGCCTTCAGCGCCTGCTTCACGGCGGGCAGGGTGAGAATGGGTGTGCTGCTGGCGGTGGAGGAGATGACGATATCCGCCTCCGCCAGGTGGGCGGGAATCTCCTCCAGGCCAATGCCATAGCCGTTGAACAGGCTGGCGAGAGTATGGGCATGCTCCACGGTGCGGTTGGCGACGATCATGCGTCCGAGGCCATGTTCGTGCAGGTGGCGGGCGGCCAGTTCCACGGTTTCCCCGGCGCCGATCAGCAGCGCGGTCTGTTGCGCCAGGTCACCGAAGATCTGCCGCGCCAGGCTCACGGCGGCGAAGGCCACCGACACCGGGCTGGCGCCGATGGCGGTATCGGTGCGCACCTGCTTGGCCACCGAGAAGGCATGCTGGAACAGACGGCTCAGCAGGCTGTCCACGCAGCCGGCCTGCGCGGCGCACTGGTAAGCGCATTTCATCTGGCCGAGGATCTGCGGCTCGCCGAGGATCATGGAATCCAGGCCGGAGGCGACGCGCAGGATGTGGCGCACCGTGTCGGCGTCCTGCAGGTGATAGAGATAGGGCCGCAGCGTGCCTTCATCCAGGTGATGAAAGCGGCTCAGCCAGTGGATCACGGTCCCGCTCGCGTCCTCCTCGCTGCCCACGTACAGCTCGGTGCGGTTGCAGGTGGAGAGGATGGCGGCCTCCTGGATGCCGGGCAGCCCGGTCAGCTCGCGCAGGGCATCCTGCATCCGCTCCGGGGCGAACACCACGCGTTCACGGAGTTCCACCGGGGCGGTGCGATGATTGATGCCGAGCGCGATCAGGGGCATGAGGGGATGCGATTGGAGGAGTCAACGGGAAATTTTGAAGGATGCCCTGGGCGAATACAAGCCGGATCGCGCTGGCCGCGAGGCGCGTAATGTCACGTAATTGCGTATAGTGGTGCCAGTTTGTGCCGCCTTGGCCCTACAATGGATGCGTCGGGTCGCATCCCCCCTGCGGGATGGCCAGGCCCCGCCTTGCCCTGGTTTCCCGGTCTGTTGGCCGGTGTCGACACAATGATGAATATGCCTATATCCAAGAAGTCTGTCCTGTATAAGCGCCTGGCCATGCCGGGTGGGCGCCTGCTGCCGCCCCTCCTGTTGGCGGTAGTGCTAACAGCCTGCGCCCTTCCCCGGGGACCCGAACCGACGTCACCTGCTCCGCCCGCGGAGCCTGTCGCCGCCCAGCCGGCCCCGCCCCCCGCGCCGGCCGCGGACGCGGAGTTGAGCGAGGTGCTGCTCTACGACATCCTGCTGGGGGAGATCGCCGGGCAGCGTGGCGCGTTGGAGGATGCCGTTCGCCACCTGCTGGAGGCGGCTGGCCAGACGCAGGATCCACGCCTTGCCGAGCGCGCGCTGCGCGTGGCTGTATTCGCCAAGCAGCCCCAGGCGGCCTTGCAGGCGGCCCGACGCTGGGTGGCCCTCGATGACCGCAACCTGGAGGCGCGCCAGGCGCTGGCCGCCCTGGCCCTGCGCGAGGGTTCCCACGACGAGGCGCTGGAGCAGCTGGATTACCTGCTCACCCAGGGGGGTGCCGAGGATCCGCGCAGCTTCGAGCAGTTGAGCGGACTGCTGGCCCGCGAGGCCGACGAGGCTGCGGCCCTGGACCTGATGGGCCGACTGGCGGCCCGCCATGCCGGCAACCCCCATGCCCAGTTGGGCCATGCCCGGCTGGCGGCCCACAACCAGGAGTGGGAGCTGGCGCTGGAGGTGGTGGAGCGGGCGCTGGTCCTCGACCCCACCCTGAGCCAGGCGCATGTGTTGCGCGCCAGGGTGCGGGTACAGGTCGGCGAGCCTGAAGCGGCCCTGGACGAACTGGCGGCGGTCGTGGCGCAGCAACCCGACGACAGCCAGTTGCGTCTGGCCCATGCGCGCCTGCTGGTGGAGCTGGGACAGGTGGAGGCCGCCCGCGCGCAGTTCCAGATCCTGGCCCGCCAGGAACCGGACAATCCGGAAGTACTCTTTCCCCTGGCGCTGCTGGCCCTGGAGGCGGAGCAGCACGATGACGCCGAACGCTACCTGCAGCGTCTGCTGGAACTGGGCAGCCATCTGGCGGAAGCCCACTATTACCTGGGTCAGCTGGCGGAATCCCGCGCCGAATATGAACTGGCGCTGGATTGGTATTCCCGGGTCGAGCCGGGCGCGCAGCATTGGCAGGAGGTCCAGCTGCGCATGGCCCACCTGGAAGGCCGGCTGGATCGTGTGGCGGAGGCGCGGGCCCGGCTGCAGGACCTGCGCGCACGGGATCCCGGCGCTGCGCTGCGGTTGTTCCTCGAGGAAGGGGTGATCCTGTCCCGGGCCGGCATGCATGAAGAGGCCCTGGCCCTCTATGACCGGGTCCTGCAGGTGCATCCCGACAACGATGATCTGCTTTATGCCCGTTCCCTGGTGGCGGAGCGGCTCGATCGGCTCGACCTCGCCGAGGCGGACCTGCGCAGTATCCTGGAACGCAACCCCGAGGATGCCCGCGCCCTCAATGCCCTTGGCTATACCCTGGCGGACCGCACCGACCGGTACCAGGAGGCGCTTGGCTATATCGAGCGCGCCCATGCCCTGGTACCCGACGATCCGGCCATTATCGACAGCCTCGGCTGGGTGCATTTCCGTCTCGGTAACCTGGAGCTGGCCCGTGAGCACCTGGAGCGAGCCTACGCCTTGCAGCCGGATGCCGAAATCGCCGCGCACCTGGGCGAGGTGCTCTGGACCCTGGGTGAGCAGGACGCGGCGCGCCGTGTCTGGGATGAAGGTCGGGATCTCGATCCCGACCATCCCGTGCTGCGTGACACCCTGGAACGCCTGCTTCCCTGATGCGTGCCGGGTTCTGGTTTGCCCTCCTGTTGATGACGGCCTGCGCCAGCCGGCCACCCCTTACGGTCAGCTACCCCGAGCAGTGGCACGCCCATGCCCGGTCCGCGCTGGACTGGCGGGACTGGGAATTGCAGGGCCGGGTAGCCCTGCGCATGGAGGACGAGGGCTGGCACGGCGGTTTGTACTGGCGCCAACAGGGCGATGCGTACCAGATCCGCATCAGCGGTCCCTTCGGCCAGGGCGGCATTCGCCTGGACGGTGAGCGCGGGCGGGTGCGCTTCCAGCAGGGTGAGCACATCACCCGGGCTACGGACGCGCAGGCCCTGATGCAGCAGGAACTGGGCTGGAGTCTGCCCCTGGAAGGATTGGATCACTGGGTGCGGGGCGTGCCGCGTCGCCCGGACCAGGCCCGGCTTGCCTTCGATGCGGAGGGGCGGCTGGCACGGCTCGAGGAGGCCGGCTGGGTGGTGGACTACCAGGGCTACGGCGAGGACACGGTGCCGCCTCTGCCGACCCGGATCGCACTGGAGCATGCGGGCCTGCGCCTGCGGCTGGTGGTGGACCAGTGGCAACGCCTGGCGCCGGCCGGGGCCGCGGATGAGTGAGGTGCCCCGCGAGGGGCGGCCCTGGCCGGCACCCGCCAAGCTGAACCTGTTCCTGCACATCACCGGGCGGCGCCCGGACGGCTACCACGAGCTGCAGACCCTGTTCCAGTTCCTCGATCATGGCGATGTGCTGCGCTTCCATCCGGCCCCGGCGGGCCATATCGAGCTGCTGCGGCCACTGCCCGGGGTGTCCGCGGACCAGGACCTGTGCCTGCGTGCCGCGCGCCTGTTGGTGGAGCACACCGGGGTGCGTGCCGGCGTGGTCATTGACCTGGACAAGCGCCTGCCCATGGGTGGCGGGCTTGGGGGTGGCAGCTCCGACGCGGCCACCGTGCTGGTGGCGTTGAACCGAATCTGGGAAACCGGGCTGAATACGGACCAGCTGGCCGCCCTGGGCCTGCGCCTGGGGGCCGATGTCCCTGTCTTCGTTCGGGGTTTTGCCGCCTGGGCGGAAGGGGTGGGGGAGCGGCTCACCCCGGCCACCCCGCCAGAGCCCTGGTACCTGGTGGTGGTGCCGTCGGTAAGCGTATCAACCGCCGCCATTTTTTCCGAACCGGAATTGACACGGGATACCCCTCCTATCACAATAGCCGACTTTCTTTCGGGCGCTGTCCATAACGACTGCGAGCCGGTGGTGCGCCGCCGCTTTCCCGCCGTGGATGCGGCCCTGACCCGCCTGCGGGAACAGGGACCGGCGCGGATGACCGGCACGGGTGCCTGCGTGTTTCTGCCCCTGGCCGACGCCGCCGCGGCGCGCGCGTTGGACGCGCAATTGCCGCCGGACTGGAAGCGTTTCATCGCCAGGGGTTGCAACCGATCGCCACTGCTGGCGCGGTTGGCGCAAGGCGCCTGAGGCGCGCTGCATTTTCTTGGGCCGTCGCCAAGCGGTAAGGCACGGGGTTTTGATCCCCGCATACCCAGGTTCGAATCCTGGCGGCCCAGCCAAATTTTTGTAGCCCCGGAGGGGCGAGGGCGCAGCCCGAGTAATCCTGGCGGCCCAGCCAAACATTGAAAGCACCACGCGTGCGACGCGGGGTGCTGAAGTTGAACGATCGATACCGGGGAGAGATGTTCCGTGCCTGAATCCGACAGCCGTATGATGGTATTCACCGGCAACGCGAATCCCCGGCTGGCGCAGGATATCGTCAACCACCTGCATCTGCACCTGGGCAAGGCCAGTGTCGACCAGTTCAGTGATGGCGAGATCTTCGTGGAGATCGAGGAGCACGTGCGCGGCAAGGACGTTTTCATCGTCCAGCCGACCTGCTCTCCGGCCAATGACAACCTGATGGAATTGCTGGTGATGGTGGATGCCCTGCGGCGCGCCTCCGCGGCTCGCATCACCACGGTGATACCCTACTTCGGGTATGCCCGCCAGGATCGGCGGCCGCGTTCGGCGCGAGTGCCAATCACCGCCCGGGTCGTGGCGGACATGATCTGCCGGGTGGGTGCCAACCGGGTATTGACGGTGGACCTGCACGCCGACCAGATCCAGGGCTTTTTCGACGTGCCCGTGGACAACGTATACGCCTCGCCGATCCTGCTCGGTGATGTATGGCGGCAGAAGTATTCCGACCTGGTGGTGGTGTCACCGGACGTGGGTGGCGTGGTGCGCGCCCGGGCCCTGGCCAAGCGACTCGACGACGCGGACCTGGCGATTATCGACAAGCGCCGCCCGCGGGCCAATGTCTCGCAGGTGATGCACATCATCGGCGAGGTGGAAGACCGCACCTGTGTGCTGATCGATGACCTGGTGGATACCGCCGGCACCCTGTGCAAGGCCGCCAAGGCCCTCAAGGAACATGGTGCACGGCGCGTGGTGGCCTACTGTACCCACCCGGTGCTGTCGGGGCCGGCCATCGATAATATTTCCAGTTCCGAACTGGACGAACTGGTGGTGACCGACACCATTCCCCTGCGCCCGGCGGCGCTGGAATGTGATCGCATCCGCCAGCTGAGCATCGCGGAGATGCTCGCCGAGACCATGCGTCGGGTGCATAACGAGGAATCCGTAAGTTCACTGTTTATGGATTGATGTCCCGCGGGACATGAATCCGATTTGCGGCATACGCCGTCAACAAGACGCCGAACCTGGTCGCGGGTGAGGCGGTCGCCAAGCAAGTGCGCAGTCAGGGCGTCATCCCGTTTCGGGACTCGCCGTGAATACATCCCTGTAGGCTCGTAGGCCGCGTCCATGCGGCCTACGGTCCCGCAACGGGATGACACCCTGACCGCGGACCGGATTGGTGATTTTTTCAGGAGAGCAACATGAGTACCGATTTTCAACTGAACGCCGAAAAGCGCGAGGACATGGGCAAAGGTGCGAGCCGCCGCCTGCGTCGCGCCGGCCGGGTTCCGGCCATTGTCTATGGCCTGGACCAGGCACCCGAGGCCATTTCCATGACCCAGAACCAGGTGCTGAAGCACCTGGAAAACGAGGCCTTCTACTCGCAGATCATCACCGTGAACCTGGATGGCAAGTCCACTCAGGCGGTGTTGCGCGATCTGCAGCGCCATCCTTTCAAGTCCTACATCGTGCACATGGACCTGCAGCGCGTCGACATGAACAAGCCCGTGCATGTGCACGTACCGCTGCATTTCATCAATGAAGAAATCTGCGTGGGCGTGAAGGCCGGCGGCATGGTCAGCCATGAGGTCATCGAGGTGGAGATCTCCTGCCTGCCGAAGGATCTGCCCGAGTTCATCGAGGTGGACATCGCCAACCTGAACGTGGGTGATTCCCTCCACCTGTCCGATCTGCAGCTGCCGGCCGGCACCAGCCTGCTGGAACTGGCCCGTGGTGAGGACCATGACCTGGCGGTGGTGACCATTCACGCCAAGAAGGGTGGTGGTGAAGAAGTCGAGGGCGAGACGGAAGGCGAAGCCGAGGAAGGCGGCGCCTAAGCGCCCCGGCGCGACGCGCCCGTGGCATCCATCCAGCTCATCGTGGGGCTCGGTAATCCGGGTCCCGAGTACGACCGGACCCGGCATAATGCCGGGTTCTGGTTTGTGGATGCCCTGGCGCGGCAGCGTGGTGACAGCCTGCGGCACGAAAACCGTTTCCATGGGGAAACGGCCCGCATGGAACAGGACGGGCTGGATTGCCGCCTGCTGAAACCGCTGACCTACATGAACCGCAGCGGCCAGGCGGTGTCGGCGCTGGCAAAGTTTTACCGTATTCCACCCGAATCCATCCTGGTGGTGCATGACGAACTGGACCTGCCGCCGGGTACGGCGCGCCTGAAGAAGGGCGGTGGCCACGGTGGTCACAATGGCCTGCGCGATATCATCAGTGCGCTGGGCGGTAATGGCTTCCTGCGCCTGCGCATCGGCATCGGCCATCCGGGCCACCGCGACGATGTGGTGGACTATGTGCTGCGCAAGGCCTCCCGGGAAGACGAGGGGCTGATCGAGCAGTCCATCGACACGGCCCTGGGCGTGGTACCACTGTTGCTCGCCGGTGAAGTGGAGCGCGCCATGCATCAGCTGCACAGCGCACGTTGATAGGTGGCTTTGATTGGGGTGTACGCGTGTCTGTGCGGGGCATGCCCGGGACTCGCTGTGAATACATCCCTGTACGCTCGGAGGCCGTCTGCTGCGCAGATCCAGGGTTCGCGAATACCATGCGAACCCGTTCGGCGGGCCCGATGTCCACTGGACATCGGGCTATTTCCGCCTCACCCTTGCGGCCTACGGTCCCATCCATGAACCCGCAGATACGCGTACTTGGTGGTAACCCTGAAGAAAAGTTCAGACGGGTACAATTCGATAGTTTGGTTCACTACATAGGCGTCGGCAGGCAGTCCGGCATCCTGTGCCGGGACCGTCGGCCGCATGGACGCGGCCGTCGAGCGTACAGGGATGTATTCACAGCGAGTCCC